>CAVOKQ010000013.1:0-268522 GCA_963696545.1 uncultured Gammaproteobacteria bacterium
ACGGCAATATTAACGCCAATGCCTGCAGGATGGCGACTTTTAGGCCCAATCCGGCGCGTTTGGCCTTAGTCGGCGTGGTCGCCGTGGGGCAGGGCGGCCAGCGCTGTCTCGATCTCCGTCCGCGCCTGCTCAGGCGTCAGCTTGCCCGCGTCGACCTTGCGGACCGCGCCAAGAATCGCCCCCGCCTCGGGTTCGGTGAGCTCGCCCAGGTGGGCGGCGACGATCCGACCCTGGTTGTCCGAGAAGATCGTGAACGGGAAGCCGACGGCCTCGACGCCGAACGCGGTCGCCGCGTCGAGCGCCTCCTGCTCGCCGATCAGCAGCGGGTACTTGAGCCCGATCTCGTCCGCGTAGGCGATGACCTTGTCGCGATAGTCCGCCGCGATGCCGATCACCTGGAACCCCTCGGGCCCGTACTCGGCCTGGATCTTCTCGAGCAGCGGGATCTCGCGCCGGCACGGTGCACACCAGGTCGCCCAGAAGTTCACGATCAGCGACTTGCCGGTCCAGTCCTGCAGCGAGCGCATCTGGCCGCCGCGGTCGGCGAGCTGGAATGTCGGCAGCGTGGCCGCGAGCGTCTTCGGCGCCGTCTCCATGGCGGCGGGCAGCGGCTCCGTGGCCTGCGGGCGCCGTTCGAAGAACAGGTATCCGGCCGCGCCGGCGGCCGCCGCGCCGATGATCACTGCCGCGAGCACGGCGCTTTTCATGCTCCGTCTCCGAATGCCTGGGCGACGTGAGCGCGGAATTCGTCGGCCGGCTTGAAGCCGACCACGCGGTAATCGGTCCGCTCGTTACCGTCCGCGCCGTAGAACACGATCGTCGGCGGGCCGAGGATGCCGAAGCGCTGCAGCAGCGCCTGGTCGGCGTCATCGTTCGCCGTGACATCCGCCTGCAGCAGTACGGCGCGCGAAAGCTCCACCTGTACGCCCGGGTCCGTGAACGTGCGGTGCTCCATCTCCTTGCAGGAGACGCACCAGTCCGCATAGAAGTCGAGCATCAGCGGCCGGCCGGCGGCCTTTGCTGCCGCGAGCGCGCGATCGAAGTCCTGCACGGACTTGATGCGCGTGAACCGCAGGTTCTCGACGGTCGCGGACTGCTTTGGCGACCTGAGGCCGGCGAGCGGCTGCAACGGGTTGCTGCTGCCGGAAAGTGCGCCCACGAGCATCGCGATTCCATACAGCACGGCCAGTGCGCCGAGCCCGCGGCGGACGAGCGCCGCACCGCCTTTTGCGCTGCGATCGCCCGTCGTGAACAGGTAGTAACCCGTGATGAACGCCAGCACTGCCCACAGTCCGAGCGTGGCCGGACCGGGCAGGATGCGGCCGAGCATCCAGACCGCGACGCCGAGCAGCATCACCCCGAAGGCGATCTTGACGGCATCCATCCACGGGCCGGCCTTCGGCAGCAACCGGCCGGCCGACGCGCCGACCACCAGCAGCGGCGCTCCCATGCCCAGGCTCAGCGCGAACAGTGCCGCGCCGCCGCGGAACACGTCGCCGCTCTGGCCGATCACTGCGAGCGCCGCTACCAGCGGTGGTGCGACGCAGGCCGTGACGATCAGCGACGACAGGGCGCCCATCACCGCGGTGCCGATCAGCGTGCCCTGCTTCTGGCGATTGCTAGCGTCGGCGAGCTTCGCCTGCAGCGCTGCGGGCACCTGCAGGTTGAACGCGCCGAACATGCCGAGCGCGAGCACGACGAACAACGCCGCGAACAGCACGATGATCCAGGGCTTCTGGAATACGGCCTGCGCCTGCTGACCGGCGGCGGCGAATGCCGCACCCGCGATCGTATAAGTGAGCGCCATGCCGAGTACGTACGCGAGCGACAGCGAGAAGGCACGGCCGCGCGACACGGGACGGTCGCGACCGGCACCGACGATGATGCCGGAGAGAATCGGCACCATCGGCAGCACGCACGGCGTGAACGCCAGCAGCAGCCCCGCGCCAAAGAACGTTGCCAGCACCGCGAGCAGGCTGCCGCTGCGGATCTTCTCGGCCAGCATGTCCTGCTCCGACTGCATGCGACCGGCCGGCGCTCGACCCGACGCCGCGACGCTGCCGGGGGCCGCCAGCGCGACCTTCAGTTCCTTCTTTGTGGGCGGATAGCAGAGACCCGCCTCGGCGCAACCCTGGTAAGTAACCTGCAACGTCACTTCGCGCGTCCCAGGCGCGGCGGCCACCGGCACGTCGGCGACCATCTCGTCGACGAACACGACCTGCTCGCCGAAGTACTCGTCGTGCTGCGGTCTTGCCGCCCGGGATCGAAGCCTTGCCGAACTGCGCGTCGCCGCCCGGGGCAACGATCTTCACCTTGTCGCGGTAGAGGTAGTAGCCGTCCGCGATGTCCCAGCGCAGCGTGACGCTATCCGGACTGTCGCTCGAGGCCGAGAGCACGAACGCCTTGTCGACTGGCAGGAAGTCGGTCTCGGACTTCGGTCCCCCGGCAAGCAGTCGCTTCAGGTCGAAGCCCTTGCGATCGCCACTGGCAGCCACTGTGCTCGAGGGCGCGACCGCCGCTGCGTCGCCCACCTCCACGCGGGTCTTCCAGCGCTGGGGCGGGTAACAGAGGCCCGCATCGGCGCAGCCCTGCAATTTCAGCGTGACGTCGAACGGGCGGGGAGGACCGTCGAACTGCAGCTTTGCGGCGATGGCCGGGTTGCCGCGATAGATGACCTGCTTGCCGAAATAGTCGTCCTCGTGATCCTCGCCCACGGGCAGGTCTGGTTTGCCGATCGTGACGCCAGGGGTCGCTGACTCCAGTCCCAGGCGGTCGCGGTAGAGGTAGTAACCCGGCTGGATGTCGAAGCGCACCACGAGATCGCCGTCGGCGACGCTCGTCGTGTACTTGTAGGCCTGCTGCGGCGGAAGGAACTGGTCCTCCGCGCTGGCCGCGCCGAGCGCCAGCCATGGCAGAAGGATCAGCGCGGCAAGGCGCGCGACGTTGAGAATCGTTCTTGTCATGTGTCCGGAGTCCAGGCCGCGCTGGCGACCCATAGAAAGTAGGCATCATGCCCGCCCGACGCGGTCAGGGCGACCATCTCGGGTCTGTCCCGCATCGCGCCCGGAGGGGATATATATGGACCTCGTCCCGGGCAGGATGTTCGCGAGGGCGGTCGTTTCCGCGCCTGTGCGGGGTTGGAAGTGACCATAATATCTTTTGCAGTCATACGCTTACGATTAGATCACCACGTCTGGGGCCGTGCTGGCCACTGCGACACGCACTGCGACGCAGTTCCGGCCTGGGGCTTGAATTCGGGCTGCCGACGCCTATTATTAGCAGCCGCATGGGGTGAGTGCTAACACTGCCCCGCGAATTCCCTTACGGCTGAACAACCCAACACGGAGATTTCAGCAATGGCTGACAAGTTGAAGATTCGTCCGCTTCACGACCGCGTGATCATCCAGCGGCTCGACGCCGAGACCAAGTCCCCCGGCGGCATCGTGATCCCCGACTCCGCCGCCGAGAAGCCGATCCGCGGCAAGGTCGTCGCGGTGGGCAAGGGCAAGATCCTCGAGAACGGCACCGTTCGTCCGCTCGACGTCAAGGTCGGCGACCACATCCTCTTCGGCAAGTACAGCGGTACCGAAGTGAAGGTCGATGGCGAGGAATACCTCGTCATGCGCGAAGAAGACGTGATGGCGGTGCTCGAGAAGTAATCGAGCCCGACCCGACAACCAACGAATTCCGGAGAACACTGCAATGGCAGCGAAAGACGTACGTTTTGGCGATGACGCCCGGTCGCGGATGCTCCGCGGCGTCAACATCCTCGCGAATGCGGTCAAGGTGACCCTGGGTCCCAAGGGCCGCAACGCGGTGCTCGACAAGAGCTTCGGCGCCCCGACCGTCACCAAGGACGGCGTGAGCGTGGCGAAGGAAATCGAGCTCAAGGACAAGTTCGAGAACATGGGCGCGCAGATGGTGAAGGAAGTCGCTTCCAACACCTCCGACGAGGCCGGTGACGGCACGACGACCGCCACGGTGCTCGCCCAGGCGATCGTGCGCGAGGGCCTGAAGGCCGTCGCCGCGGGCGCCAACCCGATGGACATCAAGCGCGGCATCGACAAGGCCGTCGAAGTGGCCACCGAGGAGCTGAAGAAGCTCTCGAAGCCCTGCAAGGACAACAAGGCGATTGCCCAGGTCGGCACCATCTCCGCGAACAGCGACGAGTCGATCGGCAAGACGATCGCCGATGCGATGGAGAAGGTCGGCAAGGAAGGCGTGATCACGGTCGAGGAAGGCTCGGGCCTGCAGAACGAGCTCGACGTCGTCGAGGGCATGCAGTTCGACCGCGGCTACCTCTCGCCGTACTTCATCAACAACCAGACCAGCCAGTCGGCCGATCTCGAGAACCCGTACGTACTGCTGTACGACAAGAAGGTCTCGAACGTGCGCGAGATGCTGCCGCTGCTCGAAGGCATCGCGAAGGCCGGCCGTCCGCTGCTGGTCGTCGCCGAGGACGTCGAGGGTGAGGCGCTGGCGACGCTGGTCGTCAACACGATCCGCGGCATCGTCAAGGTCGCGGCCGTCAAGGCCCCGGGCTTCGGCGACCGTCGCAAGGCCATGCTGCAGGACATCGCCGTCCTGACCGGCGGCACAGTGATCGCCGAGGAAGTGGGCCTGACGCTCGAGAAGGCGACGCTGGCCGACCTCGGCCAGGCCAAGAAGATCGTCGTGGAGAAGGAAAACACCACGATCATCGACGGCCACGGCAAGACTGCCGAGATCAAGTCGCGCATCGCCCAGATCAAGCAGCAGATCGAGGAAGCCACCTCCGACTACGACAAGGAGAAGCTGCAGGAGCGCATGGCCAAGCTCTCCGGCGGCGTCGCCGTGATCAAGGTCGGTGCGGCCACCGAGATCGAGATGAAGGAGAAGAAGGCCCGCGTCGAGGATGCGCTGCACGCCACCCGTGCGGCGGTCGAGGAAGGCGTGGTCGCCGGCGGCGGCGTCGCGCTGATCCGTGCGCAGAAGGCTCTCGAGAAGCTCGAAGGCCGGAATGAAGACCAGGCCATCGGCATCAAGATCCTGTCGCGCTCGATCGAGGAGCCGCTGCGCCAGATCGTCGCGAACGCGGGCGAGGATGCTGCGGTCGTGCTGGCCGAAGTCAAGAAGGGCAAGGGCACGTTCGGCTACAACGCCGCGACGGGCGTCTACGGCGACATGCTCGACATGGGCATCCTGGACCCGACCAAGGTCACGCGTCTCGCGCTGCAGAACGCCGCTTCGGTGGCCGGCTTGCTGCTCACGACCGAAGTGATGGTGGCCGAGTCGCCGAAGGACGACGACCACAAGCACGGCGGCATGCCGGACATGGGCGGCATGGGCGGCATGGGCGATATGGGCATGTAAAGGTGCCGGTGTTACGGTTTCGGTAACACGAAGGAGCCCCGCGAAAGCGGGGCTTCTTTTTTTCTCCGGTGCCGGTGTTACGGTTCCGGAAGCCGTCGTTCACCGACGGCCGTGCAGCAGGTCGCTGAGCGTCGAGGGTGCGCGGTTCAGGTAACGGGCGACCTGCGACAGATTCGCGACGCCCTCGAGCAACGCACGTCGCGCAACCTCGCCGCGCGCCTGCACCAGGTCGGGCCGCCTCTGCTTCGACCGCAGTTCCTCCAGCACCACCTGGCGTACTCGCGCGACTTCGGCGGCAATCGCCTCCATGCTGCGCGGCGATGGCACACCGCCGTTCGCGCATTGCGGTGGTGCCAGCGCGTCGCGCTCGGCGCCGCTCGCCTGGCCTGCTCGCGCGGTCGGGCTGATCTCATCGCGGTCCGTGGCCGCCGGCGTCTCGTTCATGAAGCGCCAGTAAGCGGCACGGGCCGCGTCGACCGACGGCCCGAACCTGCCGAGCACCGGCTCGATGCGAAGCCAGTCGGGGCACGACGCCCCGAGATACGCGCGATGACTGCTCCAGCGATAGTCACGCGCGTCAGCCACCATGTGGGCGCGGACAGGATTCAAGTGGATGTAGCGCACAAGCACCAGCAGGTAGCGGTCAGCATCGACCAGCCGTGCCCGGTAACGGCGCTCGAACAGGTGGCCGGTCGTCGCGATCGAGCGTTGCTTCGCCCGCGCGTAACGGGAGGCGACGATGCCCATGAGCGGACCGAGCGGCGCTGCGGCAACCCGGATCGCCAGGTGAACGTGATTCGTCATCCAGCAGTACGCGAACAAGTTGGCACCGTAGCGCTCGACGGCACGAGCCATGATCTCCTCGAAGCACAGGTAGTCGTCGGTGCCGCCGAAGATGGCCTGCCGGTGGTTGCCCCGCAGTACGGCGTGGTACAGGCCCCCCGGCAAGTGAATGCGACGTTGGCGTGGCATCGGACGATCGTCGGCGCATGAACGATCGCCCGATCATGACCGACCGGCGTGCTCGACGCCTTGCGTCTATCAGCCCGATCCGTGCAGTAACTGAAACCGTAACACCGGCACCGATTCCCCGACTCAGGGATCGACGATGATCTTCGGGTCGAGCATGACCCCGTCGACATCGACACCGTATGGAAATTCGGTCGGTTTTCCGTTCTGGACCGCGTCGGGCCTGACTTGTCCCTTAACGCTCGCGCCCTTCATGCTCTTGTCAGGCCAGTCGAACGGTTGATCCTGCAGGAAGCTGATCTTGAATTCCTTTGAGCCCGCAAACACCCAGTGGACCTCGTCGCCCACGCAGACCCTGAGCGTGTCCTTGTCGACGACCGGTTGGCCGTTGACGACCGACACCTTGATCTTGGGTTTTTTGTCGGTGGACACGCAGGCGGTGGCGTTCGCAGCCAAGGCCAGTGTCAGCACGGTGCAACTCGCGAGACCGATGAGCGCCGTCCGATATCGGAACATTGTTTGTCTCTCCTTTTCGTGTTGTCGGATCGGGACTTTATACGCTGTGTCGCAACGGGCCACCAAGCCCTGACCTGCGGCGGGCCGCACCTTCACGATGCGCGGCCCTGCGTGCACACTCCGGGCCATGAAGCTGAACGTCGCTGTCCTGGCTGCCGTTCCGACGTGGCCGCTGGTGCTGTTGCTCGGGTGTTCCATGCAGCCCGCGCACGCGGCAGGCGACCCGTTCGGCTGGCACCACAGCCCCGCGACGCAGATCACGACCGAGAATGTCGGCCGTGTCGCGCCCGCGTGGACGCATCGCAACGGCGACATGGCCGCGAGCAGGGGCCCGCCGTCGAGCGTGTCCGCGCAGTCCACGCCGATCCTGCTGCCGCGCGAGGCAGGCGAGCATCTCGTGTACTGCACGCCGTTCAACCGCGTGATCGCGCTCGATCCCGAGACCGGCCGCGAGCGTTGGACATACGACCCAAAGGTCCGTCGCACCAGCACGCGTCCGTACCGCTGCCGCGGCGTCGCGTATGCAGAGACGCCACAGGTGGACCCTGGTGGCGCGTGCCGGCATCGCATCTATACCATCACCGGGGACCGGCGCCTGGTCGCGCTCGATGCGCGCAACGGCCGGCCGTGCGCGGATTTTGGCAAACTGGGAACCGTCACGCTGGTCGAGCACGAGCGCTACGGGCTCGAGCAAGTCGGCGCGAGTTCGCCGCCGGCAGTCGGCAACGGTGTGGTCGTCGTCGGCTCGTCGGTGATCGACTTCGCGTACGCCGAGGCGCCTCGCGGCATCGTTGCGGCGTTCGACGCAGTCACTGGAGCGCCGCGCTGGACCTTCGATCCGCTGCAAGGCATCGCGGGCACCGGCGCGGCCAACGCGTGGGCGCCGCTGGCGGTCGATGCCGCAGCCGACCTCGTGTTCGTGCCGACCGGCGCGCCGTCGCCTGATTACTACGGTGCATTGCGGCCGGGCAGCAACGGGTATGCCAACTCCGTGGTCGCGTTGCGGATGTCCACCGGCGCCGTCGAGTGGGCGTTCCAGCTCGTGCATCACGATCTCTGGGACTACGACACGCCCGCTCAACCGGTATTGTTCGACTGGCCCGGCACGAACGGCCAGCGCGTACCCGCGCTCGCGCAGGTGAGCAAGCAGGGCTTCGTGTTCGTGCTCGATCGCCGCAATGGCCGGCCATTGCTGCCGGTGCAGGAGCGAGCGGTGCCAGCGAGCACGATCCCCGGCGAGCACGCGTGGCCGACGCAGCCATTCCCGACGCGGCCCGCGCCGTTGCTGCCGACACGGATCGGGCCCGACGACGCCTGGGGCCTGACGTTCTGGGATCGCGGCCGTTGTCGCGATGCGATCGCGGGCCTGAAGAACGATGGCATCTTCACGCCACTCGCCGAGCAGCCGACGCTGCTGTTCCCAGGCAGTCTCGGCGGCGCGAACTGGGGCGGCGGCGCATACCTGCCGCAACGGCAGCTGCTGATCGTCAACGTCAACGCCGCGCCGTTCGTCGCGCAACTGACGCGGGATGCGGTCGCGAAGACGGGCCAGGATCACCCGGTGGCCGGCCAGAAGACGATGTTCGTGACGATGCAGGGCACGCCGTACACGCTCGCGGTCGGTCCGTTGCTGTCGCCGCTCGGCATTCCGTGCACGGCGCCGCCGTGGGGCAAGCTGGTTGCTGTCGATCTCGCCGCGGGACGTATCGCGTGGCAGGCGCCGCTCGGCTCGGTGCACGAGATGGGTCCGTTCCCGCTGCCGTGGCACATCGACTGGGGAACGCCGAACCTCGGGGGCGGCCTCGTAACCGACGGCGGGCTGTTCTTCATCGCGGCGACGATGGACCGGCAGTTGCGCGCGTTCGACGTCAACAGCGGGCGCGAGATCTGGAGCTACGACCTGCCGGTGGACGCGACCGCGACACCGATGAGCTACACGCTGAAGGGCCGGCAGTACGTGCTCGTGAACGCAGGCGGGCACGCGATGTACAACCGCGGCACCGGCGATTACCTGATTGCGTTCGCGTTGCCCGCGAATCCGAAGCACGATCCGCCGCGGAACCTGCCGTGGCCCTTGCCGGACGCGACTCGCGCCGCGACGGCACACGAGATCCTGCCGGGCGGCCGCATCCACCTGACGATCAGGCATCAGCCGCTGCCCGGAGTCACGCCCGAAATGCTCGCGTGGTGGTATCGCGTGCTGCCGCTCGGCGTCGTCGAGTTCGATGGTGCGACACGGCCGCTTTACCACCTGTTCCATCCGACCGAACACGGACGCATCTGGATCGAGGAGCCCGCCGCGAACGGGAAGCCTGGTGTTGGCGCCGGAGGAGTGGTCGCTCGCTACGAGTGGTTCGGACCCTACGAAAGCGAGGGCGCCGCGCGCGTCGTCGAACTGTCGCCGCAACGCTTCGTCACGCGGCCGCAGATTCTTGGGTTCAAGATCGGCGAGATCCGCCACACCTGGGGCAGGTCACCGCAGGGCGCGACGTACTCGGTCGACACGGTCATCGGCGTGGACTGGCCCATCGTCGGGCCCTGGATTAACGCGTTGCTGCACCGTTACGTGTTCAGCGAAGGCATGCTCGGCGAATGGCAACGTCACCAGGTGGAGGAGGTCGGAATGTTGCCTCACTACCTGCCGGCGTTGTACGCCGCGCGCAATGATCGCAACGTCTACCGCTTGAGCCCGTAGACCAGCAGCATGTTGCCCGGCATCTGGCCGAACATGCCGTAGCCGGACGTGATGAACAGCTGCTCACCGTCGACGATCGCGCCGCCGACGTCGATCGCCCCACCGTGTCCTTCGACGCCGTTCGTGGCTGAGTACGGCGAGTTGGTGTCGATGATCCTGAGCGGCTGGCCAGTCGCGGCGTCGAGCACGCGCAACTTGCCGTCGAGCGCGCCGGCGTACACGAGCCCGTTCGCATAGACCGCCGCCGCTGACTGCCCGTAGTAGTAGCTGCAGGCCGGCCACGGCGAGCGATCCGACTTGCCCTTGGCCATCTCCGCGAGGCCGACCAGCGGGGCGTCGTTCGCGTCGAACGTGCAACCGCGCTGCACCGGCAGCGACCAGAGCACTTCGCCGCTGTCCACGGCCAGTGCATAGACGCCGGGCTTCGGCACGTAGCCCGGGATCTTGCGCTCTGGGTCGGCGACCGGCACGTACACGCGCGTGCCGTCCGTCGCCATGCCGTGATGCACGCCGCCGTTCGAGCTGCCGGAGCCGACGCGCCTGCGCCAGACGACCACACCGCCCTTGTCGGGATCGAGCGCGAACACCTCGCCGGATTTCTGGCCAGCGAGCAGCAGGTCGCCCTTGTCGCGCCGGACGAGCATCACGGATGCGCCGAAGTCGAAGTCGGGTCCGTTTTCCTTCGGGCAGCTCGCGCCGCCACTGAGGCATGCCGCGTTCCAGGCGTCGTTGGCGAGGGCCTGGAACACCCAGCGCTTCTCGCCGGTCTTCAGGTCCAGCGCGATGATTGAGTCGCTGGTGTCGGTCGCCGGCGACGACGAGTTCTGTCCGGTGCCGAAGTAGAGCGCGCCGCGCTTCGCGTCGATCGTCGGCGCGTTCCAGACGACCGCGCCGCTCGGGCCCCACATCTGCACGCCGTCGCGATTCACGTAGGTCTTCGCTGCCTGCGCCGTCGTGTCGAATCGCCACAGGGCCTTGCCTGTGGTCGCGTCCAGCGCGGCGATGCCGCCGTGCGTGCGGCAGCATTCGTGCGTTGGCAGTCCCGCGGCGGCCACTTCGAACGACGACAGCGGAACGTACAGGCGGCCGTCGAAGTACGTCGCGGGGCCGCTGACGATCGAGGTCGGGAACCACTTCACGCGCTCACGCCAGCGGAGCTTGCCGTTGGTTGCGTTCACCGCGTAGACCGTCGCCATCTCGTCCGCGAAGAACAGCGTCGCCACTCCATCGGGCGTCGCGTCGAGCGTCAGTGCGGAATGGATCGGCGCCTCGGTTGCGAGCGACCAGCGGACGCAGCCCGTGCGGCGGTCGAGCGCCAGCAGGTGTGCGCCCTTGCTGCCGAGGAACACGGTGTCCCCGGCGACCACCGGCTGCGATCGCATGGTCGTGACCGCCGGCAACGCGATGGACCAGAGCAGTTCCAGGCGACCAATGTTGTCGCGGTCGATGAGCACGCCTTCGGCCGCGCGCGTATTGTCGCGACCCAGGCCCCAGTTCGCCCGGCCGGTCACCTGCACCGGGGTTTCCTTTGCGCAGGCCTTCGCGGCGATCCACGCGTCGCGCTTCGCGTCCTCGTCTGCGGCCAGCCACTTCGCCAGCTTCACGCGCTGTTCCTGCTTCAGCACGGACGCCTGCGGCTGCATCTTGCCGAACTCCATCGCCATCAGGATGTTGGCCGCCGGGAGCCGGCGCAGCGTGTCGGTGGGCGGTGCCTTGGTCTCGGGCACCTCGTGGCAGATCGCGCAGGTCGTCTTGTACAGCGCGGCCATGTCGTCCGGCGCGGCGGCACTCGCGCAAGCCGGGCCCGACCAGCCCAACGGCAGCAGCAGCAACGAAGTCAGGATCCTCCGCCCGGTGCTGGCGGTCATCGAAGCGACGATCGGCGTCAACATGCGCATGCCGGTGATCTCCGGGCTTTCTGTAACATGACTGGCGGTATTCCCTGGCCCCCGTCCGCACTGTAGCGATTCGGTCGGGCCGGTGCATGCAGTTCAAAGAGTTGCCGGAAGCAACGGAGGTCACGAAGTCCCATGCCCATCGCCTGGCTGTCCCTCGCCATCGCCTGCACGGTCGGCTACCACCTGGTGCTGAAGCTGACGCCGGCCGGCGTGAATCCGCTGCTGTCGCTGCTCGTCACCTATGCGCTGGTGACTCTGCTGTTCGGCGGGCTGCTGCTTGCCTCGCCCGGAGGGTTCGAGTGGAAGCACGAGGTCCGCCAGCTCAACTGGACTGCGATCGCGCTGGCCTTCGTGATCGTCGGGCTCGACCTCGGGTTCCTGTTCCTCTACCGCAGTGGCTTTGCGGTGAGCCTGGGTGCGCTCGTCACGCAGTCGGCGGCGGCGATGCTGCTGCTGGTGATCGGCGTGGCGGTGTTTCGCGAAAAGCTCAGTGTCGCGAACGGCCTTGGGCTTGCGCTGTGCCTGGCGGGGCTGTGGCTGGTGAACCGGCGGTAGATAAGTCGGTGCCTGGCACCTGTTTTTCCTGGCGGATGCGCCGCACGGTCATCCACACGAATCCGCCGACGACGGAGATCATCGCGGCCATCAGCACCGCCATGCCCGGACCGGCGAGGCGCCACGCCTCGCGCAGCCCGAAGATCACGCCGATCGGGGTGCTGACGAGCAGGATTGGACGCGCTATGCGCATTGATGGCGCTACTTTCTCGACCGGGCCCAGGCCGACGAGGGCATCGCCTCGAAGAACATCTGCACGCGGTGCAGCAGGTTGTTGCGGTCGGCCCACGCGACCTGCTCCCGGAGGCGGTCGGACTTGTCGTCCTCGGTCACCTCGTGATCGAGGGCAAACGTCAGCGGCGGCGGCGGTGGCGTCTTGCCGCGCTTTTCCGCCTCCTCCTCCAGCATCTGGTAGAGCCGATCCCAGTACAGCTGCGTCGGATGGACGCGACCGCGCAGGTGGTAGTGACGAATCAGCTTGTTGGCGCGACTCGAGGGTTTCCAGAGCGGCATGAACGGCGGCTCGCAGTGCTGCTGTGCGGGGTGGGCATCTAGGTTACCCGCTCGCGGGGGATCGCGGAAATATCGGTTATTCTCCGGGCGTCCAGTTCGACACGCTGGGGACCGATGACCGACGTCCGGGTGCGCGAGTTCCGCGGCGAGTATCGTCGTGTACACATACCGCCAGGCTATCGCGGCTGGCTGCACCTCGTGTTCACGTTCGGCGTCGGCGGCACTGCGTTCGCGTGTTGCCTGCTGCAGCTCGAGGCGGTTCGACCGCTCGAGTGGCTGACGATCCCCGTCACTTTCTTGTATGCGAATCTGGCCGAGTACTGGGGTCATCGCGGACCGATGCATCACCTTACCCGGGGCCTGCGGCTCATTTACGAGCGGCACACCCGGCAGCACCACCGATTCTTCACTGACGACGCGATGCCGCTCGACGAGTGGCGCGACTTGCGCGCCGTGCTGTTCCCGCCGCTGCTGATGATCTTCTTCATCACGGCCTTCGCTCTGCCGGCATGGCTGCTGCTGGCGGCGATTGCAACGCCGAACGTCGCATGGCTGTTCGTGGCCACGTCGCTCGGCTATTTCCTCAATTACGAGTTCCTGCACGTCAGTTACCACCTGCCGGAAGGCCACGCGATCTCGCGCTGGCCGCTGATCGGCCGCTTGAAGCGGCTGCACCAGACGCATCACGATCCGCGCGTGATGGCGAGCTGCAACTTCAACATCACCTATCCAATCGGGGATCTGCTGTTCATGACGCTGAGAAAATAGGTGCCAGGCACCGAATATCAGGAATTTCGGTGCCTGGCACCTATTTTCTCAGCCGGCTGCGCCACAGGCTGTCGACCGCGTAAATCGCGAGCGCCGACCAGATCAGCACGAAGCCGATCGCGCGAGCGCGAGGGAACGGCTCGTGAAACACCAGCACGCCGATCAGGAACTGCAGCGTCGGGCCGATGTACTGCACGAGCCCGACGGTGGACAGCGGAATGAGCCTGGCGCCGTAGGCGAACAGCGCTAGCGGCAGCGCGGTGATGAGTCCGCTGCCGACGAGGAGCGCATTGATGCCGGCGCTCGAATGACCCAGCGCGCCCGAGCCGTGCTGCTCCACCCACACCAGGAACCCGAGCGCGAGCGGCGACAGCAGCAGCGTCTCGCTCGCGAGCCCCGGCACCGACTCCACTGCCACGACCTTGCGGATCAGCCCGTACATGCCGAAGGTTGCGGCGAGCGTGAGTGCGATCCATGGCGGCCGGCCCGCGACCACCGCGAGGTACAGCACGCCGATCGCGGCCAGGCTCACGGCGATCCATTGCGCGCGATTCAGCCGCTCGTGCAGCACGAACACACCGAGCACGACGTTCAGCAACGGATTGATGAAGTACCCGAGGCTCGCGTCGACGACGTGGTCGTTGCTGACGGCCCACACGTAGATCAGCCAGTTGATGCTGATGAATGTCGCGGATGCCATCAACCGGCGCCGCGTTACGGGATTCGCGAGCGCCGCGCGCACGCTGCCGAGCTCGCCGCGGACCGCGAGCCACGCGAACACTAGCAGGCAGCACCACACGATGCGGTGCGCCATGATCTGCAGCGTCGGCACCCCGGCCAGCGGCTTCAGGTACAGCGGGAACAATCCCCAGATGACGAACGCGCCGACGGCGGCGGCGAATCCGGAGCGGGCATCGGCCTGCCGAGCCTTCGCGGCTGGAGTATCGTTTCCGGGTGCGGAGGCCATCTCGGCGGGTCGGACTGCGGCTCGCGGGCGGGAGGGCCGGCATTCTCTCAGATCCGCGTCTCCGGAGACGGCCATGATCGACGTCCAGAAGGCTATCGAGAAAGGGTTCAGCGACGCCCCGTTCATCGCGCACCTCGGCATCGAGCTCGCGGATCTCGGGGACGGCTGGTGCGAGGCCAGCCTGAAACTCCAGGGGTGGCACCTGCAGCAGACGAGCGTGGCGCACGCCGGCGTCGTGGCGACTCTCGCGGATCACTGTGCGGGTGCAGCCGCATCGACGCAGCTCGCCGAGCGCGAACACGTCGTCAGCGTGGAATACAAGATCAACCTGCTGCGCGGCGCGCGTGGTGAGCGGCTGCATTGCCGGGCCGAGGTCCTGAAACGCGGGCAGTCGCTGACTGTCGTCGAGTCGATGGTCTACGCGGAGCACGGCGGCAAGCGCGAACTCGTCGCCAAGCTCAACGCGACGATGGCAGTGCTGCGGCCCCAGCCGGAGCGTCGAACTCCGCCGGTAATGCCCGTCGGCTGAGCGCTTTTCGGAAAGCCACGAGAGCCGCTGGCCGGTAGCGGTCGCATGCTTTCCCAATGTGGCGTTCACTGCTTGCCGCGCTCGCGGCCGCTGTCGTCGGCGGAGGCTCTGCCATGGCACTCGAAATCAGTTCGCCGGCATTCAAGTCCGGCGGCGCGATCCCTGCCCGGTTCACCTGCGAGGGCCAGGACATTTCGCCACCACTGGAGTGGCACGGCGCACCTGCCGGGACGAAGTCGCTGGTGCTGATCGTCGATGATCCCGATGCCCCGGATCCGAAGGCCCCCAGGATGACCTGGGTGCACTGGGTCCTGGCAAACCTGCCGCCCGACGCGGCAGGTCTCGCCGAAGGGGTGTTGCCGGGTTCGCTGCCGGCCGGCACCGTCGAGGGACTCAACGACTGGAAGCGCACCGGATACGGCGGCCCTTGCCCACCGATTGGCCGTCACCGCTATTTCCACAAGCTCTATGCGCTCGACCGCGACCTCACCGGCCTGAAGCATCCGACCAAGGCGCAGGTCGAGGCCGCGATGCAGGGCCATGTGCTCGCGCAGGCCGAGCTGCTCGGCACCTACGAGAAGGCGAAGCGGTGAACGGGGACGCAATCATTCCCGACAGCGGCCGGCTCGGGCGCGAATTGCGCACCATGCGCTGCATGGTCGAGATCTACTGCGCGGATCATCACGTCGCGGGCGGCGGGATGCTCTGCCCCGATTGCGAACAGTTCCTCGACTATGCGGGGCGCAGGCTCGAGAAGTGTCCCTATGGCGAGGACAAGCCCGTCTGTGCGAAGTGCCCGATCCACTGCTACAAGCCTGCACAGCGCGAGCAGGCGAGGGCGATCATGCGTTATGCCGGGCTGCGCATGGCGCTGAGCCATCCGTGGCTCAGTCTCATCCACATGTTCGACAAGCTGCGGCGCGTCGAGCACCCGATGGATGCCAGGCGCCGCGAGCGAAGCTGACCTGAGCTGACTGCGTCAGGCCGCGCGGCCGGCCTGCTCCGTGACGAGTTGCGAGCGTTCGGCGACCTGGTCCTTCAGGAATCCGTTCGAGGGCTTCCATTCCAGCGACTCGAGCTTGCGACGCAGCGCGGCTGATTCGTCGTCGGCGACGAGGCGGGCCTTGGGCGACACCTTGAGGCTTCGATTGGCGATCCAGCTGAGGCTCATCCGACAGTCTCCTTAGGCTCACACGCGATGCGGTGCTGAGCAGGTACTTGCACCTTGCGTGCCAGTTCACTGCATGCGGCCAATCCGCTGGGTTTCCAGGGCTGGAATGCGGCGGCGCGGCGAGCAGGGGGCGCAGGTTGTAAAGCGCGGCGTCAGGCCAGGGCTGTTGTTGCGTGCCAACAAGTGGTGCGCGGTGTGACGCGCGTCACGTTCGCAGGCCGAACCGCCCTCCTTCGTGACATAAGCACGCTCGGCCCGACCGTAAGGAATTTCGACTCCCCCGAGTTGGTCAGCTTCGAACTTGAGAAGTCTTCTAATGTAGCTACACTGTAGCGTCATGAAAGACAGTGTGATCCGAGCCCGAATCGACGCCTCCCTGAAGGATGAGTCCGCGAGGGTGCTTGCGGCCTGTGGCCTCGAGCCCAGCGAAGCCATACGGTTGTTCCTGAGACAGGTCGTCGTCCATGGCGGAATTCCGTTCGATGTGCTCGGCCCGGCTGCGCACCGTGCCGTGCCGGCCAGCCAGCTGCGGGCCATGAAGCGCGCCGCGCAATCCCGGGACCGAAGGATTGCGGCTCGCGAGGATCTCTCCGGCGGCGAGATGCTCCTTATCCGCCCGGATGAGGCGCGAGGCGCCGTAGTCCGTTGGCCGTCGAATAGCCGCAAGTGACGGAGCGGCTTCACGAGGTTGCACTGACCTCGGAAGAGGTCACGAAGATTCTCGCCGTGTGTGGCCCAAGAGCCCTGCTCGTTGGTGGGCAGGCGCTTGCATTCTGGGCCACCTACTTCCATGTCGAGTCCGTCGGTGAACTCTCTGCAATGGTGACGACCGATGCGGACTTCATCGGTTCGAAGGCCGCGGCGAAGGAACTGCTGACCGCCTTGGGCCACGGCTGGGACATCCGCATCGCGACGATGGACGACGCGACTGGCCAGATCGCCAAGGTATTCGCCCGGGTTCCCGGTGGTGGCGTGAAACAGGTCGATTTCCTGGCCGCCATCGTGGGTCTCGACACGCGCAAGGTGCGCGAGCGGTCCGTCGAGGTCGACCTCCCTTCGGGTGCTCGAGTCCAGGTTCTCCATCCCCTCGACGTCCTCGAGAGTCGGCTGCGGAACCTTCAGACGCTGCCCACCAAGCGAAATCCAGCAGGCGTCGCACAGGCTCGCCTCGCGATTGGGGTCGCGCGGAAGTTCATCGAGTTGATGCTGGATCGTGCAGAAAAGCCGCGTGTCGTCCTTCGCTCGGTCAATCGAGTGATTGCATTGGCGCTCGAGTCACGCCTCGCGATGGTCCTGATGGACTTCGGCGTTGACGTGCTCGACGCTGTCCCGGCGTCGAGAATCATGACCCCTGGCTTCGCCGTGCACCGATGGCCGCAGGTGCAGATGGAGCTAAATGCGCTGCGCCGCAAGCACGAGGCGAGGAAAGCCCGGCGCGCAGCACTTAAGGAGCGAACCCCGAGAAAGCGCCGCTAAAAGCCCCGCAGTGTGGCAATTTCCACGAGCGCCGCGCGATCCGTGCGCAGCCGGTTGATCCGTGCGGACTCGTCCCGGTAACCGAGGGCCATGCCGGAGAACAGCATCTGCTGCGGCGACACCTGCAGGAACTGGCCGACGGTGCGATGCCAGACCGACCACGCTTCCTGCGCGCAGGTGTGCAGCCCTTGCTCGCGCGCGAGCAGCATCACTGTCTGCATGAACATGCCGAGGTCGGACCATTGCGGTGGCCCCATCTGCCGGTCCACGTAGAAAAAGAGCCCGACCGGCGCGCCGAAGAATTCGTAGTTGCGCGCGAACTGCAGCATTCGCGCCAGCTTGTCCTCGCGCGGCACGCCGAGCGTCGCGTACATGTCCTCGCCGCACTTGAAGCGGCGCGAACGGTAGGGCTCGCCGAGGTCCTTCGGGTAGATGTCGTATTCCGAGCCTTCGCCGCGCGGAAACTGCGGCAGCTGGCCACGCACCGCCGCCACCAGCTGCGCCAGGGGCTCGCCGGTGAGCACATGGATGTACCACGGCTGCAGGTTGCCGCCGGACGGGGATCGCCGCGCCGCCTCCAGGACCGAGCGCACGGTCGCTTCGGGCACGCGCGTCGGCAGGAACGCGCGGCAACTCATCCGGGTCTCGACGGCTTCGCTGACTTTCACTTGCTTTCCTCCTGCACGAACCGCGATTCTGGCAGGCCGCATGACCCGCAGTCACAAGATCCTGCTGCTCGGCAGCCTTTACCTCGCACAGGGCCTGCCCTACGGCTTCTTCACGCAGGCGCTGCCGGTGCTGCTGCGCGACGCCGGCTATTCGCTGAAAGCCATCAGCGCGACGAGCCTGCTGTTCCTGCCGTGGGCGCTGAAGTTCCTCTGGGCGCCGTTCGTCGACCACAGGGGGACGCGCAAGGCCTGGCTGCTGCCGTTGCAGGTCGCGGGGGTGGCGGGCGCCCTGTTGCTGTCCCGGATCGACGTGGGCGAGGGGCTCGTGGTGCTGCTCGCCGCCGCATTCATCTTCAACCTGATCGCCGCCTGCCAGGACATCGCAACCGACGGGCTCGCGGTGCGGATCCTCGATTCGCGCGAGCGCGGGCTCGCGAACGGCTTGCAGGTGGGCGCCTACCGGATCGGCATGATCCTTGGCGGTGGCCTGCTGCTGTGGGTTTTCGCGAAGTCTGGCTGGGTCACGATGTTCACCTGCATGGCGGTCATGCTGGCGGTCACCGTCATTCCGGTGCTGACGCTGCGCGAGCCGCCGCGCACGGAGCCCAGGTCCGACGCCTCCGCGGCCCAGCTGGCCGTCGGCTGGGTGCGTCGGCTGCGCTTGCCGGGCATGCTCGCCTTCATCGGGCTCATTTGCTTCTACAAGTTCGGCGACTCGATGGTGGCCTCGCTGGTGGGCCCGTTCATGCGCGACTCCGGCCTCAGCAAGGAGACCATCGCGATCATGAAGGGCACGGTCGGCTCGATCGCGAGCCTGGCGGGCGCCGGTATCGGCGGGTGGTTCGCGTTTCGTGCCGGTCGGCGCAGTGCGCTGCTGACCTGCGGCCTGCTGCAGACCATGAGCCTGCTGCTCTACGTTGCAGCCGCGTTCGGCATCGGCGGCACGGCGATGTTCTGGGCTGCAACGATTGCGGAGCATCTGTTCGGCAGCATGGCGACCGTGGCGCTGTTCACGCTGATGATGGATGCCTCGGATCCCGAGCACGCCGGCACGGACTACACGCTGCTCGCGTGCGCGATCGTGGTCGCGATGGGCCTCGCGAATTTCACCGGTGCGGCGATCGGCGATGCAGTGGGCTACGGCCCGACGTTCATCGCCGGGTTCGTGCTTTCGGCGGTTGGCTGCCTGTTCCTGGTCCGCAGCGTGGATCGGGGCCGCGGGCCTGCGCGGCTGGCGAACGTGTGGCAGCAGGTCGTTCGTATCGCCCCCGCGGCCGAAATTCGCTAGGCTCGGCGGGCGAGGTGAGCATGCAAGAACTCCGAGACCTGGTCGCCGAGATTCCGGATTTTCCCAAGCCCGGGATCCTGTTCCGCGACATCAGCCCGCTGCTCGGCGACCCCGCGCTTCGACGCGCGATCGATGCCGTCGAGGCGTTGTTCACCGAGGACGGTGGCGCCAAGTGGACGCGGTGGCCGGCATCGAGTCGCGCGGCTTCATCCTCGCCGCGGCGCGGTGGCCGACCGGTCGGCCAAGGGCTTCGTGCCGATCCGCAAGAAGGGCAAGCTGCCGCCACCCGTGGTGGATGTTTCGTACGACCTCGAGTACGGCTCGGGCGTGCTCGAGATGCAGACCGGCCGCGGCGTCCTGCTGCTGATCGACGACGTGCTCGCCACCGGCGGGACGCTGGGCGCGTCGGTCACGCTCGCGCGGATCGCCGGCTATGACCTCGGCGGCCTCGGCGTGCTGGTGGACCTCGGCATGGTCCCGGATTTCCGTTGCGACGGGATGGACGTGCGCTCGGTGCTGAAATACGGCTGATGCCCGGATGAACGCCCCCGTCGAAGCGCAGGGCGGGCGCCGCGCCGCGCTCGCCTTCATCTTCATCACGATCGTCCTCGACATCCTCGCGCTCGGGCTGATCATCCCGGTGCTGCCGAAGCTGATCGAGAGTTTCCTCGGCGGCGACACGGCGCGTGCCGCGAAGATGTTCGGGCTGTTCGGCACGGTGTGGGCGCTGATGCAGTTCTTCGCGATGCCGGTTGCGGGCGCGCTGTCGGACCGGTTCGGGCGGCGCCCGGTGGTGCTCGCGTCCAATTTCGGCCTCGGGCTCGACTATGTCCTGATGGCGCTGGCGCCGAACCTCGCGTGGCTGTTCATCGGCCGCGTGATCTCCGGCATCACCGCGGCGAGCGTCAGCACCGGCATGGCCTACATCGCGGACGTGACGCCGCCCGAGAAACGCTCCGGGGCGTTCGGCATGGTCGGCGTGGCATTCGGAGTGGGCTTCATCTTCGGGCCTGCGCTCGGCGGGCTGCTCGGCAGCATCGACCCGCGGCTGCCGTTCTGGGCTGCAGCTGGCCTGAGCCTCACGAATGCGATGTATGGACTGTTCGTGCTCCCGGAGTCGTTGCCGCCCGACAGGCGGCGCGCGTTCGAATGGCGGCGCGCGAACCCTCTCGGGTCGCTGCGGCTGCTGCGTTCGCATCGGGAACTGCTCGGCCTCGCCGGTGTCGTGTTCCTGAGCAACCTCGCGCATGCCGCGCTGCCGTCGACATTCGTCCTGTACGCCGGGTATCGGTACGGCTGGGATGAGCGTACGGTCGGCTTCACGCTCGCTGCGATTGGGGTTTGTTCCGCGCTCGTGCAGGGCGGGCTGGTGCAGCCGCTGGTGCGGCGCTTCGGCGAGCGGCGCGTGCTGATCGCGGGACTAGTGGCCGGTGCGTTCGGCTTCTGGGTGTACGGGCTTGCGCCAACCGGATGGCTGTTCCTCGCTGGCGTGCCGGTCGTGGCGCTGTGGGGGCTTGCCTCTCCCGCTGCACAGTCGCTGATGACGCGGCACATCGGCCCGTCGGAACAGGGACAGTTGCAGGGAGCGAACGGCAGCATCATGGGAATCGCGACGATGATCGGTCCGACGGTTTTCGCCGGCGTCTTCGCGTACTTCATCGGCGCAGGCACGCGCCTGCACGTGCCCGGCGCGGCGTACCTGCTGGCCGGCGCGCTCCTCTTGTGCGGGGCGATGCTCGCGGCCCGCGTCACGGCCCGGAGCGGGGAAGATGTCGTTCGACCTGTCGCCCATACCTGAATCCCTGCGTCCTGCACTCGAGCGGCGCCTGGAGTCGCTCGCGGAGCGGGGCGGCGTGCCGGCCGGTGCGTCGCCTGCGGCGCACGTGATCGCCGCGAGCCTGCCGCTCGTGTGGGCATGCAGCGACTTCGTGGCGGAGTCGTGCCTGCGCGACAGTGCGTTGCTGGCATGGCTCGGCGGCGACGGACATCTGCTCGAGGAAGCGTCGCGCGAATGGCTGGCGCAGGACCTCGCGTCGGACCCGGCGGCGATTTCCGAGCCCACGTCCGACGACGCGGCATTCATGGACGCCCTGCGCCGCTTCCGGCGACGGCAGCTGGCGCGCATCGCGTGGCGTGACCTTGCGTCGCTCGCGGAGGTCGAGACGATCCTGCGCGAGCTGACACTATTGGCCGACGTCTGCATCGGCGCCGCGTGTGACCGTGCGGCGCTCGCACTGAACGCACGTTACGGCGTGCCGCGTGGCGCCGATGGTCGTGAGTTGTCGCTGCTGATCCTCGGCATGGGCAAGCTCGGCGGCGGCGAGCTCAACTTCTCGTCGGATATCGACCTCGTGTTCCTGTTTCCGGAGCACGGCGAGACGGACGGCGGCCGCGCGCTCGAGCACGAGGAGTACTTCGGGCGGCTCGGACGGCGCGTTGCGCAGCTGCTCGGAACGGTGACCGCCGAGGGCTTCGTCTATCGCGTCGACCTCAGGCTGCGGCCGTTCGGCGAATCGGGCCCGCAGGTCGTCAGCTTCGATGCGTTCGAGGAGTACCTGCAGCAGCATGGTCGTGACTGGGAGCGCTATGCGTATGTAAAGGCGCGGCCGGTCGTGGGCGGCGGCGAATTCGACGAACTGTATCGCAACGTGCTGCGGCCGTTCGTATACCGGCGCTATCTCGACTTCAGCGTGTTCGAGTCGCTGCGCGAGATGAAGGAGCTCATTTCGCGCGAGGTCGAGCGCCGCGAACTGCAGGGCAACGTGAAGCTCGGGCCCGGCGGCATCCGCGAGATCGAGTTCATCGTGCAGGCCTACCAGCTGATCCGCGGCGGCGGCGATCCTCGGCTGCAGACTCGCAGCCTGCTCACTGCGCTGCCGCTGCTCGCAGGCAAGAAGCTGCTGCCCGAAGCGGCGGTGATGGAGCTCGGCGACTCGTACCGGTTCCTGCGACGACTCGAGAACCGGCTGCAGGAGCGCAACGACGAGCAGACGCACGACCTGCCGCAGGACGACGCGGGACGCGCGCGCCTTGCGTTCGGCATGTGCGTCGCTGGCTGGCCGCAGCTCGAGGTCGAGATCGCGCGGCATCGCGACCGCGTGAGCGGGCACTTCCGCAGGCTGCTGTTCGGGCCGGAGGAGCCGGATGCGGCCGGGGCCGCCGCACGCGCGCTGGAGAGCATTCTGGAGCCTACGCCGGGAGAGGCGGCGCTGCAGATGCTGCAGTCGGTCGGATTGCAGGAAGCATCGGCGGTGCTCGAGCGCCTCGACATGCTGCGCGACAGCACCTACTACAAGCGGCTCGACGAGACAGGCCGCCGCCGGCTGCAGACGCTGTTGCCGCGACTGCTGCAGGCGATCGCGGGCAGCGGCGCGGAGGCCGTGGCGCTCGGTCGCCTGCTGCACGTGCTCGAGCGGATCGGCGGCCGCACCGTGTACCTCGCGCTGCTGAACGAGAATGGAGTGGCGCGCAGCCGCCTCGTCGAGCTCTGCACGCAGTCGCAGTTTCTCGCCGACCAGATCGCCGCATTCCCGATGTTGCTCGACGAGTTGCTCGATGAGCGGTTGTTCGAGTCGACACCCGCGCGCGCAGAGTTCGAACAGGACCTCAGGGCGCGGATGGCCGGCGCCGACGCGGCGGATCCGGAGCGGCAGGTCGACCTGCTGCGGCAGTTCCAGCGTGCCGCGGTATTCCGGGTTGCGGTTCCGGACCTCACCGGCCGGATGCCCGTGATGAAGGTGAGCGACCGGCTGACCGACATCGCGGAGCTGATCGTCGGCGAGGCGCTCGACCTTTCCTGGCACCAGATCACGTTACGTCACGGCGCACCGCGCTGCGGTGCCGACGAATCGTCGCTGGCCGAAACTGGCATGGTGGTCGTGGCCTACGGCAAGTTCGGCGGCATCGAGCTCGGCTACGGTTCCGATCTCGACCTCGTGTTCCTGCACGATTCGGCCGGCGAGGTACAGCGCACGTCCGGGCCCGCAACCGTTGAGAACAGCGTGTTCTTCCTGCGGCTGGTGCAGCGGCTCGTGCACCTGCTGACCGTGCACTCCGCCGCCGGCCGGCTCTACGAGGTCGACACGCGGCTAAGGCCGAGCGGCAAGGGCGGGCTGCTGGTGCAGAGCGTCGACGGATTCGGCGACTACCAGCGCGCCGAGGCGTGGACGTGGGAGCACCAGGCGCTGCTGCGGGCCCGTGCGGTCGCGGGTCCGCCGGCGCTGCGCGCACGCTTCGAGGCACTGCGCCGCGACATCCTGCGCTTCGGGATCCGTCGCGACACGCTGCGCGACGAAGTACGCAACATGCGCGAGCGGATGCGCGCCGAGTTGTCGAAGTCCGGCCACGACGAGTTCGACCTGAAGCGCGACGCCGGCGGCATCACGGACATCGAGTTCCTGGCGCAGTACTGGACGCTCAAGTGGTGCGACACGCGCCCGGAACTCGTCACCTACTCGGACAACATCCGCCAGCTCGAGAGCCTCGCCTCGATCGACCTGGTGCCGCAGTCGACGGTAGATCTGCTCACAGGCGCCTATCGCCTCTATCGGCAGCGCATCCACCACCTGTCGCTCGACGGCGCGAGCACAATCGTTCCCGCCTCCGAGTTCGCGGACGTGCGGGAGCAGGTGACGGCCGTGTGGCGCGACGCGATGGAAAAATAGGTGCCAGGCACCGATAATTCCGCCATGCCAGAACTCCTCGTTCCGATCTCCCCCGGCGAGCTGATCGACAAGATCACGATCCTCGAGATCAAGTCGCAGCGCATGACCGACGCGACCAAGCTCGCCAACGTCCGCACCGAGCTCGGCATGCTGCTGCAGACGTGGCAGGCGTCCGCCTACGCGGCGACCGACATCGGCCCGGAATGGCAGGGACTGCGCGACGTCAACGGCCAGCTTTGGGACATCGAGGACCGCATCCGCGACAAGGAGCGGGACGGCAGGTTCGATGCGGAGTTCGTCGAGCTCGCGCGTGCGGTCTACGTCACCAACGACGAGCGCGCGGCGATCAAGAAGAAGATCAATACGCGGCTCGGCTCGACGCTGGTCGAAGAGAAGAGCTACGCGGAGTACAAGCGCAAGACCTAGCGGCCGCCGGCCGGCTCACTTCTTCAGCGTGTACTCCGCCGAGCAGTAGGGGCACTTGGCCCAGCCGGTCTTCTCGATCGGCAGGAACACCCGCGGATGCGAGTTCCACAGCTGCATGCCCGGCATCGGGCAGGACAACGGCAGGTCGTCCTGCGTCACGTCATAGAAGTGCTGGGCGTTCGGCTGGATGAGCTTGTCGCTGCGTTCGGCCGTCACGGCGCGGTCTCGCGATGAATCCGGGGCAGGCATTATCACCGATGCCGGCGCGGCGCGTCAGCCCGTGGGAGTGCGCGGGGCGCCGGCGGCCGCGAGCGCATCCAGCCGCTCGACGACGTCGTCCACCGTGACCAGGTCCATCACGCCAGGACGCTCGATCTTCGTGGTCCAGGGGATCGCCGACGCGGGCTTGCCCAGGAACCGCAGCGCGGCCGCATCGTACCTGTCCACGCACCAGGGCCGGCTGTAGTACGGACCGCTGCGCGCGGGGTTCGTGGCCGCATACAGGCCAATTACTGGCGTTCCGACCGTCGTTGCCATGTGGGCCGGGCCGGAGTCGGGCGACATCAGCACCGTCGCGCGCTGCAGCGTGGCAAGCAGTTCGAGTAGCGTGTCCTTTCCGACGAGGTTCACGCAGCGCTGGCGCATCAGCTGTTCAATTCGCGAGCCGTATTCGAGCTCGAGCGGGCTGCGGCCGCCGCAGACCAGCACCCGCATGCCGTGTCGCGCAGCCGCGTGGTCAGCCACCGCAGCATAGCGCTCGGCGCTCCAGTTCCTGGGCGCGTGGCTCGAGCAGGGGCTGACGACCAGCGTGGGCTGCTCGTCGGGGATCACCCGACGCGCATAGTCGAGGGCCTCCGGCGGCAGCGGGATGTCCCAGCGCATCGATCGGCGCCGCACGCCCAGCGTCTCGGCGAAGCCGAACAGGCTGTCGAGCACGTGCTCACGGGTGCGGGCCTCGATGCGATCCGTGGTGAACAGCCACTGCAGTTCGCGGGCACGTCCGCGATCGAACCCGATCTTCACTCGCGCCGGCACCAGCGCGGCGGCGAGGCTCGCGCGGATCGCGAGTTGCATGTGCAGCAGCGCGTCGAAGTGCCGCGGGCCGACTTGCCGACGCAGCGACCGATAGCCGTCGAGCCCGGCTTTCTTGTCGAAGGCGACGAAATCGACGTCGGGAATGTGGCCCAGCAGCTTGTGCTCGAGCCTGCCGAGGATCCAGGTGATCCGGGTGCCGGGCCACGCATCCTGCAGCGTCCGCACGACCGGCAGCACGTGGCACACGTCGCCCAGTGCGGAGAGCCGGAGCACGCAGATCCGTTCAGGCGGCGACGAAAACGGCGGGGGCTGCATGTGACGTGAAGGTAGGCAGCAGCAGTCCGATGGTGAACAATCCGTCCCGGGAACCTAAGCAGCGGTGAAACACACGGTGAGCGCTGGCCCGGAAGTCGAGGTGCGGACTGCGCGCGGCGCGATGCTATACGATGGCTCGCGCATCGACCAGCCGGGCGAGCAGATCTTCGAGCGCGACTACTGGCGGCAGCGCGGAGCGCTCGAGGAGCTGGCCGGTGGCCGCGGCACCGTGGCGTTCGTGCACGATGGTGCGCGTCGCTGGGTGCTGCGCCACTATCGTCGCGGCGGGCTTGTCGGGCGGATTCTCGACGATACCTACCTCTGGACCGGAGCGGATCGCACCCGCAGTCATGAGGAATGGCGCCTGCTGCGACGCCTGCGGCAGCTCGGGCTGCCGGTGCCGGGCGCGGTCGCCGCGCGATACGTGCGCTCCGGCCCATGGTATCGCGCCGACCTGATCACCGAAGAGCTGCCGTCGCGGCTCACGCTGGCCCAGGCGCTGGCCGCGCAGCCGGTCGATTCGCGGCGCTGGCATGCGGTCGGGCACTGCGTGGGCCGGCTGCACGCGCACGGCGTCCGGCACGCCGACCTGAATGCGCACAACCTCGTGCTCGGCTCGGCAGACGACGTCTACGTGCTCGACTTCGATCGCGGCCGGATCGTGCCGCGCGGCGACTGGGAGCGGCATGTGCTCGCGCGCCTGCGCCGTTCGCTCGAAAAAGTGACGCGCGAACTGCCCGCGGGCCGCTTTGGCGACGATCAATGGCGTGAACTGCTGCAGGGGGTCGCCGCGTGCGCATCGTCTACGTCCTGCTGACCTACCTGCTCGCGCCGATCGTCATCGCGCTCGAGGCGTGGAAGGCGCTGTGGAATCCAGAGTATCGCGGACGGCTCCACCAGCGGCTCGGCTTCGTGTCGCCGCAGCGGAAGCCCGGCTGCCTTTGGGTGCATGCGGTCTCAGTGGGCGAAGTGCAGGCGGCGGCCGGATTGATCCGCGAATTGCGGCGACGTCTTCCCGGCATCGAAGTCGTGCTGACGACGGTGACGCCGACCGGCGCGCAACGCGTCGCAGCACTGTTCGGCGACGCAGTGCGCCACTGCTACCTGCCGTACGACCTGCCAGGCTCGGTGCACCGGTTCCTCGACCGCATCAAGCCGAGCGTCGCAATCATCCTCGAGACCGAGATCTGGCCCACGCTGTATCACCAGCTCGGCCGTCGCGGCATCCCGCTGGTGATGGCGAGTGCGCGCGTCTCGACGCGGTCGGTCGACCGCTATCGCCGCATGGCATCGCTGTTCCGCGAGACCCTGTCGCACGGCATCGTGATCGGTGCGCAGAGTCCCGCCGACGCCGAGCGCTTCCGAGCGATCGGCGCCGCGCCGGACCGCGTGCGCGTCACCGGCAACGTCAAGTTCGACCTCGAAGTGCCGCAGGCGGCAGTGGACGCCGGCCATGAGTTCCACACGCGTTGCGCCGCGGGCCGGCCGGTGTGGATCGCCGGCAGCACGCACGAGGGAGAGGAGGAAGCCGTGCTGGCCGCGCACGGCATGGTGCGCGCGCGCCATCCGTCGGCGCTGCTGATCCTGGTGCCGAGGCACCCGCAGCGCTTCGAAGCAGTGCGCAGCCTGCTCAGGAAACGGGGACATTCGTTCGCGCAGCGCAGCTCGGGCGAACCGCCTGTGGAAACGCAGGACGTGTTCCTGGTGGACACGCTCGGCGAGCTGCAGATGTTCTACGCCGCGGCCGACGTCGCGTTCGTCGGCGGCAGCCTGGTGCCGATCGGCGGTCACAACCTGCTCGAGCCCGCCGCGCTGGGGCTCCCGATCCTGTCGGGGCCGCACACGCAGAACGCGCAGGACATCGCTGAACTGCTGGCCCAGGCGGGTGTCGTCAGGATCGTGCGCAGCCGCGAGGAACTCGCGCAGCGCGTCTCCGACTATTTCGATGATCCACAGCAGGCACGGCGGGACGGTGCCCGCGGCCTCGAGGTCATCGCGCAGAGCCGCGGGGCGGTCGGCCGGCTCGTCGAGATGGTGCTGCCGCTGCTCAACCCGAAGGCGAGGGACGCGTCTGCTTCAGCGTCGTCGGCGTCGTGAGCGAGTTGTTGATCGTGCCGAGGTCGCCCGGCACCAGCACGCCGGCCGCGGACTTGAGCCGCACTACGTTGATCAGGTAGTCGTAGCGGCTGCGCGCGTAGTCGCGCTCGGCCTCGAACAGTCGCCGGCGCGCATCCAGCACGTCGACCGTGGTGCGAGTGCCGACGTCGAAGCCGGCCTCGGTCGCCTCGAGCGCCGTCTGGTTCGACTTGACCGCCTGCTTCAGAGCCTGCACCCGCGCCTTCTCGGCGATCACGCCGAGGTACGAGTCGCGCGTTTCGCGCTCGGCCTGGCGCAGCGCGCCCTCGAGCCGCTCGCGCGCGGCGCGGTGCAGGTAGACCTGCTGGCGCACCTGCGACGAGACCACACCGCCGCTGTAGATCGGCAGCGTGAACTGCAGGCCGATCTGGTCGGCGGTCTGGTCGGAATCCGCGAGGCCCGTGAGCCCGTTGTTGGTCTGCGTCGCGGTCTGGTCGAACTTGTTGTACTGGCCAACCAGGTCCACGGTCGGCATGTGGCCCGACTGGGCGATCTTGATGTTGTCCTTCGCGATGTCCGTGTCGAGGCGCGCCGCGATGACGTTCAGGTTCTGGTTGTTGGCCCGCTCCACCCATTCCTCTTCGCTGACCGGCAGCGGCTCGTTCATCGGCATGTCGTCGGCGGGCTTCGAGAGCACCGCGTAGTCCTCGCCGGTGAGTTCGCGCAGGAACTCCTCGGCGGTCGCGAGCGAACGTTTCGCCAGGATCACGCCAGCCGTCGCGTTGTCGTGCGCCGCGCGGGCCTCCTGCACGTCGGTGATCGCGATCAGGCCAACCTCGAAGCGTTTCTCCGCCTGCTCGAGCTGGCGCGTCACGGAGTTCAGCGTCGCCTCGGCGGACGTGAGTGTGTCCTCGGCGGCCAGCACGTCGAAGTAGCGGCCGGCGACGCGCACCAGCAGGTCCTGCTGCGCCGCGCGGTAGTTCGCCTCGGCGAGCGCAACCTCGGAATCGGCGCGCTTCAGCGTCTGCCACTGCGCCCAGTTGAACACGGACTGGCGGAGCTCGCCCTGGACGTTCCAGAAGTCGGAGTCCGTCTCCTGCTTGTTGCGCACGATCAGCACTTCGGGAGGCGTAGTCGGGTCGCTGTCCACGTCGACCGCCTGCGGGAAGTTCGAGTTGCTCTCCGAGTTGCGGGTCGCGTAGTTGCCGGTCGCGCTCAGCTGGGGCAGCAGCGCGCCGCGGGCTTGCGGCTTCACTTCGAGCGCGGCCATCCGGCGCGCATCGGCCTCGAGGATCTTCGGGTCACTCTTGGCGGCGGCCTGGTAGACCTCGAGCAGGTTCTCCGAACGGGCCGCAACGCCGCCCAACGCCAGCGCAATGCCGAGGGCCAGGACCAACGACTTCTGATGCATGCAGTCTCCGTCTGGCGGCCGGGCCGCCCTAGGTCAACTAGTGTTGTAGTAGACTATATCAGCTGGCAGCCCGTTGGCTACCCCATGGGTGGCTCAGAACACGAACCTCGGCGGCTCTGGCGCGTGGATCAGCGGGTCCATCATGGTCTCGAACAGGCTCTCGCGCATGAATTCGGCCGGACCGGTCCGGGTGATTCGCTGCGCCTCCATCACGGGCCCGAGCCCGGTGACCACGAACAGCCGGCCGCCGACCGCCAGTGCCCGCTCGAACCGTTGGTCGTAGACGGGCAGCGACCCCGTGAGCGCGATCACGTCGTAACCGCCCTCGGCGTCGAGCGTCATCCCGTCCATATGCTCGACCGTCACGTTGTGGACGCCGGTCCGGGCCAGGCTTGCGCAAGCCGCATCCGCGAGGTCCGCATGGATTTCGAGCGAGCGGACGTTACGCGCCAGGCCGCCGAGGCACGCGGCGAAATAGCCGCTGCCGGTGCCGATCTCGAGCGCACGGTCGTCGGGCTTGACCTCGAGCGCCTGCAGGATCCGCCCCTCGAGCTTCGGCGCGAGCATGCTCTGGCCATGACCCAGCGGCACGTTCAGGTCGCCGAACGCGAGCTCGCGATAGGCCTCCGGCGCGAATTCCTCGCGCGGCACGCGCTCCATGACCGCGAGGACGCCGAGATCCAGCACCTCCCACGCGCGAACCTGTTGTTCGATCATCTGGCGACGGGCGGCGGCGAGGTCGAGCATGGCAGTGGGTCCAGCAAACGGTGGGTTCGCGCGGCACAAGGCGCGGCGAGGCGCGCAGGTTAAGGACTTCGGTACCGGGCGACAAGCCGATCTTGCCGCATGATTATGGTGAAATCGGGAGGTCAGCGCGACCCGTTCCGCTATGCTTCGGCCGCACAGCGTGAAAACAACAATTCTGCAGCGAAAGGGGCGCCCGCGGCCCTCCCGGTCCGGAGGACATGGCCAGTCCCGACAATGATCTGCTGATCCTCGCACTGGGAGCGCTCGGTCTGCTGACCGCCTTCATGGCGGTGATGCTGTACCGGCGCCACCGCGAGGCCGAGCACCTGCGCGAGATCGGCGAGCGCCTTGCCGCCGTCGCTGCGACGGGCGACATGACCGAGCGGCTTGCACCGCACGCGGCGGGCGGCAGCGCCGGTGATTTTGCGCAGAACGCGGACCGCCTGCTCGATCGGCTGCAGCACGAGACGTCGACGCGTGCCGCGCGCGAGCACGTCTATCGCCGGCTCACCGAGGCCATGCACGAAGGTGTCGCGGTCGACCGCGACGGGATCCAGCTCGCGAACGCCCGCTTTGCGGAGCTCTGCGGTGCGATCTCTCCCGCGCAACTCGTTGGTCGCCAGCTCACCGAACTGGTGCACCCGGACTTCGCCGAGCTGCTTGGCGAGATCGTGAGCCGTCACCGCGCAGGACAGCCGGCGCCGGAGCGCTTCGAGGCCGAGCTGCGCTCGAGCGACGGGCCCGGTGCGCGCCTCGAGTTCTCGTTCGCGCCGATCGAACACGAGGCACACCCGGCGTTGCTGGTGACCGTGGTCGAGATGAGTTCGCGTGCCGAGCGCGCCGCCGAGACCGGGGGCGGGCGTGGCACCGCATGGGAGGCGCTCGATGCGCTTGGCGAGGGCGTGCTCACCACCGATGCCGATGGGCGCATCGTCTACGCGAACAAGGCGGCGGAACTGATCGTCGGCAAGCCTGCGGCGGACGCGCTCGGTCACACACTCCAGGAAGTGATCAATCTCGTGGACGAGGGCGATCGCAAGACGCTCGGCGACCCGGTGCGCCAGTGCCTTTCGACCGGCGCGCGGGTGCACATCGGCCGCCGCGGCATGGTCGTCTCGAACGACGGCGGAGGCGAGCGGTCGATCGAGCTCACGGTGTCGCCGCTGCGCGATCCCGGCGGCGACATCGCGGGCACGGTGATCGCGCTGCGCGACGTGAGCGACCTGCGTGGACTGACGCGGCAGATGTCCTACCAGGCGAGTCACGACGCGCTCACCGGCCTCGTCAACCGGCGCGAGTTCGAGCGCCGGCTGCAGGAATCGCTCGAGGCCGCGCACGCGGGTGGGCAACGCGCCGTGCTCTGCTACCTGGACCTCGACCGCTTCAAGGCGGTGAACGACGAATGCGGCCACGTCGCGGGCGACAGCATGCTGCGCGAGGTCGCCGCGCTGATCAAGGACGCGGTGCGCGACTCGGACACCGTCGGTCGGCTCGGCGGCGACGAGTTCGGCATCCTGCTCGTCGGTTGCCCGCTCGAGAAGGCCGACAGATCGCCGACGACGTGGTGCGTGCGGTCGCCGACTACCGGTTCGTCTGGAAGGACAAGATCTTCAACATCGGTGTCAGCGTGGGCCTGGTCGAGGTCTCGACGCGAGAGCGGCGTGCTCGAGGACCTGATCGGCGCTGCCGACTCGGCTCTGCTACGTGGCGAAGAAGAGGGCGGGCACGTGCAGGTCTACTCAGCGCGCGACGAAGCCGCTGCTCGCCAGCGTGGCGAGATCCACTGGCTGCAACAGCTGCAGTCCGCGTTGAAGGACGGCCGGTTCGAGTTGCACGCGCAGCCGATCGTCGCGGCCGATGGCGCAAGCTACGCTGGGGCCGGGCCTCGAAGTGCTGCTGCGCCTGAAGGACGAGAACGGCGTGACCGTCGGGCCGAACGAGTTCATGCGGGCCGCGGAGCGCTACCGCCTGATGCCGCACGTCGATCGCTGGGTCGTGCAGACCGCGCTCGCCGCGCTGGGCCGCGGTGCCGTGCGCCTCGCCGCGGGACGCAGCCTGGCATCAACATCTCGGGCCAGACGCTCGGCGACGCCGGGTTCCTCGAGTTCGTCGTCGATTGCCTCGACCGCACCGGCGTCGCACCGGACCGGGTGTGCTTCGAGGTGACCGAGAACTCGGTGATCACCAACATCGAGCATGCCCGCCGCTTCATCGGCGTGCTGCACGGCATGGGCTGCCGCTTCGCGCTCGACGACTTCGGCCGGGGCCTGAGCTCTTTCGCGAACCTGAAGAACCTGTCGCTCGACTATCCTGAAGATCGACGGGTACTTCATCCGCAATCTTGCCTCTGACAACGTGAACCAGGCGATGGTCACCGCGATGATCAAGCTCGCGCGCTCGCTGAACTTCCAGGTCGTCGCCGAGCAGGTCGAGGACATGAGCGCGCTCGATTCCGCGCGCCGCATGGGCGTGGACTTCGTGCAGGGCACCAGGTCGGGCGCCCGCAGCCGCTCGCGCTCGCCGGCTGACGCACCGCGACCACTGCGCGCGAGTGCGTCGCTGCTGCTAGACCAGGATCACCTTCAGGCCGACGTCGAGGTTGCCGCGCGTCGCGTTCGAGTAAGGGCACACCTGGTGTGCGGCCGCGATCAACGTGTCCGCCTCCGACTGCGACATGCCACCGACCCGTGCCTCGAGGTCCGCGACCAGGCCGAAGCCTCCGCCGTCCTTCGGGCCGATGCCGACATTGGCCCTGACCTCGAGCGAGGTCGGCCGCAGCTGCATCTGCCGCGCGACGAATTCCGCCGCGCTGCAGAAGCATGCCGCGTAACCGGCTGCGAACAGGTCCTCGGGAGTGGTGGCGCCGGGCTTGCCCGGACCGCCCATCGCCTTCGGGATCGACAGGTCCACGTCGACGATGCCGTCCGCGGAACGTGTATGACCGTTGCGACCGCCGGTTGCGATCCCATGGGTCGTGTAGAGCACCTTGATCGACATCGGGGGTTCTCCTCATTCTGGTTCGCCGAACTCTACCTCGGTTCGCTGTGCGACGTGAGGCTCGTCGCGAACTCGGCTATCGTGTCGGGGTGATCACGCTCGCCAGCCTGCATACATATCCGGTCAAGTCCTGCCGCGGCATTGCGCATTCCAGCATCCGGCTGACCGCTGCCGGCCTCGAGCACGACCGTGAGTGGATGTTCGTCGGGCCGGGTGGGCGCTTCATCACGCAGCGCGAGGTACCGGGCCTGGCGCGCGTGGCTGTGGAACCAGGCGCGAGCAAGCTCGGGCTGTCGGCGAGTGGCGCCGGTGGCGTCGCAGTGCCGCTCGAATTCCAGGGCGCGCGCACCGAAGTGAACGTCTGGGGAGACTTCGTGAGCGCGTTCGACCAGGGCGATGAAGTGGCCGCCTGGGCCAGCGCGTTGTTCGGCCGCGAATTGCGACTCGTGCGGATCGATCGCGAGGCGCGGCGTCTGAGCAATCGCGACTGGACCGGCGGGCTCGAGGCACCGAACCGTTTCTCCGACGGTTATCCGCTGCTGGTCGTTTGCCGCGCGTCGCTCGACGACCTGAATTCGCGGCTGCCGGCACCGCTGCCGATGGACCGCTTCCGGCCGAATCTCGTGCTCGAAGGGCTGCCGCCGTACGGTGAGGACTCGCTGGGCGATCTCGTCGCGGACGGTGTGCGACTGCGCGTCGTGAAGCCCTGCACGCGCTGCGTGATCACGACCACCGACCAGCAGGCCGGCGTAGTGGCGGGCGACGAGCCGGTGCGGACGCTGCGTTCCTATCGCTGGGACGCGCGGCTCAAGGGCGTGATGTTCGGCCAGAACACGATCGTCGTCGAAGGAGTGGGGCGGGACCTCAGCGTCGGCATGAGTTTCACCTGACGCCCAGTGCCTTGCGCAGCGCGGGCCGCGACGTCACGCGCTGCAGGTAGCCACGCAGGTTCGGCGAGTCCGCCAGCAGCCCGAGCATCTCGGCCCACTGCACGCCGTACGTCATCATGATGTCGGCGGCCGAGAAATCCGCGCCGAGCAGGAACTTGCGGTCCTGAAGCGCGCGCTCGACGACTGCGAGCGTCACGGCAGCACGCGTCCTGGCATCGTCGACCACGGCGGGAATTCGCTCTGCCTCCGGCTTCAGCACGGTGTGCCGCAGGATCTCGATCAGCGGCGGCATCAGCGTGGCCTCCGCGAAATGCACCCATTGCAGGAGACTCTCCACGCCTCGGCTCTCCGGCAGCTGGCCGAGGCGCCCCTCGCCGTAGCGCTCGAGCAGGTACTCGACGATGGCGCCCGACTCGAACATCACCGTGTCGCCGTCCTCGAGCGACGGAAACTTCCCGAAAGGCGTCTTCTGCGCAAACGGCGTGGCAGGCGGCCGGTACTCCTGGGTCTCGAGTTCGAACGGGATGCCGAGTTCCTCCAGCAGCCAGAGAACGCGGATCGAGCGAGTGCGGGGTGCGTGATACAGCTTGATCATCTTCGCTCCACCATTCTGGAATTACGGGACGGCAGTGTTCCCGCGATTACGTTGCCAGACGTGCGACGAGCGGAACGCATAGCGATAGGCCGCCACGTAGGCGGGACCAGCACGGCCATGAAGCCGAGCACCACTACGAAGACGGCCGGGCTCACGCAGCGCCACGCGCAGCAGCATCAGCGCACTCGCCGCGAGCAGGATCCAGAATACCCGGCGCCAGTACGGCGCATTCCCGATCGGTCGCTGCAGCGCATAGCCCCAGGTGGCGGTGAGCAGCGCCAGGGTCACGACCCAGTTGGCGACGGTCAGCCAGGAGAACGGCTCGCCTCGCAGGAAGTTCGACAGCTCACCGATCAGCACGGCCGCGGTCAGCACGCCGGCGTAGGCGAGCCAGGCCTTCTTCGCGCGAGGTGGCGTCATCAGCGTCCCGCAGTGATCCGCAGGTCCTCGAGGATCGTACCGCTCGTCGCCGCATCCGCTTCGTGGTCCGCTTCGCGCCAGGGCTCGAGCACAGCGGCGCGCTTCCAGTCCTGCATCGAAGGCAGCGACAACAGGCGTTGCGCATAGGTCGCGGCCGGCTGGCCGAGGCCGAGGCCGTAGGTCTGGACCCGGAACGCCACGGGCGCGAAGAACGCATCCGCGGCGGTGAAGGAAGCACCGGCAAGAAATGGCCCGCCGAAACGCTTCAGTCCCTCGGACCACAGTTCGTCCAGCCGGTCGATGTCTCGCTGCAGGGCCGGCGAGATCTCGTGCATCCGCACGCGCAGTCCGCAGTTCATCGAGCAGGCGTTGCGCAGCGTCGAGAAACCGGAGTGCATCTCGGCGGCGGCGCAGCGTGCCCAGGCCCGCGCACGTGCATCGCGCGGCCACACGGCCGGATGACGTTCGGCCAGGTATTCCGTGATGGCGAGCGAGTCCCACACGACCGTTTCGCCGTCGACGAGGCACGGGACCCGGCCGGTCGGCGAGAACGCGCGGAACTTCGCCCAGCTCGAGCCGGGATCGAACGGGACCACGTGCTCCTCGAACGGGATCGCGAGCTCGCTCATCAGTACCCAGGGGCGCAGCGACCAGGAGGAGTAGTTCTTGTTGCCGATGTAGAGCTGGTACATGACCGCGGGGCTCGCTGGAGTGGGGCAGCGCATCTTACCCGGCCATCCTCAGATCCAGCGACGGACCCGGCGGGTGTACTGCGCGTACTGCTCGCCGAACGCTGCAGCGAGCGCATGCTCCTCGGCGGGGATCTCGGCGCCGGTCCACGTAGATCACGAACGCCGCCGGCGCGAGCAACAACGCTACGGCGTTCGCCAGGTACACGCCCCACGCGATCAGCGCGAGCGCCATCGCGACATACATCGGGTTGCGGGACAGCGAGTGGACGCCGTCTGTGACCAGAGTCGAAGCGCGCTCCGGGCGGCGCGGATCGACGGTCGTTCCCGCGTGACGGAACGGCCGCACCGCGAGGACCAGCATGACCAGCGCGGTCGAGCCGATCGCTGCGGCCGACACCCGCCGGAATGGCACGTCGAACGCGAGCTGCGGCAGGCACCGCGCCACCAGCCACATGGCGACGGCCAGCAGTCCGACGAGTACCAGCGGTGGAATGCCGGTGCGCACTTTCAGTAATGCGGCGGGATCTCGACGCTGCTGGCCGACGCGCGCGGCGCGAGTTCCTCGACCTGCTGCAGCAGCTGGCGATTCAACTCGAGCACCCGGTCGAGTTGCTGCTGCTGCCGGTACATGACGTCGCTCAGTTCCTGCACTGCGCGTTCGAGGTGCGCCAGCTTGAACTCGAGTGTCTCGATGCGTTCCGCGTCGGTCATGCGTTCTCCCGCCGCGCCGCTCAGAGCAACGGCGCGGTCATGTAGGCGAGGCCTTCCTGCAGGCGCGCGAGCACCGGGCGCTCGCGCCACTCCCGCAGGACCACAGGCACAGTATCGCGCTCATAGCCGAGCTGCAGCTCGAGCAGTTCACGCGCGAACTTCTGGTCGTAGATCGCGAGCATCAGCTCGAAGTTCAGCGACAGGCTGCGCATGTCGAGGTTGGCGGTGCCGAACAGCGCCACTTCGCCGTCGATCGTGATGCTCTTCGTGTGCAGCAGGCCGCCGGTGTAGCGGCGGATCTGCACGCCGGCGCTCGCAAGGTCTTCGAAGAACCAGCGGCTCGCGTGCTCGACGAGCCAGGAGTCGTTGCGGGCGGGCACGATCAGGGTCACCTGGCAGCCGCGCATCGCGGCGTTCTGCAGCGCGAGTGCCAGCGCGCCGTCCGCGACGAAGTACGGCGTCGTCAGCACGACCCGCCGACGGGCGTCGTTGATGGCCTGCGTGATCACGCGCAGGTTCGCCGCTTCGTCCACGCCCGGACCGGACATCACGACTTGCGCGACCTGCGTACCCTGCGCCGATTCCCACGGTTCTTCCCGATCTGGCGCGGACGTGTCGGGCAGCTGGCCGGTCTGCATCCCCAGTCGAACTGAAACACCGTCCTGAGCGCGCCGACGATCGGGCCCTCGGCCCGGACCATCGCGTCCACCCACTCGCCGACGCCGGCGTCCTGCTTGAAGAACCGCGGGTCGACCAGGTTCAGGCTGCCTGTGTAGCCGACGCGACGGTCGATCACGACGATCTTGCGGTGCAGCCGCAGGTCGATGCGGCGGAACAGGAACTTCCAGGGCCGCACGGCGAGCGCGACATTGAGCTCGATGCCCCGCGCGCGCATGCGCTCCGGCCAGTCGGACTTCAGGAATTCCTTGCTGCCGAGCGCATCGAGCAGCACCCGTACCTGCACGCCGCGCTCGGCCGCCTGGCCGAGTGCGTCGGCGACTTCATCCGCCGTGCCACCGGCATTCCAGATGTAGAACTCCATCTCGATGCTCGATCGCGCGGCCTCGATGTCGGCAATGATCGAGCGGAGGATGGGCTCGGCGCCGCTCTGCAGCCTGAACGACGAGCCCGAGAGCAGTGGCATGCCCGTCGCACTGGTCGCGAGCCGGGCGAGGCCGTCCCAGGGTGCGGCGAGGCTGCGCGCGCGCTCACGGTCCGCGGCCACCAGCGTATTGACGGCCGGCGGCAACCGCGCGAAGAACCGCCGTGCGAACTCGGCGCGGCGCTTGCCGATCGGGCGCTCACCGATCAGCAGGTACGACGCGAGACCGACGATCGGAAAAACTGCTACCAGCAGCAGCCACGCGAACGAGCTGCCCGGCGGGTGCCGCGTCAGGATCACGCGCGCGCCGACGCCGGCAGTGATCGCGACCTGTACCACGATCACGACGATGGCTTCGATGTGCTGTGCGATCGTCAGGTCCTGCACCGCGGTCTCCGTCCGCCGAAGAGTTCAGAGCTTGTAGGTGGACAGCAGCAGGCTGGTCTCGGTGCTGGCGATCCCGTCAACCTGCCGGATCCGGCCGAGCACGCGGTCGAAGGCCTCGAGGCTGTCGGCCCGCAGTTGAGCAACGATATCCCAGCGCCCGTTCGTCGTGTGCAGTGCCTCGACGGCGGGATCGCCGCGCAGCACGCGCAGCACGGCCTCCGCGCGATTGCCCTCGACGGCAATGGTCATCAGCGCGGCAATGCGGTGTTCCTCGAACTCGGGCTTCAGCCTGACGGTGTAGCCGACGATCGAGCCGTCGCGTTCGAGGCGGCTCATCCGGTTCTGCACGGTCCCGCGGGCGACCTTGAGCGCCTTCGCCAGCGAGGCGACCGACGCCCGGGCATTAGCGCGCAGCAGTCCGATCAGGCGGCGGTCTGTGTCGTCCATCAGGGCTCTCCTGGCTGATCGATCAGGCTTCTTGGTTGATCAATATGCTCAAAATATACCTCATTTTGGACGGTTATCTGTCTTCTTGTTGGCTCGAAAACCCCCGAAGATGAGTCTTCTTCGATGCCGCCCGGTGGGCGGCGGAGCGCCAGGGGAGAGTTCGTCATGGTGGATTACATCGGTATCGGCGAAATCCAGCGGCTGGTCCGGCGGATCGGCACCGGCGAGTTCATCGCGCGGCTCGCCCGCGAGATCGAGGACGACTACCGCAGGTGGGGCGAGTTCGAGAAGTCGGCGCGGCTGGCGAGCCACTCGCCGGTCGGCGTGATCGAGCTGATGCCGATCACCGACGGACGCCTCTATTCGTTCAAGTACGTCAACGGCCACCCGAAGAACACGGCTGCGGGACTGCTGACCGTCACTGCGTTCGGCGTGCTGGCCGACGTGGACACCGGTTATCCGGTGCTGCTCTCGGAACTGACGGTCACGACGGCGCTGCGTACCGCGGCCATGTCGGCGCTTGCAGCGAAGTGGATGGCGCGCGAGGACTGCCGCGTGATGGCATTGATCGGCAACGGGGCGCAGAGCGAATTCCAGTCGATCGCGTTCCACCACATGCTGGGCATTCGCGAGCTGCGGCTGTTCGACGTCGACGCCAATGCGACGGCAAAGCTCGAGCGCAACCTGCGCGCAATGCCGGAGCTCGCCGGCCTCGAGGTGACGCGCACTGGCTCCGCCGCCGAGGCCTGCATCGGCGCGGACATCGTCACGACCGTCACCGCCGACAAGCGCAATGCCATCATCCTCACGCCGCCGATGATCAGGCCCGGCATGCACCTGAACGCCGTGGGCGGCGACTGCCCGGGCAAGACCGAGCTGCACGGCGACATCCTGCTGCATCCCGATGCGCGCGTCGTGGTCGAGTACGAGCCGCAGTCACGCATCGAGGGCGAGATCCAGCAGCTGGAGCCCGGCTTCCAGGTAGCGGAGTTCGCCGACGTCGTGCGAGGCACGGCGCAGGGCCGCGGCTCGCGTGACGAGGTGACGATCTTCGATTCGGTCGGCTTCGCACTCGAGGATTTCTCCGCGCTGCGCTTCCTGCGCGCGCTGCTGGCCGAGGAGCGCGGTGCACGCCGCCAGATCGACCTGCTGCCCGAACTGCGGGATCCGAAGGACCTGTTCGGTGGCACGATCGGTGAGCCTGCGGCCGTCGCGCGCCTGACACGCACGGCTTGATGCGGCGGCCATGGCACACGCGGTCTCGCTGATCGGCGCACCGACCGACATCGGCGCCAGCACGCGCGGCGCATCGATGGGCCCGGAGGCGCTGCGCGTCGCCGGGCTGCAGCAAACACTCGAGTCGCAGGGCCTCCAGGTGCTCGATCGCGGCAACCTCGCCGGCCCCGGCAACCCGTGCCTGCCGCCGGTAGAGGGCTATCGGCATCTCGCGGAAGTGACCGAGTGGAACCGCCTGGTCCACGATGCCGTGCACGGCGAACTGCGTGCCGGCCGCCTGCCGATCCTGCTCGGCGGCGATCACAGCCTCGCGATCGGCTCGATCGCTGCGGTCGCCCGCCATTGCCGCGAGCAGGGCAAGCGGCTGCGCGTGCTGTGGCTCGATGCGCACGCCGACTTCAATACCAACGTGCTCACGCCGAGCGGCAACGTGCACGGCATGCCGGTCGCGTGCCTGTGCGGCCACGGGCCCCGCGAGCTGGTCGAAATCGCCGGCGTGGTGCCTGCGCTCAGTCCGGAATCGATCCGCCAGGTCGGCATCCGCAGCGTGGACCAGGGCGAGAAGCGCTTCGTACACGAGGTCGGGCTCGAGGTGTTCGACATGCGCTACATCGACGAGATGGGCATGCGCCATACGCTCGAGCAGGCGCTGCTGCACCTCGAATCCGATACGCACCTGCACGTGAGCTTCGACGTGGATTTCCTCGATCCCGAGATCGCGCCCGGCGTGCTCACGACCGTGCCCGGCGGGCCGTCGTACCGCGAGGCGCAACTCTGCATGGAGATGATCGCGGACACGGGACTGCTCGCGTCGCTCGACGTGATGGAGCTCAATCCCGCGCTCGACGAGCGCAATCGCACGGCGAACGTCGCGGTGGACCTGATCGGATCGCTGTTCGGCAAGAGCACGCTGATGCGCCGCTGAGCCGGCGGCCCGGGGCGGTGCTCAACCTGCAGTGCGTCGTGGACGGCCCGCAGCCGGGTGTCGTCGCGCGGCGGCATTCGCGCCCGCCTGCCTGATCGCCTGCCGCCATTCACGCGGCGACGTACCCGACCATTCCTTGAACGCCCGCGAGAACGCGCTCGAGTCGGCGTAGTGCAGCACCGCGGCGATCTCGCCCGCGGGCATGTCGGACTCGTTCAGCAACTGCCGCGCGACTTCGAAGCGGGTCTGGGTGGCGAGCTGGCGCAGGCTGGTGCCCTCGGCCGCCAGTTGCCGATGCAGCGAGCGGCGGCTCATCGCGAACATGAAGGACACCTGGTCTGCGGTGGCAGTCCCGGTGAGGACCATCGAGCGCAGCACGCGGCGCACCCGGTCCGTGAACGCCAGCCCTTCGGCGGCCTCCTTCTCGCGAACCAGTTCCGCGATGGTGGCCCGGACGGCCGGGTCCGTACCCTGCAGCGGTTCATCGAGCCAGTGATCCGCGAAAACGATGGAGGCGTGCTCGGCGTCGAAGACGAGCGGCGCGCCGAACAGGCGACGGTAGGGCGCGAGACTGGCTGGCCTGCGGTGCGGGAAGGTAATGCGCAGCGGTTGCCAGCGCGGTCCACAGAGTTCACGCAGCGCCGAGAACACGATGGCCATTGCCGCGTCATACACCGGTGCGACGTCCGCTGCGCCGCGATGGTAGATCCCGTAGACGAGGCCGGTCTCGCCCGGGCGCGGGTGCACCACGAAGCACACTCCGCTGCGGTCGTGCACGTGCAGGTGCAGGACCAGCGCACGCAGCGCGTCGCGTAGCGACGCGGAGTGCTTCATCAGCTGGAATACGACACCCATCGTCGCTGGCGAGAATCGCCGGCCCAGGACCAGGCCGAGGTGAGGGCAGTCGGTCGCCGCAATCGCCTCATGCACGAGCCGGACGAGCACTTCGAAGCTCACGCGATTCTCGGGATTCTCGAGCAGCCGCTCATCGAGCCCGGCGCTGGCCAGCACCGGACCGGGTTCCACGCCGAATTCACGCAGGATCGCGGGCAGTGGCGCGGCCGGGCCGACGCGAATGTCGTCGGGCCGAACTCGCAGGACCGGTTGCATGCGAATCGGTTCGCGTTTGTTCTGGTCTGGTAAGCCCACGTCTATCGCACGCTCGACGCCTCAGGGACGCGGCACGCATTCTGCCTGCGATCCCGGCGTCTGTCCCAATTCGTCAAGTCGATGTTGCGGATTCTAATTCCCGCACGCGTGCTGCATCATGCATGCCAATGATTCACTCAGGAGGGGCATGATGAGAAATTCCGGAACGCGTTCCGCGTGCGCAATGGCCGTCGTCGCGGCGCTGGCGGTCGCGATGCCTGCCGCGTCCAGGGCCGAGGGCTCGTCGGACGACTGGTCGTTCAGCGCGACAGATCTACGGCTGGTTGCCCAGCATCGACGGCAACCTCTCCGTCCCCGTGGACACCGGTGGAGCATCGGTGGGTGTCGATCCGAGCACGATCCTCGATGCGCTCAATTTCACGTTCATGGGCATGTTCGAGGCGGACAAGGGCCGCTGGGGTGCTGCGACCGACCTGATCTATCTCGATCTCGGCGGCTCGAAGAAGAAGCTCAAGGATTTCACGGTCGGGCGAAGTGCGGTTGCCGGCCAGCGCGACTGCCAACGCCAGTCTGGACATCACGGGCTGGCTCTGGACCCTCGATGGCACGTACCTCCTCGTCGAGGATCCCGACCATCCCGTGAAGCTGCTGGCCGGCGCACGCATGCTCGACCTGAGCACCGACCTCAAGTGGAAGCTCAAGGGAGACATTACGGGCGTGCCGCTCCCGGGGCGTGAAGGCAGCGGCGAAGCCAGCGACACCATCTGGGATGCGATCGTCGGCGTGAAGGGCCGGGTCGCGTTCGGCGACGACAAGAAATGGTTCGTCCCGTACTACCTGGACGTCGGTACCGGTGATTCGGACCTGACCTGGCAGGGCATCCTGGGCGTCGGCTACGCGTTCGACTGGGGCGACCTGGTCGGGGTGTGGCGCTACCTCGACTACAACATGCCGTCCGGGGACGCGATCGAGGACCTGAACTTCAATGGCGCCGCGATCGGCGTCACGTTCCACTTCTGACGCTGATCGGGGGCCGGCGTTGACGCCGGCTCCCGGCGCCGGTCTTACTGCCGGGGTCCCCCGGCGAAACAGCCGCTGCCATCCTGCGGACACAGCACGACGATCGTCTGCCGCTGGCCGCAACCTTCGATGCCCACCGTGTACTCGGCGCGCTGGACGCCGAAGCGGATCGATGCAGGCTCGATCATCTGGCGCGACAGCACCTGGCCGGTAGCCGTCGGGCAGTTCATGTCGAACTTCACGCGCTGCAGCGCGGTGTCGACCGCCTGCTGCTGCTGGGCGTCGAGCTGCTGATCCGTGGACTGGCAGCCCGCGAGGCCGACGAGACAGGCTGCTGCAATCAATGTCTTGAGGTTCATGTTCTCACCCGTTTGAAGTTGCAATGATCAGTGACTCGGCGTACTCGACGGTCACGGAGTCTCCAACCGACAGGCCGGAGAGGTCGACCTTCTTGTGCGCCTTCATGGTCTTCGTGGTGCCGTCCTCGAACTGGAACGTGACGCGCTGCGAAGCCGGATCCAGCGCGACGACCTTCGCTGAGACCTCGACCGCCTCGCCCTCGAACACACCCGTGGTCTGGCCGTTCGTGGCTGCCGCCAGTTCGATCGCGGCCGCGTCGGCGGGCGGGCGTCCGTCCTTGCGCACGACCAGTGCGGTCGCCTCGGTCGCCTGGAAGCCCACCTGCTCGCCGACTCTGTACGCCGCCAGGTCAACGCCTTTCGATGCCTTGAACGTGGCCGACTTGCCGTCCGGCGTCGTGACCGTCAGCTTGCGCTTGGCGGTGTCGATGGCTGTCACGGTCGCGACGTAAGTGAAAGTGTCGACGACCGCGAAGCCGTTGGTTGCCGTGTAGACCTGTTCCTGCTCGACTCCGGACGTACTGGCGCAGCCCGCGACCGTCGCGACGGCGGCGGCAACGAACGCCATCGAGGCGAGCGTCGGGAAACCCTGTCGGATTTGATTCCGCATCTCTGAAAACTCCGTTCTTGCGACCCCTGCGGGGTCAAGTGCCTGGCCGGCGCGCGCGACCACATCGCGCGCGCCGGCTCGGTTCGTTGACAACTAGTCTCGTGCTGCCTGCGCCTTCATCGCCGCCTCGAGCTTCTTGATTTCCTCAGGCGGCAGTTGGGGGCGGTCCACCTTGATCGTCAGCTTGTTCAGCTTGGCGGTCAGCGCGAACGGCGGCTGGTAGTCGGCGTCGTTCACGCCGGTCAGCGAGTCGGAGCCGACGTCGAAGCTCTCGTCCCACTGCAGGATCATCGGCAGCGTGTGATCCATCGTGATCGTCTGCACCGCCTTGCCGTCCACGCTGAGCGTGCCGGTGCCCGGCCGGCCGAGGCCGCTCATATTGTTGAATGCGAGCGTGCCGATGCCGAGGCCGTCGTACTTGAAGTCGAAGACCAGCGTGTGCTTGCCGGGCGCCAGGGCATCCGGGCCTTCCCACTTGATCCGCTTAAGGTCCACCAGGTTCCACAGGAATACCGGCTTGCCCTTCAGCAGGTAGAAGCCGTAACCGCCGAAACGCCCGCCCGAGGTCAGGATCATGCCTTCGGCGCCGCCCTGCGGCACCTCGATGTCGGCGGTGATGGTGTAGGACGCGTTCAGCAGGCATCGGCGAGTCACCCTGCGGCAGGCCGACCATCGGCCGCGTGTAGACGAACTCGGTGCGCCCGGCCGTGATGTTCGGTCGCGGCGCGACGATTCGCGCGGCCACGGAGGCATCCATCGGGAAGACCTCGTACTTCCTGGCCTCCGCCATGAACATTTCCCGCATCTCCTTGACCTTCTGCGGGTTCTTGTCCGCGATGTCGGTGGCCTGGTTGAACTCCTTGTTGAGGTCGTACAGCTGGAACACCTGGTTGTTTAGCGGGTCGGGGTTGGCCGCGCCGAACGCCTGCCAGGGCGCGCGATTCACCTTGGTGCTGAGCAGCCAGCCGTCGTGATAGAGCGCGTACTGGCCCATCATCTCGAAGTACTGCGTGCGGTGGCGGGACGGCACCTTCGCGTTCTTCGCGTCAAACGTGTAGAGGAAGCTCGTGCCCTCGATCGGCGCCTGCCTGATGCCATCCACCATTTCCGGCGCCTTGATGCCCGCGGCCTCGAGGATGGTCGGCACCACGTCGATCACGTGTACGAACTGCTCGCGCAGCCCGCCCTTGTCCTTGATGCGCGCCGGCCACGACACGACCATGTTCTGGTTCACGCCGCCGAGCCGCGACGCGTTCTGCTTGAACCAGTCGAACGGCGTGTCGAAGGCCCACGACCAGCCGGCCGACATGTGGTTGTAGGTCGCCTCGGTGCCCCAGACGTCGTACCACTTGAGCTGCACGTCGGCGGGGATCTCGTTGAGGCCGTTGAAGAACGCGACCTCGTTCGGCGTGCCGAGCGGCCCGCCTTCTGCGCTCGTGCCGTTGTCGCCGTTGATGTAGATGATCAGCGTGTTGTCGAGCCTGCCCAGGTCCTGGAAGTGCTGGACCACGCGCCCGATCTCGTAGTCGCTGTACGCGGCGTAGGCGGCGAAGACCTCGACCTGCTTGATGAACAGCTTCTTCTCGTCGGCCGAGAGCTGGTCCCAGGGCTTCAGCATTTCGCTCGGCCACGGCACGAGCTTCGCGTCCTTCGGCACCACGCCAAGCTTCTTCTGGTTCTCGAAGATGCGCTCGCGCAGCTTCTCGTAGCCGTCGTCAAAGAGGTGCATCGCGTGGATCTTGTCCACCCACTCCTTGGTGGGGTGGTGCGGTGCATGCGTCGCGCCCGGCGCGTACTTGATGAAGATCGGCTTGTCGGGCTGCGTCTGGTGGATCCGGGTCATGTAGTCGATGGCGTCGTCCGCCATGCCGGTGACCAGGTTCCAGCCCGGCTTGCCCTGGAACGGATAGACCTGTGTCGTGTTACGGAACAGGTTCGGCTGCCACTGGTTGGCGTCGCCGCCCACGAAGCCGTAGAAGTACTCGAAGCCCATGCCGGTCGGCCACTGGTCGAACGGTCCGACCTGGCTCGCCGCGAACGAAGGCGTGTTGTGGTCCTTGCCGAACCACGCCGTCGAATAGCCGTTGTCGAGCAGCATGCGGCCGATCGTCGCCTTGTCCTTCGGGATGATGCTGTTGTAGCCCGGGAAGCCGGTCGACTGCTCGGAGATCACGCCGAAACCGACCGAATGGTGGTTGCGCCCGGTGATCAGTGCGGCACGCGTCGGCGAGCACAGCGCTGTGGAGAACATGCGGTTGTAACGCAGGCCCTCGCTCGCGATGCGGTCCATCGTGGGCGTCGGGATGACGCCGCCGAAGGTGCTCGGCACGCCGAAGCCGGCGTCGTCGGTGATGATCAGCAGCACGTTGGGCGCGCCCTTGGGCGGCACGACGCGCGGCGCCCACCAGGCCTTCGACTGCAGGGCCTCGTCCTTGATCACGCCGCCGAATTTCGGGTCGGGCGCCGGGAGCTGCGCGGGACTGACGGTCGTGGTCGCGCTCGGCGAACCCAGCGTCCCGGTGACCTGTTGTGCGAACACCGCTGGCACGCCGGCGCCTGCAAGCACGCCCGCAGCCAGAAGGATCGCGTTCTTGACGCTACGCATGCAAAGTTCTCCTGGAATAAATACAGGCAACCGCCTGCGTCGGGAGACGCGGGTGCACGCTGCCTGGAAGGCCGACAACGATCGCGGGTGTGCCGGCCTACACCACCCCTATCAAGACCTGAAATTCTCCGCAGTCACCCGCCGGCGACTTGACATTCTGGGCCAAATTCCGCGGTCCGGCCGCCTCATTCCAGCGCAAGTACGTTACGGTGGCGTTGCATGCGCCGCTCCAGCGAGATCGACATCGCGGCCTCGCCGCCGGTCGAGGCCAGCAGGGCCTTCCATCGCTTCCCGGTCTCGCCGGCGAGACCGCGACCGAGCGATGCGGCCCGTTCGAAGTGCCACAGTGCCTGGGCCGCACAGCGGCGACGCACATCGTGGCCCCTGAGCCGGTAAGTCACGTTTTCCAGCATCGGATGGACTCGCCGCTCCTGCGAGGCCGCTACGAGGTGACCCGCCGGCAGTCCGGGGTTAGCCCTCAACCAGCCGTTGTAATGATCCGCGTAGGCCGCGAGCTCTGGTCCCCAGTCCTGGAAGATGTGCCGGAGCAGCGGCGCCAGGGTCTCGGGCACGTCATCCCCGGACGGGAAGTCGCAAGGGTGGTCCCAGAACTCACCGTCGCCGATGCCGGCGAGGTTCATCCGCTCGGTCCACCGGAACACGTTGGGCGCCCGGAGCTTCATCAGCTGGGACGGGTAGGGGTCGCGGCCCAGGTGCGCGAACAGCGGCGCCATCATCCCGAAGTCCGCGATGCTCGGCCGGCCACCCATGAAATAAGGGTGCGCTGCGAAGTGCGCGTCGAGAATCGACAGCAGTGCCTCGTGTGAGGCCTCGATCGCCGGCGCCGTGTCCGGCGTGATGCCGAGAACCGGCAGGTAATCGTTCATCTGCTGCATCACGGCGAGCGTCTGTGCTTCGCGGGCGGTGGCCCCGAGGGCCGCGGGAATCAGCCGGCCGAACTCGGCTTTCAGGAACGACTGCTGTTCCTTGCGGTACGACCAGCGGTAATGCATCGCCGGCTGCAGCATGCCTTCCGAGCCGAATGCACTGATCAGCCACGCTACGGCGTTCTGCAGCGCCGAGGCCGGCGTGAAGACCGGTTCCGGGTATCGCGCCTCCAGGTACTCGATGATGTCGCGTCGTGTCCTGCACGATCGTGCCGTCCGGCGCCTCCAGCACCGGGACCACGAACAGTCCCACCGCGGGCATGATCCGGCGCGGGAAGTCGGGATGCGACGGGTAGAGCTCGCGATACGGGACTGCCCTTCTTGATCAGGTACGAGCGCGCCTTGCCGGAATACAGGGAAAGCGGGCCGCCCCACAGGGTGTAGAGGCCCTCGGATTGCTTGCTGGTGCTCATCGACGTTGCCCCGCGAACGGTTTCGTATTGGTGAGCTCTAATCTTGACGCCCGGAGCCAGCGCGCACTTGTGATAATCGGCCAGCCCCATCGCTGCCCGCAGGTTGCGTCGTGCATCGACTTAAGCGCTGCTCGTGGTTCATCGTCCTGTTTGCTTGCGCGGCCGCCCATGCCGCGGCTCCGCCGGATCGCGTGTACGTGAACGCAGCGGTCTGGACGGGTGACGACACGCAGCCGCGGGTCGAGGCTTTCGCCGTACGCGGTGACCGGATCGTGGCGGTCGGGGCGACCGAGGAAATGCGCAGGCTCGCCGGTCCCGGCACGGCGGTCACGGATCTCGGTGGACGGCGCGTCGTGCCCGGCTTCAACGACGCGCACTGGCACCTGCCGTCACGGCGCAGTGCGAGACTCGATGCCGCGGGCTCCGTCGAGGTCATCCAGCGGCGACTGGTCGAGTACGCGCGGGCGCTGCCTGCCGGGAGCTGGGTCGTCGGCCGTGGCTGGATGCCCACCGATTTCCCCGATCGCGTTGCCGATCGCCGTTACCTCGATGCCGTATTCCCAGACCGTCCGGTCGTGATCCGTGATCGCGACGGTCACCAGGCGCTTGCAAACACGCGTGCCCTGGGTCTCGCCGGCATCAGGCGCGACACGCCCGATCCTCCCGATGGCTGGATCGTGCACGACGCGCAGGGCGAACCAACCGGGCTGCTGAAGGAAGCCGCCGCATCGCTGGTGACACAACTGCTGCCCGCGCTGTCGGTGGATGACACATACGCGATGCTGCTCGATGAACTGGCCACGGCTGCGTCGTTCGGACTCACTTCGCTGCAGGACGCGACCGACGTCGGACTGACGTACACCGAGCACGCGGCCGTGATGCGGGCGGTCGACAAGGACACGATGATCGTCCGCTATCGCGCCCCGCTGCCGCTCGACAAGGACGTACCCGCCGAACAGATCGCGAAGTACGCGTCAATGCGCGACTCGACGCGTGACCAGCTGGTCTCTTACGGGTTCGCGAAGGCGATCCTGGACGGCACCGTGGACGCGAAGACCGCGTACATGCTCGATCCGTACGTTGGCGGCGGGAACGGAACACCGATGTTCTCGCAGCAGGAGCTGAACCGCGCCGTGGCGGCGTTCGATCGTGCCGGACTCCAGGTAGAGATCCACGCGATCGGGGACGGCGCGATCCGCATGTCGCTCGATGCGTACGAGCATGCTGCGAAGGTGAACGGCCCGCGCGATCGCCGCCATCGAGTCGAGCACGTCGAGGTTCCGTCGCAGGCGGACGTGCCTCGATTCCGCGAGCTTGGCGTGATCGCGTCCACGCAGCCCATCGGCGCGACGCCGGACGTCGTGACGATGGAGAACTACGCCCCGTTATCGGGCCGGAGCGGGCGTCACGCGCGTATGACCCGCGGCAGTTCGACGACGCCGGTGCGATCCAGGCCTTCGGCAGCGACTACCCGGTCTACTCGATGGATCCGCTCGCCGGCATCTACGCGGTGGTGACGCGGCAGACCCCTGGCGGCCAGCCCGCGGGCGGCTGGTATCCGCAGAACCGCATAACAGTCGAGGCCGCGCTGCGTCACTACACTCGCGACGCGGCGTATGCTTGCTTCGACGAGCACCGCAAGGGAACGATCACGCCGGGCAAGTTCGCCGACTTCGTCGTGCTGTCGCGCGACATCCTCGCGATCGCGCCGGCGGAGCTGCTTGCGACGCGGGTCCTGCTGACAGTAATGGGCGGCCGCGAGACGTACCGCTCGCCGGGCTTCGAGGTTCCGTAGGCTTTCCCCGGGCCGTCCGCAAAGGACGTTGCGCGCGGAGCCTCCGGGCGACGGATTTACGGCGGCCCGGGGAAAGCCTACGGAACCTCGAAGCCCGGCGAGCGCTACGCCTTCGTGCCGACCCCGCCGCCAGTACGACCGCCGCGCAGCAGGAACGCGCAGATGGCGAGCGCGACGACGAGCGCGACGATCTCGCCGGTGAGTCCGCCGAGACGAGGGTCCATCGATTTCGGTGCGATGCCGGCTGCGACGAGGCCGGCGACCGCGACGCCTGCGAGGCCTTCGCCTGCGACGAGACCGGAGGCGGCGAGAATGCCCGGATCGCTCATGCCTTCCGGCAGCGGTCCGCGATTGCGCTCGACGAGCGCGCGCACGCAGCCGCCGACGAACAGCGGCGCCATCGACGCGAGCGGCAGGTAGACCCCGATCGCGAACGCGAGCCCGGAGACTCCGCACAACATCGCGCCGATCGACAGGCCCGCGCCCGTGAGCACCAGGTCCCACGGCAATGCTCCCGACAGCACGCCTTCGATGATCGTCTTCATCAGCGTGGCCTGCGGTGCGGGGATTTCCTTCGAGCCGAACTCGTAGGCCTCGCCGAGCAGCATCACCGTCGCGGCCACTGCCCAGCACGCGAATGCTGCGCCGATCAGCTGGCCGAGCTGCTGTCGCGCCGGCGTGGCTCCGACGAGCCACCCGGTCTTCAGGTCCTGCGAGATGTCGCCCGCCTTGCTGGCCGCGATCGCGACGATCGTGCCGACCGTGAGCACGCCGGCGCGAGCACCATCGTCGACCCAGCCGGCGGCCGCAAAAATCGACGCGGTACCGAGCAGCGTCACCAGCGTGATGCCCGACGTCGGTTGCGACGACACGCCGACGATACCGACGATCCGTGCAGCGACCGTCACGAACAGCACGCCGAAGATACCGACGCCCGCCGCGAGCACGGCGCGTTGCATTGCGCTCATGTCGCCCGCGAACACACCGGGCACCAGGCCGGCGACCAGCACGACCACGGCGATGCCGCCCAGCACGAACGAGCCCGGCAGGTCGCGATCGGTCCGCTCGACCGGGCCCGACATCTTCGAATCCGGGCCCTGCATGCCTTTCGCGACGGCGGCGAACGCGCCGACCATCGTCGGCAGCCCGCGCAGCACCGTGAGGATGCCGGCGGTCGCCACCGCGCCGGCGCCGATGTAGCGCACGTAGCGCGACCAGATGTCGCCGGCGTCCATGTCCGCGATAAGACGCTGAGTTTCGGGGTAGAGAGGCGCCGTCATGTTCGCGCCGAACCACGCAATCAACGGCGTAATCACCAGCGCCGAGATGATCGCGCCCGCGACGCACACCGCCGCCTGGCGGTAGCCGAGGATGTAGCCCACGCCGAGCAGCGCCGGTGCGACTTCGAGCGCCACCTCGGCCTTCGGCAACACGGGAAGCGCCGCGTGCAGTTCGCCCGGCATCAGGTAGGCGAGCGAGATCAGCAGCTTCACGGCCGCACCGAGCAGCATGCCGCGGAAGATCCACGCACTGCCACTGGCGGCGCTCGAGGTCCCCGAGGTCGTGGCCCGCAGCACCTCGGCGCACGCCGTGCCCTCGGGATACGGCAGCTCGTCGTGCGCCTTGACGATCAGCAGCCGGCGCAGCGGGATCATCGCCGACAGGCCGAGCAACCCGCCGAGGAACGCCAGTGCGACGACCTGCAGGTACGGTGGCACTGCGCCCCACAAGAACAACGCGGGGATCGTGAAGATCGTGCCGGTCGCGAGCGACGTCGAGGCAGATGCGACCGTCTGCGACAGGTTCGCCTCGAGGATCGTGCCCCTGGTCCTCATCAGGCTGAACACTGCCACGGTCATCACCGCGGCCGGGATCGAGGCCGAGACCGTCATGCCGACACGCAGGCCGAGGTAGGCGTTGGCCGCTCCGAACACGATGCCGAGCACTATGCCGACGACGACTGCCTTGAGCGTGAATTCGGCGACGTTCCCGGCTTGCGACATGCGCGCGATGATGTACGACGCTTCCGGACTGCGCAATGCGTCGCACCAGCCGCCGGTATTTCCCGATGCCGCGCGTACCGCAGGTGGTCAGACTCCGGATCGGGTGGGATGCAGGATCCGATGCGGCGACAGTCACCCGATTGCCGGTTCCTCGTGCTCGCCGCGTTCGTTGCGGCGAGCGCGCTGGCGGCTGAGCCCATTTCGCTCAGCGCCGCCTATCACGACGGTACGCTGGTGTTCCGCACCGAAGGTCCCAGCGGGCCAATCGAGGCCGTTGCGCACTGGACCGTGGACGTCGTGCCTGAAGGCAGTCACGGATACCGCGTCGCGAGGCTCGACCTGCCCGACCGCAGCACGGCAGACGATCCCGCGCTCAAGCTTGCACGGCCGGTAACGGTACGCAGCCAATCCGAATGGAACGCGGTGGTCACTCAGGTGATGACGGACCTCGCGCCGCATGCGGAAGGTGAGGCCGCGCTCACGCTGGTGCAGGGGGAAGAGATCGTCTTCGAGGTGACTCCTGAGCGGCAGTTGAACGTGCACCGGCTCGAGTCGAAGCCCGCGGATCTGCACGTGACGCGATTCGTGGGCGAGGGCGAGTTCGCCGCGCACGCCGAGGCGGTGCTGCGCGCGAGGTACGGCGATGACGACGTGCTGTTGTTCCATAGCGGCGACGAGCCGGACGACCAGTCGTTCGTGTTCTTCGACCTGCCGCATCGACTGTCGGTGCTGATTGCCGCGCCTCCGGTGGGCGAGCGGGGTTCGTTCCCCAACCTGCTGAACGTGCTGTTCCGCGTGCCCGGCACGGTGATACTCCGCGGCCAGGCTTTCGGACTGCTCACGCGGCCGGTGAGTTCGGTCGGCAGGCTCGCGTGGCTCGTGTCGCAGTCCGCGCTCAAGTTGATACCGCCGCATTACGCGGACAGCGACCAGCCGCCGCCACCGGTGGCCGACCGCCCCGGCATGGATCTCGCTGCGTGGGAACGGGAACTCGACGCGATGGACTTGCCGTCGAGCTACCGGGGCACGATCGCGCCACTGATCGACGGCAACGTGTTCTTCACGCAACTGGTGCAGGCGATCCAGGACGCGCAGCAGTCGATCGAAGTCAGGCTGTTCATCTTCGACAACGACGACTACGCGATGCGGATCGCGGACCTGCTGAAACAGCGATCGCGCGACGTGAGAGTGCGGGTGCTGATCGACGCGATGGGAACGCTCGGTGCGGGGCAGGCGGCGCCCGCGGGTGCGGCGACCGGGTCACGGGAATTCTCGATCGTCCGCTACCTGCGCGAAGGTTCCGAAATCCAGGTACGCGAGAACCCTAACCCGCTGCTCGTGTCCGACCACACGAAGACAATCATCGTGGACCGGCGCCTGGCCTACCTTGGCGGCATGAACATCGGTCACGAGTACCGGCACCAGTGGCACGACATGATGGTCGAGCTGGAGGGCCCGATCGTCGGACGGCTGCAGTACGATTTCGACGTTGCCTGGGCGTATGCGAGTTTCGGCGGCGACCTCGCCTACGTGAAGGCACTCACTGGCAAGGAGAAGTTCAAGGGCGAAGCCGATCGCGCCGACTACGTCAACCTGCGCCCGCTCTACACCCGCACGCTCGACCCGCAGGTGCTGCGTGCGCAGCTCGCCGCGATCGGCAAGGCAAGCCGGCGGATCTGGATCGAGCAGCCGTATGTGTCGGATGACTCGTTGATCGCCGCGCTGATCGAGGCGCGCGGGCGAGGCGTGGATGTCCGCATGATCGTGCCCACCCGCGGGGACTCGCGCTTCATGAACAGCGCGAACCTGCTCGCGGCCAGCGTGCTGTCGCGCAACGGCATACGCGTCTACGTCTACCCGGGCATGACGCACGTGAAGGCCGCGATCTACGACGGCTGGACGTGCCTAGGCTCGGCCAATTTCGACAAGCTGAGCCTGCGCGTGAACCGCGAAACGAACATCGCCACTTCGGCCCCGGGTTTCGTCGGCAGGCTGGAGCGCGAATTGTTCGAGGTGGACTTTGCACGCTCACGCGAGATCGGCGAGCCACCCGCGGCAGGCTGGGGCACCTACATCACGGCGTACGTGGCCGCGCAGCTCTGATTCATCTTAGACTCGCGGCCATCGACCCCGGGGCCACGATGTCACTCACCACGCGGATCATGATCGCGCTCGCCGCCGGCCTCGGGCTTGGCGCGGCGGTCGCGCACGTCACGCCGGAAGGCCTGCTCGCGACAGCCGACCTTGCGGGCGCGCTGTGGCTGAACGCGCTGCGCATGACGATCGTCCCGCTGGTGTTCTCGATGCTGGTCACCAGCGCGGTCGCTGCGGCCGCGACGGCCGCGGCCGGCGGAATCGCGGCTCGGTCGCTCGCGATCTTCGTTGCGCTGCTGTTCGCGAGCGCGACATTCGGTGCGTTTGCGATCGAGACGCTGCTCGCGTTGAGCCCGATCAGGCCCGAGAGCATCGAGGCGATCCGTGCGGGACTTGGCGCTGCCGGCGCGAGCGTGCCCACTATGCCGCCGCTCGGCGAGTGGCTGAAGGGACTGGTGCCGTCCAATCCACTGCGTGCGGCAGTCGACGATGCGATGGTGCCGCTCGTCGTGTTCGCGCTGCTGTTCGGATTCGCCGTGTCCCGCATCGGCGTGGAATCGAAGCGACACATCGTCGGCTTCTTCCAGGCGATGGCGGACGCGATGCTGGTGCTCGTGCACTGGGTGCTGCTGATCGGCCCGCTAGGGGTCTTCGCGCTGTCGTTCGCGCTCGGTGTGCGCGTCGGGCTCGGCGCAGCCGGGGCGCTGCTGCACTACGTGCTCGCGATCGTCGCGATCTGCCTGCTGCTCACGCTGTCGGTGTACGCGTTCGTCGTGGTGGCGAGGATCGACGTCAAGTCGTTCGCGCGCGCAGCGTCCGCAGCGCAGGCCGTCGCCTTCAGTACTCAGTCGTCGCTGGCGGCGCTGCCCGCAATGGTCGAGGGCACGCAGCAGCACCTGCGCGTGCCTCCCCGAGTGGCGGGCCTCGTGCTGCCGCTGGCCGTATCGCTGTTTCGCTACACGAGCCCGGCGGCGAACCTCGCAATCGCGCTGTACCTCGCGGCGTTCTACGGCATCGAGCCTTCGCTGGCGCACATGGTTGCGGCGGTGGGCGTCGCAGCTGTGGTCAGCCTGGGGGCGGTTTCGTTGCCGGGACAGGTCTCGTTCTTCACGTCCTGCGTGCCGATCTGCATGGCGCTTGGGGTGCCACTGGCGGCATTGCCGCTGCTGCTCGCGGTCGAGGCGATACCTGACATATTCCGGACCGTCGGCAACGTCACGGCCGACGTGGCGGTGACCGCCTACGTAGCCAGGCGCCAGCAGGACTGAGGCTGTCGGCCCATCCGGTGCTCGATGCTGGCATCGTTCGGTGAGGCAACCTACTATTGGCCGGAACGATTACGGTTTCGTTCATTTCCGGAGGATGCCATGCGCATACCAGCCCTGATGCTGGCGGGAGCGGTTCTTGCGCTCGCGCGGATCGATGGCGTGCAGGCACAGACTGATGGGGCTCCCGTGCCTCCCGTGCCGGTGCCCCAGGAGGCTGCCCCGGCGGCTCCGCCAGCCGCTCCGGCGCCGGCAAAAGCGGTTGCGCCAGAGGCCGCTGCACCGGCCGAGCGCGTCGCTGCGGCCGATGCCCCGGCTGCGGCGGCAAGCGCTGAGTCTGCCGCCGCAGACGACCCGATGGTCTGCCGGACGCAGGTCGAGACCGGCACGATCGGCCGCAGGCAGAAGATCTGCATGACGAAGAGCGAGTGGGAAAAGCACCGGCAGGCGTCGAGGAAGTATCTCAGGTCCGTCAACCAGAGCCGGTCCACGCAGCCGGGTGGCGAGTCGCTCGGCCCCTGATTCGGCGTCCCCGGGCCGCGGACTTCGCGACTTGCGGCGGGTCTTGTGAACACCTAACGTTGCCGATTCCTTTTTCCAGGTTCCGGAGCCGTTGATGCGCATCTCAGTCTTTCTGTCGACGGCCGCGTGCCTCGCCGTGTGGTCCATCCCGGGAGCGCTCGCGGACACGTCGGGTGCTTCGACAGCCGTCCCGGTCCAGCCCGTCGCTCCGGTCGCCCCGATCGCGGCCGCTGCACCGGTGGCACCACCCGCCGCCGTGCACGACACGACCCACACACCCCCGGCCGAAGGATCGGCTCAGAAGCCAGCGGCCGATGCTGCTGCGGCGCCCGACGCGAAGTTGGCGGCTGCGGCCGAGGAAGATCCGGTCATCTGCCGTTCGCGAATCGAGACCGGCACGATGGGCCGCAAGCAGAAAGTCTGCATGACGAAGAGCCAGTGGGATGCGCAGCGAGAGGCAGCCCGCCGGTTCAAGCGCAGCGTCGACCAGAGCCGTTCCACGCAGCCAGGCGGCGGCGGCTGACGCCAGGAGGCCCGGGCGCGATCCGCGCCCGGGGCAATCTCGAGCCAGCCGCCTCGGTCAGCGGTAGGTCACCGTGTCGCGCGGCAGGCTCCGCGCCCGCCTGCCTTCATCCTTGTAGCGCACCTGGCGCGCGCCACCGGCCGAGCCGGGTCCGCCGTCCGCCGTCGCTGCCGCAGCCGGTGGCACTTCGATCGCCGGCAGCGCGGCACCCTGCAGCGCCGTATTGAGCGGCGGCAGGTCGCTGACAGCAGTGAATCGAACTGCTTGCGGGTGTCCTCGAACTCCGCCTGCAGTACGTCGATGCGCTCGAGCTGGTAGGCGGCCGGGGCGCCGTCATAGCTCAGGATCGCGCCGTATAGCTTGTCGGTGTGCTCGCGCAGGCGTTCCTCGCCGGTGATCGCGCCGCCCTCGGTGGTCGCGACGATGCGCTTGCGCACGGCGTCGACCTTGCCCTCGAGGTCCGCGACCTGCTTCTGCAGCGCCGGCGACGTCGGCCGCCTTCTGCCGCTCGCCGAGCTGGCCGCGTACCGCCTGGATGCGGTCCATCAGCGCGCTCTCCTCGCCGAAGAGCGTGCGCACGCGCATCGCTGCGTCGTACTGCAGCTTCCGATCCGCGACCGTATAGGTCGCCCGCCGGTCGAGCTCCACCGGCACCTTCGTCTCGTACACCTCGCCGCCCTTCGTCATGCGCACGGTGTACGTGCCCGGCAGCACGGGCACGCCCTGGGTGCCTGCACCAGCGAGCTGCACCGCCGGCGGCACGCGCGGCGGCTTCGTGCGCATGGACCAGACGACCCGATTGAGGCCCCGACGCGGGCTCGCGGGCAACTCGTCGATGACCTTGCCGTCAGGGTCCAGCACCTCGATCTTCAGCTTGCCGAACAGGTGCCGCGACTTCTGGTAGTAATTGATCACCGCGCCGTCGACCGGGTTGTCGCCGACGAACACAGCCGAGCCGTTCGCCCAGCCGCCCGGGCCACTGATGCGCTGCTGCGCCGGGCGCCCGGCGACGAAAGCAGCCTGCTTCTGCAGCAACTCGGGAGTGAGGCTGCGCAGCGGCGTGATGTCGTCGACGATCCAGATGCCGCGCCCGTGCGTGCCGAGCACGAGGTCGTTGTCGCGCGGGTGCACAGCGAGGTCGCGCACGGCGACCGCGGGGAATTTCTCGGACTTGAACTCGGCCCAGCTGCGGCCGCCGTCGATCGAGATCCACAGCCCGAACTCGGTGCCGAGGAACAGCAGGTCCGGTCGCTGCGTGTCTTCGCGGATCACGTGGGCGTAGCCGCGCACGCCCTTCGAGTTCGCGGCGGTCAGCAGTGGCTGCCAGGACTTGCCGTAGTCGCGCGTCACGTAGAGGTAGGGTGCGAAGTCGCCGAATGTATGGCGATCGAACGCCGCGTACGCGGTGGCCGCATCGTGCCGGCTCGCTTCGACCCAGCTGACCCAGGACGCCTTCGGCAGCGCGCCCTTGCCCTTGTGCAGCTGCTCGATCGTGTTGGTCCAGGACTTGCCGCCGTCGCGCGTGAGCTGCACGTTGCCGTCGTCGGTGCCCACCCAGATCGTGCCGGCCGACTTCGGCGACTCGCTGATCGAGTAGATCGTCGTGTGCATCTCGGCCGCGGAGTTGTCCACGGTCACGCCGCCCGACTTCTCCTGCTGCTGCTTCTGTGGGTCGTTGGTCGTCAGGTCCGGCGAGATACGGTCCCAGGTCTGGCCGTGGTCGCGCGTGCGGAACAGGAACTGCGAGCCGATGTAGAGCGTGCCTTTCTCATTCGGCGACACGTGCAGCGGCGTATTCCAGTTGAACCGCAGCTTCTCTCCCGCACGGGCCATTGGCTGGATATCGCGCGCCTGGTGCGTGTGGCGGTTGATGCGCGAGATGTTGCCGCCCTGGTACTCGGCGTACACATAGTCCCGGTCTGCCGGATCGCTGAACATCCAGAAGCCATCGCCGCCGTACATGTTCTCCCAGCGGCTGTTGGTGATGCCGCCCGGGTACGCCGAGTCGCCGATCCAGCTCGAGTTGTCCTGCAGGCCGCCATAGACCTGGTACGGGTCCTGCTCGTCGAGGCTCACATGGTAGAACTGCGAAATCGGCAGGTTCTCACCCTTCCACCAGCGGTTGCCGCCGTCATAGCTCTGCCAGAGCCCGCCGTCGTCGCCGCTGATCACGTGCCTCGTATTGCCGGGATTCACCCACACGGCGTGGATGTCGCCGTGCATGCCCTGGAAGCCGCCCACGACGCTGAAGCTCTTGCCGCCGTCCTCGGATAGGATCAGGTTGCCGTCGTCCTTGTAAACGCGGTCGGCGTTCTTCGGATCAACGGTCATGCGCGCGAAATAGAAAGGGCGCCAGACCATCCACTGGCTCCTGTCCCGCGCTTCCCAGGTGCGGCCGCCGTCCGAACTGACGTAAAGCGCGCTCGCGGTGGACTCGACGAACGCGTAGACACGGCTCGAGTCGCTGGGCGCGACGTTGACGGCGATGCGGCCATAAGGCTTCTTTGCGAAGCCGGCGTTCGCCTCGGGGGTGATCTCGGTCCAGGTGCGGCCGCCGTCGCGCGTGACCATCAAAGCGCTTGCGGACGGCGCGTCCGGGCCATCGCCGCCGGAGCGGAACGTCCAGCCCTTGCGCCGGAAGTCCCACAGCGCGGCGTACATCACGTCCGGGTTCTTCGCGTCCATGCTCAAGCTCGCGCAACCCGTCGAGAGGTTGCCGCCCTTCAGCACCTGTTGCCAGGTCGTGCCTCCATCGACGGTCTTGTATACGCCGCGCTCGGCCGAGTCGCTCCACAGCCGGCCCGTGACGCACGCATACACGGTGGCGCTGTTGCGCGGATCGATCACGATGTCGGTGATGCGCTCCGAGTTCGGCAGGCCGACGTTCTTCCACGTGTCGCCGCCGTCCGTGGTCTTGTAGATGCCGTCGCCGATCGAGACGCTGTTGCGCGTCCAGGCCTCGCCGGTGCCGACCCACACCGTGTTCGGGTCGCGCTGGTCGATGCGCACCGCGCCGATCGACTGCACCGGCTGGTCGTCGAACACTGGCTCGAACGTCGTGCCGCCGTCGAGCGACTTCCAGACACCACCGCTCGCCGCACCCACCCAGAGCGTGAGCTTGCCGTCCGGCATGTTGATTGCGTCCAGCGATGCGATGCGACCGCTCATCGCGGCCGAGCCGATGTTGCGTACTCCGAGGCCGGAGATCGTGCTGGCGTCGAATGCCGTAGCGGCGGTCTCGGCAAGGGCAGTGGAGCCAGCGAGCAGCGCCACGGTGATCAGGATCTTGCGGGTCATGGCGCGGCCTCAGTTCTTTGCCGTTACGGGGAACGAGAAATAGCCAGGCTCGAACTTCACGTTCACCTCGACCTTGTCGTACTGGACCTTCGCCGGGTCGCCGTCACCCTTGCGGCCGCTCGCGAGCGCGAACGGCCAGTACACGCCTTCGACCTTCTCGTACTCGCCGAGGTCCGTGACGATCGTGCGCTTCACGCCGCGCACCGTGCGCTGGCTCTCGATGCGGATCTCGAGGAAATAGTCCGGGTCGAGATAGACGTAGCGCACGTCGCCCGACTTGCCGGTCAGCTTCAGCTTGTGCGCCGCCGTGCCGTCGATGTCCTCGGTGCCGAGGTACTCGAGCTTGTCACCGCGCTGCCGGTAGCCCGCCAGCGGGCCGCCGATCTCTGCATTCTCGATCAGTCCCTTCAGGTCGTCGGCCGGCATCCGCTCGGGATCCTTGCGGCCGCCGAACGGGTCGATCTTCCAGCCCTCCTTGCCGTCGTACGCCTCGACCTGCGTCAGCCCCTGCAGGCTCGCCTCCTCGCGAATCGAGCCGGGTCGCTGGCTCGCATCCATGACCGCGAGCACGAACTGCCCGCCGTTAATCGAGAGCTTGCCGCTGCGGCGCACGCTCTGCACTGCGTCGAGCGCGGCCGCGCCGCCCTTGGCCGCGATGTTCTTCGCCGCGAGTTCCTCGGCGGTGATTGCCTGCGCCTGCGCGGCGAGGCCGAGCAGCAGCGTGAACAAGGTCAATTGCGTACGGGTCATGGACGCTCCACTTGGGCTTGAACGGTATCGCGCCCGGGACGGGTGGAGTCCACAAGGCGCGGGGTGCGAGATTAACATCCTGTCACCATGACCAGTCGCGGCTCGACGCCCGGCAGCCACCGCCGTCCCGTCCCGTCCAGGCTCGGCCGCGCACGAACCGGCCGGGCTTCGCGCCGGTCGGTACGCCTGCCTTCAGCGCCAGCGTGCCGTTGACCAGCACTTCGGAGACTCCAGTCGAGTACTGGTGCGGCTTCTCGAACGTCGCGTGGTCCTGGATCGTCTTCGGGTCGAGCACGACGACGTCGGCGAAGTAGCCTTTCTTCAGCTGACCGCGCTCGGCAAGCGACAGGTTCTGCGCAGGCAGCGCACTAAGGCGCCGCACCGCTTCCTCCAGCGTCATCACGCGTTCGTCGCGTACATAACGAGCCAGCACGCGCGAGAAGTTGCCGTAGGCGCGCGGATGCGGATTCGACAGCAGGAACACCCCTTCGGGCGCCATCGCCTCGGCGTCCGAGCCGAAGCTCATCCACGGCAGCGCGACCTGCCGGCGCACGTTGTCCTCGGACATCAGCATGTAGGCCGTGCCGACGCGCGAGCCGTCCTCGATCACGAGATCAATCGCCGCATCCTCGGGCGACACGCCGCGTTCCTTCGCCACCGACGCGAGCGTGCGGCCCGTGAGCGGCTTCAGCTTCGGGTTCTTGAAGCTGAGCAGCAGCGTCTGGTCCGCGCCGGCGTGACCCAGCAGGTTTTCCCAGTCCGGCGAGGGGTTGCGCATCTCGGCGAGCACGCGTGCGCGGATCGCAGGGTCCTTCAGCCGCTCGATCCAAGCCTCGAGGCCGCCGTCCTGTACCCAGGTCGGCATTGCGGCATTGAGGCCCGTGGCGCCGCCGATGTAGGTGTACATGTCCGCCGTGATGCGCACGCCGGAGCGGCGCGCTTCCTCGATCATCGCGACGACCTGGTCGAGCTTGTTCCAGTTGGCGCGCCCCGCGAGCTTCAGGTGGTAGATCTCGGCCGGCGCGCCCGAGGCACGCGCGATGTCGATGGTCTCCTGCACCGACTCGACGAGCCGGTCGCCTTCGCTGCGCATGTGCGTGATGTACATGCCGCCGCAGCGCCCGGCCTCCGTGACCAGTGCGATCAGCTCCGGCGTCTTCGCATAGGTCGCAGGCGCATAGATCAGCGAAGAGCCCACGCCGACCGCGCCTTCCTCCATCGCCTGGCGCACCAGGCCCTGCATCTCGACGAGTTGCTCCGGTGTGGGCTGCACGTCCTTCTCGCCGAGCACGTACTCCCGCGCCGTGGTCGCGCCGACGAACGAGGCCACGTTCTGCGCCACGCCGCGCGCCTCGAGCTTCGCCAGGTACTCGCCGAGCGTCGTCCAGTCGACCGGGTAATGCACGTCGACCTGGCGCCGGACCGCGAGCTCGCGCATGTGCTCGTTCAGCGGTCCCATCGACCAGCCTTCACCCATCACCTGCAGCGTCACGCCCTGGCGCAGCTCGCTCTGGCCCAGTCCGTCCTGGATCAGTGATTCGTTGGACCAGGACAGCATGTTGACGAAGCCGGGCGTCACCGCCTTGCCACGGGCGTCGATCTCCGTGCGACCGCGCGAGCCGCGGGGCTTCCCGACGTACGTGATCCGGTCGCCGTCGATCGCGACTTCGCCGGCATAGGGCTTGCCGCCGCTGCCGTCGTAGATCGTGCCGCCGCGGATCACGACGTCGTGGCGTGCGGCGGAAAGGGCCGGTCCCGCGACAAGCAACGTCAGGGCGGCGATGCCGGCCGCGCACAGTGCCGAGGCCCGGACGTAACAGGGTTGCAGCATGTATTTCCCGCGCTTGCGTGGACTGGATCGCCGGATGATAGCGGCTAGACTCCACGCAGGAGGACCCTTCGATGCCCATGACCGAACCGCTGTTCCAGCAGGACGCCTACCTTCGCGAATGCAGGGCGCGCGTGATCGAGGTACTCGAGGCCGGCGTGGTTCTCGACCGAACGGTCTTCTATCCACTCGGCGGCGGGCAGCCCGGCGACACCGGCGCTCTCCGATCGAAGGACGGGCGCGAATGGCGGGTGCAAGACACCCGCAAAGGGGAGGGTGGCCGCATCGTGCACGTGATTGCCGCCGGCGACCCGCCGCCCGAGGTCGGGTCCGAGGTCGAGGCGCGGCTCGACTGGGAGCGGCGTCATGCGCACATGCGCATGCACAGTTGCCTGCACTTGCTCGGGTCGGTGTTGCGGTTCGGCGTCACCGGGGGCCAGATCACTGCGGACAAGGGCCGGCTCGACTTCGACACGCAGGAAGAGATCGACCCGGTCCAGGTGACTGCCGCGGTCAACGCGCTGATCGAGGCCGACCACGCCACCCGGTCGACCTGGATCACCGACGAGGAACTCGACCGCCAGCCCGGGCTCGTCCGGACCATGTCCGTGCAGCCGCCCCGCGGGGTCGGCAGGATCCGGCTGCTGGAGATCCCCGGGGTGGACCTGCAGCCTTGCGGCGGCACGCACGTCGCCCGGACCGGCGAAATCGGCCGGGTCGCGGTGACCCGGGTCGAAAACAAGGGGCGGCACAACCGGCGGGTATACATAAGCTTCACGTGACCCCCTCCGGACCGGGGGTCCGGGGGCAAATGGACGGCCGATGCGTTACCATTCGCCGTTCCAACCGATGATCCGCGGGCTGCGGGACTGGATAAAACTGGGATGGCGCCCGGCACGGCATCAGGACAACGCAGGGGCGTGGCGACGATCAGGGGCGCGGACTTCACCACGGTGCCGAACCTGGTCTCCCTCGCGCGCATCGTCGGCGTATCCGCCGCGGTCCTGCTCTATTTCGCGGGCTACCCGCGAGTGACCGTAGTGCTCGGCACGCTGGCCTGCCTGACCGACCACCTGGACGGTTACCTCGCCCGCCGCCTGAACCAGGAGACCGCATTGGGAGCGATGCTGGACCAAGCCGCCGACAGCTTCACGACCGCGATCGCGCTCGCGATGCTGGTGATCGCAGGCGGATTTCCGTTCGTCTTCCTGCTGGTGTTCCTGGCCCGCGAGTTCTGGGTGGCCACGGTCCGGCGCTTCGCGGCCATGGGCGGCGTGGAGATTCCGTCGCACGGCTCCGGCAAGTTCGCCACCGCGTTCATCTACTGGGCGTTGCTGCTGATGGCGGTGGCCCTGATGTTCGACGTGCCGGAGACGACCGCGGCCTGGCTGAAGCCACTGGCGTTCGCGAGCATGGGCGCCGGCCTGCTGCTCAGCTGCCTCGCCGGGTGGCGCTATACCCGCGCGCTCGTCGGGAGTGCCGCATGACGCCCCCGATCGTTCGGGCGCGAACCGACGTGCTGCTCTGTCCCGGGCCGGTGATGCTGTCGCCCGGCGTCAGGAAGGCGCTCGGCCAGTGCGACGTCGGCCACCGTGACGCGCGCTTCTCGCAGATCGTTTCCCGGCTGCGCCGTAATTGCGCGACGCTGCTCGGCGCCGGCGGCGAGCACAGCGTGCTGTTCATCACCGGGCCGGCGACGGCAGGCATCGAGGCCGCGTGCGCATCGTTGTTCCCGGAGGCCGGGACGGTCGTCGTTCCAGTGAACGGCACGTTCGGGGAGCGCATCCTGCAGATCCTCCAGGTGCACGGCATTGCGTGCCTGCCGGTCGATTTCGGGTTCGGGCAGCCATTCGACCTCGCGCGGATCGAGGCAGCGCTCGCATCGAGCGGGGCAACGCGGGTTGCGGCCGTCGCGATGACGCACCACGAGACATCCTGCGGCCTCGTGAATCCCGTGGCCGCCGTCTGCGAGATCGCAAAGCGCCACGGCCTGCGCACGTTCGTCGATGCGACATCGAGCGCCGGGGCCGAGGACCTGCACGTGACCCGGGACCGCATCGACGTCTGCGTCACGTCGTCCGGCAAGTGCCTGCACGGCGCGCCGGGCATCGCGCTCGTCTGCGTGCGTCGCGACTGGCTCGCCGAACGGACGGAAGTCCGCCCGCGGACGTTCTCGCTCGACCTGCGCCGCTATCACGACCAGCTCGAGCTGAACTCGCAGACACCGTTCACGCCCGCGGTGCCCGCGTTCCTCGCGCTGGACCGCGCGCTCGAGGAGTTGCTCGAGCAGGGTGGCGTTGCTGAGCGCCGCCGCCAGTACCTGCGGCGCCGTGCGTACCTTGCCCAGGGGCTCACGCGTCTCGGCCTGTCGCTGCTGCGCCTGCCCGCGGGCAGCGAAGCGTGCTCGATCCTCACCGTCACCGTCCCGGCATCGCTCGAATTCGCGGACCTGTACGCGCAGATGCGCGAGCGCGGCTACGTGATCTACGGCACCAAGGCGCCGCTGGCGCCGCGCTACTTCCAACTCGCGGTCATGGGCGACCAGACCGATGCCGACCTCGCCGGATTCCTGCTGGCGCTCGAGTCGGTGCTGTCCGGCCCGGCGACGCAGTACCGCGCCGCGACGGCGTAGCCGGCGCGCGAGCCCGGGCGCCCGGCAGCAAGTGGCGAGCGCAATGTTCGACCTGGCCATCAACCGCAACGTCTTCCGCAACTGGCGGCACTGCCTCGCGTTCGGCTTCGGCAGCGGGCTGGCGAAGTACGCCCCGGGCACGTTCGGCACGCTGGTCGCGATACCGCTCTATCTTGCAATCAGCGCGCTGCCGGCCTGGCTCTATGCCGTGACCGTCGTCGCCGCGTTCGCGCTCGGCGTGTGGATCTGCGACACGGTGTCGCGTGACCTCGAGGTGCACGACCACGGCGGCATCGTGTTCGACGAGTTCGTCGGCTTCTGGATCACGATGTTCCTGGTGCCGCCGAGTGTGCTCGCGGTGCTCGCAGGTTTCGCGTTGTTCCGGCTGTTCGACATCTGGAAGCCGGGTCCGATCCGCTGGTGCGACCGCAACGTGCAGGGCGGCTTCGGCATCATGGTGGACGACGTCGTTGCCGGCGTGGTCGCATGCGCGGCGTTGCACCTGCTGCTGCGGGTAGTGGGCGCGTAGACGTGGCGAGACCGGGGCCGCCTGCAGCGCTCGCGCTGGCCATCGTGTCCGCGATCGTGGCGGCCCTGCTGCTGCCGCGCGGCGGCCCCGTGTCTCCCACCGAACTGGCGTTCGTTTCCGTGGCAGTGCCGGCGCTGCTCGCGCCGCTGTTCTGGCCGCGCGAAAGCCCATCCGTCCGCAGGCTGCTGGCCGCGACGCTCGGCCCGGTCGCTGCAATCGTCGTGACGTGCGGCGTGCTGTGGGTCCTGCACGGCGCCGTCGCGCTGCAGGGTGTCGCGCTGGCGGGACTCGTCGCGGTGCTGATGCTGGCCGTGCTGCATCAGCTCGCCGCGCTGATCGAGCCGGTCGTAATGCGGCTCGGGGCGAGCGAGTCGTCCGCCCGCGAGTGGTCGCTGTGGAGCGTGACGGCGCTGCTGTGGCTCGCTGCTGCTGCGCCCGTGTGGCTCGGGCCCGCGGCCGACCTCGGCGCCAGGACCGACCCGCGGTGGCCGTCGTTGGTGCTCGGCTCGAGCCCGCTCGCGCACCTGGCATCGGCTTCCGGCTACGACGTGCTGCGCGGCCAGTGGTTCTACGCACACTCCAGTCTCGGCGCGCTGCAGGTCGACTATCCGCGCGTCGCGACGCTGCTGATCGCCTACGCGCTCGCGCTGGTGGCGCTCACTGCTCTCGGTCGCGCCGAAGCGCGCTTGCTGCGTGCGCTGGCGCTGCTGGCCGTGCTCGGTGTCGCGAGCCATGCCGCGCGCTCTGCGACCCCGCTCGATCTGGAAGTCGTGCCTGCCTGGGACGGCTGGACACGTCCGGGGCGCGTCACCGAGCTGGATGTCCGGCTGCGCTCGCAGCAGCGCGATACCGTACGGGTGACGCTGAGTACGGGCGCGAGCCGGGTTCGGACGGTCGTGGAACTCGAGCCGGGCCAGCAGTCGAGCAACGCGATTCCCGTGCCGGCGGCCGAAGTGATCGGTGTTGGAGTCGGGCGCGCTCGTGACCTGAATGCGTCGCGAACAGTCCGTCTTGCGCTGTCGGAATCGCCGTTGCTGGCATGGGTCGCGGGCACGCCGGCCCCCGGCGCGCTCCCCGGATTCCACACCATCTCGCTCGAGCCCGGCCATCTGCCACTCAACTCGTCGGCGTACTCGAGCATCGACGCGCTGATCATCGACCGTCGTGTCGTGGCCTCGCTCGGACAGCAGCAGCTTGCGGCGCTGCTCGCATACCTCTCGGGTTGCGGCCGCGCCGTGCTGATCAGCGCGACGTCGCGCGACGAGGGATTGTTCCGGTCCGTGGCCGGCTGCGGGGGACGGAGGTTCTCGGTCGCCCAGAGTGAGCAGCAGGCGCTGGTGCAACTCGCGGCCATCCTGGCCACGCCCTCGGCCGACACGCCGGAGCCTGCGGCGCTCGCGTCAGTCATGGGACCTGACCTGCGCTCGTGGAATCTCGTCGCGGCGCTGCTCGCGCTGTGCGCAGCCGCCGCCGTCATTCTCGGGATCTTCACGTCGTCGCTGCTCGCCGCGGTTGCCGTACCGGCGCTGCTGGCGGCAGCCGTGCTCGGGCTGGTGCAGACGAGGTCGCCCGCGGAGCGACTGACTGTCTGGGCGGAAGCGGGTGCGGGCGAGCGGATCGCGCAGTATCGCGGGCTGCAGCAGGTGACCGGGCTCCGTCGCGGCCGGGCGGACGTGCGTGTGCTCGACGTGCTCGCGCGGCCACGCGCCTGCCGTGCAAGTGATCGTGGCCAGTGGACCTGGGACGCCGCCGCGCGCCGCTACTCCGGTGTTCAATTCGACAGCCGCCTGTTCGCCGGCGCCTCGCTGTGCTACTCGGGCGAGTTTCCAGTGGCTCGTGAAGCCGCGGTGCGTGCGACGCCGCAAGGCCGTCTCGTGCTTGCCAATGCAGGGGCCTCAGGCCTGCCGGCCGGCAGGCTCGCCTGGAACGGTCGGCTGTTCGCGGTCGATGCGCTCGCGGCGGGGCGGCAGGTCGAGCTCGATCCGGCCCGTGGCTCGACGCCGGCGGACGGTGCGGAAACTCTGGCTCTCGCCCGGACACCGGTTGATGCGCAGGCGGTGCTGTGGCCGCTGGAACTGCAGCGCGTTGCCGGTGCGCCTGCGCAGTCACAGGCATGGTTGCTCGTGCGCGCAGCACGGCACGATGCAGCGGTGAATCAGTGAGCACTCGACTCGGTCTCGCGCTCGGTCTCGCGCTCGTGGGGGCCGTGGCGGCCTGGTGGCTCGTGGCCAGCCGGATTGCGCTGCAGGCGGGCATCGATGCCGCGCTGCCGGCAGGCCAGGCGCTGCTCGTGCTCGCGGTGACGCGAGCCATGCTGGTCGCGGTGATCGCACCCAGGATCGCGGCCGTCGGCGGCTACGTCGCGGGGCTGCGTGTGTGCCTGCCGATCGTTGCGCTCGGGTGGCCGCTCGTGGCGCTGACGTGGGCCGCGAGCTCGGCCGACACGCTGCGCACCCTGTCCCTGGAGGCTGGACTGCTTGGACTCGCGGCGCTGCTGCCGCTGGCCGGGCGCGCGCTGGCGCGACTGCTGAAGCAGGGTCCGGTCACCGAAGCCGTGGCCGCGGCGGTCGGCGTGCTGCTCGCATGCGGGGCGTGGCTCGTGCTGACGGGGCCGCTTCACGGCTCGTAAGGCCGGCGCCGGCCGTCGCTCGACGTGCGGCGGCATCGGCGGAATCGTACGATGTCGGAGCCGTGCGCGCTTGCGCGGCGCATGAGGAACGACGCGAGCACCATGGGTAACATCGTCTGGCTGGCCTCTTACCCCAAGTCCGGCAACACGTGGCTGCGGGCGTTCCTCGCGAACCTCGTGGCCGATGCGGAGGCACCGGTGCCGCTCGCCGAGCTGCCGCAGTACTGCGACGACGAGGCGCGGCCCGAGCTCTTCACCCAGCTTGCCGGTCGGCCGAGCACCGGGCTCACGTTCGACGAGATCTGCGCACTGCGTCCGCGCGTGCACGCCGCGATCGCGGCGCAGTCGCCCGGTACGCGGCTCGTGAAAACGCACAACTGCGCAGGCTTCGTCGAGCGCTATCCGTTGCACGAGGGAACGGTCACGGCCGGGGCGATCTACGTGGTGCGCGACCCGCGCGACGTGGCGGTCAGCATGTCGCATCACTTCGGGCTCGAGCTCGATGCCGCGATCGAGCGGCTCGGCGACGACCGGGTCGCGACGGCGAACGACGCGCTGTTCGTGACGCAGGTGCTGGGCTCATGGTCGCATCACGTCAGCAGCTGGGCCGATCTCGCCGGAGAGCGCGTCGTCGTGCTGCGCTACGAGGACCTTGTCGCGAATCCAGTGTTCGAGTTCACCAAGGCGGCCCGGCTGCTGAAGCTCGACGACGAACGCGCGAGGATCGAGCGCGCGGTGCGGCACGCGTCTTTCGAATCGCTTGCCGGACAGGAGCGCACCGAAGGCTTTGCCGAGGCTTCGGACAAGGCGCGGCGCTTCTTCCGCGACGGCCGCCCGGGCCAGTGGCGAACCGAGCTCACGATGGAGCAGTCGGCGCGCGTGCTGGCACGGCACGGCGCGCAGATGCAGCGCTTCGGCTACGCGGCGGCGCGCTGAGGCGGGGGCAGTGCGGCGGCGTCCTGCCCGAGGCGCACGAAGTTGTAGTTCGAGGCGTTCACCCGGCGCGTCTTCAGCCAGTAGCGCCAGCGTCGACCACGGCCAGATGCTGAAGATGCGGCCATCTGACTGGCGGTAGTAGCTCGCGCAACCGGATGACCACACGGTGCCACGCAATGCCTGCTGCACCCGCTCGTTGAAGCGGGCCTGCGCCTCGGGCTTCACTTCCATGTAGTCCGCGCCGCGGCGCTGCAGCGTGCGGATGCAGTCGAGCACGTAATTCACCTGCGCCTCGATCATGAAGATGATCGAGTTGTGGCCGAGCGCGGTGTTGGGCCCGACCAGCTGGTGCAGGTTCGGGTAGCCGGTGACGTTGATGCCGTAGTACGCCTCGGCGCCGTCCTTCCAGTCCTGGGTCAGCGTGTGGCCAGGCAGGCCCGTGATCGGGAAGTGCTGCATGTAGTCACGCGGGTCCACGACGAACCCGGTGCCGAGGATGATGCAGTCGACCTGGCGCTCTGACGCCGTCGTCGGTCACGATCGAATCGCGCGCGGATTTCGCGGATGCCGTTCGTCACCAGTTCGACGTTCGGCTGGTTGAACATCCGGAACCAGTCGTTCGAGATCAGCACGCGCTTGCAGCCGAACGTGTACTCGGGCGTGAGCGCCTTGACGACCGCGGGATCTTTCACCTGGTGCGCGAGGAAACGCCGTGACAGTGCCTCCGGCACGCGTGCCAGTGCCGGGTGCAGCAACCCGATCAGGCGCGACTCGTTCTGCCAGTACAGTTGCCAGCGGTGCAGCTTCCTGAGCACCGGGAAGCGCGCGAAGCGCCGCTTCTGCGCATCGGTGTAGGTGCGCCTGTCGCGCGGAATCACCCAGGCCGGCGAGCGCTGGAAGACGTACAGCTTGCCGGTCTGCGGCGCGATCTCGGGGCAATACTGGATTGCGCTGCCGCCGGTGCCGATCGACGCAACGCGCTTGCCCGCGAGGTCATAGCCGTGGTCCCAGCGCGCCGAGTGGAACACCTTGCCCTTGAACGACTCGAGGCCCGGGAGGTTCGGGATGTGCGGTACGTGCAGCGGTCCCGTCGCAAGGACCAGGTGCCGCGCCGAGAGCGCGAGGCCGGACCTGGTCGCGATGCTCCAGCGGCCGTTCATCGCGTCGAAGTGCGCCGAGTTCACTTCCTCGCCGAACCGGATGTAACGGCGCATGCCGTGCCGCTCGGTCGTGTCGAGAATGTACCGCTGGATCTCCTGCCAGCCCGCGTAACGCCTGCTCCAGTCCGGCTTGCCGTCGAACGAGTACGAGTAGAAATGCGACTGCACGTCGCACGCCGCGCCGGGATAGTTGTTGTCCCGCCAGGTGCCGCCGACTTCATTGCCCTTCTCGAGAATGACGAAATCGCGCATGCCGGCCTGGAGCAGCCTGATGCCCATGCACAGTCCGCCGAATCCGGCGCCGACGATGGCGACTTCGACGTCGAGCACGGTGGGTGGATCGTTGATCATGTCTTCAGGGCCCGAGCGGCCAGCCGGTCTGTCCGGCTGCCGCGCAAATGATGCCTGAATCGATCCGCTTCTGGGCCGTGTCGCGATCGTCAGATCCGACTGCGCGTTGGCGGCGAATACGGTCCTCCGCCGGGCCCGAACGAGGCCCGCATCGGCCGGAAGCGGGGGAGGCAGGCAGGTCATGACGGATAAGTCAGTTGCAGCCGCGCGGGCGCGTCGCGGAGGCGTCGACCGGTTCCTCGACGTCGTGGAACGGATCGGCAACGCGCTGCCGGACCCGACGACGCTGTTTGCGATGCTGGCCGTCCTGGTCGTCGTGATCTCCGGGATCGCGGCCCAGTTCGACCTCGCGGTCACTCACCCGACGACCGGCAAGCTGATCGAGCCGGTGAGCCTGCTCTCCGTCGCCGGACTGCACCGGATCCTGACCGGCATGGTGACGAACTTCACGAGCTTCGCCCCGCTCGGCACCGTGCTGGTGGCGATGATCGGCATCGGCGCCGCCGAGGTGTCGGGGTTGATCGGCGCGCTGATGCGCACGCTCGTGCTCAAGGCGCCGCGCGCGCTGCTGACGCCGGTCGTCGTGTTCGCCGGCGTGATGTCGAACGCGGCGAGCGAGGTCGGCTACGTGCTGCTGGTGCCGCTCGCGGCGTTGATCTTCAAGGCTGCCGGACGCCACCCGGTGCTCGGACTGGCGGCCGCGTTCGCCGGTGTCTCGGGCGGGTACAGCGCCAATCTCGTGCTCGGCACGATCGACCCGCTGCTCGCCGGCCTGTCGCAGGAAGCGGCACGGATCATCGATCCGACGTACGTGGTCAGCCCCGCAGCCAACTACTATTTCCTGTTCGTCTCGACGTTCCTGATCACTGCGCTCGGCTGGTGGGTCACGGAGAAGCTCGTCGCGCCCCGGCTCGGGACCTACGTCGATACGGGCGAAGGCAGCGGCGGCGATGCCGACTCGCGCGAGATGGTGAAGCCGCTTACCCTTGCGGAGCGCCGCGGGCTGCGGTTCGCGGCCATTGCGTTTGCGGCGTTGAGCGGGCTCGTGCTGTGGGGCCTGTTGCCCGCGGACGGGTTCCTGCGCGACCCGCAGACCGGCAGCGTGCTGCACTCGCCGTTCCTGCAGGGCATCGTCGCGCTGATCTTCGTCTTCGGTGTCGGGCTCGGCACCGCATACGGCATCGGCGCGGGCACGGTCCGCAACGATCGTGACCTGATCAAGGGCATGAGCCAGCAGATGTCGACGCTCGGCGGTTACATGGTGCTGGTGTTCTTCGCCGCACAGTTCGTCGCGTTCTTCAACTGGACGAACCTCGGCCTGATCCTCGCCGTCGACGGCGCGGAGTTCCTGAAGTCCGCGGGCCTGAACCAGGTGCCGTTGATGCTGTCGTTCATCCTGCTGTCTGCCACGATCAACCTGGTGATGGGTTCGGCATCGGCCAAGTGGGCGCTGATGGCCCCGGTGTTCGTGCCGATGTTCATGCTGCTAGGCTATCCCCCGGAGGTGACGCAGGCGGCATACCGCGTCGGCGACTCGGTGACCAACATCATTTCGCCGATGATGAGTTACTTCGCGCTGATAATCGCCTTCGTGCAGCGCTACCTGGCCCGGGCCGGGCTCGGTACGCTGGTGTCGCTGATGTTGCCGTACTCGGTGACGTTCCTGGTCGGCTGGTCGGCGCTGTTCGTGCTGTGGTTGCTGCTGGGGTGGCCGGTGGGGCCGGGCGCGCCGACGTCACTGCCGGTCGCGGGTGCGACGGCGAACTGAGACGGGGCGAAGGCCCGGCAGGAGCGGACGATGCGAATCAGCAAGCGGATCGCGGTGGCGGCACTGGTGTCATTGCCGCTGCTGCAGGCGTGCAAGGCTGCGGAGCCGCCGATGGAACCGATCTCAACTGCGCAGCAACTGCGCCTGCCCGCGACATTCACCGGCGAACTGCCTTGCGCGGATTGCGCAATGGTTCGCTATCACCTCGACCTGTGGCCGGACGAGGGTTATCAGATGCGCCGCGTGTGGGTCGGGCGCGACCTCGAGCGTGACGAGGTCGGGCGCTGGCGCCTCGACCCGGGCGGCAACGGGCTGATCCTGTACGGCGCGGGCGAGATGCCGCTGCGCTTCGAGATCCTCGGGCCGGACAGGCTGCGGCTGCTGGACACCACGGGCGGCCCGATAGCATCGTCCCTTTCGTACGAGCTGACGAGCGATGGCCAGTTGCACCTGGCCGACCTGACGCTGTCGCTCGGTGGCGAAATGACGTACCTGGCCGACGCGGCGAGTTTCACCGAGTGCATGACCGCTCGCCGCTACCCCATCGCGATGGAGGGCGACTTCGTGAAGCTGGAGCGCGCGTATGTCGCAGCCGTCGCAGCGCCGGGTGCGAAACTGTACGTGACGTTCGATGGCTCGATCGTCGATCGTCCGAAGATGGAAGGCGAGGGCGTCGAACGCACCGTGGTCGTGAACCGGTTCATCAATGCCTGGCCCGGCGAGCAATGCGAGCGCGCGATGGCGCACGCGTCGCTGTCGAACACCTACTGGCGCATCGTGCGTCTCGGCGATCAGTCCGTCCGCGCGGCCGAGGGCCAGCGCGAGCCGCACCTGGTTCTCCGCGAAGGCGACGGGCTGCGTGACTACAGGGCCACCGTGGGCTGCAACCAGCTCTCAGGCGACTACTCGGTGGATGTCGACTCGATCCGCTTCACGCCGGCGACGTCGGCTGCCGCACCTTGCGAGCCGCAGCTCGCCGCGATGGAACGATCACTCGCGACTATGCTCACGCAGGCCACACGCTGGCGCATCAGCGCGAACACGCTCGAGTTGTTCGATGCGAACGGCGCGCCGATCGCGTTGCTGGAAGCCGTCTACTTCTGAGCGCAATTTCCCAGGTCGAGTCATCGGTACAAGTCATGCGAATACTCATCACCGGCGGAACCGGATTCATCGGCCAGGCGCTCTGCCCGCGGCTTCACGCTGCGGGCCACGAGGCGGTGATCCTGACTCGCCAGCCGAACCCCCGTTTGCCGAGGGGCGCTTCGAGCGCGGTGAATCGGCTCGAGGACGTTGACGCGGACCGCGTCGGCGCGGTGATCAACCTGGCCGGAGAGCCGATCGGCGATGCCCGCTGGACCGACGCCCGCCGCAGGTTGCTGCTCGAGTCACGCGTCGGCACGACGTCGAGGCTCGTGCAATGGATGCGGACGGCGAAGCGCCCGCCGAAGGTGCTGGTGTCGGGATCGGCCGTCGGCTACTACGGCGAGCAGGGCGACCGGCTCATCACGGAGGACACGAAGCCCACGCCCGGATTCACCATGATCTTGCGCTGCCTGGGAGCGGGAGGCGCAAGGCGTCCGAGTTCGGCGTGCGCGTGTGCCTGATGCGCATCGGCGTGGTGCTCGATCGCAACGGCGGGGCGCTTGCGAAGATGCTGTCGGCGTTCAGGATGGGCGCGGGCGGACGCCTGGGCTCGGGCCGGCACTATTTTCCTTGGATCCATCGCGAGGACATGGCGTCGATCTGCCAGTGGCTGCTGGAGAACCCTCGCGCGAAGGGCGCCTACAACTGCAGTGCGCCGAATCCGGTGACCAACGCGGAGTTCACGAAGGCGCTGGGCCGCGCGATCGGCCGGCCGACGGTGCTGCCGATGCCCGAAGCGGCGCTGAAGCTGCTGTTCGGCGACATGTCCGAGCTGCTGCTGGTGAGCGACCGGATGGTGCCCAGGCGCCTGCTCGAAGAGGGGTTCGAGTTTCTGTACCCGGATCTCGATCGCGCACTTGAGGCGATCTTTCGCTGAACGTGCACTGCAGACCGGCCCTGCCTGGGGTCAGGCCCACAGCACGCGCTGGCCGCTCGCGTACCAGTCCTCGACCTGCGAGGCCACCGCCGCCTCGATCCGCGGCGCTTGATCTTCATGGTCGGCGTCAGCAGCCGTTCTCGATCGAGAACGGCTCGCGCACGATCACGAACATCTGCAGCTGCTCGTAGTCGGCCAGCTCCTTGTTGACCTCGCAGCAGCTGCTCGAGTTCACGTCGACGTTGGCACGCCGCCGGGTCCTTGACCGCGGCCGCAGCTCCTCGGCGAGCACGACCAGTGCGTAGGCCGCCGGCTGGCCGACGCCCCGAAACCATCACGGTCTCGATCATCGGGTTCTCGCCGAGCCGATTCTCGATCGGCGCCGGCGCCACGTACTTGCCCTTGGCGGTCTTGAACAGCTCCTTGGCGCGCCCGGTCAGCTTGAGCAGTCCGTTCGGGCGCCGCTCGCCGAGGTCGCCGGTGCGGAAGAAGCCGTCCGGCGTGAACGACTCCCGGGTCAGCTCGGGCTGCTTGTAGTAGCCGACCATCTGGCCCGGCGACTTGATCAGCACCTCGTGGTCGTCGCTGAACTTCACTTCGACGCCCGGGTACGGCACGCCGACATAGCCCACTTCGTGGGCGTCGTCAGTCGAGCTGTGCGAGTACGCGAAGTCCTCGGTCATCGCATAGCCTTCCTTCAGGTTCAGGCCCAGACGGCGATACCATGCGATGACCTCGCCCGGGATCGGCGCCGAGCCGCTGCCGGCCAGCCGCGCCTGGTCGAGCCCCAGCCCGGTCAGGACCTTGCGCCGAATCATGTTGTTCAGGACCGGGATCTTCAGCAGCAGGTCGAGCTTCTTCGGCGGCAACTTTGCAGCACGCCCTGCTGGAACTTGACCCACAGCCGCGGCACCGAGATGAACAGCGTGGGCCGCGCGCGCCCGATGTCCTGCACGAAGGACTCGAGCGTCTCGGCGAAGTAGACGTGCGGCGCGACGACGAACGCCGCGCACTCGACGAAGGCGCGCTCGAACACGTGGGCCAGCGGCAGGTACGACAGCAGCCGGTCCTGCGACGTGTACTTCTCGGCCGCGACGATCCGCTCCGCGGCGACGCGTGACGCCGCCCGAAGTTGTGCATGACGCCCTTGGGCGTCCGGTGGATCCCGACGTGTAGATGATCATCGCCAGCTCGTCGGGCTTGCGCGTGCGGCGCTCGGGCAGCGGCTTCGTGCGTGCGACGATGTCGTCCCACTCTCGTACTCGGTCGGCGGCGCCAGCGGCAGCGCGATGCGCGGCATGCCGGCCGGCACGCCGGGCTCCTGCTGCGGCCAGGTGTCGAGCTTGCCGACGAACAGCAGCTTCGAGTCGCTGTGCTCGAGCACGTAGCGGACCGTGTCGGGGCCTTCGGTTGGGAAGATCGCGACCGTCGTGCAGCCCGCCATCCAGATCGCCAGTTCGGCAATGAAGAAGTGCGCGCAGTTCTTCGACAGCATCGCGACGTGCGTGCCGTCGCCGAAGCCGCTGGCCTGAGGTGCGCCGCCATCCGGCTGGCCTGGTCGAAGACCTGGCCCCAGGTGTAGTCGACGGTCTTGCCGCCGTCGTACGGCTGCGTCAGGAAGATCCTGTCGGCATGGTGCGCACGTGGTCGTAGACATAGTCGAGCAGCAGTCGTTGCCGTGTCACGGCGATGCCCGCTGCAGCGCTAGCTCTTCTTGCGCGGCGGCGCGGCGATGGCGACCTCCCTGTCGCGGAAGGCACGCGCGATCGCGGGAATGATCTCGCCGACGGCCGGATCGTAGTCGCCGACGGTGACCCACGGCTTCATTGCAATGCCGATGCCGAAACTCGCCGAGCGACGATGCCTGCACCACCGCGGCCGGCTCCTTCAGTACCCGGGGATTCGCCTCGAGCACCTCGCGCGCGTCGAAATGGCGACGTCGAAATCCGTCTCGTACGTCACCTGCAGACGCCGAGATTCAGCTGCCGGATCTCGCCGTAGTTGTGCAGGATCTCGCCCGCGATCTTGCGGTTCGGGATCACGACCGAAGATCGGTCCGCGTGCGCAGCGACGTATTGAACAGCGTGACGGCCTCGACCTGGCCCTCTTCGCCGGCGATGGAGATGTACTGTCCGACGCGGAACGGCCGCGTGAAGATGATCGTGAGCCCGGCCATGATGTTGCCGAGCACGCCCTGCATCGCGAGCGCGACGCCGGCGCCCGCGATGCCGAGGCCCGCGACCAGCGGCAACAGGTCGATGCCGAGGTTCTGCAGCGCCATCAGCAGGAACAGCGAGAAGACCAGCAGGTGCGAACGACGCGCAGCAGCAGAGCAGCTTGACCGGCGGCTCGAGCGAGAGCCGATCGAGGCCGCGCTCGGCCATTCGCGAAATCCAGTTCGTAACGAAGTATCCGGCCAGCAGCACCAGCGCCGCCGCGAGCAGGCGCGGGCCGTAGTCGACCGCGAGCCTGGTCAGCAGGCCCGTCGTGTGCTGCAGTGTCTCGACCGGCTCGTCCATCGATTCGATCCTTGCCGCGCCTGCGGCCACTCCGCAACCTGCGCCACTGTAGCAAACGAGACGCCGGTGCTGCAGTCCCGGACTCAGCGCCTGAAGAAGCGCAGCAGCGGTGTCAGGCGCATCGGCCGGCCGTGCCCGAACCAATGCCAGACGAGCAGTGTGCCCCAGCTCGCAATGGCGGCGACCGCCAGCACTGCCGCAGTGAGCATGCGCGGAGTCGACGCTGTCGTCTCCGGCATTGCGATCGCCGTCGCGATCGTGGTCGCCGAGGCGAATGCGGCCAGAGTCAGCCGCCCGCCGAGCGCATGCAGGCGTCGCGGCACGTCGTCGAGCTGCGGCGTGACGGCGCGGACCATGATGTTGCCGGTCTCGAAATCGTGCATCAGCTGGTCGATCTGCCCGGGCACGGTACGCAGCATCGAGCCGATGCCCGACGCCTCGCTCATCATGTTGCCGAGGATCCGCTGTGGCGACAGGCGTCGCTGCACGATGTCGTCGAGGAACGGGCGCGCGATGCCGATCAGGTCCACGTCGGGATGCAGCGTCCGGATGATGTCCTCGAGAGTCGCGGCGGCCTTGGCCAGGATCGACATCTCGGTGGCGAGCTTGATCCGGTAGCGGCCGGCGGCCTTGGCGAACTCCTCGATGAACCCGGCCGAGTCGTATTCGCCGAAGCTCTTCACCATCAGGTGCTTCGCGCGGATCCGCTCGATGTCGGCCTTGAGCTCGTTCAGGTTCACGCGCTGCGTGGGCGTGCCCATCTTCAGCAGCAGCCGGGCGACGGTCGTCGAGTCGTTCGAGATCGTCGCGATCATCAGCGTCACGATGTCGTCGCGCTGCTCGGGCGAGATGCGGCCCACCATGCCGAGGTCGATCATGCAGACCGTGAGGTCGTCGTCGTACAGCAGGTTGCCGGCGTGCGGGTCGCCGTGGAACACGCCGTCCACGAACACCTGCTTCAGTGCCGCATACACGATCTCGTTGACCACGGCCTGCGCTTCGTCGCTCTTCGGCACGAGCTTGCGGATCGGCCGGCCCGCGAAGAACTGCATCGTCAGCACGGTGCGCGTCGAGAGCTCGGGATGCGGCCGCGGCACCGCGACCTTGTGCTCCGGATCGAGGTTGCGCTGGAACTCGAGCAGGTTCGAGAGCTCCTGGTTGAAGTCGAGTTCGCGGATCAGGCCCTTCTCGAACTCCTCGACGATCGACACCACGCCGAACAGCTGCATCTCGTCGATGCTGGCCTCGAGCGCCTGCGCCGCGAGATACAGCAGGTCGAGGTCCGAGCGCATCGTCGACTCGATCCCCGGTCGCTGCACCTTGACCACCACTTCCTCGCCGTCCTTCGTGCGGGCGCGGTGCGTCTGGGCGATCGACGCAGTGCCGAGCGGCTCCTCGGCGAACGAGGCGTAGAGGTCCTCGAGCTTGCCGCCGAGGCTCGCCTCGACCTGCTCGCGAATCGCCGCGAACGGCAGCCGCGGAGCGTTGTCCTGCAGCGTCTCGAGCGCACTGATCCAGTCCGGCGAGAACAGATCCTTGCGCATCGACAGGATCTGCCCGAGCTTGATGTAGGTGGGGCCGAGCGCCGCCAGCAGCTTCGCGAACCGCACCGGCGCGCTCTGCTCGCGCAACGACGCATCGCCTTCGGGCGCCTTGTCGAACAGCCGGCGGCCGAGCGGCATCCGCATCAGCAGCGGGCCAAAGCCGTGCTTCGCCACGATGACGGCCACGTTGCGGAGACGGGTGAGGTCGCGCACGGCGACCCCGACGAGCGAAGGCGTTTCCCTGGTGGGGCTCATGCTGTGTTACCGGTCAGTTCACTTGCGCGCGGGCCTCGTCGGCACGAATGCCGAGGTTGCCATAGCGGTGATAGTCGGTGCTGATGCTCTGCTCGCGCACATACCAGAGCAGCTCGAGCCGCCCCTCGCGGACACGGGCATACTCACGACGCAACCGTCCGCCGCATTGCCCGCCCGCAGCACTTCGAGCGAAGCGCGATCGGGCGCCGCATAGCGGACGCGGTCCACCTGTCCTCGCGGATGGCCTGCGCCATCTGCGCATCGGACTCCTCGACAAACTCGATCGCTCCGGCCCACGACTGGGTCACGGCTTCGAGCCGCGCGACGATCGTCGATTCGAGGCCGGCGGCGAGCTGATCACGTCACGCGGCAGCCAGCGACATGCGCCGCGCAGGCACGGGCGAACATGTCAAATGCAGAATCGTCCGGGTGCACGCGAACCCGCACGCTGCCGAGCGGCAGGTAGCGCCGGAATTGTCCTGCCCGACCAGCCGGAAATGGTCGTGGTCGGCGCTGAACTCCTCGCGCTGGTTGCGCTCGTAGCTTTCCGCCGCGGCGCGGATGCGCGCATCGTCGTCGGCAGGGTCTGGCATCGAGCCCGGAGCACAGCGCCGCAAGGCTCGCAGATCGCGGCGCACCATCCGTCGATGCCGTGGCCACGTCCTCGAAATCCATGAACTGCGCGACGTAGTTCGGCCCGCCCGCCTTCATGCCCGGCCCGAAGCCCGACTTGCCCATGCCGCCGAACGGCTGGCGCAGCACGATCGCGCCGGTGGTGACGCGGTTGATGTAGAGGTTGCCGGCGCGGATGTGCTCCTTCCAGTAATCCCACTCGCGTTCATCGAGGCTCTCGAGGCCGCTGGTCAGGCCGTAGCCGGTCTGGTTCACCAGCGCCACCGCCTCGCTCAGTTTCTCGAAACGCATCACGCGCCAGCACCGGCCCGAAGAACTCGGTCATGTGCGTGAAGCTGCCGGGACGCACGCCGTACTTGACGCCGGGCGTCCACAGGCACGGATTGCCGTCCACCGGCTGCGGCATCACGGCCCATTCCTCGCCGGGCTCCAGCACCTTCAATGCGGTCTCGAGGTCGCCCGACGGCGGCTGGATCAGCGGCCCCATCTTCGTGTCGAGTTCCCACGCCGAGCCGACCTTCATGCTCTGCACGGCTTCGCACAGCGAGCGACGGAACGCCGGATCGTCGTAGACCTCGGCCTGCAGCAGCAGCAGCGACGTCGCGGAGCACTTCTGCCCCGCGTGGCTGAATGCCGAATGGAGGATGTGCTTGATCGCCAGATCGCGATCGGAGACCGCGGTCACGATGGTCGCGTCCTTGCCGCCGGTCTCGGCGAACAGGTCGAGCCGCGGGTTGTCATTCAGCATCGTCAGCGCGGTCTCGGTGCCGCCGGTCAGGATCACGGCGTTGACCTTCGGGTGATTGACCAGCTTGCGGCCCTCGCGTGCGCCGGAGCACGGCAGGAACTGCAGCGCCTGCTTCGACACGCCGCCGCGCCAGAAGCTCTGGCACATCTCCCATGCGACCAGCACGGTATCCGATGCGGGCTTGATGATGACCGTGTTTCCCGCCGCAAGCGCCGCGGCGACACCGCCGCACGGAATCGCGACCGGGAAATTCCACGGCGGCACCACGACGACGACGCCCTTCGGCTGCGCACGCAGCGACGGCATCTGCTGCCACCAGCGCGCCGTCTCGCGATAGAACTCGAGGAAGTCGATCGCCTCGGACACTTCGGGATCGGATTCCAGCAGCGTCTTGCCGCCATCGGCGAGCGCCGCTCCCATCAGGTCGCCGCGCGCAACGCGCAACTCCTGCGCGACGCGGCCGAGCACTTCGGAACGCTGCGCCGCCGGCATGGACCGCCAGCCGTCGGGGTCAGCCGCGGCACATTCGACGGCACGAACGATGTCGGCCTCGCTCGCCTGTCGGTAGCGTCCGACGACCACGCCGGGCCGCGAAGGGTCGAGGCACTCGCGTAACAGGCGGCCGTCGAGCACATCCTCGCCGGCGATTACGAGTGGCACCTGCACTGCCGCGGCACCGCATCGCGACTGCCACAACGCCACGATCTTCTCGCCCCACTCACCGTTCTGCGGCAGCGCGAAGTCCGTGTCCGGCTCGCTCTCGAGATGCTGCCAGCCACGTGCCAGCGCCGCGGGCACGACCGGCGGCTGGTTGCGATCCTGGTCGCGACGCGGTGCATCGCTGGTCGCGCCGATCGCGTCGAATGCGGCGAGGAATCCCTGTTCCAGCTTGCGCCATTCCGGGCTGTCCACCTCGATCTTGAACGCGTGGCGCAGGAAGTTCTCGGGCCCTGTGTTCTCATCGAGCCGACGGATCAGGTAGCCGATCGCGTTGATGAAGTTCTCTTTGCGGCACGCAGGCGCGTACAGCAGCAGGTTGCGCGACAGCTCGAACAGCGCGCGGCGCTGTGCGTTCGCCATGCCTTCGAGCATCTCGAACTGCACCTTGTCCATTGCGTCGCGCTCGTGCGCCAGCACCAGGCCGTACGCGAGATCGAACAGGTTGTGCGAGGCGACGCCGACATCCATCGCCGCGAGGTTCTCGGGCTTCATCACCTCGTGCACCATGCGCTTGTAGTTCGCGTCCGTCTCGAGCTTGGTGCGATACGGCGCCTGCGGCCAGCCGCGGACCGACGACTCGGCGCGCTCGCTCTCCATGTTCGCGCCCTTGACCAGCCTGATCGTGATGCGCCCGCCGCCCGCGGCGACGCGCCCGCGCGCCCAGGCCTGCAATTCGAGCAGCGTGCGGTACGAGTCGGGAATGTAGCTCTGCAACGCGATGCCGGCGCGCACGTGCCCGAGCCCGTCCCGGTCCAGCGTGCGCATGAACGCTTCGGCCGTGAGTTCCTTGTCGCGGTACTCCTCCATGTCGAGGTACACGAACTTCGGCACCACGGTGCCGTCCGGTCGCGTGAACCGCGCGCGATCCGCCGTGCGGAACAGGCGCTCGAGGCGATCGCACAGCACGCTCACGGTGTGCTCGCGGGCCAGCGGCGAGATCTGCGAATACAGCGTCGAGATCTTGATCGACACCACCTCGGTCTCGGGCCACTGCAGTCCCTGCAGGTATTGCTGCAGGCGCCGCTCGGCCTCGGGCTCGCTCATGATCGCCTCGCCGAGGAAGTTCACGTTCATCCGCACGCCCTCGGTGCGCCGTTCACCGAGGTGTCGGGTGAGCTCGTCGTGCTCGCCGGGCAGGATCACGTTGGCGGTTTCCTTCTGCATGTGCTCCTTCACGAGCGGCAGCGCGACGCCGGGCACGAAGCCGCCGAACGACTGGAAGCCCTTCATCAGCGTGCGGTCGATCGGCCCGAAGAAGCGCGGCACGCCCTGCACGTCGAGGATATGCGTCAAGTGCTCCACCGCGCGCGCGGGATCGCTGGTGCGGAAGGCCTGGTCGGTCATCATCGCCAGCGTCGCCTTGTCCGAAGGCGTCTGGATCATCCGGTCGAGCTCGGCCTGCTGGCGCCGCTCCGAGGGCGTCTGCAGTTCGCGTGCGCGTTCCTGCAGACGGCGTGCCAGCAGCAGTGCCTTCTGCACGGATGCGGGATACCGCGAGGCCGGGTCAGGCGTGAACGCGTCGAGCATTGCGTGGAGCGAGTCTGGATTGGGCATGGCGGGTGACCGTGAATTGGGCAGCGAAGCCCGTTGTTCGTACTGGGCAAGGCGGACAGTGGATTATTCCGGAGGTTGCCTGGCCGTCGAATCGCCAGAAACCGAGGGAGGGCAGGGCTGCTGCGCACAGCCGCCCGGGCTGCCGTCAGGATGTGCCTATGGACTCGATCCGAACAGGAAGACGAGCGGCTTGTCGAGCCGCGCGCTCCACGCGGTCTCGCTGTGTTCGGCGCCCTCGAAGCGCAGGGTTTGCCAGTTCGCGCTCGTGTAGCCCTTCTCCGCCATCACCGCGTCGGCCCGGGCCTGCAGGGGAGGATAGACCGCGTCGATCATGGCCGTTCCGTGGTCGAAATAGATGCGGTGTGTGGCGGGGTCTGGCAGCCGATCGCGCAGGTAGTCGAAGAAAGCCTGTGGAACCGGGTTGTCCGCTGCGTCCACGGCGCCCGGCCAATGCGTCGACATGCACGCGGCGGCCCCGAACACCTGCGGATACTCCGCAATGGCATACAGCGAGATCAGCGCGCCCATGCTCGAGCCCATCACCGCCGTGTCGGCCGGGTCGGTGAGTACCGAGTAGTGCCCGTCGATGTAGGGCTTGAGCTCCTGCACCAGGAAACGCAGGTACGCATCGGACTCGATGCCGCCGCCGAAAAGTTTCAGGTTCGAAGCGCGGTCCATCCGCAGCAGCTCGGCCTGCTGCGCTGCGGGCAGCGACTCGAATGGCCGTTGCGGAAAGTACTCGACGCCACGCTTCTTGCCGCCGTTGTGCACGCCCACGATGATGAACGGCCGCACTCGACCCTCGGCCATCAGCGTCGCCGCGGTCTCGTCAGCGCGCCACTCCTGCTTGTTCCAGGTGATGGTCGGGTCGAACAGCATCTGCCCGTCCTGCATGTACAGCACCGCGTACTTCCGTTGCGCGGAGTAGCCGGGCGGCAGCCAGACGTCGACGTCGCGCGGCGTGACGAAGCGCGACGGGAAATCCTCGATGCGATCGATCTTTCCCACGGACGGCGTGGGAATGCCGACCGGATCCGGCGTGAGCACCGCGGACACCACGCCGCCGAGCGCTGCAACGAGCACCAGCGTGGCGAGCAGGACCTTCGTTCTTCGCTTCACTTGGCCGGTCGCAGGCGCTGAAAGATCGTAATCGCGAGCAGCACCAGCAGTCCGGCGATGAGTCCCGCGACCGCATCGAGCAGCAACGTGCCGAGCTTGATGGTCACGCTGTCGAAACCATGCAGCAGCCCCGCGATCACGTGATGCAGCGCCGGCACGCCGTGCGTCAGGATGCCACCGCCCACCAGGAACATCGCGATGGTGCCCGCGATCGACAGCCCCTTCATCAACCACGGAGTGGCCACCAGCACTCCGCGGCCGATGGCCTGCAATGCCGCGGAACCCGTGCGGGTCAGTGCGAGTCCGCCGTCGTCGAGCTTCACGATGCCGGCCACCAGCCCGTACACGCCCGCCGTCATCAGCAATGCGATGCCGATCAGCACGATGACGCGCGACAGCAGCGGTGCGGTGGCGACCGTGCCGAGTGAGATCACGATGATCTCGGCGGACAGGATGAAGTCCGTCCGGATCGCGCCCTTGATCTTGTCCTTCTCCAGCGCCACGAGGTCGATCGTGGGATCGGCGACGGCCTGGGTCAGCTTCTCGCGCTGTTCCGCGTCCTCTTCCCTGGAGTGAAGGAACTTGTGCACGATCTTCTCGGCGCCTTCGAAGCACAGGTACAGGCCGCCCAGGACCATCAGCGGCGTCACGGCCCACGGCGCCAGTGCGCTCAGCAGCAGTGCGGCCGGCACGAGGATCGCCTTGTTCACCAGCGAGCCCTTGGCCACCGCCCACACCACGGGCAGCTCGCGGTCGGCCTTCACGCCGGTGACCTGCTTGGCGTTCAGCGCGAGGTCGTCGCCCAGCACGCCCGCGGTTTTCTGCGTCGCCACCTTGGTCATGGTGGCCACGTCGTCCAGCACGCTGGTGATGTCGTCGAGCAGGGCGAGCAGGCTGGAAGGCATGGTGACACACGGCGGCAAGCGGTGCGTGCAGTTTGCCCTCACTGGGGCCGCGATCACCAGTCCGCGAGCGCGATGTGCTCCGGTCTGCCCGGCGGCCGGAACCCGTCGCTCAGGACGGCGGCATTATGAACGTCGCGGGATTGACGTCGCCGGTGAGCCAGTGGCGCAGGCGCTCGGCGTCGGCGATGCGGGTGTACGTGCCGGCGGAGTCGAGCAGCACCATGATCAGCTTGCGGCCGGCGAGTTCCGCCTGCATCACCAGGCAGCGCCCGGCCTCGGCGATGTAACCGGTCTTCTGCAGCCCGATCACCCACTCCGGGCTGTACACGAGCTTGTTCGAATTCTTGAATCGCAAGTCGCGCGGGCCGATCGCGACGTAGTGCAGCGGCGACGTCGACAGCGACCGGATCGAGTCATGCTCGTATGTCGCCTTGACCAGCACCGCGAGGTCGCGCGCGCTCGACTGGTTGGCGCTCGATAGCCCCGTGGGATCGACGTAGCGGGTGTCGGTCATGCCGAGCTGCTGCGCCTTGCGGTTCATCGCATTGACGAACGCCGGCAACCCGCCCGGGTAATTGCGGCCCAACGCATGGGCGGCGCGGTTCTCCGACGACATCAGCGCGAGGTGCAGCATCTCGCCGCGCGTAAGTCGCGTGCCCACACGGAGCCGTGAGTGGCTGCCCTTCTCGGTGTCCACGTCGGCCTGCGTGACCGTGAGCAACTGGTCCGGCGACTGCTGGGCTTCGGTGACGACCAGCGCGGTCATCAGCTTGGTGATCGAAGCGATCGGCAGCACCGCATTCGGATTCTTGCTGAACAGCACTTCGTCGGTGTCCTGGTCGACGACCAGCGCGACGCTTGACTTGAGCGACAGCGGATCGGGCGTCGAGTGCAGTCCCATGATCTGTCCGTACGACAGTCGCGGCGGCGCGGCTGGTGCCGCCCGGTGAGGCTTCGCCTTCTGGGACTTCTTCGCCGTCGACTTGCTCTTCTTCTTCTGCGACGACGCGGATGACTTCTTTTGCTTGTGCGACTTCTGCGCGGACTTCGTGGCCGCCGTCTTCGAGGTCGTGGCTGCCGCTACGGTTGTCGGGGCCAATACCCCACCGGAGCCGACGGCCAGCGCCGTCAAGGCCACCACGCATTGAGCCCACCCCTTGATTCGCCCCATCACACCCCCGCTTGGGATCCCGGAACTCCGCCGGCCCGAGTCTAGAGGCTATTGAAAACACACTCAAGATCAGAAAGTTGCGACGCCTTTCTCAAATCTAGAGGAGAAGGTGGCGGCTGCGACGACATGGCCGCGGACAATTTTCCCCGCTACATGAGGTGAATCGCCTGGCCGGGGGATATCGCTCGGCCCATGGGCGCAACAGCGCCTGCATGGCCCACTCCGCATCATTCCAGCGGCAGGTCGAGCACTCGCCGGATTGCGTCGCGCAGCACGAGAATCTCGATGCCGTGGAAAGCCGTGCGAAAGAGGCGACCAAAGGCGCGGCGATCGCCGGTGACGAGGACATCTGCACGGCTCTGGATCGCCGCCGCCAGGATCGGCACGTCGGCGGGATCCGTGAGCGCAGCGGCTGTCGCGGTTTCGAGCGCAGGCGCTCGGGCCTCTGCCACCAGCGTGACATCCGCCAGCACCGCGTTGAACGCCTGCAAAGAACCTGCAGGACCCTTCGCCGCGAGATTGCGGCGCGCCTCCTCAATCGCGTAGCTCGAGGCCACGAGTTCGCAACGCCCGGCTCGAGCGAGTGCGATCAGGTCATGCACCGGACTCACGCTCGAGTAGCCCGCGAGAAACAGGATGTTCGCGTCGAGAAAGAGACGTGTCACCGGCATCAACCGCCGGAGCGACGCAGTGCCTCCTGCGCGGCGGCGCGGGTGTCTGCGTCGACCGCCGATTCCCGCTCGAACTCATCGACCCGCTCCGGCGTATACATCTCGATCGGCAGCACCGCAGCCGGCCGCAGCCGGATGACTCCGTCATCGGAGACTTCGAGCAGCAGCGTCTCGTTGCCGTGCAGGTGCAGCCGCTTCATGACCGCCCTCGGCAGCGACAGCTGACCATTGCGTCCCAGCTTTACCGTGTCCATCGCAATCCCCGGAATCCGATTTCCCGGAATTATAGATTAACGACGTCAACTGACGCAACCGGCGACAGTGGATGACTAGTTGAACGCGGGCAGCGCGCCCTTGGTCGTGCCGAGATAGCCGATCGCCGCCTTCTTCTTGTTGCCCCACTTCTGGTTGATGGCGGCGCCGACAGCAGCCGCATCGCTGCCCTTGTAGCTTCCCGTGCCATCGAACTTGCCGTCTCCGGCATGCTGGAAGTTGCTCATCACGTAGGCGTGGCCGTTGTAGTCGGTCGCCGCCATCAGGCCGGTCGCCTCCGCGTACATCGGCGTCGAGAGGATCCGGGTCAACCGCTTGTCGTCGATGTTGAACGCCCACACGTAGTTGTTGTTGCGGCGGCTGGTGTCCTCACCGATGAAGAGCGTGCGGATCTTGTCCACGTAGACCAGGTTGTCGGGCCCGCAGATCTGCGTCTGGTTGCAGGCGTTGCCTTCGGCATCGAGCTTCGTGCTCCAGCCACCCACCAGCTCCGGAATCGTCACGAGCGTGGTGCCGACGTAGCCACTGTTGATCGTGCCGCCAGCGGTGTCCTTCGCACTGGCCGTGGTCGCCATCTCCAGGATCGCTCCGCCGTCATTGCGAGTCACCTTGATGTCGCCGGCGCCGTCCGTCATCAGCGTCTCGATGCGCGAGATGACGATGTAGAACTTCCTGTCGCGCGGGTTGTAGGCCACGTACTCCATCTTCGAGAACTCGGTGGTCGCACCCATCAGCGCCGCGTAACGGCGGGTCTCGAGGAAGGCGGCGGCCTTCTCCATGCCCGGCTTGACCTTCAGCCATTCGGTGCCCGTGTAGGTCACGACCTTCTTGTAGGTCGCGTCGCCCGGATCCGTGTTCGAGAACTGGAAGATGTCGCTGAACTTGATGCCCGAGTCGACCATCCCCTTGATCTGGGCATCGGTGGCCTGGCCGAGCTTGATCCACTGCAGGGTATAGCTGCCGGCGCCGGTCGCGGCCGTCTGCGTCACCTTCGCGGCATAGATCGTGCCCGCCGAGAGATTCTTCTCGGTGTCGGCGACGAACATGAAGAGACCCGTGCCCTTGCCGTCGTCGCCGGCAATGAACGTCCTGTTGTCGCTGGCGCCGATCTGCATTTCACGGGCGAAGCGGCCCGGGGCGTAGTGCTTCACGACCGTCGCCTTGCCGCTCGCATCCACCGTGACTTCGGGCACGAGCCCGTAGTGGTAGGGATTCGCGGTGGCGGTATTGCTGAAGTAGTACTTGCTGAAGCTGTTGATTTCGGTGGCGTCGTCGGAATCGGCCGCCTTGGCGCCGCCGCCACGCACCTTGGCATCGGGCTCGTATTCCTCGGAACCGATGTGGGTGTTCCAGGACGACAGCGTCGACCCGCAGTGGATCCAGCCGCCCTTGACGCCCGCAAAGTCGATGTTGGAGTAAGTCTTCGCCGCCAGCAGTCCGTTGCGCTTGTCCTGGTCGAGCAGCGTGAGTCCCATCGCGGCCGGCATCTTGGACCAGAAGTCCCCGGTGCTGACACCGTCGTTCGGCGGCAGCGCCTTGTATTCGAACTGCGTCACCATCGCCAGCGGGTTGCCGGTGGCGCCCGAGACCGACAGGCCGCTGATCGCCATCAGCGAGGTGCCGTCCGGGGCATCGGAGGCCATCTGTCCGTCGTTGTCCCCGAGCGGTGCAACTGCTGAGTAGAGGCCGCCGACGACGTTGCCGCCCACGGTCGTCGTCGTGTCGAAGATCTTGTGGTACTGCAGCTGGTACTCGGCCGTCGCGCCGGATTCGAACGTGTAGACGACCTTGGCGCCGCTGTACATGTCCGCCTTCTGCTCGGTCGTGGCAGGCGCGTCCATGCCGATGAAATCGACCTTGGTGACGGCCTGGTTCTTTGGTATTGCTGTCGGAACAGCCTGCGACACTCAATGCACCAAGGACGGCCGCAACGGCGGCGGCGACGGGACGGATAGACATGCGTGGACTCCACCGGAAGACAACCTGAGGGGGAGATTAAGGTAAGTCGGCAGTGCTTCAGAAAGATGTCACTTCGATGTCGGCCCGGGGACACGGTTGCCCGTGCGACTGGGGCGGCGGCGCCTGCCCCGGTGCCGGCTACGACCGTCGGCGAGAAGTACGAATTGCGGCAATTCCGGCGCGGTGCAATCTGCAAGCTGCAGCGCCGGCGCTGCGATCGGTTCCTGGCAGACGCAGCGACGCGCGCGTGTCCGACATGCGCCTCGGAGTGCGCAAAAGGAGTTGCCATGAAGTCGCGCGGTGACGTCCTCGCCGCCGGGGATCCTGTGCGGCACGGAATGCCAGGCACGATTCGCGATCGGCAGTCGAGTCGCGTTGAGCGTGCTGCCGGGCAGCGGATCCGAGTTCTCCGGATGGAAGGGGACCGGTTGCGGCAGCGGCGTGGTCGCGATCCAGAGCCCGGTTGTCGCCTGCACCGCGACGTTCAGGAACGCCTCGAATTCGACCGGTGCGGCGGGGGGTGGTGGCTGCTTCATCGCAACCGCGGCCTATGGCAGTCCGATGGCCGACGAGGTCGTGGTCCTGCGGCAGTTCCGCGACCGGCACCTGATGCCGAATGCGGCGGGCCGCGTTTTCGTGCGGCTCTACTACCGCTACTCACCGCCGCTTGCGGCGCTGATTCGTGATCACGAGCCGCTGCGGGCTGCCGCGCGGGCGGTGCTCTGGCCGGTGGTGTACGCGGTCAAGCACCCGGTGGCGCTGGGCGGCGTGCCGCTGCTGATGCTGCTGCTTGCGGATGCGCATTCGTCCGCCGCGTTGCGGCTAGCGTTCGTCACCCGCCGTCGGCGCGACCTTCGGCGCGCGGCGCAGGTACTTCATAATGTCTCGCGAGTTTCGCCGATCCGGAGCGCTCGCGCAGGAAGTCCCGCGCGGTGCGGATTGTGCCGACTTTTTCGGCGACGGCCGCTGCGATGAACTGGTTCAATGACACGCCGTCGAGCTTGGCGAGCTCTTCGTCGGCTGCGTTCTTTACCGAGGTCGGCAGCTTCAGCGGGTAGGTGCCCTTGCTCATTTCGACAACTCCTTGAGAACCTGTGCCGGCGTCTTCACCGGGATACCGAACAGGCGCGTGACCGGCCGAAGATCCCGGCACGTTGTGCGTCACAATCGCCTCCGCCTGGCCGTTCACGGCCGCCTCGAGGATCAGTTCATCGGCGGCATCCGACAGTTGTCGGACGCCGACATGAAATGAACGTCGACCGGCTCGGCGGCACTGGCAAGCGCGGCGAGAAATCCGGCCACGTCGCGCTCGCTCATGCCAGTGGCCAGCCGGTGCTCCGGTCGCAGCAGCACGTCCTCGTACTCGAGGAACACAGCGGTCGTGACCAGTGGCACGCAGCGTCCTTCGGCCACCTGCGCGAGGAGTCGGTTGCTTGCGCCCAGCCGGCTGCGCAGGCCGGCCACCAGAACGGAGGTGTCCAACACGACGCGCATGGTCGGAAAAGGATATGACATCCCATAGGATAGGGCAAGAATGCGAGTGAAGCGGGTTGGAGTCCGCGCTGGTCGCCCACCTGGCTGGCACCACGGGCGCCGCCGCGAAGGACGTGCGCGCAGTGCTCGCGGCACCCGAAGGCATCGATGGTGGACCCGGGCGACTCAGTGGCTATGCAGGGCGCCGGCTTCCTGCGTACAGGTCGAACAGCAGCAGCTTGCAGGGAATGCTGCCGTTCATCAGCGTGATGGCGCGGCTCGGCTTCAATCCGATCGCCTTGTAAGGCGACGCGCTGGCCGCGAGGATTGCAGCCCGCCATCCCGCAAATTTCTTCTTCAGCGTGTCGCCGACTTCTTCGTACAGCTGGCGCACCTCGCCCTCGTCGCTGCCGATGCGCTCGCCGTACGGCAGGTTCGTCACGATCAGTCCGCGCTCCGCGGGAGGCTCGACGTCCTGGAAGCGAGCGGTCGCAAAGTTGATGTAACGCTCGACGCGCGCATCGAGTGCGCTCTTGCGTGCCATCGCCACGAATTTCTCGCTGATGTCCGAGGCAAACACCGGTGCGATCGGCACCTCGAGTTTCTCGGCTCGTACCCGATCCTGCGTGGCGCGCCAGAGCTCGCGATCGAAGTCTTTCAGCCATTCGAAGTGGAACTCGCCCTTCCTGCGATGAATCTGCGGTGCCTTGCGGACCGCGATCATTGCCGCCTCGATCGCAAGCGTGCCGCTGCCGCACATCGGATCGAGGACAGGCTGCGTGCCGTCATAGCCCGCCATGATCAGGATCGCGGCCGCCAGCGTTTCCTTGAGTGGTGCGGGATGTCCCTGCTCGCGGTAGCCGCGCTTGTGCAGCGACTTGCCCGACGTGTCCAGGCTCAGCATGCAGCGGCCACGCGCGAGGTGCGCCACGATGACGACCTTCGGCTCGTCCGTATCGACGCGCGGGACGGCATCCTCCGTACGCGCGAACACGTCGCGAATGGCCTCGCGCACCTGCGTGATGACCTGCTTCGGCGCCATGCCGCCGGCATCGGCATCGGCGCCGAGACTCTCGACCAGGAAACCGTGGCGTGCGTCGAACAGCTCCGGCCAGCGGATTCGCCGCGCCTGCGAGTGCAGCATTTGCGGCGTCGTCGCCGGCACTTCCTTGATGACGCGCAGGATCCGGCTCGCGGTCCGCAGCTTCAGGTGCAGTTCGTAGAAGAGCGCGTCGCTCGCCTCGAATTCGACGGCACGGTAGCGCGGCGTGAGGTCGGTCGCGCCCAGCGCCTCCAACTCATGTATCAGCGCGGGCTTGGTTTCCTCGGGGCAGGTCGCGATCAGGCGCATTGGAATGTCGTTCATGGTTGCGGATCTCGCATCGACGACTCCACGACGAACACGACCGCGGTCCGCGCCGGTACGGTGAAGCGCCCGGTCTCCGGATCATAACGGGCCGCCTCGGTCGCTCTGCGGTCGGCGGCCGCGGGCGCGCGATGCGCCGGGTGCAGCACGTAGCGCTTGCCGCGCTCGCTTTCGAGCTGCAGCACATGCGGTTCGATGTCGACGTTGACCAGGTAGAGGACTTCATCGAAGCCTGCACCCGGATAGCCCTGGCCTTGCAGATGCCCTGCAATCACTTCCGGCACCTGCTGCGGCCCGGAATTCGGGAAACTCAAGCGCGCTTCGACGTCGGCTGCGGTCCGCATCCGGAACAGGCTCGAGCTCGAGCGGATCCTGAGCAGGTCCATGAACGCGGCCTGCGTCGACGCGATGTCGGCTGGCGACGGCTTGAGTCGGGGGTCGGCCAGTCGCGGTCGCATCAATGGCCAGCTGCCTGAGTTGTCCTGCGCCGGCGGCAGGCCGCTGCCGAAGAAGTTGTCGCGGGCGGTCCAGTCCACGCGATTGAACCAGTCGCCCGAGTTGAAACTGTTGCGGTCCATCGACTTGCTGCGCAGCAGCTCGAAGCCGGCGTGCCAGTAGGCGATGCCCTGGCTGAAAGCGTTCAACGCCGCGGCGAGAACCTGCACCCGCGCACGTTCCGCGCTCGAGGTCGCGAGCGGCAGCTTGAACGCGTCGAGGTCGTACAGCGTCTGGTTGTCGTGGTTCTCGACATAGTTGACCACTTCGCCCGGCGAGGTCACGTATCCCGCGGGCTGCTGCCCGCCATAGGTGATCTGCTCGAGTCGCAGGTCCTGGCCGTCGAATGTCCGCAGCCGGTAGCTGCGCAGCGAACCGGCCAGCCCCGCGCGAACCATGTCGGCGGTGCGCATCAGGTCGGTTTCGGTCGCAACATCGCGCGCGTCGGTATTGGCATCGTAATGCAGGCCGTTCACGTAGCCCTGCCTGCGCACCTGGTCCAGGCCGTTGTCGCCGGCACCACCGCCGCGGATCGCGTCGCGTGCCCGGTCGCTGAAAGTCGCGATGCCGCTGCCGTTCAGCGCCAGCTGCGAGGCCTGCACGAAGCGTGCGCCGTCGGCGACCTCGCCGAAATTCCAGCCTTCGCCGAGCAGCAACACTTCGCGACCGGTCGCGGCGTTGACGCGACGCTGCAGTTCCTCCATCGCGGCCCGCGGCTGGTGGCCCATCAGGTCGAACCTGAACGAATCGATGCCGTACTCGCGGGCCCAGGTCACGACCGAGTCGGTCATCAGCTTCGCCATCATCCGGTGCTCGGTGGCCGTGTTCGCGCAGCAGGTCGAGGTTGCGACGCGACCAGCCTCGTCGAGCCGGTGGTAGTAGCCGGGCACGATGCGATCGAGCACCGACCAGCGATCCTGCCCGGCCGCATACGTGTGGTTGTAGACGACGTCCATGCCCACGCGCAGGCCGGCCTGGTGCAGCGCCTGGACCATGCGCCGGAACTCGACGATGCGTATCGCACCGTTCGCAGGATCGGTCGCGTAGCTGCCCTCGGGTGCCGTGAAGTGCACAGGGTCGTAGCCCCAGTTGAAGCAGTCGCGTTGGCTCACCGCCATCACCGTTGCCTGCTGCGATTCGCTGTCGGCAGATCCGGCCGGCCTCGGGGTCACGCAACCCTGCTCGGGCACCGTGCCGAAGTCGAACACCGGCAGCAGGTGGACGTCTGTGACGCCGGCCGACGGCGAGCGCTTTCAGGTGACGCATGCCGTCGGTGTGCGGCTGCGTGAATGCGAGGTACTTGCCGCGATACTCCGGACGCACGCTGTCGTCGCCCGCCGAGAAGTCGCGCACGTGCAGTTCGTAGATCACCGCGTCGGTGGGACTGTGCACACGGTCCGGCGCAGGCGTGCGGTCCCATCCCGGTGGTTTCAGGTCCGGTGCCTGCAGGTTCGCGATGTAGCCGCGGCGCGAATCGGTCGTCAGGCTGACGGCATACGGATCCGTCACGCGATTGCGCACCACGCCGGTTCCGTCGACGTGTACGTCGACGAGGAACGTGTAGTACATGCCCGAAAGGTCGCGGCCGATCGTCGCAGACCAGACGCCGGTCTGCGGGTCGCGCTGCATTTCCTGCAGCGATTGCGCAGGGCCGTCGCCGGTGCGGTGCAGGCACAGTGCCACGTTGCGCGCGGTTGGCGCCCAGATTGCGAATCTCGTGCGATCGGGAGCAACCGTCACGCCCAGCTGCGCGTCCGTTGCCGCTGCGTAGAGTCCGTCCAGTGCGCCGGGCGACTGCAGGCGCGTCGCACGCATCACGCGACCGTCGGCGTCCTCCTGCACGAGAAGCGATTGTTCCCGGTGGAGCGTCCGCAGGGTGTCGGCGTCCGCTGGCGCTCGCAATGTGACGCCGGCCGCGACATGGCGATACTGCGCGGCGAGTTCCGCGGGCAATGCGTCCGTGTACACCTCCAGGCCCAGCGCACTGTCGGCACCGATCACTCGCGCGCCGGGTTCCGCGACGGCCTGGCCGTCGGCGGAGTGGAGCAGTCGAAATCGCCCGTTGCCGTCGACGCCTGGCCAGCGCACCAGCCACGGATCGAGCCAGACGGCGCGGGCGTCGGGAATCGCTGCAACCGGCGCGGGCCGCAGTACGCTCGCGTAGTCTCCGGTATCGCAATCCGCGAGTGTCGGCAGTGTGTCCGCTGGCGCGGCCATTGCAGCACCCAGCGCAACGACGGCCAGCACTGGTCTCAACACAGATTCCTCGGTGTTCCTGTCGAGCAATGATGCCACTGCGAGGGACCGGCAATCTCCCCGATCGCAGGAAGTGTCAGGCCCCGCGAGTCGCCATCAGGGCTTCCAGTCGATCGCTTTCCTTCTTGACGACCCCGTAGCACTCGCAGCACAGCTGCTCGAGCTTCGGCCTGTCCAGCACCGTGATGTGGCCGCGGCTGTAGCGGATCACCCCGTGCTTCTGGAGCTTGCCGGCGGCCTCGGTGACGCCTTCGCGGCGCACGCCGAGCATGTTCGCGATCAGTTCCTGGGTCATGACCAGTTCGTTCGACGACAGCCGGTCGAGCGACAGCAGCAGCCACCGGCACAGTTGCTGGTCCACCGAATGATGACGGTTGCAGACCGCGGTCTGTGCCATCTGCGTGATCAGCGCCTGCGTGTAGCGCAGCAGCAGCAGATGCAGGCCGCCATTGCGATGGAACTCATCCTTCAGTCGTTGTCCGGCGAGCCGGTAGGCGTGGCCAGCACTCTGCACGATCGCTCGGCTCGGCGTCGTCTCGCCACCCATGAACAACGCGATGCCGATCAGGCCATCGTGGCCCACGATCGAAATCTCGGCCGACGCGCCGCTTTCCATCACGTACAGCAGCGAAACGATGCAGTCGGTCGGGAAATAGACGTGGCGCTGGCGATCGCCCGGCTCGTACAGCACCTTGCCGAGCGGCATCGCAATGAGCTTCAGGTGCGGGTAGAGACGTTCGCGCTCCTCCGGCGGCAGCGCGGCCAGCAGTCGATTGCGCTCTGGGGTGTGCGCGCCGGACAGGGGGGTCTTGAGCAAGGCGACCATCCACGACTGGAGTCCAGAATCAGTATACAGCGACCTCCCGAGGCTGGTCGGCATGTTCGCTGGCGTACCGATGGCTCGCTCAACAGGAACAGTCCTGTGCGCGGTTGTGACCAGGGCCGGAGTTACAGTGCACCGAATGACCGAAGCCGGCGCAACGCCAGCCGTGCAAACCGCGTACTCAGCGTCGTGGCCTGCCGAGCACCATTCGCACGAAGTGGGCAGCTCCGTCGTCGACCAGCGCCATCGTCGTCGGGCACCCGTCCAGCCGCAGGCCGTCGAGCTCAACGTAGCTCACTCCGCGGCTGACACGTTCAGGGTTCTCGACCACGATCGTGTAGGTCGTGTCGTGATGCCTGAATGCGATCTCGAAGCCAGGCCAGTGTGCGGGAATGCAGGGATCGACTCGCAGGCTGCTGCCCTGCACGCGAAAGCCGAGGATCCACTCGAGCCCCGCTCGATACATCCAGCCAGCCGCGCCGGTGTACCAGGTCCAGCCTCCGCGTCCGACATGCGGTGCCACGGAATAGATGTCCGCTGCGACGACGTACGGCTCGACCTTGTACCGATGCACGTCGGCGCGCGTGGTCGCGCGGTTGACCGGATTGAGCATCGAGAACAATGCCGCTGCCTTGTCGGCCTGCCCGAGCTCGTGCGAACGCGATCACCGACCACGTCGCTGCATGGGTGTACTGGCCGCCGTTCTCGCGAATGCCGGGTGGGTAGCCCTTGATGTAACCGGGGTCGCGCGGGGTCCGGTCGAACGGCGGCTCGAACAGCAGCGCAAGAGCGCTGTCGCGATCGATCAGCCGATGCTCCACGGCCGCCATCGCCTCGGCGGCGCGGCTCGGGTCCGCGGCTCCGGACATGACGCTCCACGATTGCGCAATGGAATCGATCCGGCATTCGTCGCTCGCGGCCGATCCCAGCGGCGACCCATCGTCGAAATAGCCACGCCGATACCAGCCGCCGTCCCACGCATCCCGTTCGAGTGCGTCCTGCAGTGCCGCAGCGTGTGCCACCCATCGCGCGCTTCGCGCAGTCTCCCCGCGCGCGCTCGCAACGGGCGCAAACGCGCTGAGTGTCGCGTGCAGGAACCAGCCGAGCCACGTGCTCTCGCCGCGACCCAGTTCGCCCATCCGATTCATGCCGTCGTTCCAGTCGCCGGTGCCGATCAGGGGCAGCCCATGCGTCGCCCACGGCCAGGCTCTGGTCCAGTGCGCGCGCGCAGTGTTCGAAGAGGGTGGCGGTCTCGTCCGCGGTTGCAGGCTGGAAGTATGCGTCGTGCTCACCCGGGCCCAGTGCCTGGCCTTCGATGAACGGCACGCTCTCGTCGAGTACCGCGGCGTCACCCGTGGTTGCGACGTAGTGCTGCGTTGCGTATGCGAGCCAGACGCGATCGTCGGCAATGCGCGTGCGAACACCCTGGCCGGCGGCAGGCAGCCACCAGTGCTGCACGTCGCCCTCGATGAACTGCCGGCCGGCAGCGCGCAGCAGGTGCTCGCGTGCCAGTGCAGGCCGCGACACCGCGATCGCCATCGCGTCCTGCAGCTGGTCGCGAAAGCCATAGGCGCCGCTCGCCTGATAGAACGCGGCTCGCGCCCACATGCGGCAAGCGAGGGCCTGGTACAGCATCCAGCGGTTCAGGATGATGTCCATCGAACGGTCCGGCGTCCTGACCTGGACGGTCCCGAGCGACCTGGTTCCAGTGCGCGACGACCCCGCGAAAGATCGCGTCGAGGTCCGCCGATCGATACTGCTCCACCAGCGCCTGCGCACTGCTGGTGTCGTTCGCCTCGCCCAGCAGGAAGACGACTTCCGCGGTGGCGCCCGGCTCCAGATGAACAGACGTCTGCAGCGCGCCGCACGGATCGAAGCCGGCGCCTACGTGCTGCGAAAGTTGCCCGGTTCCAGGAGCGCGGCCGGCGCCGCGAGCGTGCCGTGGCGCCCAGGAATTCCCGCCGGTCCCCGGTCCACTCGTGTCTGGAGCCCGGCGAGGTCCGCGAAAGCCACGCGCGACCCGAACGAAATGTTCCACGGGTTGCGTGCGAACATCGCGCCTGTCCGGGTGTCGATCTCGGTGACGATGAACGGCGCAGCGTCGGAGCGCGACGTGCCGAGCACCCATTCCACGTATGCGGTGACCGAGAGCCGGCGTGTGCGGGCGGAAACGTTGCGGATGGTCAGTCGCGAGATCTTGATCGGGTCCTCGAGCGGCACGTACATCAGCAGGTCGAGCGCGATGCCATGCGACTCGTGCTCGAAACGGCTGTAGCCCTGGCCATGACGAGCCGAGTGGAATGCATTGCGGTCGTGAATCGGCGCCGCCGTCGGACCCCACAGCTGGCCGGTGTCCTCATCGCGCAGGTAGATCGCCTCGCCCGGGCGATCGGTGACGGGGTCGTTCGACCACGGCGTCAGCTGGTTGTCGCGGCTGTTCAGCGACCAGGTGAAGCCGCTGCCTTCCGCGGCGACCTGGAACCCGAATGCAGGGTTCGCGACGACGTTGATCCACGGCGCGGGAGTCGACTGCCCGGGCGCAAGCAGCGTGGCGTACTCGGTGCCATTCTCCGCAAAACCGCCGAGCCCGTTGAAGAACTCGAGTTCACGAGGTGCGGGCCCGGCCGCGACGCCTTCCGTTCGTGAGGGCCGGCCCGGCGCACTGCGCGCGCTGCGCGACACGGGCGCGGCTGCTCGATCGAGTTGATCCGCGAGACTCCCGCGCTGTGCGACCAGCACCACGCGGGCGACGGAGCAGAGCGCGTCGTGCGTAGTCGCCGGCATCAAGTCCGAGCGGAGGATGAAGACGGAGCCGCGCGCGCTGTCCGCTGCGATCTGTCCGCGCGGTCTGGCCCGTGCGCTGCAGCGTCTCCAGGGCAACCTGCAGGTCCTGCACATACGACGACGCGCGCTCGTTCAGGATCACCAGGTCGACCGCGAGTTGCTTCATCCGCCAGTATTCGTGAGCCTGCAGCAGCTGGCGTGCGATCGCGATGTCGTCGACATCGTCGATCCGCAGCAGCACGATCGGCAGGTCGCCGGAAATGCCGTGGCCCCAGAGCGCCGCTGGACCGGCGCCGCCGCGACGGATTGCTGCCGACGACGGCCGCAGCGACGCGTCGGCGAACAGCACGTGCCCCGCCAGGCGCTGGAACAGGCTGGCCTCGGCTGCCGTGATGCCCAGGTGCCGCAACTGCACCTGCGCCTGGGTCCAGGCCAGCGTGCTGGCGCGCACGAATGCGTTGGCGTCGTGGTGCTTGTCGAGCAGGTCCAGCACCTGCTGGCGGGTCGACGCTACGACAGTCCAGAAGGCAATGCGTGCCGTGGCGCCGGCTGCCACGCGCACCCGGTAGCGCAACGCGAAGACAGGGTCGAGTACCGTGCCGACGGTGTTCGAAAGTCGCCGTCCATCCGCCAGCGCAATCGCGTCCCGGACCTCGCGGCCACGGCCCAGGAATCGCGCCCGGTCGGTCTCGACCTCGACGGCGCCCAGCACCTCGCCCTCGATGATCGCCTGCTGCGCCACCCAGACCTCCGGCTCGCCCGGGCGATCGCTTGCGGCGCGTCGCCAGGATCGCGCCGAGCCTGGGCACGAACTCGGTCTGCACGAAGAGCTTGGAGAATGCCGGGTGCGCCTGGTCCGCGGCGGGCGGCGCCAGCACCAGCTCGGCAGTACGACGTCACCTCGATGTCCCGCAGGCGGCCGCCGTTGTTCGTGATCGAGAGGCGGCGCACCTCGGCGTCGTCTTCGGGCGACACGACGATCTCGAGCAGTGTCGCGATTCCCCGCTCGGTTCGTGACAGCTCGGCGCGATCCTCGCGAGAACGCTGCTTCGTAGCTGTCCGCAACGGTGCCGCAAGGTTGATGACCCGCCGACCACACGCGGCCGCTTTCGACGTCGCGCAGGAACAGGTAGCTGCCCGCGTCGTCACGGGTGGAGTCTTCGCGCCAGCGGGTGATGGCGAGGTCGCGCCAGCGGCTGTAGCCCGAGCCGGCCGCGGTCAGCATCACTGCATAGCGTCCGTTCGAAAGCAGGTGTGCCTGCGGCGTGGCGTCGTCCGCTGTGTGCAGCCGCCTTGCCTTCGGGAAGCGGCAGGTTGCCGATTCGTGCCGATGTCCTGACTTCCTCGGCCCGCGGGTGAGCCACGGATACGTCGCGTGGCGTGCGTTCCTGCAGCAGCAACTCGGTGGCCTGCACCTGCGGTTCGGCATGGAAGCGCTCGCGCATGATCCCGCCCAGCAGAGTGTTGGCGATGGCCACGATGGTCATGCCCTGGTGGTGGGCCATGTATGCGCGGACGATCGCGAATGTGGCACCCTGCGGCACGCGGCTGCGCGTGTAGTCGAGTGCCTCGTAGAAACCGTAGCGTCCGACCGCGCCGAGCGACGCGAGTCGCACGAGGTTCTCCGTCGCGCTGCGCGGGTCGATCATCGCGGCCAGTGCCGTCGCGTAGGGCGCGACGACGGCGTTCTCGCTCAGCCCGCGCTTCAGGCCCAGTCCAGGCACGCCGAAGTTCGAGTACTGATAGGTGAGTTCCAGGTCGCGCGCGTTGTAGGCGGACTCGGACACGCCCCAGGGCAATGCCGAGCACGTGGCCATACTCCACCTGGCGCCGAACGATCAGGCGGCTCGTCTGCTCGAGCAGGCTGCCGGCCGGTGCGCGCATCACCAGCGACGGCATCAGGTATTCGAACATCGACCCCGACCACGAGATCAGCGCTGCGCCGTGGCCGATGGCCGTGACCGGCCTGCCCAGGCGGAACCAGTGCCGCGTGGCGACGTCGCCCTTGGCGATGGCGAAGAAACTCGCGAGCCGCGCCTCGGACGCGAGCAGGTCGTAGCAGCTCGGGTCGAGCGTGCCGTCGGAGCAGCGATAGCCCGATCGACAGCAGCCGGCGCTGTGGGTCGACGAGGAAGCCGAACTCCATCGCGTCCGCGATGCCCCTTGCCCTCATTTCGACCGCGGCCAGGCGCTGCTCGAGGGCGCGTCTGCTGCTGTCCGTCAGCATGACGTCCCGGTGCCAGCTTGCGATCGAGCGCTGCAGGGCCTCACACCAGAACAGCAGTTCGCCGCGGGCCTGATCGAAGCCATTGCAATCCAGGGTTCGCACGATTTCCAGGACGGAGGCGGCGAGAGTGGCAAGGTCCTGCAGCCTGGCCGCAACGGCGACCCCGGCGGCGTCGATGCCGTGCAAGGAGACCGCGATCGCGTCGAGTCCTTCGTCGAGGCGTGGCCACTCGACGCAGTCGGCGGAGAGCTGCGCCGGAATCGCATGCTGCGCCTCGCGTGCGAGCAGCAGCGAGTCTCCGACGCCGGCAGCAGCGACTCGAACCGCCGTGCGATTGGATATCCACTCCAGGGCAGCATTGGCGACGGTAACCAGGTGCGCTGCGAAGTTGCCGCTGTCGACGGTCGATACGTAGCGCGGTTCCAACGGACGCAGATCGCCGGTGTCGTACCAGTTGTAGTAAGTGGCCGCGGAATCGCTGCAGGCGGTCCAGCGTCGCGAGCGTAGCTTCCAGTCGCTCCACGGCGTCGATCGTGCCGGTCCAGCCGAAATCACGTGCGCTGACCGTAGCAAGCAGGTACAGGCCGATGTTCGTGGGCGAAGTTCGCCGCGCCAGCACCGGGTTCGGATCTTCCTGGAAGTTGTCCGGCGGCAGCATGTGATCGCCGGCTGTGACGAACGTCTCGAAGTAGCGCCAGGTCCGGCGAGCGACGAGTCGCAGCGTGCGCGAATCGGCAACGGTGACCGGAAACTCCTTGTCGGCGCCTGGAGCGCGACTGATCCACAGCGCGATGGCCGGCGAGCAGATCCAGAGAATCGCAAACGGGGCCGCAATCCACGCAGCCCCGCTTCCGGCGAGCAGCACCACTATCGTGCCGGCGACCGTGATGACGACGCCGCCACCCATGCTGCGATAGAAGCCCGCGAGGTCCGGTCTCGCGCTGAGCGATGACTGAGCCGCAGTGACCCACTCGAGCAGGTCGCGGTGACTGATGCAGAGGCGATACAGCGTCCGGCCGATGGCGTCGGTCATCAGCCACGCCTGGTGCGGCAGGAACGTGACCTGGAAGGCCATCTGCCGCGCTGACAACCAGAAGTCCTTGCCGAGCGCCCTCAGGTGGCTGCGCGCGGTAATGCCAGCACGCCGCGGCACGATTACCGCCGCCACCGGCAGCAGCGTCGGCAACGCGATGGTTGCCAGCACGAAGCAAGTCCATGACAGGGCGTCGTGTACCGGCAGCGTCCAGCCGACGACCAGCGCGAGGAAACCTGCCGGCGCGGACAGCGAGCGTCGCAGGTTGTCCAGCATCTTCCAGAGGCCGATCAGCGGCAGCGATCTCCGGCCCCGGTCCGTGGCGGCGGCGTCGCCTCGTCCCAGCAGCCACGGCAGCAGTTGCCAGTCGCCGCGAGCCCAGCGATGCTGGCGCGCCGCGGCGACGTCGTAGCGTGCGGGGAATTCCTCGACGACCTCGATGTCCGAGACCAGGCCGGCCCGTGCAAAGATTCCTTCGAACAGGTCGTGGCTCAGCAGAGTGCCGTCGGCCACGCGACCGGCGAGAGCCGCCTCGAACACGTCGACGTCGTAAATGCCCTTGCCGGCGTACGATCCTTCGCCGAACAGGTCCTGGTACACATCGGAGACCGCCGCCGCATACGGGTCGAGCCCGGGCGTGCTCGAGACGATGCTCTGGAAGATCGAGCCTTCACGGCCGATCGGCAACGACGGCGTGACCCGTGGCTGCAGCACCGCGTAGCCTTCGACCACGCGGCCGGAATCGACGTCGAACCGGGGGCGGTTCAGCGGATGCGCCAGCTTCCCGATCAGTCGACGGACGGTTTCACGCGGCAGGCGCGTGTCCGCATCGAGCGTGATCACGTAGCGGACGTCGGCCGGAACCGCCGGGGCCTGCCCGTCGATGTCCATGAACGTCGTTGCGTCGTCCCCACGCAGCAGGCGGTTCAGTTCATGGAGCTTGCCGCGCTTGCGTTCCCAGCCCATCCACTGCTGTTGCACGTCGCACCAGACCCGCCGGCGGTGCAGCAGCATGAAACGTTCACCCGCAGGCGCTGGTCCATACCTGCGATTCAGCCGCGCGATTCCCTGCGCCGCGGTGGCCAGCAGCGCCTCGTCCTGCGCCGTGTGTTCGCTGGTCGCGTCGACCCAGTCCGAGAGCAATGCGAAATGCAGGTCGCCTTCGGGCGATGACAGGTAGTGAATCTCCAGTCGCTCGATCTGCTCTTCGATCGAGTCGGTCTTCGTCAGCAGCGTCGGCATGGCGACCAGCGTGCGGGATTCCGGTGGTATTCCGTCTCGCAGCGCGAGACCCGGCAGGATCGTCGCGCGGGCCACGGTGGTCACGGCTCGGTTGACGAAGGCGACCGATGCGTCCAGTGCGGGCAGCAGGCCGAGCACCGCGAGCAGCGCGATCTGCCAGGCGCCCAGTCCGTGAGTGAAGGGCAGCAGTAGCGGTACGGCGAGAACGATCGCTGCGAGCAGGACAATGGCCGCCACGTAGGGGCCGGCGCCGAGCGACGCGACCCACCGACCCGTCATGCGCCAGAGTGGCGCTCGATAGTCGATCGCGAGTTCGAACGCACGCCTGCCCGCGCCGATCAGGTGGTAGCCGGGATCGCGCTCGCAGCCTGCGTCCACGGCCGCCTGGCCTGCGGCCGACATGGCCGCACGCGCGATCTCCAGCTCGGTGAGCGTCGAGCCGCGCGCGAGCTCCTCGATCGCGCTTCGGTACAGGTTGCGCGTCGCGAAGTCCATGCGCGCGAAGTCACTGCCGTCGCGCAGCACCTCGTCGACGAGGCTGACGCTCTCGAAGAACTCCGACCACTCGAGCTCGGAGATCAGCCGCATGCTGGTGATGATGTTGCGCACGGTCACGTTGGAGCTGCCCTGCCTCTGGTGCTCCGCCTGCACCACGGCCTCGACCGTCGTTCCCTGCGCGGCCAGCCGCGCCTCCAGCCACGTGAATGCCGGAGTCACCTTCGGGTCCTGGTCGCGCAGCCGCTGCACGAGCTCGACCACCGAGGCGGCGGAAAGGCTGGCGCCGTCGGCGTAGCCGCGGATCAGGGCGTCGGGCTCCGCCGGATGCCCGTGGATGCCAAGCAGGCGGTCTGCGATGTCGCCTGCTTCCTCGCGTGCCGTGCGATTGCCGACGATGCGCTGCGCAGCGCGCCGCAGGTTCTCGACGAGCACGATGCGCAGCGTGATCGCGACGGCCCACAGCTCGCCGATCGTCAGCGGCTGGACGGCCTGGTATGCGCGCACGAACCGCAGCAGCGAATCGGGGTCGAAATGGCTGTCGGTGTGCGCAACGAAGGCCCAGGCGATGCCGAATACGCGCGGATACCCGACGAACGGTCCGGTCGCGAGTTTCGGCAACAAGCGGTAGAAGCCGGGCGGCAGGTCCTCGCGGACTTCCCGGATCTGCGCTTCCACGAGATGGTAGTTGTCGAGCAGCCACTCGGCGGCGGGGGTGATTGCGCGGCCTTCTCCGACGGCTTTCGCAATCTCTCGATAGGCGCCGAGCAGCACCGACTCGTTCTCACTCAACCGCACCCCGAGCGCCGGGCGACGCGGCGGTCGGGCTGCGACCTGCTGTGCGACCGCGAGGCTGGCCGCGTGCTGCTCCATGCGCTCGATGCTGAAGAGTTCAGCGCGCAGCAGTTCGTCGTTGTCCCAGGGCGGGGCGCGTGGCACGGGAAGTGTAACCTCGAAGTAGATGGCGCTGGATGCCTCCGCGGTCGTCGCGGAGATGATCATTCTGGAGGCTAGCGCATGACCGTGATGTACGTGTCCTGGTCCGCGGCGTAGCACTGGCACGCGGCCGCTTCGAGCCCCTTGCGGTCAAGCACCGTCAGGTCGCCGCGAACGTACTGGATCAGCTTGCGCGCCTTCAGTGAGCCGGCGGCCTGGGTGACGCCGGCGCGGCGCACGCCCAGCATGCGGGCGAGCAGTTCGTGCGTGATGTGCAAGCTGCTGGCGTGGGCCCGATCGCGGGTCATCAGGAGCCAGCGCGCAAGCCGCGCCTCGACGACATGGAACCGCGTGCAGGCCGCTGTCTGGGCCATCTGGCTCATCACGACGTACAGGTAGTGATTCACGGTCGTCCGCAGCACCGGGCTGTCGCGCAGCTCGCGACGAAAGACTGCGGCATCCATTCGCCACGCCGGGCCTGCCCCCTGGACCAGTGCGTTGAAAGGTGCCACCCCGACGTCGAGCGCCAGCGAAGCGCCGAGCATCCCCTCGTCGCCAACGAGTGCGACCTCGAGACAGGCATGGTCCCCGACGGGTTGGATCAGCGATATGAAGCTGCCAACGGGGAAATAGACATGCCTGATCCGCTCGCCCGAACTGCAGAGCTCGTCGTCTAGGACCAGCTCAACCTGGTCGCAGCCGGCAAGGAAACGCTTGCGGTCCCTGGCTGGCAGGGCATCGATCAAGCGATGCATCGCGCGGGTCCGCGGTTGCTGCGGCACAGCGAATCTCCGGTCTGCCGCGCTCAGTTGTGGGGTCACGATCGGAGCATGGGCGCTATTCCGACGTCTTCCCGTCGAAATGCTCCGTGTCGGCCTCTGCGTCCGCACGCGTACGGTGTACGACACCGTCGCGATGATTCGGCGGCGAGTAGACCGTGTACAGCTTCAGAGACTTGCTGCCGGTATTGATGATGTTGTGATTCGCCCCAGCCGGCACGACGATCGCAAATCCCGCTCGAATCGCCGTTCGTTCGCCATCCAGGACCACTTCACCGGTCCCCTCCTCGACGCGAAAGAACTGGTCGAGCTTGTGGACTTCGGCCCCAACTTCCTCGCCGGGCTTCAGCGACATGACGACCAGCTGGCAATGCTTCGCCGTGTAAAGCACCTGGCGAAAGTCGTCGTTGCGGACCGCGAGGCTCTCGATATCTCTTACATAGCCTTTCATGTGTGCTCCTGTCGTTCTCTCGGCGCATGCGCAACGGATTCGTCGGGATTCGGCGCCCCTTGCGCATCTTCGACCTGATGTCTTTGTTCGGCGACGTGAACGTGATCGTGAGTCCGAGGGCAACCAGCACGAGCAGCAGCAGGGCCGGCGCGAACTGCATCATCGTCTGCAGCCCACTATCCGCGTCGACCCTGGATCACGTTGAACAGGATGACTGCAATGGTCCACAACATTTCACTTCTCCTTTGAGCCGCCGTTCAGCACGCAGCGCGATCAACGGCACCGATGACGGTGCCGGCCTGCGGGTCACTGGTCGGCGATGCGTGCGTCACGACCCGGGTTGAACACAACAGGCGAGGCGTGCGGTCGATACGCCTGAGCCTACGCTCCCTGTCGCAGGAGTCTGTTCGGTAGCGCACGCAGCGCTCGGCCGCGCAGCGGAGCTTCACATCCCATATGTGCCATAGCGTACGGAACGGCCCCGCACGGTATGCAACACTGATTCCAATGAGGAATTCGACCCGACTCGGGGGCTTGTTCGCGGTCCTCGGCCTGTTGCTGCTGGCCGCGTGCCAATCGCTGCCCAGGATCGTGCCGGACATGGCGCCCCCGTCCTCGCACGCGCGGGTGCATGGTGCCCAGGGCGAACTGTCGGCAGCGCGCAGCCAGGCGATCCTGCGGGGGCTGGAACGCGGGACCGACGAGACGAATATTTTCGATCGGCATCTCGCGGTCGAGGAGGAGGTGTCGGACAGTCCGCTGCTGACCGGCAACCGTGTCCGCTTGCTCGAGAACGGCCCGGACACGTATCGCGCCATGTTCGCAGCGATCCTGGCGGCGCACGATCACATCAACATCGAGACCTACATCCTGGAGGACGACGAGGTTGGCCAGCGCTTCGCGGGCGCACTGATCGACAAGCAGCGGCAGGGTGTCCAGGTGAACCTGATCTACGACAGCGTTGGCACGCTGAATACGCCCGTCGAGTTCTTCCAGCGACTGCGCGACAGCGGCATCCGCACGCTGGAGTTCAATCCGGTCGACCCGACGACGGCGAAGGCTGGGTGGGACGTGAACCAGCGGGATCACCGCAAGCTGCTGATCGTCGACGGCCAGACGGTCTTCCTCGGTGGCATCAACATCAGCAGCGTGTACTCGGGCAGTTCGTTCCGCCGGCAATCCAAGGCCCGGGCGAATGGGGAGCAGCCCTGGCGGGACACCGACCTGCAGATCGACGGCCCGGTGGTCGCCGAATTCCAGAAGCTGTTCCTCGCGACCTGGCAGGCGCAGAAGGGCGAGCCGCTGGCGTCGCTCGACTTCTATCCGACGCTGCAGCCCAAGGGCAAAGAAGTCGTGCGCGCGATCGGCAGCTCGCCCGACGAAGCGTTCAGCCAGATCTACGTGACGCTGCTCTCGGCGATCAGCAGCGCCAGCACGGAAGTCTGGCTCACCAACGCCTATTTCGTGCCCGACCCGCAACTGCTGGCGGCGCTCGAGGCGGCGGCGGCGCGCGGCGTCGACGTCCGGCTCGTGCTGCCCGGCCGCACCGATTCCGCGCTGGTATTCCACGCCGGTCGTTCCTACTACGATCAGTTGCTGCGTGGTGGCGTGAAGATCTTCGAGCGGCGCAACGCGATGATGCATGCGAAGACGGCGGTGATCGACGGCGTCTGGTCGACCGTGGGCTCGACGAACCTCGACTGGCGCAGTTTCCTGCACAACCAGGAGGTCAATGCCGTCGTGCTGGGCACGGAGTTTGGCGACCGGATGCGAGCAGCCTTCGAGAGCGACGTCGCGCAGTCCGAGCAGATCACGCTCGAAAAATGGCAGCGCCGTTCGATCGGCATGCGTGCCAAGGAGGCTTTCGCTCGATTGTGGGAGTACTGGTTGTAGCCTGGGGTTCGTGCACAACCGGCACTACTGGAGCCAGTGCATGGTCGAGATGCTGACCGACGCCGACGCCTATTTCACGACCGGGCGACTGCCGATGGCGCGGAATTGACCCGGGGGAGAGACGAGAGTCTGATAGGCGCATGTCCGGCGTGGGGGACGCCCAATGAGCGGAACAGCTTCCGGCGCACTGAAATGCGCCTGTCCGTGCAACACCGCGAAGTTCACGATCACGGGCACGCCGCTCGCGCGGTTCTACTGCCATTGCCAGATCTGCCAGTCGCTTTACAGGCGTCCGTTTGCAGACGTGACTGTCTGGTGGAACCGCCAGGTCGTGCCGCCCGCGGAGTCGACCGTCTCGTTCAAGCGCTATCGGGCCCCGCCCGCGCTGCGACGCGGGACGTGCCGCGCCTGCGGCCTGCCGGTACTCGGGACCCTGTGGCTCGCGCCGTTCGTCGAGCTCGCGTTCGTGCCAGCGCGGAACATCAAGGCGCGTGACACGCTACCTGCTGCGTTGACGCACGTCTTCTACCATCGCCGCGTGAAGGACATCGACGACGACCTGCCGAAGGTAAGCGGCTACTGGCCCAGTGAACTCGCGGTCACGCGCATGGTGATGGGCGGCCTCGTGCGCCGCTGACGACGACATGTCCGTGCGGCGGCTCGGTCACGGAGCTGGAAACACCCCGCGCGCGATCGCCATCATCGCCTCGTGTGCCACGTCTCCGGTCAGGTGGTCCATTTCCCCGGCGTCGAGCCATACGCCGTGGCAGGTCGGGCAACGGTCGATGACCATCATGAACGCCACTTCCTTCGTCATCACGGCGCCGTCGACGGGGCACGCGCGCTGAGTTTCCTGTGCTGCCTTCAGCTTGAGTTCGAGCGCCCTGCGGCACGCCCCGCACGTGGGCTTGCCGTTGTACAGCTCCGCCGTGCGACGGCTGCAGCGGGCGCACTTTTCCCCGAAGAGACTCATCTGTTTTCCCCCGTGGAGCAGGCGACCGGCTGTCGCGATGCAGACGCGCCCGGGCCGTGCATGATGATACCCGGGCCCGGGCCTTTTGACAGAACGCAGGCATTCGGGCGTATATTCCTGCCGCTGTCCAAGTGGAGCGCGATCGTTGGAACCGCAGTTCAAGTACCGCGCCTTCATCAGCTACAGCCACGCCAACGAAGACTGGGCCAAGTGGCTGCACCGCAGCCTCGAGACCTACCGGGTGCCGAAGCACCTGGTCGGGCGCGAAACGCCGTTCGGTCCGGTCCCGGAGCGACTCGCGCCGGTGTTTCGCGACCGCGACGAGCTGGCGACGGCGACCAATCTCGGCGCGACGCTGACGCGGGCGCTGCAGGAGTCCGCATTCCAGATCGTCATCTGTTCGACGGCCGCCGCGAAGTCGCGCTGGGTGAACGAGGAAATCCTCGCATTCAAGCGCCTCGGCCGCGAGCACCGGATCTTCTGCCTGATCGTCGATGGCGAGCCGGGTACCTCCGCAAACGAGGCGACCGCTGACCAGGAGTGCTTCCCCAACGCGCTGATCTACACGATGGGGGAGGACGGGCAGCTCACCGCGACCCGCAGTGAGCCGATTGCCGCCGATGCCCGGCCGCAGAAGGACAGCAAGCAGGACGTCCGGCTGAAGCTGGTCGCCGGCATGCTCGGAGTCGGCCTCGACGAGTTGAAGCAGCGCGAGGCGCATCGGCGACAGCGGCGATTGATGGCGCTGGTCACCGCGTCCGTCGCCGGCATGGCGATCACCTCGGGCCTGGCCGCGGCTGCGTGGCTGGCCCGCAATGAAGCGCAGCGCGAGCGTGTGCGCGCGGAGTCCGAAGCGGAGACTGCGAAGCAGACCACTGACTTCCTAGTTGGCCTGTTCGCCGTGTCGGACCCGAACGAAGCGCTCGGCAACTCCATCACCGCGCGCGAGATCCTCGACAAGGGTGCACGGAAAATCGAGACGGAGCTGGCCACGCAACCCGCGATCCAGGCGACGCTGATGGAGACGATGGGAACGGTCTACACGAGCCTCGCGCTGTACCCGCCCGCGGCGACTCTGCTGGAAAGCTCGCTGCGCAAGCGGCGTGAACTCTACGGTGAAGACAGTATCGAGGTCGCGCAATCCGCGGAGAAACTCGGCGGGGTCCTGACGCTGACCGCCGAGTACGAGCGGGCCGAGCCGATTTACCGCGAGGCACTGGCGCTGCGGCAGAAGCTGCTCGGGCCGGAGCATGTCGATGTCGCACGCAGCGTTTACCAGCTGGCCGACCTGCTCGAGCGCAAGGGCGAGTACAAGGACGCCGAGCCCTTGTATCGCCAGGCGCTGGCGATGCAGCAGAAGCTGCTGGGGAAGAACAGTGCCGAGGTGGCCAAGACCCAGGAAGGCCTCGCGCTGAACCTGTACGACCAGGGCAACTATGACGACGCGCTGCCGGTGATGCGCGCGGCTGTGGCGCAGCAGAGGGAACTGCACAAGACGCCGCACACGGACCTGGCGGAGGCGTTGAACAATCTCGGTTTCGTGCTGGGCGCGATGGGTCAGTATCAGGAGTCCGAGGCGCTGTTCAAGGAGGCGCTGAAGATGAAGCGCTTCCTGCTCGGCGAGACGCACACCGAGATCGCGCTGGGCCTGAACAACATTGCGATGGCCCTTTCCAATCAGAAGAAGTACGAAGAATCGGAAGCCATGTACCGCGAAGCGATTGCCATGCAGCGCAAACTGCTCGGCAACGATCACCCGGACGTAGCGCTTGCGCTGAACAACCTTGCATTCGTGCTGCATGGCGAGGGCAATGGCGAGGGCGCCCTCGACATGATGCGCGAGTCGCTCGAAATGTATCGGCGCGCCGTAGGGGCCGAACACCCGGCGGTTGCCCGTGGCATGAGCAATCTCGCGATGTGGCAGATGGAACGCGGCGACTACGCGTCTGCCGAGCCGCTGCTTCGTGACGCGGTGCAGATGCGCCGCAAACTGCTGGGCAATCAGCACACTGATGTTGCCGCCAGCCTGACGTTGCTTGCAGCGCTGCTGATCGACACCGGGCGATTCGAGGAGGCGCGGTCAGCGGCGGCGGAAGCGCGGGCGATCTGCCTGCCAGCCCTGGGGCCTGCCCACCGGCGCACGGCGGCTGCGACCAGCGCCGAAGGCGCAGCCCTGGCTGGACTCGGGCACACCACCGACGCGGAAAAGCTGCTGCTCGAGGGGCTTTCCGCGCTGCGTGCCGATTCGGGAGCGCTGCCGTTTGTGGTGAACAATGCAACCCGCTGGATCGCCGACTATTACAGGAAGCACGGAAACTCGCGGGAAGCGGCCAAGTATGACGCTGATTTGCAGGGCAAGAGAAACCTTTGATTGGCATGAGCGCCGTTGAAATCTCTGCCGGCGAGGGTGCGCGGGCAACGGAGGTCCGGGTTGACATAATCCATACTGCGGTCCGGCCAGCCCGTTAACTGATTCGTGTTACGCTCGGCGCCGTTAAATGTCTGCGCCGCAATGACGGCCTGGCAGGGCACGCGCGCCGTGCCGTCCTGACGCCTGAAAAACCAATCGCAACAAGGGTCGTACGCCGCAAGTGAACCTGAGCTTGCGTGCATGAGGGGAGGGGAAATGAACACGAGAATCAGCGTTCTTGTCGGCCTGGTCGGCATGTTTGCTGCGGGGTCCGCGGCAGCGGCGGTCCCGGTGGTCGTATGCGATGTGCCAGCGCCAGCCGGCCTCGTGACCGCAGGTATCAATTCGACTACCGGGCATTACTTTGAGGTCTATTCCGCCGACGCAATTACGTGGAGTAACGCCAAGCAGAGCGTCAGCGTCGGGGGTCGGAAGTGTGGCGGCGTTACGGGTCATCTCGCGACCATCACTTCGGAAGCCGAGGACAAGTTCGTGGACGGTCTTCGCAGGAGCGCCCTCAGTCTTACAGGTACGCCTCGCCTGAATCAGCCGGAAGTCTGGATCGGAGGCGTGCAGGCTTCTGACAAGGTACTGACAAAAGGTGAAGGCTGGCAGTGGGACAACGGTGAAGGGCCGATCTCGACACCGCAGATGCCCCTTCCGTCCTACTCGAACTGGTTGAACGCGTCGGACCCGTTGAACCCCGAACCCAACGACAATTACGGTCCGGGCAGCGAGAACCAGCTGGCGATCGGGCTTGGCAACTCGTTTGGCTGGAACGACGAAGGTGCTATCGGCAGCATCGGCGGCTACATCGTCGAGTACGACATTCCACGTCCGGCAGCCTGCGAAGGCACGAGCTGCCAGACGGTCGAAGGCCAGATCCTGAAGCTTCCGCAGGGTTCGCTGAGCCCCGGGGCCAAGCTCAACTTCACGGCTTATGAATTTACGGATCCTCGCGTTGGCGCGACCAATCCCGCGGAGAAATGTGGCAACAAGGAGTTGGTCCTGTTCGGTCCCGCCTACGGCAAGCCCGAGCTGCGGATTCCACCGTATCTGTGCGGTTCGCCGAAGTTCGTCGTCGTCTTCGTCGACTCCCGTAATGCCGACAACACTCTTCTGACTTTCGACAAGGGTACCGTGTTCATCGAGAACGATACTCCGAAGGTGTTGAATGTGACGCCGCCTGGCAGCTACCCATATGTCTGCAAGGACACAACTGGCCAGCCCAATGTCTTGCGCCCGGTCCCGGGTGAGGATCCGCAGCGACAGGATGTGGTCGTGTACCAGACCACTGACCCGGGCCGGATGCTCGAGTCGCTGGACCTCAGTCACGATCCGCAGTTCGTCGGGGCGGCGGGCGAATTCACCAACTCTTGCGGCAGTTCGCGCGGATCTGGCAACGAGACGTCGTTCTTCGTGGTGGGCATGCACATCGACTTCGGAGCAATGGCCTCCACGACTGCAGGGCGCCATGATCGCTTCGTCGCGTTGACCCGCTACAAGCTCACGTTGCTGCAGCAATCGGTTGCGAACGCCGAGGCGGCCGGCGCTCTGAAGAACGGCGATGCTACGAAGATGGGTGCGCAACTCAAGAATGCGGTCAGCAAGCTCGACCGCGGCGACCCGTCGGGCGCGTTGGGCCACGTCCAGAAGTTCCTGAAGTTCGTCGATGCGGCGACGTATACCCCGGCCGACAGGAACTACAACGGCGAGCACCTGATGCGCGGCACCAACCTCGACTTCACGCTGAGGGTGAAGGTGATCCCGAACGCACCGTGAGCCAGTAACCGAAAGCCAGCGTTGGATCCAGCAAAGGTCCGACGCTGGACGGCCTGGAGAGGTACGAAGCCCGTGGCCCGCAGCACGGGCTTCGTCGTTCCCGAGTCGGGGCTCGAGCCGCCCGGCACCCGCAGCAGCGCCGCGGTGTTGATGATCTCGATCAGCGTGCCCTGGCCACGCGCGCGACCTCGTACAGGTACTCGGCGAACATCACCGCCTGCTGCTCGTAGCCCGCGACCTTCGGATCGCTGCTGTCGATCAGCAGCCATTCGTCGGGCGCGTGCGCTCCGCCGCCGCGGCCGACGCCGAAATGTCCCGCGGCCATCTTGAGCGGTGGCCCGGTGAAATTTACGCCCGGCCAGCTGCCCGCGCGGCGCGGGTGAATGCTGTATGAGATCCCAGCCGCCTTCAGCGCTGCGATGCCTGCCTGGATGACGACGCTGTCCTCGGGCGATTCGGTCGGGCTGTAGCCGCCGCTGACGATCACCTCGATGTCGCCGAAGCCGCGCTTCTCCAGGTGCGCCTTCAGCTTCGCGACCGCCTCGTCCCTGGTCATGTTGGGGACCAGGCGGAAGTCGAGCTTGGCCTCGGCGCGGCCCGGCAGCACCGTCTTGCCGCCCGGCCCCATGTAGCCGCTGAGGAGTCCCTGGATGTTGACCGTCGGCTGTGAGGCGAGGCGGTAGGAGCTGGTCAGGAAATCCTCGTCGTTGATCCAGCGACGGACACCCAGCGTCTTCTTCACGGCCGCTTCATCGTCGGCAAGGTCGGCCGCGATCAGATCCTTCTCGTGTTGCGTCAGTGGACGGACGTTCTCGAACCAGCCGTCGATCGCCGGCGTGAAGCCGTCTTCGGCGACCAGCGTGTCGAGTGCCTTGACGAGGTGCCACGCAGGGCTGTCGACTCTTGCCATCAGGCTCGAGTGCACGTCCTTGGCCGGGCCCTTGCCCCACTTCTCGCCGCTCGAGACGAGCTGGACCTCGAGCACTCCCTTGGCACCGAGGTCGAGCGAGACCGAGCCATCGCGCGACTGGCCGGTCGAAGGCATCACGACGCCGACTGACTTCCGCAGGGCGGCGCTGACCTCCGGGTCGGCGAGCATCTTCGAAAAGTTCGTCGAGCCGATTTCCTCTTCGCCCTCCGCAACGAGCACGAGATTCACCGGCAGCTTCACGCCCGCCTGCTTGAACGCGTGCAGCGCAGTGAGGAAGGCCATCTCGGGGCCTTTCTGGTTGACCGCCCCGCGGCCGACCAGCATCGTTCCTTCGCCCGCTCGCTCGACGATCTTCCCCTCGAGCGGCGGCGACGACCATTCGGCCGGGTCGTAATGCTTCACGTCGTACATGAAGTAGATCGCGAGCGTGGTCTTCGCGCCGGCGTCGAGCGTCGCGAATACGCCTGGCACGCCGCCGGTCTCGACGATCCGCGCTTTCTGGAACCCTGCGTCCAGCGCCAGCTGGCGCATGTACTCGGCGCCCTTCGGCGTGTTCACGCCCATGTTGGCGATGGTCGGCAGCGCGATCCATTCACGGAGCCGCTCGATCGATGCCGCCTTATCGGCCTGGATGGCGGCGATGACCTTGTCGTGCCCCGCGGAGCCGGCATCAGCCACTGCCGGGGCGGCCGCCACGAAACCCAGCGCGAGTGCCAGCACGCCGGCGAGAATGGAATATCGATTGAAACGCATCGTTGCTCCCGATTCCGACGACCCGTCGGCCCGGGTGGATTGTGCACCAGACGATTCAGGCTTCGGTAGGCGTGCGTATGGACAGGCAGTGCGACGGCCGTCGAAAGTGCTCGCGTTCAGCTGACCCGCCGCATCTGCGCGGCCGCCTGACGCCTGCCTTACAATCGCCGGCGCGCTCAGTTACCTTGCGCATGGCAGAGGCCGCCCCAGTCAAGGCCCCGGGGGAAACGAACACTTGCAGCGCTGGGTCAGGGAGATCAAGCGTCGACGCGTGATGCGCGTGGCCGCCATCTACGTGGCGGCGGCGTGGGCGATCGTGCAGTTCTCGGACATCGTGCTGCCGGCGCTCGGCCTGCCTGAAGCGGCGGTTCGCTTCGTGCTGCTGGCGCTCGCACTCGGCCTGCCGGTCGCGCTCGTGTTCGGCTGGCGGTACGACCTTACGAGCGACGGTATCCGCCGCACGGCGTCGGCAAGCGAGGCCGAGTTGCAGGCGAACGCCACTCTGGGCCCGGTCGATTACCTCGTGCTGCTGGCCCTGCTCGGATTCACGGTCGCCATCGTCTTCAGCGTGGGCCGAACACTGCTCGACGCCTCGAGACGCGCGAGCCCTGCGTCGTCGATGCCAGCATCACAGGCACCGTCGAATTCGGTGGCGGTCCTGCCCTTTACGATCACGACGGGCGGCGCAGACCAGCGCCACCTTGGCGAAGGATTGGCCGAGGACGTCCTGAATCGCCTCGCGACCCATCGCTCGTTGCAGGTGCTTGCACGCACGTCCTCGTTTGCCTTTGCGCAGACTGATCGGCCGCCGCGCGACCTCGCCGCGCTGCTTGGCGTGCGCTACCTGTTGCAGGGCACGCTCGAGATCCGCAATGGCAACGCGCGAGTCCAGGCCAATCTCGTGGACGAACACGGGTTCCAGCGCTGGGGCAGCGAGTTCACTCAACCGCTCTCGGCGATCAGCACCCTCGAGTCGTCGATTGCCGATGCGGTGGCGTCAGCGATCCAGGGCACGGCGCCCGCCAGTTCGCGGGGCGTTGAGGGCCCGCGCGGCACGCAGAATCCGCGCGCATGGCAGTCGTACCTGCTCGCGCGCGAGTTCATGCAGAAGCGTCCGCTGGGTTGGTCGACACCCGCATTGCGTGAACTGGAAGCGGCGGTGGATGCCGACGCCGGATTCGCCGAGGCGCAGGCGGCGTATGCTGTCGCGCTGGCCCTGTCCGCCGCGAACAGCGTGGATCGGCGCGAGGTGTTCGACCGGGCCGCGTCCGCCGCGAATCGCGCCCAGGTGCTGGCGCCGGAATCGGCCGCCGTGCTCGCGGCCCGCGGCCTGTTGCTGCAGTTGCAGCAGCCCCCGGACCTCGCGACGTCCGAACTCGTCCTGCGCCGTGCCGTCGAGATCGATCCGGCCAACGTCGATGCGCGCAACTGGCTGCAGTCGGCCCTGTCGCAGATGGGTCGCGTGTCGGAAGCGCAGCAGGTACTGCTGGCCACCGCCGAGATCGATCCGCTCAACCCGGTCGTTCAGATCAACGTCGCGGGGGCGTACGCTGCCCAGGGCGACTATGCCTCTGCCCGTGCTGCCCTCGATCGCCTGCTTGACCTGCCGCAGGAACCGAACTACCTGCGCTATCACTTCGAAGCGCTCGATGCGGATTTCGGCAAGCTCGACGGATCCCTGGGCTGGACGCTCAGCGAATTCGAGGCGGATCCCAAGGCCCTGCGCAACGCCAACGCGGTCGAGCGGCTCGCCGTCTCGCTCGGGAGACTCGGCCTGTTCGACGAGGCGGAACGCGTCATGACGGCGGCGATGCGCCTTGGCCCCAACGACCCGTCCGTATTTGCAGGTCGTTCGATGCTGTACATCATGCAAGGCCGCTTCCGCGAATTGGACGAGCATCAGCTGCGCTACATCGCGGCGACGGGGGTCAACTCGAGGGACCTGCCGCGCTGGATGACTTTCGCGCTGGGCGGCGGCCATGCGATCTGTGGCGAAAGCGCGAAGGCGATAGCGTTGCTGGAGCCCGTGATGGAGCGCAAGCCGGATCCCCGCCTGATCGACGCGCAAAACGACCTGTCGCTCGAATTCAGGCAGCTGCTGGCCCACGCGTACCAGAGCAGTGGCCGCAGCGCCGATGCCGAGGACCAGTTGCATGCGATCGACCAGGCCCTGCAGTCCGCACACGACCAGGGATTTGGGCGGAACCCCGGCACCCTGGCTCGCTGGGCAGTCAACGACGCGATGCGCGGGCGCACGTCCGAGGGGCTCGTGCGGTTGCAACAGGCCTATGACGCGGGGTGGCGGGACGTGTCCATGATCCGTCACGATCCGCGCTGGGCCCGTTTCGCAAGCGAGCCTGCCTATCGGGCGCTGATCCGGCGGATCGATGCAGAAATCGCAGCACTGCGCCCGCGTGCGCAGGAGATCCTGCGGACGGCTGGAATGCCCGGGAAGCTGGACGGCTGAGGCGCTGGACCGGCATGCGCAGACTGATCCGGCAGCTGCTGTTCCCGACACCGCGAGGAATTCGCGAGGAGGGCGACGCGATGGTGGAAGCAGAATGCACCGCGAACGAACTTGCGGAGGACCTGCCATGTCCAGTCCGCCTGTGCTGAGCGAGGATCCGCTGCCGGCATACGCCCCTCCGGGCTTCCACCTGTTGGCGAAGCCGAGCGGGTCCACCTGCAATATCGATTGCACGTACTGCTTCTTTCTGTCGAAGGAAGCGCTGTATCCGAACGAGAAACACCGGATGTCAGAGGCCACTCTCGAGGCCTACATCCGCCAGGTGCTGGAGTCGCACCGCGCGCCGCAGGTCACGGTGGCGTGGCAGGGAGGAGAACCGACGCTGATGAAGCTCGAGTTCTTCCGACGCTCCATCGAACTCGTCGAGAAGTACCGCCGGCCCGGCCAGGCCGTGCAGCACACCTTCCAGACCAACGGCATGCTGCTCGACGACGACTGGTGCGCGTTCTTCAAGGAGCACGATTTTCTGGTCGGCCTGAGCGTCGACGGCCCGCGCGAGATCCACGACACCTACCGGCTCGACCGCCGCGGACAGGGCACCTTCGAGCGTGGTGATGGAGGGTTGGCGGTACCTGCGCCGGCACGGCGTCGAGTTCAACATCCTGTGCACGGTCAATGCGGCGAACGAGCAACACGGCCGCACCGTGTATCGCTTCTTCCGCGACGAGTTGGGCGCCAAGATGGGTTCAGTTCATCCCGATCGTCGAGCGCGCCACGGAGCAGACCATCGAAATCGCCAACAAGGGCTGGAGCGAGCAGCCCGGCCACAAGCGCCTGCTCTATACGCAAACCGGCAACCTGGTGACCGAGCGCACGGTCGGCGGCGAACAATATGGCCGCTTCCTCGTCGATGTCTTCGAGGAGTGGGTGCGCCATGACGTCGGCACGGTCTTCGTCCAGCTCTTCGACGTGACGCTCGAGGCCTATTTCGGCCGGCATCTGCTCTGCATCCACGCCCCGACCTGCGGTTACGGCCCGGCGCTGGAGTACAACGGCGATCTCTACTCCTGCGATCATTTCGTCGAGCCGCGTTTCAGGCTGGGCAACATCCATGAGACGCACATGCTGAAGCTGGTGGCCTCGCCCGGGCAGCGCAAGTTCGGGCAGGACAAGCGCGACACGCTGACACGCCCAGTGCCAGCGCTGCGAGGTCAGGAACGCTTGTGCAACGGCGGCTGCCCAAAGGACCGCTTCGCGCTCTCCCGCGACGGCGATCCGGGCCAGAACTACCTTTGCCCTGGCCTGGAGCTGTTCTTCACGCATACCGCCCGGCGATGCAGGCGATGGCACGACTGCTGCAACAGGGCCGCCCGCCCTCCGAGGTGATGCGGTTGACGTCGGCCGAAGATGCGAAGCGAGGGCCGTACGCACCCTGTCCCTGCGGGAGCGGCCAGAAGTTCCGCTTCTGCCACGGCAACAGTGCGCCGGCACTCGCCTTTCAGCGGGGCTGAGGCTGCGCCAGACAAAGTAGGCGACGTCAGCCGAACGAGATGCCAGTGGTGCTAGATTCGCCGGCTGCAAATCATCCAAACGAGGTGCGAGAGCAACGCGCACGGCAAACTGGAGAGCTAGTGTAACGGTCCCTCAGCAGACTGACAATTCATGTTCATAAGGAGACACAATCATGCCAACGGAAACCGAACATCCTGATCCTCTGGGGCGACGACATCGGTTGGTGGAACATCAGCTACAACAGCCGCGGCCAGATGGGCTACCGTACGCCGAACATCGACCGCATCGCCAACGAAGGCGTCGCCTTCACCGACTACTACGCCCAGCAGAGCTGCACCGCCGGCCGCGCCGCTTTCATCACCGGCCAGAACCCGATCCGCACGGGCATGACGAAAGTCGGCATGCCCGGTGCGTGATGTCGGCCTGCAGGAGGAAGACCCCACTATTGCCGAACTGCTGAAGCCCATGGGCTATGCGACCGGCCAGTTCGGCAAGAACCACCTCGGGGACAAGGACGAGTTCCTGCCCACGATGCACGGCTTCGACGAGTTCTTCGGCAACCTCTATCACCTCAATGCCGAGGAAGAGCCCGAGGACCCGGACTACCCGAAGGATCCGGCGTTCAGGAAGCAGTTTGGCCCCCGCGGCGTGCTGCATTGCTGGGCCGACGGCAAGGGCGGGCAGAAGATCGAGGACACGGGGCCCCTGACCAAGAAGCGCATGGAGACCATCGATGACGAGACGACGAAGCATGCGCTCAAGTTCATCGACAAGGCGCACAAGGATGGCAAGCCGTTCTTCGTCTGGTGGAACACGACAGCGATGCACTTCCGCACCCACTCCGCCAAGAAGCACAAGGGCAAGAGCGGCGGTCAGGGGGAATACAACGACGTGATGGTCGCGCACGACGAGAACGTCGGCCGGATGCTGAACAAGCTCGACGAGCTGGGCATCGCGGACGACACGATCGTCATGTACTCAACCGACAACGGTCCGCACTACAACACCTGGCCGGATGCCGGTATCACGCCGTTCCGCTCCGAGAAGAACACCAATTGGGAGGGTGGCTGGCGTGTGCCGGCCTTCCTGCGCTGGCCGGGCAGGATCAAGGCTGGCTCGGTGGTCAACGGTATCGTGTCCCACCAGGACTGGCTGCCGACGTTGCTGGCCGCCGCGGGCGAGCCGGAGATCAAGGAGAAGCTGCTCAAGGGGCACAAGGCCGGCAAGAGAACCTACAAGGTGCACATCGACGGTTTCAACATGCTGCCCTTGCTGACCGGCAAGACGCAGGAGAGCCCGCGTAAATCCTTCTTCTACATCAGCGACGACGGCGAAATACTGGCTATCCGGCTGGGCGACTGGAAAGTGGTGCTGATGGAGCAGCGGGCGAAGACGCTGCAATGCTGGTTCGAACCGTTCGTGAAGCTGCGGGCACCGAAGATCTTCAACCTGCGCCGCGATCCGTTCGAGCGCGCCGACGAGAATTCAAATACCTATTGGGATTTCGTGATCTCGCACGCGTACATCATCTACGGGATGCAGGCGGTGGTGGCCCACCAGATGGAGAACTTTGCGAAGTTCCCGCCGCGCCAGAAACCGGCCTCGTTCAATCTGGACGCGGTACTGCGGTCATTGGAGGACGCGAGCGGCGGAGGCGGCCACTAGACCGCCTGTTGCAGCCGAGTCAACGAGCTGCGTCCGGCCATCTGCGGCGGGCGCGGCCCGTTTTGGTTGCACGCTTCGTGTGCCAGCTGACGTCTCCTTCACCTCTTCAAACACCTTGCTCATCACCTTGCCGTTGATGAAGACGATGGTGATCTTGTGCTTGCCATCCTTCCACTTCGAGGTGCCGGCGGTGATCCCAAGTGCTCCGCGGCCCTCGGACGATTTAGGCTTGCCGAGGATCTTGACGACGTCGGCGTAGGCCATTCCGTCGGTGATGCGGTTGAAATTCTCCTGGCTGATCCTCGAGCCGCATGCCACGAGAAGCAATGCGATAGCCACGGCGGATACCAGGCGGGACGGTGACTTGATCATGCTGGAACATCCTCGGGTCATGGATTGCTTGTTGCGGAAGCCCGCAAAGCCGGCGCGGGCCTTGCCGAGGTCTTTCCGAACGATCGCGGCCAGAGACTGACAGAGCCCTGCGGCTCCAGCAAGGCGCCCTGGAGACAGCGGTAACTCCGGAGGCCGAACGCGGGCCTGATGTGCTGAGATCCTTGCCATCGGCATCTTCGGGGTGCATCGATGCAAGGCGCTGGCCGCGGAGCAAGGCGATGCAGGTGGTAACGGCAGCAGACGCCGCCGCGATCGAGCGGCGGGTCGCGGAGTTCGAGGCGCGGACCGGCGTCGAGATCGTCGCCGCCGTCGAGCGCCGGTCGGATCTCTACCCCGAAGTGCCTTGGCGCGCGTTCGCGCTCGGCGCGTCGCTCGCCTCGCTGGGTACCCTGGTCGGCGACCTGCTGCATCCGGGCTGGACGACGCCAGGCGCGTTGCTCGCCCAGGCCGTGAGCATCCTCGGCGCGGGTCTGCTGACGACGCTGGCGGCAATGCTGGTGCCGGGCATTGCGCGCCTGTTCATCCGCCGCGGACGCATGCAGCAAGAGGTGCGTCAGCGTGCCGAAGTGGTGTTCCTGACGCGCGAGCTGTTCGCCACGCCCGGCCGCGACGCGTTGCTGGTACTGGTGAGTCGATTCGAGCGCAGCGTCGTAATCGTGCCCGACGTTGCGTACCGGAACCGCGTGTCGACCACAGAGTGGCAGACGGTCGTCGAGCGCATGATGCCGTCGCTCGCTGCCGGCCAGCTGGTCGGGGCGTTCGACGCGGGCTTCACGGCGATCGAGGCGCTGCTCGCGGACAAAGGGTTCGCAGGCAGGCATGCGCGCGAGCGGTTCCCGGACACGCTGCTGCAGGGCGAATCCGGCGTGGAGGATGGCGCATGAGCAGCATGCCGCAGCGCGCCTGGCTGGGAGCAGTGGTCCTGTTGCTGGTCGCCGTCGTCTTCACCGCGCAGGCCGCCGACGTGCCGTACCTGACCGGCCGGATCGTCGACAACGCGGAGATCCTGTCACCGGAGACGCGGCGCACGCTCGAGGAGAAGCTCGCGGCTCACGAGCGGGCGACGACCAACCAGGTCGTGATCCTGACGGTCCCGTCCCTCGACGGCGAGAGCATCGAGGGTTTCGCGACGCGCGTCTTCGAGGAGTGGAAGCTCGGCAAGGCCGAACAGGACAACGGCGTGCTGGTGATCATCGCGCCGCACGATCGGCGCATGCGCATCGAGGTGGGTTACGGCCTGGAGGGCACGCTCACCGACCTGCAGGCGGCGCGCATCATCCGCGACCAGATGACGCCGCCGTTCCGCGACGGCCGCTATGACGACGGCGTCACCGCCGGCGTCGATGCGATCGTCGACACGCTCGAGGGGCGCGTCCCCGCCGAGACCACGACGGCGCCGGTCGAGTCGGGCACGAGCCGCAGCACCGTCGACGATGAGCTCAATGCCTTCGAAGGCGACTTGCCGCCGTGGCCGATGCGCATCCTGCTCGGTGCATTCATCTTCGGCATCATCGGGCTGTTCACGATCATCGGCGTGGTGACGCCGGGCATGGGGTGGTTCCTCTACCTGTTCCTCATTCCCTTCTGGGCGATGTTCCCGATCGTCGTGGTCGGCGTGCGCGGTGCGCTGGTGCTGTTCGTCACGTACGTAATTGCCTTCCCGATCGCCAAGCTGATCGTGTCGCGACAGGAATGGCACCGCAAGGCAAAGGCCGAACTCAGCAAGACGGGCAGTGCCACCATCGGCGGCATGGTGATCACTTCCGGCGGCGGTGCCGGCGGCTCGTGGTCGTCGGGCTCCTCGCATTCCTCGGGTGGATTCTCCGGTGGCGGTGGCAGTTCCGGCGGAGGCGGTGCGTCCGGAAGCTGGTGACCGCTCACGCGACGAAGGGTTTCACTTCCGTACCCAGACCGACTTGCCGTCCTTGATGGTTTCGAGGACCTGGATCTTGTTGATGTCCTGCGGATCGATCGTGACCGGGTTGTCGGAGAGGATGACGAAGTCCGCGAGCTTTCCTTCCTTGATGGATCCCTTGGTGGCCTGTTCGCCGAACTGCTCGGCGCTCCAGATGGTGATCATCTGCATCGCCTCGTAGGGAGTGACGCGCTCGTCGGGGCCGATGACCTGGCCCGAACGGGACGTGCGGTTCACCGTCGCCCAGGCGACCTGCATGAGGTTCGGCAGCGCAACCGGCGCGTCGGTGTGGCTGGTGGCGTGCAGGCCCGTGTTCAGTATCGAGCGCATGGGCGAGATGCGGGCGGCCTGTTCCGGGCCTACGATCTGCTTGTACCAGTCGCCCCAGTAGAAGGTGTGCATCGGGAACATCGAAGGGAAGATGCCGAGCGACTTCAGCTCCTGCACCTGATCCGGGCGGATGAACTGCCCATGAATGAGGGTGGTCTGCCCGGACTTGACGCCATGTTTTGCGACCACCGGGCGCAGCGCCGCGAAAAGCTGATCGATGGCGGCATCGCCATTGGCGTGGACCTTGACCGGCCAGCCCTTGGCATAGGCTTCGTCAAGATACGCCTCGACCTGCTTCGTGTCGGGGATGGCCGGATAGCCCATGTAGCCCGGCTTCTGGCCATCGGGCGGGATCAGGTAGGGAATAGTGCGCCAGGCAGTGCGGCCCTGCGGGGAACCGTCGAGCGTGATCTTGAGACCGCCGAGCCGATAGTGATTCGAATAACTGGTGCTGAACCCTTTGTCGAGTTCGCTGCGGCCGGTGTAGTCCATCCAGCCGATGAAATCGATGTCGACGAGGCCGCGATTGGCGGCATCCACCATGACCGCGTGCATGGGGCCGAACATACGGCCCTCGTTCGTGGTCGTGTAGCCGAAGCTCTTCGCCATCTCGAGCCCGCGCTTCAGGAAATAGTCCTTGCTCTCCTGGGTGGTGGGTGCGAGGGCCTTGACCATGTGGGGCATGGCCGCCAGCTCTTCCAGCACGCCGTTTGGGGTCTTGCCGTCGGCCTCGCGGCGGATTACGCCGCCTTCGGGATTCGGCGTCGTGGCGTCGTAACCGATCAACTTCAGGCCCAGCGTGTTGACCGCTGCGAAATGGCCCGAGATATGGGTCGCCATGACCGGCACCGTCGTTGAGACCTTGTCGAGGTCTTCGCGCGTCGGGTGCCGGCCGAGCAGGGCGTCGTCGTAGCCGACGCCGAAGATCCAGCCGGTTCGCTCCACATCGGGGCTCTGCCCGAAGGCCTTCAGCCTGTCGACCACGTCGTCAATGGTGTTGACGTTGCCGTCTGGCGGAGCGAGCAGGTTGGCGCCCACGGCCTGTGCGCCAAACTGCATGGCATGGGCGTGCCCGTCGATGAAGCCGGGCATCAGGGTCTTGCCGGCAAGGTCCTTGACGACGGTTCCGTCGCCCTTCCGCTTCAGGGCATCGACCTTCGAACCGACGAAGACGATCCTGCCGTCGTCGACAACGATGGCCTCGGCGGTGGCGGGCGCCACGCCCTCCATCGTGAGGATGGGGCCGCCGGTGATGATGAGGTCGGCGCCAGCGCCCGCGGGAGGCTTGCTGCAGGCAGCGAGGGCAAGCGCAGAAACAATCAGCAGGCTGGCGACGCGACGCAAGATCATGACTGGTGTTCCTCCCTCTGCGGCCCCGTATCTTGCCATGCCGGAAGTCGTGAGTCAGGACGTCAGCGGCATCGAGGGACAGGAAATCCAACCGGTCTTTCTCGCAGCGCAACAGGCGCTCGGAGGGGTGCGCTGAGTGCGCGCTGCCTCGGTGCGATGAGTCGGACGACATCCGTGTCGGGTCTGACGCAGCAGGTCAGCCGAGGGCAGTAGCTCCTGTCGAGTGTGCCAAGCGCATCAGCAATCGAGGCTAACCGCCCGGAAACGAAAAGGCCCCGGTTGCCCGGGGCCTTCTCTTACCAGCCTTCTGTGACCAGTGCGTTGCTGCCACTGGTCACCAGTCACTTGTTACAGCAGCGGCACCAGCAGCAGTGCCACGATGCTGCCGAAGTGGGCGCCTGCCTGCGCTTCATTGCCGCTCAGGACGCGAAACCGGCGTGCTCCTCCAGCTGAGTTGCAGCTCGTCCATCTCTTCGAGCGCAGCGACGATGCGCTCCAGCGGAAGCTGCGACCAGCGCCGCAGTTCTTCCCGGCGTGCGCCCTCCCAGGTAGCCAGGCGCCAGTTGATCGGCGGATCGCGCGGCGGCGCCTCATCTGTCATCGTTGTTGCTCTCGATGATCCGCAGGTTCTCGACGTCCAGATGATCCTGCGGCCGGCCGGCTACCGACTTCATGCGGATCAGTGTGCCAACCGACACGAACCGCACCTCGATTCGGTCATGCAGAGGCTTGATCAATGCTCGGGAGTACTCCTGTTCGAAGTCGAATGGCTCGGTAACGAACATATCGATGGGTGTTTCGAGATGGGCGTCGCTCCAGAACTGGAGGACCTGCATGCCCTTGTCCCGAATCCAGCCACTTCGAATCCGGGGGTCGGCGAATTCTGCTGCGGTCACGGGAACCGAGGGACGAAACCCGATCGCCTGCAGCGCAGCAAAGGCGCGCAAGACGTTGTCTGGCACCAATTGCACGACGATGTCGATGTCCTTCGTGAAGCGCAGATAGCCGTGCGCATTGACCGCCAATCCGCCGGCAACCAGATAGCGCACCCCGGCATCGTCAAGCGCCGTGGCGATCGCTTCGAAGCTGGCGAGTTTCATCGGCTAGTCACGGACGAGCGGCCCGGCGCCCCTGCGTACTGAGAAGGATGCCGACGGTAGAGTGACGGAGGCATCGCGAAAAGAAAAGGCCCCGGGGAAACCGGGGCCTTTCTCGTCGCTGGCGGGGCGAGGAGCCCCAACCGCACTGCGCGCGACCTCTCCCGCGAACGGGAGAGGTAAAGATCACAGCAGCGGCACCAGCAGCAGCGCCACGATGTTGATGATCTTGATCAGCGGGTTGATGGCCGGGCCGGCGGTGTCCTTGTACGGATCGCCCACGGTGTCGCCGGTCACGGCCGCCTTGTGCGTCTCGGAACCCTTGCCGCCGAAGTTGCCTTCCTCGATGTACTTCTTCGCGTTGTCCCACGCGCCGCCGCCGGTGCACATCGAGATCGCGACGAACAGGCCCGTGACGATCGTGCCGATCAGCACGCCGCCGAGCGCGCGGATGCCTGCGCCGGGGCCGAGCAGGAAGTTCATGCCGAAGCCGACGATCACCGGGATGAGGATCGGCAGCAGCGACGGGACGATCATCTCCTTGATCGCCGCGCGCGTCAGCATGTCCACGGCCTTGGAGTAATCGGGCTTGGCCGTGCCCTGCATGATGCCCGGGATTTCCTTGAACTGGCGGCGCACTTCGACGACCACCGAGCCCGCGGCGCGGCCCACGGCTTCCATCGCCATGGCGGCGAACAGATAGGGCACCAGGCCGCCGATGAACAGGCCGATGATCACGGCCGGGTCGGACAGCGAGAACTCCTGGAGCTTGCCGGCGATCTCGAGGTTGCTGGTGTAGTCGGCGAACAGCACCAGCGCGGCGAGACCGGCCGAGCCGATCGCGTAGCCCTTGGTGACGGCCTTCGTCGTGTTGCCGACGGCGTCGAGCGCGTCGGTGATCTTGCGCACGTCCTTCGGCAGGCCCGCCATCTCGGCGATGCCGCCGCCGTTGTCCGTGATCGGGCCGTACGCGTCGAGCGCCACGATCATGCCGGTCATCGACAGCATGGCAGTCGCGGCGATCGCGATGCCGTACAGGCCTTCGAGCTGGTATGCGCCCCAGATGGCCGCGCAGATCGAGAGCACCGGCAGCGCCGTCGACTTCATCGAGACCGCGAGGCCGGCGATCACGTTCGTGCCGTGGCCGGTCTGCGAGGCCGCGGCGACGTAGCGCACCGGGGCGTATTCGGTCGCGGTGTAGTACTCGGTGATCCAGATCATCGCCGCCGTCAGGCCGAGGCCGATCAGCGCGCAGCAGAACAGGCGGTTGGCCTCGTCCCCCATCATCGACTGGGTGACGAACCAGAAGCCGATCGCCGCGATCACGCCCGAGACGATGATGCCGCGGTACAGCGCGTTCATGATCTTGCCGCCTTCGCGCGCCTTCACGAAGAAGGTGCCGACGATCGAGGCGATGATCGAGACGGCGCCGAGCACCAGCGGGTAGAGGATGGCGTTGACGCCGAGCGACGTCATCGTCAGGCCCGCGAGCAGCATCGTGGCGACCAGCGTGACCGCGTAGGTCTCGAACAGGTCGGCCGCCATGCCGGCGCAGTCACCGACGTTGTCGCCCACGTTGTCGGCGATCACGGCCGGGTTGCGCGGATCGTCCTCGGGAATGCCGGCTTCGACCTTGCCCACGAGGTCGGCGCCCACGTCGGCGCCCTTCGTGAAGATGCCGCCGCCGAGTCGCGCGAAGATCGAGATCAGCGAGCCGCCGAACGCGAGGCCGACCAGCGAGTGCAGCGCGTGGTCGTCGTTGCCGAGCACTTTCAGCATCAGCCCGTAGTAGGCCGCGACGCCGAGCAGGCCGAGGCCCACGACCAGCATGCCGGTGATGGCGCCGCCGCGGAACGCGACCTGCAGCGCCGGGTCGAGGCCCACGCTCGCCGCGTGCGCGGTGCGCACGTTCGCGCGGACCGACACGTTCATGCCGATGTAGCCCGCTGCGCCGGAGAGCAGCGCGCCGACGGCGAAGCCGCCCGCGGTCGCCCAGTTCAGCGCGAGTCCGAGCACCAGGAACAGCACCACGCCGACGATGCCGATCGTGGTGTACTGGCGGTTCAGGTAGGCATTGGCGCCCTGCTGGATCGCCGCGGCGATTTCCTGCATGCGTGAATTGCCGGCCGGCTGCGCCACGATCCAGCGTGCCGAGAGCACGCCGTAGAGGATCGCGAGCACGCCGGCGCCGATCGCCAGCCACAGCGCGAGAGAAGTGGTCATTGCAAACCTCCCAACGAGGGTCTTTCCTGGGTGAATCGCGGCCGAGCGGGGCTCTGCGTCCCTTGCCAGACCGTGAAAAAAGGCGCCGGACTATACCACATAGGCCTGTTTCAGCTTCCTCCGCACCGGCTTGTTCTTCAGCACCACGTACTGCGGCAGCCCTTCCCTGTACGGGGGGTAGTCCTCGCCCCGGATCAGCGGCGCAAGGTACCGGCGGCCCTTCGCCGTGATGTGGAAACCGTCCGGGGTGATGTAGTCCCGGGGCAGCATCTTTTCGACGTTGGCGACCTTGTCGAGCGGCGCCACCCCGATCTTCCACCGGTAGGGCTTCTGCGAGGTCCGGACGATGGCCGGCATGACCGCGTGGTGACCCTTCATGGCCAGCTCGACCGCCGCCTTGCCGACCGCGTAGGCCTGCTCGACGTCGACCTTCGAGGCGATGTGGCGGGCGGCGCGCTGCAGGTAGTCGGCCACAGCCCAGTGGTACTTGTAGCCGAGCTTTTCCTTGACGAGCTGCGCCACGACCGGGGCCACGCCGCCGAGCTGCGCGTGCCCGAAGGCGTCACGCGTGCCCGCGTCGGCCAGGAACTTGCCCTCGGCGTTCTTGACACCCTCGGAGACCACCACCGTGCAATAGCCGTACTTGTCGACACATTCCTTCGTACGCGCCAGGAATTTCTCCTCGTCGAACGTGATTTCCGGGAACAGGATGATGTGCGGCGAATCGCCGGCCTTTTCGGCCGCAAGACCGCCTGCGGCGGCGATCCAGCCTGCGTGCCGGCCCATTACTTCCATCACGAACACCTTGGTTGAGGTGCGCGCCATCGAGGCGACGTCGAAGCCGGCCTCGCGAATCGACACGGCGACGTACTTGGCGACCGAGCCGAAGCCCGGGCAGCAGTCGGTGATGGGCAGGTCGTTGTCGACGGTCTTCGGGACGTGGATCGCGGTGAGCGGGTAGCCGAGCTTCTCGGCCAGCATCGACACCTTGAGGCAGGTGTCGGCCGAGTCGCCGCCGCCGTTGTAGAAGAAATAGCCGATGTCGTGCGCCTTGAAGACCTCGATCAGGCGCTCGTACTGCGCGGGGTTGTCCTCGTACTTCTTCAGCTTGTAGCGGGCCGAACCGAACGCGCCTGCGGGCGTGTGGCGCAGCGCGCGGATGTCCGCGGCGCTCTCGAGGCTGGTGTCGATCAGGTCCTCGGTGAGCGCACCGAGGATGCCGTGACGGCCGGCGTACAGCTTGCCGATCCGTCCCTTGTGCTTGCGGGCCGTTTCGATCACGCCGCAGGCCGAGGCGTTGATCACGGCGGTGACCCCGCCGGACTGTGCATAAAAAGCGTTGCGTGGCGGGATCTTCCTGTTCATGCGAACTCCAAAAAGCTCATTTATATCTTGGGGTTACGGTAGTCCGGCGAACCCATAGCATACCCGATGCGGGCGGCGGGTTGCGCCCGTACAAGACGAACGGACGATTGGCGGCAGGGGCAGATTTCGGTAGGGTTCCGCCTCCCGGCATGGCTCGTGGACGACAACAATGAGACTCGTACTGCTCGGCGCACCCGGTTCAGGCAAGGGCACCCAGGCGCAGAAACTGCGCGATGACCGGGGCATCCCACAGGTTTCGTCCGGTGACCTGCTGCGCGATGCCGTCGCCCGGGGCACGGACCTCGGCAAGCGCGCCAAGGCGGCGATGGACGCCGGCGAACTCGTCTCGGACGAGATCGTGCTCGGCCTGATCCGCGAGCGGCTCGGCCGCCCGGACGCCGCGAAGGGCTTCATCCTCGACGGCTATCCGCGCAACGTCGCCCAGGCGGGTGCGCTCGACAAGCTGCTCGCCGAGATCGGCCAGCCGATCGACGCGGTCGTGCTGATGGACGTGGACCAGAAGGCGCTGTTCCAGCGCCTCACGGGCCGGCGCAGCTGCCCGAAGTGCAGCAAGGTCTTCAACGTGTTCAGCTCGCCGTCGGCGAATGGCGACCGCTGCGACAACCACCCCGGCGAAGATGCGCCGCTGCTGGTCCAGCGTGCGGACGACAAGGAAGACGTGATTGCGAACCGGCTCAAGGTGTACGAGAGCCAGACGCGGCCGCTGGTCGAGCATTACCAGTCGCGCGGCCTGCTGAAGGTCGTCAACGCCGACCAGCCCGTCGACAAGGTGTACACGGAGTTCCTGCGCGCCGCGGGAAATTAGGTGCCAGGCACCGAATTTCGGGGCATCGCAATTCGAAATTCGGTGCCTGGCACCTAATTTCCCGACAGCAGCTTCTCGCCGATCACGGCGCGGCGCCAGCCACGCAGCACGGCCGACTCCGGCCGGTCCTTGAACACCAGCGCCTCGACGTCGCGTCGCGTGGCGAGCACTTCCGGGCTCAGCTCCAGCGCCGCGGCCTGGTCCCGGACAATTTGCTGCAGCTTCGCAACCCGGGCGTTCTCCTGGGGCGTCGGGCGCTCCGGGGCTCTTTCCAGCGCAGGCGCATCGGGTGAATCGACAGCAGCCTGGATCAACGCCAGCAGTTCGTCGCCGCGCTTGCGGGCCACCCCGGGCGGCAGCGCGCGGATAGCTTCCAGGTCGGCAGCGGTCCTGGGCGCCAGCGTCGCGAGTGCGTAGAGCGCCTCGTCCGACAGGATCCACCCCCGCGGCTTGTCCGACTCGATCGCCCGCCGTTCGCGCCACTCGGCGATCGCGCGGGCCGCCGCCTGCTCGCGCGGCTTCAATCGACCCAGGCCTTTCAGTCGGCGCCAGGCGTCGGCTGGCTCCGTCTGGTAAAGCGCAGGATCCTCCAGTGCGGCGGCATCCTCCGCGAGCCACGTCGCGCGGCCCTTGGCCTCGAGCGCCGCAGCGAGCTCGACCTGCAGCTGCAGCAGGTGATGCACGTCGTCCGCCGCATACGCGAGCTGCGCCGGCGTGAGCGGCCGGCGCGACCAGTCGGTGCGCGTCTGCGCCTTGTCGATCGAGTGCCCGAGCTGGCGTGCCACCAGTTCCGCGTATCCGCATTGCGGCGCAAACCCGAGCATCGCCGCCGCCACCTGCGTGTCGAAAACCGGGGCGGGCACCGCGTGTCCGCCGAGCTGCAGCACCTCGAGGTCCTGGCGCGCTGCGTGCAGGATCTTCAGCTTCGAGCGGTCGGCCAGCACGGCGTGCAGCGCATCGAGGTCGAGACCCGCCAGCGGATCGATCAGCAGGCAGTCGCTGTCCGTCGCGACCTGCACCAGGCAGAGCTGCGGGTAATAGGTCTTCTCGCGCATGAACTCCGTGTCGATCGCGAGCCGCGCCGCCGACTGCAGCCGGAAGACCGCCGTGTCGAGCTGGCCCTGGGTCGTGACGAGCGTGGCGTCGCGCATGCTGCCTCTTACCTGCGTGTAGAATCGCGGCTCCCGGGCCCGCCGCGTGCCGATCGTGCAGCAGTTCCTCAGGATCTTCCTCGACATCGTACTCTGGCGGCGGGGTCCGCAGGACCTCCCCGCATCGCCGATGCTCGCCTGGCTCACGCTCGCCGCCTACGTCGCCGTGAGCGCAGTGCAGCTGCTGCTGCTGAACGAGTCGGGCGTCGTCTGGTTCTTCTTCCTGGTCCTGGACCCGCTGCTGCTGTCGGTGTGGGTCTGGCTGGTACTCAAGGTGTTCAACCACGCCGAGCGCTTCCCGCAGACGGTCGCGGCAGTGCTCGGCACGGGCGCGGTGCTCGGCCTGCTGGTCTACCTGCCGTTGCAGCTGCTCGTGACCGGCCTCGGGTTCGCAGCCACGTCGGGCGTCGCGCAGGGCGTCGCGCTCGGGCTCGTGGTGGTCTTCGCGCTGGTCACCGGCCGCATCATCAAGCTCGCGACCGACTCGAGCCTGTTCACCGGTATCGCTGTCGCCCTCACGTATTTCATCGTCATCAACACGCTGGTCGGCATGGTGCGCGGCCCGGGGTCCTGAGCATGCACCTGCACATCATCGGCATCTGCGGCACGTTCATGGGCGGCATCGCCGCGCTCGCACGCGCCTCCGGCCACAAGGTCACGGGTTCCGATCGCAACGTCTATCCGCCGATGAGCACGCAGCTCGCGGCACTCGGCATCGACGTGATCGAGGGCTACCAGCCGGACCAGGTGCAGCTCGAGCCCGACGTGTTCGTGATCGGCAACGTGATGAGCCGCGGCAACCCGCTGATCGAGGCGATTCTCGACAGTGGGCGTCCGTATGAGTCCGGGCCCGAATGGCTCGCGCGCAACGTGCTGAAGGACCGCTGGACGCTCGCGGTCGCAGGCACGCACGGCAAGACGACGACCTCGAGCCTGCTCACGTCGATCCTCGAGCATGCGGGCCTCGAGCCCGGGTTCCTGGTCGGCGGCGTGCCGCTCGACTTCAACATGAGTGCGCGCCTCGGCAATGGGCGCCACTTCGTCGTCGAGGCCGACGAATACGACACGGCGTTCTTCGACAAGCGTGCGAAGTTCGTGCACTACCGTCCGCGCACGGCAATCCTGAACAACCTCGAGCACGACCACGCGGATATCTATCCGGACGTGGCCTCGATCCAGAGGCAGTTTCACCTGTTGCTGCGCACCGTGCCCGGCAACGGACGGCTGATCGTCAACGGCGCGGACCGAAACCTTGCCGAGGTCCTGCAGATGGGTTGCTGGACGCCGGTCGAGCGCTACGCAACCGACCGCTCCGTGACAGCCGACTGGCACATCGACGCGGACCTGGCGTCGGCATACGCACGCTTTGCCGTGTACCGCGGCGACCGTCGCGTCGGAGACGTCGAGTGGGGCCTGCTCGGCCTCCACAATGCGGAGAATGGTCTCGCCGCGCTTGCCGCCGCCCACCATGCGGGTGTCGACGAAGCGGCCGGGATCGAGGCGCTGTGCAGGTTCGCCGGCGTGAAGCGGCGCCTCGAGGTGCGCGGCGTGGTCGACGGAATCGTCGTTTACGACGACTTCGCGCATCACCCGACGGCCGTCACGAGCACTCTCGCAGGCGTGAGGCTCAAGGCGGGCGCGGGGCGCGTGATCGCGGTGCTCGAGCCGCGATCGAACACGATGAAGCTCGGCACGCACAAGGCGGCACTCGCGGAATCGCTGCGAGGCGCCGATCGCGTGTTCGTCTACAAGTCGCCGGAAGTGAAGTGGGACGTGGCCGATGCGATGGCGCCGCTCGGGAACCTCGCGGTCGTGCACGACGACCTCGCGCAGCTGACGGCGGCGATCGTGGCGGAGTCGCGGCCCGGTGACCAGCTGGTGCTGATGAGCAATGGCTCTTTCGGCGGCCTGCATGAGCGCCTGCTCGAGGCACTGCGAGCGCGCAGCGCTGCCTGAGACGCAATGAGCGAGGAGATCGCGCTTTTCCCGCTCAGTACCGTCCTCTTCCCGGGCGGGCCGCTGGTGCTGCGCATCTTCGAGGCGCGCTATCTCGACCTGGTGAAGTGTTGCATGCGCGACAGCACTGGCTTTGGCGTCGTGCAGATCCGCGAAGGTCAGGAGGCCGGTGGCCCGGCGCTCACGTTCGACGTCGGGACGTATGCGCGCATCGTCGACTTCTCGCAGCAGCCGGACGGATTGCTCGGCATTCGCGCGCTGGGGGAACGGCGATTCCGGATCGTCGAACGGCGCCGTGCGCGCGACGGACTGAACCTCGCGGACGTCGAGTGGCTGCCTGCGGACCCGCCGACGCCAATGCCCGACGCATACGCCGAGCTCGGCCCCGCGATCGACGCTGCACTGACGCAGATCGGTGATCCGTACGTCGACATCGAACGACGTCCCGACGACGCGGGCTGGGTGTCCGGGCGGCTCGCGGAGATCCTGCCGGTGCCCGCCGTACACAAGCAACACTGCCTCGAGCTCGACGATCCGGTCGAGCGGCTGAGTTACCTGCGGCCGATGTTCGAGATCGGCTATCGGTAGGGTCCGGGCAGCGATCGCCGGTCCGTCGGGCCTTCGGCCTGCAATATTCGCAGTTCACGGCGCATTTGCCGCTCGCTTCGCGAGGCGGACCGTACTCGAATGGGACACCGGCTGGATCGGGCCAGCCGCAACCGAAACGGAGTAACGGTCATGGACGACATCAAGGCGGCGGAGATCCTGAAGTCACTCGCATCGGGCGTGGACCCGGGCGACGGCGCGAGCATGCCGGCGGGCGGGCCGCTGCAGTCACCCGACGTGGTCCGCGCGCTGTTCATGGCCGCGGAGACACTCGAGGCACGCACCCGGCTCGCGAGGCGCAACACGAATCTGCCGCGTAATGCGGGCAAGCCGTGGTCGAAGGAGGAGGACGAGCGCCTGCTGGCCGGGTTCGACGGTGGTATTGCGGTGGACGCGCTCGCGACGGAGCACGAGCGGACGCGTGCCGGCATCGAGGCGCGACTCGTCAAGCACGGCCGGCTCGAAGCCGAGCAGGCGGCAAGCGCGCGCATTCGGTGACCGGCCCACCCACCGGCGCGCGCTAGAATCGCGCCGGTGACCGGCCAGCCGAAATTCCTGTTCATTCCCGTGTCCGGGCCGGGCGGCGCAGGGGAGTATTTCCGCTCGCTGGCCGTCGCACGTGCGCTGGAGCGGCGCTGGCCCGGTTGCGTGATCCAGTTCGTCGTCAGCCGCGATGCGCCTTACTCGCGTGGCGCGCCGTACCCGGTGCTGCTCGTCGAGCGCTCGCCGACGTACGAGACGCCAGAGGTCAAGGCCATCCTGCAGCGCGAGCGGCCCGACGTCGTCGTGTTCGACAGCTCGGGTCGCGTGGCGCAGTACCGTGCGGCGCAGGAACTCGGCGCGCGCGTCGTGTTCGTAAGTTCGCGCGCGACCACTCGTCGCAAGGGCTTCCGGCTGCGGCGCATGCGCTGGATCGACCAGCACTGGATCGCGCAGCCGAGATTCCTCGGCGGCGAGCTGGGTGCGGCCGAGCGGCTGCGCCTGCGCCTCATGCCGGGCTGCACGGTCGAGTTCCTCGAAGTGCTGCACGAGCCGGTCGATGAGCCCGCCACTCGCGACCTGCAGCGCCGGCTGGGGATCGAGCCCGGGCGTTACGTGCTCGCCTGCCCGGGCGGCGGCGGCGTATTCAACGGCCGCGTCGACGCCACTCAGGACTTCTACGAGGCCAGTCGCCGCATCTCCGGCGAGTCCGGACTGCCCGTAGTCGCGGTGCTGGGCCCGCGCTTTGCGCCGCCGCAGCCGCAATCCGCAGGCGTGCACGTACTCGACACCCTGCCCAACTCTCAGCTGATGGGACTGTTGCGGGACGCGCGCCTCGGCGTCATCAATGGCGGCAGCCTGTTGCTGCAGGCGATTGCGCAGCACACGCCGTGCGTGGCAGCGCCGATCGCCGAGGACCAGCCGGCGCGGATCGCGAGTTGCGCGGCACGCGGGTACGTGCGGCCGGCGACACTCGACGCATCGGCACTGGCGCGCGAGGCCGTGTCTCTGCTGGCCGACGCAGGGGCGCGCACCGCGATTTCGGATCGACTGAGGACGTTCGATCTTCGCAACGGCGTGGACGTCGCGGTGGATGCAATCGCGCGGCTGGTTCCCGGGGCTGCTCGACCGGTCGTGGCGGCGGAACACCGTGCGCCGGGCCGGCTGCGCATCATGCAGGTAATCCTGTCGAGCGGCTTCGCGGGATCCGAGCGCGCGGCGGCGGAAGCCTGCAACGCGATGTGCGGCGAACACGACGTGGCGCTGGTCGTGCGCAGCGACCACCGCAGCGCGGGCGGTGCGAGCATCCGCGACCACCTCGATCCACGCGTCGAGGTCATCGAGGTGCCCCCGGGACTGTGGCGTACGCGCCGCCGTCTCGCGGACGCCATCCGCGCCTGGCACCCTGACGTGATCCACACGCACCTGCGCCGCGGCACGCGTTTCGTCGCGCAGATCGGCGCCGGTCCGGCGCATTTCTGCACGCTGCACCTGTCGCTGAACGGTCCGCATTACCTCCAGACCGACGGCCTGTTCTGCATCTCGGAGTGGCAGCTGAAGACCGTCCCTGCGACGTATCGTGGTCGCGTGTTCCTGCTGCCGAACTCGCTCGTGCCGGAACGACGCCTCGCGCCCGCCGAGGTGCGCAGCCTGAGGGCGCAGTTCGGCGCGGATGACGGGGACTTCGTGATCGGCGGCGTCGGGCGCCTCGCCTGGAGCAAGGGCTTCGACCTGCTGATCCGCGCGTTCGAGGCGGCGTCGCTGCCGCACGCGAAGCTCGTCATCGCCGGCGAAGGACGCGAGCGGGACCGGTTGCAGCGGATTGCGGGCCGCAACGTGACGCTGACCGGCTTTCGCGAGGACGCGAAGCAGCTTTACCAGGCGTTCGACGTATTCGTCAGCCCGTCGCGAACCGAACCGTTCGGCCGTGTGATCGTCGAGGCGCTCGATGCCGGGACGCCAGTGATCGCGACCGACGCACAGGGACCGCGCGACATCGCGCGACGCTTCCCGATCGAGCTCGTCCCGCTGGACGATGTCGCCGCGCTCGCCGACGCACTGCGGCGGGCCGCGGCGCGGCCCCGCGACCGCGTCTCACTCGACCTGTCGGAATTCGAGGTGCAGCGCATCTCGGCGCGCATGCTCGAGGCATACGCCGAGGTACTGACCGCTGGTGGCGTCGGCCCGCGCTGAAAGGCAAGTTCGAGCCGTTCGCGCTGAGGCGTCAGATCCGCGCGAAAACGCGCTCCGCCGCTGCGATCGTCGCGTCGATGTCGGCGTCCGTGTGCGCGGCCGAGACGAACCCGGCCTCGAACGCTGACGGCGCGAGATACACGCCTTCGTCGAGCATGCCGTGGAAGAAGCGCTTGAAGCGTTCCACGTCGCACGCCGTGGCTTCGGCGTAAGAGTTCACGTGTGCCGCCGACGTGAAGAAAAGCCCGAACATTCCGCAGACGTGATTGGTCGCGACCGGGACGCCGGCACGCTGCGCCGCTGCGCGCAGGCCGTGCACCAGGCGATCGGTCGTCACGGCGAGCTTCGCGTGGAATCCCGGAGCATCGATGCCTTCGAGCGTCGCGAGGCCCGCGGCCATCGCCACGGGATTGCCCGACAGCGTGCCTGCCTGGTACACGGGGCCAAGCGGCGCGATGTACTCCATGATTTCGCGACGGCCGCCGAAGGCGCCCACCGGCATGCCGCCACCGACGATCTTGCCGAGCGTCGTCAGGTCCGGGCGGATTCCGTAGAGTTGCTGCGCGCCGCCCTTCGCCACGCGAAAGCCGGTCATCACCTCGTCGAAGATCAGCACCGCGCCGTGCTGCGTGCACTGCTCGCGCAGCGTTCGAGGAAGCCCGGCACCGGCGGGATGCAGTTCATGTTGCCGGCGACCGGCTCGACGATCACGCAGGCCACGTCCTTGCCGATCTCGGCGAACGCGGCGCGCACCTGGTCCGCGTCGTTGTACGAAAGCGTGACGGTGTGTGCGGCGAGTTCCGGCGGCACGCCCGGCGACGTCGGCACGCCGAGCGTCAGCGCGCCCGAGCCGGCTTTCACCAGCAGCGAGTCCGAGTGGCCGTGGTAGCAGCCCTCGAACTTGATGATCTTGTTGCGCCCGGTGAACCCGCGCGCGAGGCGGATCGCGCTCATCGTGGCTTCGGTGCCGGAGCTGACCATCCGCACGAGCTCGATCGACGGCACCATCTCGATGATCTTGCGTGCGACGACCGTCTCGATCGCGGTCGGTGCGCCGAACGACAGTCCGTCCTCGGCCGTCCGCTGCACCGCACGGATCACCTTCGGGTCGGCATGACCAAGAATCATCGGGCCCCATGAGCCCACGTAGTCGATGAACTCCCGTCCGTCGGCGGACCAGACGTGCGACCCCTTCGCGCGCGCGAAGAAGATCGGTTCGCCGCCGACGCCGCGGAACGCGCGCACGGGCGAGTTCACGCCACCGGGGATGACCTTGCAGGCTTCGGTGAAAAGGCTCACGGACGGACTCCAGCACGAATGAGCGGCTGCGTAGTCTAGCAAGCGCCGCCGCCATGTCCGCTGGCTATTGCTGCACGACCTTGAAGCCGCGCTGCTCGAGCAGGTCCACGACGCTGCCTTTTCCGACGAGGTGCAGTGCGCCGACCACGACGAGGTAGTCGTCGCGATCGTCCAGCAGGTCCGTTAGCCGGGCCACCCATGCTCGGTTGCGATCGATGGTCAGCGTCCGGTACAGGTCGGGGAACTCGTCGAACTCCTCGGAAAGGAGGCGGGCGAGCTTGGCGGTGTCACCATTGCGCCATGCGCCGACCAGCTGGCCTACGTCTTCATCGAGTTGCGCCGACTCATCGAGTGACATCAGCAGGAACCGCTTCTGCAACGGCAGCGGCATGCCGGCGAGCATCGCGAACTGCTGGGCGGCAGTCTCGAGTCCCTGTATCGGCTTGTGGTCCCCGGCCGCGCGGGCCGCAAGCACCTGCTCGATGCCGAACTCGGGCGTGTAACCGTGCTTTGCGAGCTCGAGTTGCAGCAGGCTCGTCGCCACGAACCAGGGCGCGAAGCCGTCCAGCATCGCGAGATCGAGCCCGGACTGCTTCGCGCTCGCGGCGACGGCGGCGTAGTCCGGCCCGAGGATGCCGCGCAGCGACTGCCCCTCGGGCAGCAGCGCCATTCGCTGCATTTCCTCCAGCATCGCCATCGGGTCGCCCTCGAGCGGGTCGTCGAGGTCCACTTCCATCACGAGCTGCTCGGCATCCTCGTAAGCCCGCTGTGCGACCTCGGGCAGCCCGGCGTCGTCGGGGCGCAGCACGTGGATCGATCCGAGCAGGTAGACGGTGTTGTGCTCGCCCTGCACGGCCCAGAGGATGTGCTTGTCGCGCGCGTGGCTCGCGCCGGAGCCGAGCGCTAGCCCAAGACCGAGCAGCAGGGCGGCGAGCCGGCGCATCACCGCGCGTATCCCTCGAGCCACACGACCTCGGTAGCGAGGCTGCCGTCGTCGTGCAGGTCGATGACCCGGTAGCCGGGCGGCCGGTCGTCGATCACGAACCCGGGATCACGTGGCTTGAACTGCATGCAGGTCGCAGGCGTGCACATGAGCCGGGCGCGGCCGCGGAACAGGTCGAGCGACTGGTGGGCGTGTCCCCAGGCGATGCCGCGCACGTTGTCGTGGCCGTCGATCGTCGCAAGGAACTCGTGCGCGTCCTTCAGCCCGAGAGCGTCGAGGCCTGCGGCTTCCATCGTGACCGGCGGGTGGTGCAGGCACACGAGTACGTGAGCGTCGCGGTGGCGCGTGAGCTCGTCGTCGAGCTGGCGCAGCGCTGCGGGTCCGAGCCTGCCTTCGCCTTTGCCCGACAGCTCGAACGACGTATCCAGCAGCACGATGGCCCAGTTACCGATCACGCGCGTGCCGCCGACCTGGAACGGCGCGTGGGCGAGGCGGCGGCGCAGCTCGGCGGGCTCGTCGTGGTTGCCGGGGATCAGCAGCACCGGCGCCCCGAGGTCCGGGAACAGCAGGTCGAATACGCCGTAGGCTGCCGGCTCGTCCTGCACCAGGTCGCCGGTGACGGCGATCAGGTCGGCAGGCAGGTGCCGGCGACGCGCATGGTCGAGGCACGCCTGCAGGCTCGGAAGCGTGCGCGTGCCACGCAGGGTGCCCTGCGGGTCAACAAACAGGTGGGTGTCGGTAAACTGCAGCAGCCGGTGCATGGGGTTCGGTTTGATTTTCTGCCAGTATCGCGGACGATACGACTAAACACTGAACACGGCACCTCCGATGTCCAATCGTTCGATATCGCTCACGGATTCCCTGTACCAGTACTTGCTCGACGTCTCGCTTCGCGAGTCCGGCCTGTTGCTGCGGCTGCGCGAGGAAACGGCCGCCGATCCGCAGGCGAGGATGCAGATCTCGCCGGAGCAGGGACAGTTCATGGCGCTGCTGGCGAAGCTCGCCGGTGCGCGCCGCTGCGTCGAGGTCGGGGTGTTCACGGGCTACTCGTCGCTGTGTGTCGCGACGGGGTTGCCTGACGACGGTCGCATCGTCGCGTGCGACGTGAGTGAGCACTGGACGTCGATCGCGCGTCGCTACTGGGCCGAGGCGGGCGTGGCGCACAAGATCGACCTGCGGCTCGCGCCGGCGCTCGAGACGCTGGATTCGCTGGTGGCCGCGGGCGAAGCGGCGTCCTACGACTTCGCGTTCATCGACGCCGACAAGACCAATTACGTCGGGTACTACGAGCGGGCGCTGGTGCTGTTGCGCCCGGGCGGGCTCGTCGTCGCGGACAACACCCTCTGGAGTGGGCGGGTGGCCGATCCGGAAGTCGCGGACGAGGACACAGTCGCGTTGCGGCACTTCAACGAGCACCTGCATCGCGATTCGCGCGTCGACCTGAGCGTGCTCCCGGTCGGCGACGGCCTGACGCTCGCCCGGAAAAAATAGGTGCCAGGCACCGAATTAAAACGGCCGCCCGAGGGCGGCCGTTTCTTTTCGCGTATCGCAAATCGCCGGCGACTAGTACCGGTAGTGCTCCGGCTTGTAAGGGCCCTGCGCCGCGACGCCGATGTAAGCCGACTGCTCGGCCGTCAACTCGGTCAGGTGCACGCCGATGCGCTCCAGGTGCAGCTTCGCCACCTTCTCATCGAGGTGCTTCGGCAGCACGTAGACCTGGTTCTGGTACTTCGCGCCGTCGCGGAAGAGCTCGATCTGCGCCAGCACCTGGTTCGTGAACGAGTTCGACATCACGAACGACGGGTGGCCCGTGCCGCAGCCGAGGTTCACGAGCCGGCCCTCGGCCAGCACGATCAGGCGCCGGCCGTCCGGGAACACCACGTGGTCGACCTGCGGCTTGATGTTCTCCCAGCGGTACTTCTTCAGCGAAGCGATGTCGATCTCGCTGTCGAAGTGGCCGATGTTGCACACGATCGCCTGGTGCCTCATCCGGATCATGTGGTCGTGCGTGATCACGTTCAGGTTGCCGGTCGCGGTGACGAAGATGTCGGCCTTGTCGCAGGCCTCGTCCATCGTGACGACCTTGAAGCCTTCCATCGCGGCCTGCAGCGCGCAGATCGGGTCGATCTCCGTGACCCACACCTGTGCCGACAGCGCGCGCAGCGACTCGGCCGAGCCCTTGCCCACGTCGCCGTAGCCGCAGACCACCGCGACCTTGCCGGCGACCATCACGTCGGTGGCGCGCTTGATCGCGTCCACCAGCGACTCGCGGCAGCCGTACAGGTTGTCGAACTTCGACTTCGTGACCGAGTCGTTGACGTTGATCGCCGGGAACGGCAGCACGCCCTTCTTCGCGAACTCATAGAGCCGCTTGACGCCGGTCGTGGTCTCCTCGGTGACGCCCTTGATCTCGGCGAGGCGCTTCGAGTACCAGCCCGGCTGGGTCTCGAGACGCTTGCGGATCGACGCGTACAGCGACGTCTCTTCCTCGTTGGTCGGCTTCGACACGACCGACGCGTCCTTCTCGGCCCGCGAGCCGAGCATCAGCAGCAGCGTGGCGTCGCCGCCGTCGTCGAGGATCATGTTCGCGTGCTGGCCGTTCGGCCACTCAAAGATCCGGTGCGTGAACTCCCAGTACTCGTCGAGCGACTCGCCCTTGTACGCGAACACCGGCGTGCCGCCCGCGGCGATCGCGGCGGCCGCGTGGTCCTGCGTCGAGTAGATGTTGCACGAGGCCCAGCGCACGTCGGCACCGAGCGCCTTCAGCGTGTCGATCAGCATCGCGGTCTGGATCGTCATGTGCAGCGAGCCCGCGATGCGCGCCCCGGCGAGCGGCTTCACGGTCTCGAATTCCTTGCGGATCGCCATCAGGCCGGGCATCTCGGTCTCGGCGATCGCCATTTCCTTGCGGCCCCAGTCGGCGAGCGACAGGTCGGCCACCACGAAGTCCTGGTTCTTTGCAGTCGATACGACAGCGTTCATCTTCGGTCCTCTCGTTGACCGTGGTGGTTCGGGTGGGGAATCGGGTTGGATTCGCTCGCCCGACCTGCACGGAGGTCAGCGAGCGCGGTTGGGTGGTTTCCCAAGCGCCTGAGCCTGGCGGGCAGACGGCCCGTTGCAGCGCTCCTCAGGCGAGGGCGCGATTTTGCCCCGGCGGGGCGGGCAGGGCAAGGGGAAGGTTGGCGGTGGGCAGCGAATCGTGGATGGGCAAGGCCGGCTGCGCCAGCCGTCCTGCCATCCACTGTCCGCTAACCGCTAATTCGCCTGGTCTCAGACTCCGGCGTCCTTCCTGAGCGCCTCCGCCTTGTCGGTCTTCTCCCAGGTGAAGGCCGTGAACGCCTCGCTCTTCTCGACTTTCTTGCCGCCGATGAACTCCTTCCACTTGTAGGTCGTGTGGACGGGTTCGCGGCCGAAGTGACCATAAGCCGCCGTCATGCGATACATCGGGTGCACCAGGTCGAGCATCTTCACGATGCCGTACGGGCGCAGGTCGAAATGCGCGCGCACCAGCTTCTCGAGCCGCTCCTGGCTCACCTTGCCGGTGCCGAACGTGTCGACGGTGATCGAGGTCGGCTGCGCGACGCCGATCGCATACGACACCTGGATCTCGCAGCGGTCGGCGAGGCCTGCAGCGACGATGTTCTTCGCGACATAACGCGCGGCATACGCGGCCGAGCGATCGACCTTCGACGGATCCTTGCCGGAGAATGCGCCGCCGCCGTGGCGGGCCATGCCGCCGTAGCTGTCGACGATGATCTTGCGGCCGGTGAGGCCGCAATCGCCGACCGGTCCGCCGATCTCGAACTTGCCGGTCGGGTTGATGTGGAACTTCGTGTCCTTGCTGAGCCACTCTTTCGGCAGCACGTGCTTGATCACGAGTTCCATCACGGCCTCGCGCAGGTCGGACTGCTTGACGTCCGGATCGTGCTGCGTCGAGAGCACGACGGCGTCGAGGCCCACGACCTTGCCGTCGACGTAACGGCACGTCACCTGCGACTTCGCGTCCGGGCGCAGCCACGGCAGCAGGTTGCTCTTGCGCACCTCGGCCTGGCGCTCGACCAGGCGGTGCGCGTAGCAGATCGGCGCCGGCATCAGCGTGTCGGTCTCGTTCGACGCGTAGCCGAACATCAGGCCCTGGTCGCCGGCGCCTTGTTCCTCGGGGTTGCCGCGGTCCACGCCCATCGCGATGTCGGGCGACTGCTTGCCGATGATGTTCAGAACGCCGCAGGTGCGGCCATCGAAGCCGACGTGCGACGACGTGTAGCCGATGTCGCAGATCACGCCGCGCACCAGCTCCTCGAGGTCGACCCAGGCCTCGGTCGTGACTTCGCCGGCGACGATCGCCACGCCGGTCTTGACCAGCGTCTCGCAGGCGACCCGGGCGCGCTTGTCCTGGGCGAGCATCGCATCGAGCACGGCATCGGAGATCTGGTCGGCGACCTTGTCCGGGTGACCTTCGGAAACCGACTCGGACGTGAACAGGTAACTGTTTGACATTAATACGATTCCAGACGCGCTGACGGGTCCGGGAGTATCCGTGTTTCGCGGTCTGGTTTCCACCGCCGGCCGGCAATTTTGACCCTTTCGGATAGTACGGGCGGCTGGAAAGTCAGTGCATGTGCGACTTTGCAAACACCGCCGGACGCGGGAGAAAATAGTCGACTTACCAAAGGGGTCCCCCGATGCCCACCCGACGGCAGCTCGCGAACGCGATCCGTGCGCTCAGCATGGACGCGGTGCAGAAAGCCAATTCCGGCCACCCCGGCATGCCGATGGGCATGGCCGACATCGCCCAGGTGCTGTGGGCCGATCACCTGAAGCACAGCCCGGGCAACCCCGAGTGGGCGGACCGAGACCGGTTCGTGCTGTCGAACGGTCACGGGTCGATGCTGCTTTATTCGCTGCTGCACCTGACGGGCTACCCGCTCGACATCGAGCAGCTGATGAACTTCCGGCAGTTCGGTTCGCACACCGCGGGCCACCCGGAGTTCGACCCGCACCTCGGCATCGAGACGACCACGGGCCCGCTGGGGCAGGGCGTGGCGAACGCGGTCGGCATGGCGCTGGCGGAGAAGATCCTCGCCGCGACGTTCAATCGGCCTGGCCACGAGATCGTGGATCACCGCACGTGGGTGTTCCTCGGCGACGGCTGCCTGATGGAAGGCGTGTCGCACGAGGCCTGCTCGCTGGCAGGCACGCTGAAGCTCGGCAAGCTCACGTGCTTCTACGACGACAATGGCATCTCGATCGACGGCGAGGTGCACGGCTGGTTTACCGACGACACGCCGAAACGCTTCGAGGCGTATGGCTGGCACGTCGTCCGCGACGTCGATGGCCACGACCCGGCGGCAATCGAGCGCGCCATCCAGGCGGCGCAGGCCGAGCCGGATCGGCCGTCGCTGATCTGCTGCAAGACGATCATCGGCTGGGGCTCGCCGAACAAGCAGGGCACCGAGGCCACGCACGGCGCCGCGCTGGGCGAGGCCGAGGTGGCCGCGACCCGCAAGAACATCGACTGGCCGTACGAGCCATTCGTCGTGCCGGAGGAAATCAGGGCTGCATGGGATGCGCGTGCGGCCGGTGCCAAGGCTGAGAAGACATGGCAGCAGCGCCTGGCAGCCTACGCGCAGGCCTACCCGGAGCTCGCTGCCGAGTTCGAACGCCGCGCAAAGGGTGAGCTCCCGGCCGGCTGGCGCAAGGCGGTCGAGGACTTCGTCAAGGCCGCGCAGGAAAAGCCCGCCGCCGTGGCGACGCGTTCGGCGTCGCAGAAGGTGCTGGACGTGCTTGGTGCCGCGATTCCCGAGATGCTCGGCGGATCTGCGGACCTGACGGGCTCGAACAACACCAACCACAAGGGGTCGAAGGCCGTCACCGCCGAGCATATCGGCGGCAACTACCTGCACTACGGCGTGCGCGAGTTCGGCATGACCGCGATCATGAACGGCGTCGCGCTGCACGGCGGATTCGTCCCGTACGGCGGCACGTTCCTGGTGTTCTCCGATTACGCGCGTAACGCAGTGCGCATGGCCGCGCTGATGAAGCAGCGCGTGATCCTCGTCTACACGCACGATTCGATCGGCCTGGGCGAGGACGGCCCGACGCACCAGCCGGTGGAGCACGTCGCGAGCCTGCGGCTGATCCCGAACATGCGGCTGTGGCGACCCTGCGATTCGGTCGAGACCGCGGTTGCCTGGTCCGCAGCCGTCGAACGACGCGATGGGCCCACCTGCCTGATCCTGAGCCGCCAGGCGCTGCCGCCGATGGAGCGCACCGCGGCGCAGGTCGCGGACACGGCTCGCGGCGGCTATGTACTGCTCGATTGCGGCAGCAAGCCGGACTGCATCCTGATCGCGACCGGCTCCGAGGTTGGACTCGCGGCCGACGCCGCGAAGCGCCTCACCGACGCCGGCCGCAAGGTTCGTGTAGTGTCGATGCCCTGCACCGAGGCTTTCGACACGCAGTCGCAACAGTACCGTGACAGTGTGCTGACGCCCGGTGTGCCGCGCGTCGCCATCGAAGCCGGCTGTCGCGAGAGCTGGTGGCGGTACGTCGCGCCCGCGGGCGCGGTCATCGGCATGGACACGTTCGGCGCGTCGGCGCCGGCCAAGAAGCTTTTCGAGCACTTCGGCTTCACGCCGGAGAACGTCGTCCGCACAGTGGACGAACTGCTCAAGTCCTGAGTTATTTTCCTGGGAGGTCGAGACATGACGATCAAGGTTGGCATCAACGGATTCGGACGAATCGGACGCATGGTATTCCGCGCCGCGGCGCGCGACTTCAAGGACATCGAGATCGTCGGCATCAACGATCTGCTCGAGCCCGAGTACCTCGCCTACATGCTGAAATTCGACTCCGTGCACGGCCGCTTCAAGGGCGACGTGTCTGTCGAAGGCAACACGCTGGTCGTGAACGGCAAGAAGATCCGTCTCACTGCGGTCAAGGACCCGACCGAGCTCAAGTGGGGCGAGGTGGGCGCCGACGTGGTGGTCGAGTCGACCGGCTTGTTCCTGACGAAGGAAACCGGCGAGAAGCATCTCGCGGCGGGCGCGAAGAAGGTGATCATGTCGGCGCCGTCGAAGGACGATACGCCGATGTTCGTGTTCGGCGTCAACGACAAGACGTATGCCGGCCAGGCGATCATCTCGAACGCGTCCTGCACGACGAACTGCCTCGCACCGGTTGCCAAGGTGCTGAACGACACCTGGGGCATCAAGCGCGGCCTGATGACGACCGTGCACGCGGCGACCGCCACGCAGAAGACCGTCGACGGCCCGTCGAACAAGGACTGGCGCGGCGGCCGCGGCATCCTCGAGAACATCATCCCGTCTTCGACCGGCGCCGCGAAGGCCGTGGGCAAGGTCATCCCGGAGCTGAACAAGAAGCTCACGGGCATGGCGTTCCGCGTGCCGACGTCCGACGTGTCGGTGGTCGACCTCACCGTCGAGCTCTCGAAGCCGGCGAAGTACGAGGAGATCTGCGCGGCCATGAAGGCGGCCTCCGAGGGCGCGATGAAGGGCGTGCTCGGCTACACGAAGGAGAAGGTCGTCGCGACCGACTTCCGCGGCGAGAGCTGCACGTCCGTGTTCGACGCGGACGCCGGCATCGCGCTCGACGATACGTTCGTCAAGGTGGTGGCGTGGTACGACAACGAGTGGGGCTACAGCTGCAAGGTGCTGGAAATGGTCCGCGTGATCGCGAAGTGATTCGCGCCCGCACGGCCCCGTATTTCAACAGCTGACCAAAGGGAGCACAGCATGGTGCGTGTCCTTCGCATGACCGACCTCGACCTCAAGGGCAAGCGTGTCCTGATCCGCGAGGACCTGAATGTTCCAGTCAAGAACGGCGTCGTGACCAGCGACGCGCGCATCCGGGCGTCGCTGCCGACGATGAAGGCCGCGCACGCCGCGGGCGCCCGCGTGATGCTGATGACCCATCTCGGGCGTCCCGAGGAGGGCGTGTCCGCCGAGGAGTTCTCGCTCGCCCCGGTGGCGGCGCGGCTCTCCGAGCTGCTCGGTCTCAAGGTGCGCTTCGAGCGCGACTGGCTGAATGGCGTCGCCTGCGAGCCCGGCGAGATCGTGCTGCTGGAGAACGTGCGCTTCAACAAGGGCGAGAAGAAGAACAAGGACGAGCTCGCGAAGCAGATGGCGGCGCTCTGCGACGTGTACGTGATGGACGCGTTCGCGACCGCGCATCGCGCCGAGGCGAGCACGCACGGCGTGGCGAAGTTCGCACCGGTCGCCTGCGCGGGCCCGCTGCTCACTGGTGAGCTCGAAGCGCTCGAGAAGGCGCTCGGCAGCCCGAAGCGGCCGCTGATCGCCATCGTCGGCGGATCCAAGGTCTCGACGAAGCTCACCGTGCTCGAGAACCTGCTCGGCAAGGTGGACAAGCTGATCGTCGGCGGCGGCATCGCCAACACGTTCCTGGCGGCTGCCGGTTATCCGATCGGCAAGTCGCTGCACGAGCCCGAGATGATCGACATCGCGAAGGGGCTGCTCGAGCGTGCGAAGGCCGGCGGCGCCGACATCCCGCTGCCGACCGACGTCGTGGTCGCGAAGGAATTCGCGGCTTCGGCCGAGGCGGACGTGAAGCCGGTCGCGGCCGTCAGCGCCGACGAGATGATCCTCGACATCGGACCGGACACCGCCGAGCGTTTCGCCGGTGCACTTAAGGACGCGGGCACGATCGTCTGGAACGGGCCGGTTGGCGTGTTCGAGTTCGACCAGTTCGGCGAGGGCACGCGCGTGATCGCGCAGGCCGTTGCCCGCAGCCCGGCGTTCTCGATCGCAGGCGGCGGCGACACGATCGCCGCTATCGAGAAATACGGCGTCGGCGCAGACATCTCCTACATCTCCACGGCTGGCGGCGCCTTCCTCGAGTTCCTCGAGGGCAAGAAGTTGCCGGCGGTCGAGGTGCTGGAGCAGAGGGCGGCCGGGTAGCCCCTGGGTATCGGGAACAGGGGATAGTGATCAGGGGGTACCCCTGCCCCCTAGTCACGGCCCCCTATTGTTGTTCACTATCCACCGACCACAGTTCACCGACACAACCCTCGCACCATGCTCCGTCGCACCAAGATCGTCGCTACGCTCGGCCCGGCCACCGATGCCCCGGGCGTGCTCGAGGACGTCATTCGCCGCGGGGCGGACGTCGTGCGCGTCAACTTCTCGCACGGCAAGGCGGCCGACCATCGCAAGCGTGTCGACGGTGTCCGTCGCGCGGCCGCTGCGGTCGGCAAGCACGTGGCGGTGCTCGGCGACCTGCAGGGTCCGAAGATCCGCATCGAGCGATTCGCCAACGGCACGGCCGTGCTGGTCGAGGGCGAGCCGTTTGCGCTCGACCCGGCGATCCCTGCGCAGGAAGGCACAGACCGCGCGGTCGGCATGACCTACCCCGACCTGGCGCGTGACGTCCAGCCGGGCGATGAGCTGATCCTGGGCGACGGCCAGATCGAGCTTCGAGTCGTCGGCGTGGACGGTACGCGCGTCGAATGCCGCGTGCTCACCGGCGGTGAGTTGTCGGACCACAAGGGCATCAACCGGCGTGGCGGCGGCCTGTCGGCGCAGGCGCTCACGGACAAGGACCGCGAGGACGTGAAGCTTGCCGCGTCGCTCGACGTCGACTACCTGGCCGTGTCGTTCGTGCGCCAGGCGGCCGACGTCGAAGAAGCGCGCGCGCTGCTGAAGGCCGCCGGCAGCGATGCGCGGATCGTCGCCAAGATCGAGCGCAGCGAGGCGATCCCGCGTCTCGAGGAAATCATCAAGGCGAGCGACGCGGTGATGGTCGCGCGCGGCGATCTCGGCGTGGAGGTCGGCTACGCGCAGCTGACCGGCCTGCAGAAGCAGATCCTGCATATGGCCCGCGGCCTCGACCGCGTGACCATCACGGCGACGCAGATGATGGAGTCGATGATCCACAGCCCGGTGCCGACGCGCGCCGAGGTTTCGGACGTGGCCAATGCCGTGCTCGACGGCAGCGATGCCGTGATGCTGTCAGGCGAGTCCGCGGTCGGCAAGTACCCGAGCCGCGCCGTCGAGGCGATGGCCGAGGTGATCGAGGGCGCGGAGAAATACCAGCTGGCTCGGGCCCGTCGCGGCGACCGCTTCGAGGGCCGTGTCACCGAGTTCGCCCAGGCCATCGCGCACGCGGTGATGTTCACCGCCAGTCACATGGACGTCGAGGCCATCGTCGCGCTGACCGAGTCGGGCTCGACGCCGCTGTGGATGTCGCGCATCCGCTCCGACATCCCGATCTTCGCGTTCACGCGGCACGAGCGCACGCAGCGCCGCGTCGCGCTGTACCGGGGCGTCTATCCGATCGAGTTCGACATCACGTACACGGATCCGGCGGTGCTCTACCGGGCGATCTCGAAGGAGCTGCTCGATCGCGGCCACGTCAAGCCGGGTGACGAGCTGATCCTGACGCTCGGCGAGTTGTCGGGCGTGTCGGGCGGCACCAACACGATGAAGCTTCTGACCGTCGAGCGGTAGCGCCGCGTCGTCGGACCAATTGCGGCGGTGCGCGCCGCCGCCTCTACCTGGTCAGCCACCCTCCGTCGACCGGCACGATGGCGCCGTGCATGTAGTCCGAAGCGGACGACGCGAGGAACACCGCCGCGCCTGCGAGGTCCGCGGGCTCACCCCACCTGCCGGCGGGGATCCGGGCCAGGATGTCGCGACTGCGCTCGGGATCTGCACGCAGTGCCTGCGTGTTCGCGGTGGCGAAGTAACCGGGCGCGATCGCATTTACGTTTATGCCGCGCGCCGCCCATTCGTTCGCCAGCAGGCGCGTCAGGCCCGCGACACCGCTCTTGCTGGCGGTGTAGGACGCCACGCGGATGCCGCCCTGGAACGACAGCATCGACGCCACGTTGATGACTTTGCCGCGCTGGCCCGACCCGAGCACGTGGCGCCCGAACGCCTGCGACATGAAGAAGCACGCCTTCAGGTTCACGTCGATTACGGCGTCCCAGTCGTCCTCCGAGAATTCGGTGGCGTCGGCGCGGCGGATGATGCCGGCGTTGTTGACGAGGATGTCCGCGCGACCGAGCACACGCACCGACTCCGCGACGATCCCGGCGTAGTCGGCGCCGCGACCGAGCGTCGCTTCGATCGAGTGCAGGCGCCGACCGTGCGCGGCGACTGCTGCGGCGGTTGCCTCGGGATCGCCCGGGCCTATCGACACGATGTCGGCTCCGGCCGCCGCCAGCCCGGTGGCCATGCCTGCGCCCAGGCCCGTGTTGCCGCCGGTCACGAGGGCAACGCGGCCTTGCAGCGAAAACATCTGTAACGCAGGGCTCAGCGCAGCGCTCATCGCAGCGCCTCCATCGGCACGCCGGCCATGTCGCGGTAGTCGATGTTCTCGCCGCCCATCGCCCAGATGAACGTGTAGTTCGACGTGCCGCAGCCGGTGTGGATCGACCACGGCGGCGACATCACGGCCTGCTCGTTCGCGACCACGATGTGCCGCGTCTCGCCGGGCTCGCCCATGAAGTGGAAGACCCGCGCCTCTGGCTTCAGGTCGAAGTAAAAGTACGTTTCGGAGCGGCGTTCGTGGCGGTGGCAGGGCATCGTGTTCCACACGCTGCCTTCCTTCAGCATCGTCAGTCCAAGCAGCAGCTGCGCGGAGCGGCAGACCTCCGGGTCGACGTACTTGTAGATGACCCGCTCGTTCGACGTCGCGTGCGAGCCCATCGGCATCGGCTTCGCGTCGGCGATCGGGATCCTGACCGTCTCGTAGCGGACGTGGGCCGGCGTGCTGACGAGGTAGAAACGCGCGGGCGAGGCCGCGCTGGCCGATTCGAAGGCGACCTTCGCGGTGCCCATCGGCACGTAGAGACCGTCACGCGGCTCCATCTCGTAAGCTGTTCCGTCGACCGTGATGCGGCCCTTGCCGCCGACGTTGATGACGCCGAGCTCTCGCATCGCGAGGAACGGGCCCGTGGCGAGTTCGGGGCAGGCCTCGAGGACGAGAGGTGCGCTCGTCGGCAGCGCGCCGCCGATCACCATGCGCTCGACGTGGTTGTGCGTGAGCGAGATCTCGCCCGGCACGAAGATGTCGGTCGCGAGGTAGTACGAGCGCAGGCGCTCCGTGGAAAGGCCGATTACCTGGTCCGGGTGCGTGGCGTGGCGCTTGTCTACTTTCATGTGTGCGTCTCCGAGTTTGTCGCGCTAACCGAGGCGGTAGGCGCGCTTGGGCAGGTGATAGGCGAGGTCGGCGGCGATCTCGAGCGCCTCGTCCTCCTGCAGCCGGTGCTCACCGACCAGCCGGGCGAGGTAGGCCGCGTCCACCCGGCGAGCAACGTCGTGCCGGGCCGGTATCGAAAGGAATGCGCGGGTGTCGTCGTTGAATCCCACCGTGTTGTAGAACCCGGCGGTCTCAGTCGTCTGTTCACGAAAGCGCATCAGCCCGTTCGGGCTGTCGTGGAACCACCAGGCCGGCCCGAGGCGCAGCGCCGGATAGTGTCCGGCGAGCGGCGCGAGCTCGCGACTGTAGGCGCTCTCGTCGAGCGTGAACAAGATGATCGCCAGCCGCGTCTCGTTGCCGTACAGGTCGAGTAACGGCTTCAGCGCGTGCACGTAATCCGTCTGCGTCGGGATGTCGGCGCCGCGGTCGCGACCGAAGCGAGCGTGGATCGCGAGGTTGTGGTTGCGGAATGAGCCCGGGTGGATCTGCATCACGAGCCCGTCGTCGATGCTCATCCGGGCCATTTCCGTCAGCATCTGCGCCCGGAACAGCTCGGCATCCTTGGGCGACACCCTTTCGCGGAGCACCCGGTCGAACAGTTCCTCTGCTTCACGAGGCTTGAGATCCGCCGTACGTGCACTCGGGTGACCGTGATCCGTGGACGTCGCGCCCATGCGGCGGAAGTACTCGCGACGGCGGCGATGCGCAGCGAGGTAGCCGTCCCAGGTCTCGGTATCCTCGCCCGTGAGCGACGCCAGCTCGCCGATTCCCTCGCGGAATCCCGGGAACTCCGGATCCACGACGGGATCCGGCCGGTATGCGGTCAGCACGCGGCCGGTCCAGCCGCTCCTGCGCAGCGCGTCGTGGTGCGGCAGCTGGTCGAGCGGCGACTCGGTGGTCGTGAGCACCTCGATGTTGAAGCGCTCGAACAATGCCCGCGGGCGGAAGTCGGGGCGCCGCAGGCACTCGCCGATCTGGTCGTAGTACTCGTCCGCCGTCGCGGCGCGAAAGCCGGCGACGGAGCGCGAACAGGTCGTGGAACACCTGGTCGAGCCAGAGCGAGGACGGCGTCCCGCGGAACAGGTGATAGTGGCCGGCGAATACGCGCCAGGCTTCGCGCGGATCGACACCGGCGCCGGTATCAGCCGTTGCGCGGATACCGAGCGACTCGAGCGGGATGCCCTGGCTGTACAGCATCCGGTACAGGTAGTGGTCGGGTACCAGCAGCAGGCTGGTCGGGTCCTCGAACGCGGCGTCGGTCGCGAACCAGCCCGCGTCCGTGTGGCCGTGCGGGCTGATGATCGGCAGGTTCCGGACGTGCGCAAAGATGCGCCTGGCAATCTCCCGAAGCCCGACATCCGCTGGAAAGAGGCGGTCAACGTGCAATGTCAGCGGCTGAACCACTTGATGGAGTCTCCCCGTCCGCGCGCCGGATCTGCCGGCACCGGGTAGTCCCGTGGATGCGGCGCGCGGCGATCATGATAACGGCAGACGGACGTTTTGGTAACCGGTGTCATGGCGTGCCCGACTGGTGCCCGGATCGCTGCTCGAGGCACGGAATCAGCCGCGCGGAGGCTGGCAGGAGTCGCGCACCACGAGGTGCGGGAGGATCAGCGAGCTCGACGACGCCTCGTCCGCGCGGCCGAGCGGGTCCGGCGTGATCAACTTGCCTGCGGCCATGCGCCCGATGTCGCGAATCGGCAGCCGCACCGTGGTCAGCGCCGGGTTCAGGCGGCCGGCGATCGGGCCGTCGTCGAAGCCCACGATCGACAGGTCCCTCGGAATGTCGAGGCCCAGGTTGTGGGCGGCCCGGTAGACGCCGGCTGCCATCTCGTCGTTGCTCGCGAAGATCGCCGTTGGGCGAGGCGAGCGCCCGAGCAGTACCTCTGCCCCTGCGACCCCCGACTCGTAGGTATAGCCGCCCTCGACGATCATCGATTCGGGCAGCTTCAGGCCGCGCTTGCCGAGTGCATCGAGGAATCCTTCCCGCCGTTCGCGCGCGGACATGAACCCGCGCGGCCCCGCGATGTATCCGATCCGCTGGTGCCCCAGCGACTGCAGGTAACTTGCGACCTCGGCGACCGCCTGCCGGTCGTTCGAGATCAGCATCCGCGACGGCTCATCGAGCATCGCGTAAGAAACCCTCACGTATGCGCACCCGATGTCCTTCAGGTCCGCGATCAGGTCCTCGTTCTCGGAAATCGGCGGCAGCAGGATGACGCCGCGAAGCTTCTGCCGCTCGACGAAGTGACGCACGCCCGCGATGAACTCGCTGCTGTGGCGATCGCAGGGGTGCACCACCAGTTCATAGTCGGAGCCGCGCAACCCGTCGAGGGCACCTTCCATCATGTTCACGATGTACTGGGCATTCGGGTTGTCGTAGACCAACCCGATCAGGAACGACTTGCGGAACGCCAGGCCACGGGCCTGCGGGTCGGGAACGTAGCGGTAGCGATCCATCACCGCCTGGATCCGGGCGCGCGTGTCCTCGTGCACCATCGGTGAACGGTTTATCACTCGCGACACCGTCTTCTTCGAGACGCCGGCGATGCGGGCGATGTCGTTGATCGTGACGCCGCGGCCGCTGGCGCGTGGCTCCGGGACGCGCCGCTCGGCGCGAACCGGCGCGACGGTCGTCCGCGGCTGCTTTCGTTTCGTCATGCTCCCGGTCATCCGTTGCTGTCCGGGTCGAAGTATGACACCGGTTTCCGAGCTATACTACCGCGCCGCCGCCCGGCCGCCGCCGGGATCAGCCGAGGTGCCGATGCGCCACGACGAATTCGACGCCCGTCCTCGCGGTTTTCATCTGGATCCACGCGACCACATTGCCGTAGCGGTCGCAGGCCCGTCTCGTGGCGAGCGAGTGCCCGCAAGGCCATTGACGGTTACGGACCAGCAGGACATTACAGCGGGACATAGGCGCGTTGCGGACTATTGCGCACGGCGCCCGCGTCCGCAAGTCCGGATGTCCGGCCGTTCGCGCGAGCTCGTCATCGGGACCGCTTCCGGTCGCCTCGCACGCAACGAGGAAAGCGGCAAGCGAGAGATCGCGATCTGCAGGCCGGGTGTGACGCTGTGACTCAGAGACTGTCCGCAGCGACGCTGCCGCACGTGCCTTTAGGTGTGGGCCGCCCGCGGTACGACCGTGGACGTATACAGAGCGGCATCGTGCACATCGGGCCGGGCGCGTTCCACCGCGTACACCAGGCATGGTACGCGCAGCGGTGGCTGGAGCAGGATCCGCGCTGGGGCATCACTGCGGTTTCGCTGCGGAGCCCCGCATTGAGTGAGGCACTGCGCGAGCAGGACTGGCTCTACACGCTCGCCGTTCTCGACGAGCGCGAGTCGTTCGAGGTCATAGGGTCGTTGTGCGACGTGCTGGTCGCCGCCGGGTCGCGCGACGCAGCCGGCAGTTGCATCGCGAGTCCGTCGACGCGGCTCGTCACGCTCACCGTCACAGAGAAGGGCTACTGTCTCGACGGTGCCGGCAGGCTCGACCTGCAGCACGAAGACATCGCCCACGATCTCGCCGAGCCTCGCGCGCCGCGCAGCGCGATCGGATTCCTCGTCGAGGGGCTCAGGCAGCGTCGCGAAGCGCGACTGCCCGCAATACCCGTGTTGAGCTGCGACAACCTGTCCGGCAACGGCCGCCTGCTCGCAGTTGCCGCACGGGACTACGCCGCGCAACTCGACCCGGGGCTAGCGGCATGGATCGAGGCCGAGGTGCCGTTTCCCTGTTCGATGGTGGACAGCATTACGCCTGCCACGACGCCCGCGCTCGAGCGCCGCGTGGCCACGGAGATCGGGCTCGAGGATCGCTGGCCGGTGCAGCGCGAAGCGTTCCTGCAGTGGGTCGTCGAGGAGCACCGTGCAGTCGAGAGCCCCGATTGGGCGCAAGCGGGCGTAACGCTGACGGACGACGTCACGGGTTACGAGCGGGCCAAGCTGCGACTGCTGAACGGCGCGCATTCGACGCTTGCATACGTAGGGCTGCTGCGTGGCCACGACACCGTCGAGCAGGCGATGAACGACCCAGTCCTCAGGGCCTTCGTGCGCGACCTGATGCAGCACGACGTTGCGCCGACACTGAGGCCCGTACGCGGACTGGACGTCGCGGATTACATCGAGTCCGTGCTGCGACGATTCGCCAATCCTGCGATCCGCCACGAACTGGCGCAGATTGCCTGGGACGGCAGCAAGAAGCTCCCGGTGCGCCTGCTCGGCACGATTCGTGATGCACTGGCCGCGGGGGCGCCGGTCGAGCGACCCTGCGTCACGCTGGCGGCGTGGATGCACTTCGTTCGGCGGCGGACGTCGGCAGGAGTCGCGCTCGTGGATCCGCTTGGTGATCGCCTTGCGGCCATTGCGCGCGAGCGAACCACGGGCGATCCCGCCATGGACGTCGCGGCGTTCCTGGCGATGCGCGAGGTGTTTCCCGGCGAGCTGGCCGACGATGTGCGTTTCCGTGACGCGGTCCAGTGTGCCTACAGAGGCCTCACCGCCGCGCCGGGCGTGCTCATTACTTGAGCAGCGACGGCAGCCACAGCGAGACGGCCGGGATCGCGTTCACGATCACCAGCACGCCGATGGCTGCGAGGTAGAACGGCCACAGCGAGCGCACCGCCTGCATGACGCCGATGCGCCCGATGGCCGCGCCGACGAACAGCACGGACCCCACCGGCGGCGTGATCAGCCCGATGCCGGCATTCAGCACCAGGATGATGCCGAAGTGCACCGGGTCCACGCCGAAGGCCTTCGCGACCGGCAGGAAGATCGGCGTGCATATGATGATCAGCGGCGCGAGGTCCATGAACGTGCCGAGCAGCAGCAGGACGACGTTCAGCAGCAGCAGGATCCCGATCTTCTCGTCCGTGATCGACGTCAGGAACTCGACCGCGGCCGCAGGCACCTGCAGGTAGGCGAGCAGCCAGCCGAACGATGCGGCGGCGCCGATGACGAACAGGATCAGTCCGGCTGTGCGGGCCGCGCCCCTGACCGCTTCCAGGAACACGGCGCGATTGAGCCTGCGATAGACGACGCCGGTCACCAGCGTGGCGTAGCCCACCGCAATCGCCGCGCTCTCGATGGCGGTGAAGATGCCCGCCCGGATGCCGAAGAAAATCAGTCCGACGAGCAGCAGGCCAGGCAGCGCGGCGACCATGCGCACGAGCACCGCGCGAAATCCCGGGAATCCCTCGGCCGCATAGCCGCGCCGGCCCGCGATGATGCGGGAGGTAACCATCAGCGCCATCGTCAGCAGCAGCGCCGGGACGATGCCCGCGGCGAACAGGTCCGCGATCGAGATCGAGCCGCCGGCGGACGCCGAATACAGGATCAGGTTGTGCGACGGCGGCACGAGCAGGGCCACCAGCGCGGCCGAGATCGACGCGTTGACCGCAAAGTCACGGTCATAGCCGCGATTCACCATCTGCGGAATCATCGTGCCGCCGATGGCCGACACGTCGGCGATCGCGGAGCCCGAGACGCCGCCGAAGAACAGCGACGCCAGCACGTTGATCTGCGCCAGCCCGCCCTTGGCCTTGCCGACCAGCGCGGCGGCAAACGCGATCAGGCGATCGGAGATGCCACCGCGCATCATCAGTTCGCCCGCGAAGATGAACAGCGGGATTGCGATCAGCGACGCCGAGCTTGCGCCGGCGGCCGTCTGCAGGACGACGACCACGCTCGGCAGCCCGAGGTACAGGACTGTTGCGAGCGAGGCCGCGACCAGTGAAAAGGCTACCGGCACCCCAAGCAGCAGCAGCACGAAGAATGAGGTGAACAGGATCGCAACGGACATGCTCAGCTCCCTTCCGCCCGCACGTCGGGGGCGCGAACGAGCAGGTTGAACGCGAATACGGCGATCAGCAGCCCTCCAAGCGACAGCGGCAGGTAGGTGACGCCCTGCGGCAGGGCCACGCCCGCGAGCGGCACGTCCCAGGTCGCGGCACACAGGCGCACGCCCCAGGCTGCCAGCATCAGGCCCACTCCCGCCTGCAATGCACGGGAAAAGCCTAGCAGCACGCGTCGCAGCGGCTGTGGCGCGGCATGGACCGCAATGAAGAATCCGAAGTGACGCTGCGCGTGCACGCCGACGGCCGCACCCATCATCATCGCGACGTTCATGCACAGGATCGCGACGGGCTCGGTCCAGCTCGGCGAGTCGTTCAGCACGTAGCGCGCGAAGACCTGCCACATCTCGACCAGAGCGAGCACGACGAGTGCCGACACGGCGAGCAGCAGTGCGCCGTCGGCCACGCGCTCCAGTGGATCTCGTGGCGCGGTCGTCGAACCGGCGGCAGCAGTTTCCCCGCGCGCGCTCATGCCATGCTCCGGATTTCGTCAAATAGACGGCGCAGTTCGGGTGAGCGCAGCCGTCGCTCGACGAGAGGCGCGGTCGCACGTGCGAAGGCCGCGTGATCGACCGCATTGATCTTCACGCCCGCGGCGATGACGGCCGCGCGGGATTCCCGCTCGGCAGCGTCCCACAGGCCCCGCATGACCGGGACCGACTGCGCCGCAAGGTCGATCAGCAGATTGCGCTCGTCACTGCCGAGTCTGTCGAGGCTGCGCCGTGAGACCAGCAGCGCTTCCGGCGAATACGAGTGATAGGTTTCCGACCAGTACCTCGCCACCTCGAACTGCCGGCTCGAGTGGAAGCTGCGGATATTGTTCTCCGCGCCGTCGATCAGGTGGGTCTGCAGCGACGAATACACCTCGCCGAACGACAGCGGCGTGGAATTGGCGCCGAGCGCGAGACCGATTTCGATGAAGATATCCGATGGCGGGACGCGGATCTTGAGACCGTGCAGGTCTTCGGGAATCTCGATCGGCCGGCGCACGTTGTAGACGCAACGGACGCCGGAGTCGTAGATGCAGAGCCCGACGAGGTCCCGCGCGGCGAAACCCTCGAGGACGCGTCGCCCCGGCTCGCCGTCCATGGCGCGGCGCATGTGCGCGACGGAATCGAAAACGTAGGGCAGGGCGGGCACCTGCGTCAGCGGGAAGGCGTTGTTGAGAGCCGCAAAATTGACGCGCGTCAGGTCGATCGCCCCGAATCGCGCCATCTCGACCGTGTCCTGCTCGCGGCCGAGCTGGCCGGAGTGATAGACGCGGATGCCGAGGCGGTCACCGGTCGCGGCCGCGAGCTGTTCGCCGATCCAGCGCACCGCCTCGACCGTCGGGTACCTGGCGACATGTACGTCAGCTGCAGTCAGCACGCGAGATGGCTCCGCCGCCAGCGCACGCGCGCCGGCGAGCGCGCCCGCACTGATGCACATCAGCGCCTGCCGTCGCGTGATCGTCACGCCCGGCTCTTCTGCGTTGACGCCGCCAAGACCGCGACCGGCAGCGCCGGCACGGCTTTGCAGCGCAGCGTGCCGACGCCATCGAAGACCAACGCAGCGCGCTGTCCGGGAAGAATGTCGTGGATGCCGCTCGCCGCGCCGGTCGAGATGTAGCAGCCTGCACGCAACGGACGGCCGCGCCGTGCATTGCGCATCAGCGCGAACGCCAGCGCGCCAAGCGGTCCCTTCGGCAGGCGGGCGGTGCCACCCTTGCCCACGCTCACGCCCTCGATGAAAGTCTCGCAGGTCATGCCGTCGGCGATGCGTCGGCGCCAGTCGTCGACCTCGGGCCCGAGCAGCAGCCCGGCGTTGTTGCCGAAGTCGGAGACGACGACCGCGGGGCCGAGGTCGTTGATCGTCGCAAGCGGACTGCTTGCAGGCTCGACACCTACGTACATGGAGCCGACCAGTCCAGCAGCTTCTTCGTCCGTCCAGTCGGCCTTGCCAGCCGGCGCGTCCGCAGCGAGCCGGAACACGTATTCGGCCTCGACGGCGGCGAATCCGCCGCGGTACACGGGAATCTCGACTTCCTCATCGAGCCGGACTGCGCGCACGGTGTTGCGGAAGATCGGCCCGACTACGCGTTCCTCAAGATAAATCAGCTGCTGGTCGGCACCGATCCAGCCGACCTTCCAACCGGCGATCTCGTCCGGCCACAGCGCGATGGCCTCGTCCTGGCAACGGTAGGCAGAATCCATGTCCGGGGGCAAAGTGCCCGGATACGCGTCGAGCGGCGTGGCCGCAAGCCTGGCTGCGACGAACCGTTCCGCGATCAAGCGGGCGCTGGATGCGCTGGCGCCGGAGACCTGGTTCACGCGAAAACCTCTTTCGTGCCTGCGGGATCTTGTATATAGGAAACCGGTGTCATTTACAATCGACCAAGCGTGGTGAGAGCCTCTTCACGCCCGGTACGGAGGACGGAATCGATGACGCACCCGATGATCGTTACGCTGGTCGCCGCACTCGCGATCGCCACCCATGCGGCGGGTGCATACGGCACTCCGTCGCAGGCGGCGACATTTCCTGGCGCGCAGGGGTGGGCGGCGCAGACGCCCGGTGGACGCGGCGGGCAGGTCCTGCGGGTGACGACGTTGTCCCTGGATGGTCCGGGATCCATCAGCGCGGCGCTCGAGACGCGCGGGCCGCGCATCGTCGTGTTCGAAGTCGGAGGTGTCATCGACCTCGGCGGCCGGACCGTCAAGATCGCCGAGCCGTACCTGACGATTGCCGGGCAGACCGCGCCGTCTCCGGGCGTCACGTTCATCCGCGGCGGCTTCGACATCACGACCCACGACGTCGTGATCCAGCACATCCGTGTGCGCCCTGGCGAAGCTGGATTCCCCAAGCACAGCGGCCATGACTTCGACGCGATCTCGACCGTCAGCGGGCACGACGTGATCGTGGACCACTGCTCGCTCACGTGGGCGACCGACGAGAATCTGTCCGCGTCCGGGCCGCGCTTCACGGGTGCCACGCCGGACGAGTGGCGCAAGGGCACTTCCTACCGCGTCACGTTCAGCAACAACCTGATCGCCGAGGGGCTGGCCCATGCGACGCACGCCAAGGGCGAACATTCGAAGGGCTCGCTGATCCACGACAACACGACCGACATCCTGATCGTTGGCAACCTGTACGCTCATAACTGGGAGCGCAGCCCGCTCTTCAAGGGCGGCGCGCGCGGCATGATCATCAATAACCTGATCTACGACCCGGGTCCGCGGGCGCTGCATTACAACCTGATCGCGGAGGAGTGGGGCAACCACGCACGCCAGACCGGGCAAATGGTCGCGATCGGCAACGTGCTGCGCGCCGGCCCATCCACGCCGGATCCGCTCGCGTTCATGATGGTCGGCGGCTCGGGCAAGCTCGAGTGGTACGCCGACGACAACGTCGCCGTCGACCGGATCGGCCGGCCGTTGCCGCAGTTCGGGCGCTACACGACCGCGCCCGTCGAGGTCGTGAAGATTGCGCGACCGGCGCTGCCATTCGGCGTCAAGTTGCTCCCGGCTGCAGAGGTGCAGGACGCAGTGATCCGTAATGCAGGCGCGCGGCCCTCGGATCGCGACGCCATCGACGCGCGCATCGTCGCCAATGTGATCGAAGGCCGCGGCGGCGTCATCGACAGCGAACAGGACGTCGGTGGCTACCCTGCCTATCCCGAGACGAAGCAGGCTTTCGATCCGAATGCGTGGAACCTCGAGAACATGACACGTAAGTGATTCACGTGCCCTGCTGGATGAAAGGTACCTTGGCGAACAAGCGGCGCTCCGCGCTGCGTGGGTCGTTCGCGAGCCGCGACTGGACGTCGAAAATCATCGTCGCTCGCTCCTCGAGGCGATAGGGCTTCCACTGCGGCCGTCCCGCGTGGCTCGGGTCGCCCGTCCTCGCGAATGCCAGGAATGCGTCGCTCACCTGCTCCGAGACGGGCCTCGCATCCGCGCCGTCGCCGGTCAGTGAGCCCTCGGCGCCGAGTGTCCCGAACACGAGCGGAATGTCGAGGCCGTGACAGGCACCCCAGCGACCATCGTCGAGTGGGGACGGCCAGTCGAGCTGGTACGCGTAGGTCTGCGCCGCAACTTTGGATCGCGCCTCGAGTTCGATGACCGCGCCGCGCCAGGAGCGCGACGCGGTCGTCGCGGCGAAGAATACGTCGCTTGCAGAGGCCTGCGGATACAGCCGGCGGTATTCCGCAACGACGGTTTCCGGACGGATGTCGGCGCGCATCTCGGCAGCGAGCCGCCGCGGCAGGTCTTCCCGGCGCAGCTCGAACGCCGACGGATCGCCGCGACCGATCAGGTTGCGTGTCTCGTCGCGCGTGTTACCGATGATCATCGGTACGTGCGCAGATGACGGAGCCGCATCGGGATAGAACGGATGACGGGTGAGCGACCTTTCGTCGAGCACCGGGCCAAAGTAGATGCGGCCGCGGCCGATGATCGGATCGGTGGCTTCCATCGCCGCGACCAGACGTTCGGCCGGCGTCGTCAGTACCTCGTCCGCATGATCGGGCTCGATCCTGAGCGCCTCCAGCAGCTTTCCCGTGCGGGCCGCGGCATTGAGCGGCCCGGAAGCTGTGACCTGCTGGCCGCTCATCGTAGCCGCGTGGTGGAACAGGCCGGACGCCGCGGGCATGGCCATCAACGTTGCGATCTTGGCTCCGCCACCGGACTGTCCGAACACCGTCACGCACGCGGGATTCCCGCCGAATCCCGCGATGTTGTCGCGTACCCATTGCAGCGCGAGCACCAGGTCGAGCTGCCCGCAGTTACCGCTGTCGGCGAGGTCCGGCCTGCGCAAGCTGCGGTCGAGATACAGGTACCCGAAGGCGTTCAGCCGGTGGTTCAGCGTCACGACGACGACGTCGCCGCGTTGCACGAGCCTGGTGCCGTCGTAGAGTGGACTCGATCCGGAGCCCGACGAGTACGCGCCGCCGTGTATGTACACGAGCACAGGCCGGCGCGCTCGCGTGTCGGCTGCGGGCGTCCAGACATTCAGGAAGAGACAGTCCTCGCTCGTGGGCTCGGTGATGCCGGGCTGCGGACAGGCGGGCCCGAACTCGAGCGCTTCCGCGATACCGGACCAGGCGTCCGGTTCGCGCGGCGGCATGAATCGCCTGGCCCGCGTATCCGCTCCGTAGCGTATGCCGCGAAACACGCAGACACCGTCGTTCGTCACGCCTCGGACGCGGCCCGCTCGCGTCGCCGCGACGACCGATGCCGGTTGCGATGCGTAGGCAGCGACTCCCAAAGCCAGCACGGGGGCTGCGGCGGCGGCGCGCAGGAATTCCCGGCGGGTGCAATTTTCGCTCACCACAGTCATCCGCCGAGCCGTGAGAACTGCGATTCTGCCCAGTCCCGGAACAGCCGGGGCCAGATCGAGACGGGCTTGCCGGCGATCGCCCGCAGCCCGAAACCATGGCCACCCGATGAAAACACGTGAAGGTCCACGGGAACACCAGCTGCGCGCAATGCACGGTCCATGCGCAGTGTGTTCTCGACAGGCACCGACGTGTCGTCGCCGGCGTGCAGGATGAACGTGGGCGGCGCGCCTGCGGCGGCTGACGTGTCTGCGGAATACACGTGCACTCGTTCAGCTGATGGCGCGAGGCCGAGCAGTTGCTCCCTGGATCCGGCGTGTGCAAAGGCAGCATCCATCGTGATGACCGGATAGATCAGTCCGGCGATCGCCGGCCTGGCGGAGAGTTGGTCGGCGGAATCGACCGCAGCGTAAACATGCTGTGAGTGACAGCACGCGAGGCGCGCTGCGAGATGGCCGCCGGCCGAGAATCCGATGACACCCAGTCGCTCCGAATCGATGGCCCACGTCGATGCGCGCGCGCGCAGTATTCGCATTGCGCGCTGCGCGTCCTGCAGCGGCGCGTCCGGCCCGGCGGCCCAGCCGTCCGCCGGCAACCGGTAATAGAGCACGAACACTGCGATGTCGCGATCCGCCAGCCAGCGCGCGGTCTCGAAGCCTTCCTTGTCCACGACGACGTGACGGTAGCCGCCACCGGGCAGCAGCAGCAGCGCACCGCGAGGCTTGCCGCGGGGGCGGAATACGGTGATTCGCGGTTCGGTCACGCCGCGGACGATCCGGTCGCGCAGGCCCGCTGCATTCGGGCGTTCGACGATTTCCTCGTGGACCTCGACGGCATCGCTGCCAGGCGGTGGGCCGGGCCAGATGCTGAACACTTCGGTTGGATCGCCGGCCTGCAACGCGGGCGTATCGGTCGCGACGCCTGTACCGACGGAGGCGCTCGCACCCGCGGCGGCCAGCAGGGACTGCAGGGCTCGCCTTCGGGTCACTTGCGGCACGGTCGACCTTGCCCTGTCGCGTTCAGCGGATGACGCGCGCTCCCTTGCCGGCCATCGCGGCCTCGACCTCCGCGAGTCGCACCATCGACGTATCGCCCGGAGTCGTCATCGCCAATGCGCCGTGCGCCGCACCGTACTCGACGGCGGCCTGTGGGCCCTTGCCTTCGAGGAAGCCGTACGCGAGGCCCGAAGCGAAGCCGTCGCCGCCGCCGACGCGGTCGAAGATCTCGAGGTTCTCGCGCTTCACCGATTCGAAGATCTGCCCGTCGTACCAGGCGATCGCGGACCAGTCGTTGAACGTTGCCGTCTTCGCGTTGCGCAGCGTCGTCGCGGCGACCTTGAAGTTCGGAAACGCCTTCACGGCCGACTCGATCATCTGCTTGAAGCTCTCGGTCTCGATGTTGGTCAGGTGCTCATCCGCGCCTGCAACTTCGAAGCCGAGGCAGGCGGTGAAGTCCTCCTCGTTGCCGATCATCACGTCGACGAACTTCGCGATGCCGCGGTTGACCCGCTGCGCAGCTTCCTTGCCGCCCTGGCTCTTCCACAGCGACGCGCGGTAGTTCAGATCGTACGCGACGACGGTGTCGAACTTCTTCGCCACCTCGACGGCCTCGAGCACCGCTTCCGCCGTGTTGCTCGCGAGCGCGGCGAAGATCCCGCCGGTGTGGAACCAGCGCACGCCCTCTTCGCCGAAGATCTTCTCCCAGTTCACCTCGCCAGGCCGGATCTGCGACGCGGCGGAGTGGCCGCGATCCGAGCAGCCGAGGGCCGGGCGTATGCCGAAGCCCTTCTCGGTGAAGTTGAGGCCCACGCGCGTGTTGCGCCCGAGGCCATCGAACTCCCGCCAGATGACGTGCGACATGTCCACGCCGCCCTGCATGATGAAGTCCTCGACGAGCCAGCCGAGGTCGTTCTTCGGCAGCGCGGTCACGACCGCGGCGCGCTTGTCCCAGCACTTGCGCATCGCACGCGCGACGTTGTACTCGCCGCCGCCTTCCCAGACCTGAAAACTGCGTGCGTTGCGCACTCTCCCGAAGCCAGGGTCGAACCGCAGCATGACCTCGCCGAACGACATGCAGTCCCAACGCGTCGCACTGGCAGGCTTGATCTTGAGTTCGGCCATGTTCGTCGCTGCCCCTTATCTGCCGAGTTCCGCCTTGATTTTCCGGGCGAGGCCGATGGCCTCGCGGACTTTCGCCTCGATGCCCGCGTAGTCGCGCGCATCGATCAGTTTCTTCGTCACGAGGTTGCTGCCGATGCCGCATGCGACGATGCCGGCGCCGAACCACTTGCGCAGCGATTCCTCGCTCGGATCGACGCCGCCCGTCGGCATGATCCGCGTCCACGGCATCGGGCCGAGCACGCTCTTCACGAACTCCGGCCCGCCCACGCTGCCGCCGGGGAAGACCTTGACGATTTCGCTGCCGAGTTCCTGCGCGTCGCCGATCTCCGTTGCCGAGCCACAGCCCGGGCTGTACGGGACGCCGCGACGGTTGCAGAGCCGCGCAACCTCGGCATTCAGCAGCGGCCCGACGACGAATCGCGCGCCGCTCGCGATGTAAAGAGCCGCCGTCGGGGCGTCCACGATGGAGCCCACGCCGAGGATCACCGAGCGGTCGGCCGAGTCGAAGTGGCGGGCAAGATCCAGGAAAGTGTGGGCCGCGAAGTCACCGCGGTTGGTGAATTCGATGCACTTGGCCCCGCCATTTGCGCACGCCTGGATGACGTTGCGACAGGTCTCGAGGTCGGGGTCGTAGAAGACCGGGATGATCGCCTGGTCCATGATCGCCGCGAGCACGGCCATACGGTCCTTTGCTGCCACTTCAGTACATCTCCTGTTGGCGCCCCGCACCGGGCCGCGGGCCTGACCAGCGGGTCCCCCGGGCTCGGGTTCCATGCTAGCCTGCCTCAATATGGCACCGGTGTCACCCAGTCGCACAGCGGGAGTCGCATCCGGCTCTGCCGCACGCGTCCGGCGCCTCGTGCATGGACTGCTGCTCGCCGCCCTGCTGCTGCAGGGTTGCGCGACCGGTTCGAAGCAATCTGCTCCTGGAATCGTAACCGCCGTCCGCTTGGCGGACGGCGTGCAACTGCTGCAGGACGACCAGCCGGTGCTGTTTTATCGAAGTGCACCACTGCCGGGCCGTGAGCCGTGGCGGGTGCATTATGTTCATCCCCTGCATTCGGTGGCGGGCGCCGTCGTCACCGAGGACGCCCCGGCGGACCATGTACACCACCGCGGCATCTTCTGGGCGTGGCGACGCATCATGCTCGACGGCGCGGTCGTCGCGGATGGATGGGTTGGCAAGGGGCTCGAACTCGCGCTCGGCACGCCGCGGGTCCGGTCGTTCCCTGACGGCTCGGCGGCGATCGACGTGGGTGCCGACTGGATTGTGCCTGTCGGCGGCGTGCCAACGCCGATCATCAGGGAAAACAGCATGATTCGCGCATACCCGGTCGTGGACGGCCGCCGCAGGGTGGAAGTGTCCGTGAACCTGAAGGCGCTACGGCCGGGCGTGGCGCTCGCGGGCACCGCGGACGACAAGGGCTACGGGGGCGTCTCGCTGCGATTCGCGAAAACCCCGCTCGTCGAGATCCAGAGCGACGGCCGTCCGATCCGCGCAACCGTCGCGGGTATGACGACCGGTGATTGGGTCGACTTCAGCTGGCCGACGCTCGCGGCTCCCTGGCCTGCCCGCATTTCCGCCGCCTGCAGCGCGGGCGGCCAGCCCTGGACCCGGTGGGTGTTGCGACAGGAGCCGAGCATGCAGAACTGCGCGTTCCCAGGTTCGTCCCCCGTCGAGGTACCGGAAATGGATTCCCTTCGCCTCGGCGTCGTATTGCTCGTCGACTGAATCCAGTCGCCGATTCGTGCTGCGCCGCAGCACTCTGCCCGTGGCACTTCCGTACTTGAAATCCCTCTCGGGAAGGCACGATACTCCGCGCATGTCACCGGTGTCATTCCGGTGGCGACTGCGGCACCAACAATTCTCGGGGGTCGACATGGCACATCCAGGACGCATCGGACTACGTCCGTCCAGCTCGAAGCTCGCCTATGCGGTGGCATTGGCCCTCGCGAGCGCGGCTCCCGGGCATGTTTTTGCCCAGGCCGCGCCTCCGCCAGGAGCACCTGTCGGCGCCGAACAGGCGGCTCCACCGCTTGATCCGGCGGTCACCGAGGGTGAGATCGAGAACATCGTTGTCACCGGTTTCCGGGCGAGCCTCGAGTTGTCGCTCGACCTGAAGAAGGAAACGGCGGCCAGCGTCGACACGATCCTCGCCGAGGACATCGCGAAGTTTCCTGACCTGAATCTCGCGGAAGCCGTGCAACGCATCCCGGGTGTTGCCATCGCGCGCGACGCGGGCGAGGGCCGGCAGATCACGGTGCGCGGCCTCGGGCCTCAGTTCACGCGAGTGCGTATCAACGGCATGGAGGCGCTCAGCACAGCCGGTGGCACCGACGCGACGGGCGGAACGAACCGCAGCCGCGCCTTCGACTTCAACGTCTTTGCGTCCGAGCTGTTCGGTTCGATCGCCGTGCAGAAGACCGCATCGGCCTCGGTGGAAGAGGGGTCGCTCGGCGCGACCGTGGATCTCGCCTCGGCCCGTCCGTTCGACAGCAAGAAAGACCAGTTCGTGACCGCGTTCAAGGTCGGCTACAACGACCTGAGCGGCGACGTGGACCCACGATTCACGGTGCTCGGCAGCAAGCTGTTCGCTGACGACACGATCGGCGTGCTGTTCTCGCTGGCGTACACGCAACGCAACCTCGTGGATGACGGCGCGAGCACGGTCCGCTGGCAGAACAGCGGGTTCGGTCCGCTTGATCCGACCTACAAGGGGCCCTACACGCTCGCTGAAATCAACAATGCGTTCCACCCGCGCATCCCGCGTTACGATCACTACGTCAATGACCAGACGCGTCTCGGCGTGACCGGGTCACTGCAGTGGCAGCCGTCGTCGGCAACGCTCGTCAGCTTCGACGTGCTCTATTCGCAGCTGGACGGCACTCGCGAGGAGTACTTCCTGGAGGCGCCGACGTTCAGCGCGGGCGGCGCCGCAGGCCTGCTCGATACCAACGTCGTCGAGGCGAACATCAGGCAGACCGGGCCGGTATCGACGCTCGACTACGGCCTGTTCAACGACGTCGACATCCGCACCGAGGCGCGCTTCGACAAGCTCTCTACCGAATTCACGCAGTTCTCACTCGACGGGTCGCACGACCTCGAGAACGGAATCCGGCTGCACGGGATCGCGGGCTATGCGGAATCGAACCACAACAATCCCAAGCAGACGACACTGTTGTTCGACTCGAACAACATCGACGGCTACAGCTACGACTACCGGGGCAGCAAGAACCGCCTGCCGTTGCTCACCTACGGCACGACCAACGTGCTCGACCCGGCCATCTGGACGCTCACGCAGATCCGCCTGCGCCCGCAGACCGCGGACAATTCGTTCACCAACTTCGCCGGCGATGTCGCGTGGGAAATCAATGAATCCATGACGCTGAGTGGCGGCGTGCAATGGAAGGAGTACCAGTTCGACACGACCGAGAAGCGGCGTTCGAACGGCACGACCGCGAACCTCGAAGGCGTGATCCCGACTGTCCCGAAGGCGACGCCGATCGCGAATTACGACAAGAACGTGCGCCTGCAGCACCTCGGGATGCCGTCCGGCAACATCAGCAAGTGGCTCGTGCCAGACCTGAGGACCGCGGCCTCGCTGTTCCAGCTGTACGACACGACCGTCTATCCGCTCGGCATCGAGCCCGCGCTCGGCAACAACCAGTCCGTCGACGAGCAGGACACGGGCGTCTGGACGCAGCTCGACTTCCGCTTCGAGATGTTCGGACTGCCGTTCCGCGGCAACGTCGGCGTGCGCTGGGTGCAGACAGACCAGTCCTCGACGGGCTACACGTACGTCGGCACCGCAGCGGAGAAGACTACGGTCGACACCAGCTACGACGACTGGCTCCCGTCGGCCAACCTGGTCGCGGACGTTACCGACGAGTTCCTGGTACGCCTGTCCGCCTCGCAGGTCCTGACGCGCGCCCCGCTCGGCAACCTGGCGCCATCCACGTCGATCAGCGTCTCCGGCAACAACCGGACGGTGACGACGGGTAATCCGTACCTCGAGCCCTTCAAGGCGGACGCTTACGACCTGTCGTTCGAGTACTACTTCGCGAAGCAGTCGCTGTTGTCGCTGGCGCTGTTCTACAAGGACATCAGCAGCTACATCTCGACGACGCGGGATACGCGCCCGTTTGCCGACAATCCGTACGGACTGCCGGACGAGCTTGGCATAGCGGCCTGCGGCACGATCGCCGGCTGCACGATCTTCGCGGACTGGATCTTCTCGGTACCGACGAATACGCCGGGCGGCAATCTCCAGGGCCTCGAAGCCAGCTACCAGCAGCCCTTCAGCTTCCTGCCGGGAATCTGGCAGAACTTCGGCGTCATCCTCAACTACACGTACACCGACTCGAAGGTCGACTACCTGAACCCGGACGGGACGGTGGCCATCCGCACCGACCTGATCGGACTGTCGAAGTCCTCGTACAACGCGACGTTGTATTACGAGGACGACCGGCTCACCGCGCGCGTTGCGGCATCGGGTCGCGACGATTACCTGACGACGGTGCCGGGACGCAACGGCAACAATGTCGAGGGCACGGCCTCGACGCTGAACGTCGACTTCTCGATGTCGTGGAAGGCGAATGACAACATCACGTTCACGCTCGAAGGACTCAACCTGACCGACGAGTTCCAGGACCAGTGGGTCGACTCGAATGCCGATCGCCTGTCCTACTACCACCACACGGGACGCCAGTACTTCATGGGCATGCGCTACCAGTACTGAGTCCCCGTCCAGAGGTCGCTCGGGCAGTGTCCCCTGGCCCCGGGCCCACCGACGCCCCGGCCGCTCGCGCGGACCGGGGCGTCGTGTTTCGGGCGTGGCGCCTCCGCGGGCGATAAGATAGCCGTCGACGGCCCCCCGTCCGCCGTCGAGGACCCACTGTGAATCGAAAATTCGAGGGCACGGAGCGCTACGTCGCGACCGACGACCTGATGATGGCGGTCAACGCCGCCGTGACGCTGGCGCGCCCGCTGCTCGTGAAGGGCGAACCTGGCACCGGCAAGACCCAGCTCGCGGAGGAGATCGCCGCGGCACTCGGGCACCCGCTGTACCGCTGGCACATCAAGTCGACCACGAAGGCGCAGCACGGGCTGTACGAGTACGACGCCGTGTCCCGGCTGCGCGATTCGCAGCTCGGCGAGGCGAAGGTCCACGACATCGGCAACTACATCGTCAAGGGGCGCCTCTGGGAGGCGTTCGACAGCGAAGAGCAGGCGGTGCTGCTGATTGACGAGATCGACAAGGCGGACATCGAGTTCCCGAACGACCTGCTGCTCGAGCTCGACCGGATGGAGTTCTACGTGCACGAGACGCGGGAACTGATCAAGGCGACGCACCGGCCGATCGTCGTGATCACCAGCAACAACGAGAAGGAACTGCCGGACGCGTTCCTGCGCCGGTGCTTCTTCCATTTCATCCGTTTCCCGGATGCGGAGACGATGACGCGGATCGTCGCCGTGCACTACCCGCAGCTGAAGCGCGAACTGCTGGCGGAGGCGCTGAACGCCTTCTACAAGCTGCGCGAGGTGCCGGGGTTGAAGAAGAAGCCCTCGACGTCGGAGCTGCTCGACTGGCTCAAGCTGCTGCTCGCCGAGGATGTGCCGCCCGAAGCGCTGCGCACCGACGATCCGCGCAAGAGCCTGCCGCCGATGTACGGCGCGCTGCTGAAGAACGAGCAGGACGTGCATCTCTTCGAGCAGCTGGTGTTCCTGCAGCGGCGGCAGCAGAACCGCTCCTGAGCGACGCCGTGCGCGCGCAGTTGCTCGTCCGTTTGGCGGATGGTCCGGGTGGCCTTCCCGGGACGCCGCAAGTACATCCCTGTAGGCTCCGTGCTCGGCGTCCATGCCTCGCACGGCCCGGGGAAAGCCCACGGCACAGCAGGACTGCGGGCGTCAGGTCGCGCATCGCGGCTGGGCTCACGCTGGTCGCTGGCGATTTCACGTCCGGCGCAACCACGTGCGCAGCACCTGAAACGCGCCGCATGGTCGGCGATGAACGGGAGCGCCTCGGCGGGCCGTCGCGCGACAGGACGTCGCGCGCGGAGCCTCCAGGGACGGATTCACGGCGTCCCGCCGAGGCGCTCCCGTTCATCGCCGAACTGCGGCGCCACGGTTCAAGGGTTCAAGAATGCTGACGCGCTTCTTCTTCACGCTGCGCGAAGCCGGCATCCCGGTCTCGCTGACCGAGCACCTGACGCTGCTGCAGGCCCTCGAAGCACGCGTCGCGAGCTTCAGCGTCGACGATTTCTACTGGCTGGCGCGCACTGCGCTGGTCAAGGACGAAAAGCACTTCGACCGCTTCGATCGCGCGTTCGCGGCGCATTTCAAGGGAATCGAGCAGGCATTCGCAAGCCTCGGCGCCGAGCTTCCGGCCGACTGGCTACGCAAGCTGATCGAGCGCGACTTCACCGAGGAGGAGAAGGCGCAGATCGAGGCGCTCGGCGGCTGGGAAAAGATCATGCAGACGCTCGAAGAGCGCCTGAAGGAGCAGCAGGGCCGGCACGAGGGCGGCAACAAGTGGATCGGGACCGGTGGCACGTCACCCTTCGGTCACGGCGGCTTCAATCCCGAGGGCGTTCGCATCGGCGGAGCGGGCGGCCAGAAGCGCGCCGTCAAGGTGTGGGAGCAGCGCAACTACCGCAACCTCGACGACAATGTCGAGCTCGGTACGCGCAACATCAAGATCGCGCTGCGGAAGCTGCGCCGGTTCGCCCGCGAAGGTGCAGCCGACGAGTTCGACCTCGGCGGCACGATCGACTCGACGGCGCGCAATGCCGGGCTGCTCGATCTCAAGTTCGTGCCGGAGCGGCACAACGCGGTCAAGGTGCTGCTGTTCCTCGACGTGGGCGGCTCGATGGAGAGCCACGTGCGGGTCTGCGAGGAACTCTTCTCCGCGACCCGCAGCGAGTTCAAGCATCTCGAGTACTTCTACTTCCACAACTTCCTGTACGAGTCGGTGTGGAAGGACAGCCGGCGGCGCCACGCGGAGCGCACGCCGATGCTCGAGATCCTGCGTACGTACCCGCCGGACTACCGGGTGATCTTCGTCGGCGACGCGAGCATGAGCCCGTACGAGGTCATGCAGCCGGGCGGCAGCATCGAGCACTGGAACGACGAGTCGGGGGCCGTGTGGATGCAGCGGATCACGCAGCGCTTCCAGCGCCACGCGTGGCTGAACCCGGAGCCCGAAGACCGCTGGGAATACACCGCCTCGATCGGCATCGTGCGTCAGCTGCTCAGCGACCGGATGTTCCCGCTGACGCTGGATGGCCTGGACCGCAGCATCCGGGCATTGAAAAATTAGGTGCCAGGCACCGAATTACCGAATTTCCACTGAAAACTCGGTGCCTGGCACCTAATTTTTTCAGCCTTTCTTCTGCGCCGCCTGCAGTGCCTTCAGGTCCTCGAGCACCAGCTTCGAGTGGCCGTCCGGGTCCACCGACTCGTAGTGCTTCGCGACCCGGCCCTGCGGGTCGATGATGAACGTGTCGCGACGGGCCATCTCCATCACGCCCATGTAAGTCTTCAGCACGCCGTATTCCTTCGTCACGGCCTTGGTCGGGTCCGCGAGCAGCGTGAACGGCAGTCCGTGCTTCTCGGCGAACGCCTTGTGCGAGGCCGCGTCGTCGACGCTGATGCCGAGGATCACCGCGCCGACCTTGTCGAACGCGAAGACGTTGTCGCGGAAGCTGCAGGCCTGCGTGGTGCAGCCCGGCGTGTCGTCCTTCGGGTAGAAGTAGATCACGACCCACTTGCCGCGATAGTCGGCCAGGCTGTGCCACTTGCCGTTCTGGTCCTCGAGCTTGAAGGCTGGCGCCGGGCTGCCGACGGCGGGCCCGCTCGCGATTGCCGGGAACGCCAGGGCGAGCAGGGCGGTGAACACGAGGGCGAGGCGGGTCGAGGCGAAGGTTCGCATGGGGGGGCTCCAGGGTTCGGGCGGCGTCCGGTGTGGCGGACCATGTTAATCCCGGGGGAGGATCGTGTCAGCGCACGCGTGGCGCAGGCACGAAACGCGATCCGGGGCCTGTCCGGACGCTGTTCGCAGGATCGTCAGGTTCGGTTCCCGCTTCGCGCTACATCAGCACGAGGGTCCCGAGCCCGAGCAGCGACGCGAATCCGACGACATCGGTGACCGTCGTCACGATCACGCCGCCCGCCACCGCGGGATCGACGCCCATTCGCTTGAGCAGCAGCGGTACCGTCACGCCCGCGAGCGCCGCCGCGACGAGGTTGACCACCATCGCGGCGAAGATGACGCCGGCGATCCGCCAGCTGCGGAACCACAGCATCGCGACGATCGCCACGACTGTCGCCCATGCGAACCCATTCAGCAGCGCGACGGCGATCTCCTTGGTCAACAGCCACCGCGCGTTCGTCCGCTCGACCTGGCCGAGCGCGAGACCGCGCACGATCAGCGTGAGCGTCTGCGTGGCCGCGACGCCGCCCATGCTGGCCACGATCGGCATCAGCACCGCGAGCGCGACGATGTTCTGGATCGTCGTCTCGAACAGGCCCACCACCCACGCCGCGAGGAATGCGGTCGCGAGGTTGATGCCGAGCCAGACGCCGCGCCGGCGGGCGCTCGGCACGACGGCGGCGAACATGTCGGCGTCCTCGTCGAGGCCCGCCATGCTCATCACCGAGTGGTCCGCCTCGTCGCGGATCACGTCCACGACGTCGTCGACCGTGATGCGGCCGAGCAGCCGGCCCTCGGGCGAGACGACGGGTGTAGACAACAGGTCCCGGTCCTGGAACAGGCTGGCAACCTGGCTGGCCGGCGTCTCGGGAGCGATGGCTACGGCATCCGCGCTCATTACCTCGCCGACGGTGCGCTCGGGATCCTCGGTCAGCAGTTGCGTCAGGCTGAGCGCGCCGAGGTAGCGGTCGTGACGATTCACGACGAACAGCGAGTCGGTTTTCTCGGGGATCTCGCCGCGCATCCTGAGATAGCGCAGCACCGTCTCGAGCGTCACGTCGGGCCGCACGCTCACCGTGTCGGTGTTCATCAGGCCACCGGCGGTGTCGGCGTCGTAGCCGAGCACGGCAGTAAGCCGCTCGCGGTCCTGCGAATCCATCGAGCGCAGCACGCGCTGGTTGACGGCCTCGGGCAGGTCGGCCAGCAGGTCCGCGAGGTCGTCCAGCTCGAGGCCTTCGGTCGCCGCGACCAGCTCCTCGGTCTCCATCTCGCGGATCAGGTCGCCGCGGACCTCCTCATTCACCTCGACGAGCACGTCGCCCTCGAGTTCCGGATCGACGAGGTCCCAGACGAGCTCGCGCTGTGCGGGGGGCAGCGACTCGAGCAGCGATGCCACCTCGGCCGGATGCATCGAGTTCACCAGCCGATGCACCTGGCGGCCGGTGCCCTGCTCGAGCGCCCTCTGCAGGGTCGCGAGCCGGCTCATCTTCTTGGCAGGTGTGCGCTCGTCGATCATGGCCGCCGCACTTTACGACTTCGACGCCGTCGCCGCGAGGCGTCGCGACGTCCAGCGGGCCTGTGGCCAGGCACGTCGGGTGCCACTTTCCCGCTCCGGGTCTACCGCGCATCGAAAACTCCGGCCGAGGACGTCCGGAGTTTTCGGCGAGCCTTGCGCCGTCGGGCCCGCGGCAAAATTTCAGTGGTGACCGTGGAAGGGGCAGCCCAGCCGCGGACCAGCGACGTCGCTGCGGCGTCCGACACGGAGCGGGAAAGTGGCACCCGACGTGCCTGGCCACAGGTCGCGGCTGCCGCCGTGACTACTCGTGGCGACGGCTCGCGAGGTCGCGGTGGCGGATCAGCGTCTGGCCGAACTTGCCGTTGAAGTGCGCGGCGAGCTTCTCGGCCAGGTACACGGAGCGATGTTGCCCGCCGGTGCAACCGACCGCGACCGTGAGGTAGCTGCGGTTCGACCGCACCAGCGACGGCAGCCAGCGCTCCAGGAACCCGGTGACATCGCCAAGGAAACTCGCGACTTCCTGCTGCTCGTCGAGGAACTTCACCACGGGAGCATCGCGCCCGGTGTGAGTGCGCAGCGCGGGATCCCAATACGGGTTCGGCATTGCGCGCGCGTCGAACACGAAGTCCGCGTCATCCGGTACGCCGTGCCGGTACGCGAACGACTCGAACAGCAGCGACGGTCCCGTCGCGGGGTGCTCGACGACCCGCGAGCGCACCATCTCGCGCAACTCGTGCACCGACAGCCGCGACGTGTCGATCGTGAGGTCGGCTGCGCTCGCGACCGGCTCGAGCAGCCGCTGCTCCTGCTCGAGCGCTTCCTGCAGGCCGATCCCGTCGCGACTCAACGGATGACGGCGCCGCGTCTCGCTGAAGCGCTTCAGCAGCGCCTCGTTGTCGGCGCGCAGGAACAGCAGCTCGCAGCCGATGCCGCTGCGCCGCAGCTCCGACACGAGGCGCGGCACGTCCGCGAGATCCTCGGGCCGGTTGCGGGCGTCGACGCCAACCGCCGTGAGGCGGTATGCGGGCTCGCTGGTGCGTACCGTGTAGGCGATGAATCCCGGCAGCAGGCCCGCGGGGATGTTGTCCACGCAGTAGAAGTCGAGGTCCTCGAGCATGTTGAGCGCGACGCTCTTGCCCGATCCCGACAGGCCGCTGACGATGATCAGTCGCATCGGTTGCCGTTACTGGGCGGCGGCGAGCCCGTGCTTCTGCGCATCGACCGCGTGGTGGTCGCGGACGCGCTCCTTGTGCGCGCGCACGCGACGGTCGAGCTTGTCGGCGAGTGCGTCGATCGCCGCGTACATGTCGTCCGCGACCGCGTCGGCGTAGATCGTGGATCCGCGGACGACCACCTTGGACTCCGCCTTGTGGCGCAGCTTCTCGACGGTGAGGATGCAGTGCACGCCTATCAGGTTGTCGAAACGGCGCGTGACGCGCGAAAGCTTCTTCTCCACGTACTCCCTGAGGGCCGGCGTGACCTCGACATGGTGTCCGCTCAACTGCACTCGCATTTTTCTCTCCTCGTTGCTGTTCGTCAGCGCTTCTTCTGGTTCGACTCCTGCAATCCAGCCCGGTTCCGCCGGGCCTAGGCCCGCGCCGTCGCCTGCCGCCGCTCGCTCGACGACGCGAGCCCGAGCGCCTCGCGGTACTTCGCGACGGTGCGCCGCGCGACCTTGACGCCCTCGCGCGACAGCACCTCGGCGAGCTGGGCGTCGCTCAACGGCTTTTCAGGTACTTCGTCGGCGATCAGCTTGCGGATGCGCGCGCGGATCGCGACCGACGAGACGTCGCCGCCGTCGGCGCCGGCGACGTGGCTCGAGAAGAAGAAGCGGAACTCGAAGATGCCGCGTGGCGTGTGCATGTACTTGCCGGTAGTGACGCGCGAGATCGTCGATTCGTGCATCGACACGGCCTCGGCCACGTCGCGCAGGATCATCGGCTGCATGGCTTCGTCGCCCTGCTCGAGGAACGCGGCCTGTCGCTGCACGATCGTGCGTGCGACCTTGAGCAGCGTGTCGTTGCGGATCTCGAGGCTGCGGATCAGCCAGCGCGCTTCCTGCAGCTGGGCGCGCAGCGACGCGTAGTCGGCGGATCGACTTACCAGGCTCGCGTAGCCCTGGTTTACCTTGAGCCGGGGCACGGACGCGGGGTTGATCTCGACGGCCCAGCCCTGGTCGGTACGGCGCACGAACACGTCCGGAACGATGTACTCCGGCTGCGCGCTCTCGAACGCGGATCCGGGTCGCGGATGGCAGCCGCGGATCAGCGCCAGCGCCTCGAGCAGGCTGTCCTCGTCTGCGTCCAGCACGCGGCGCAGCGCGGAGTGGTCGCGGTCCGCAACCGCTTGCAGGTGGTCGTGAGCGATCCTGAGCGCGAGTTCGCGCCCCGGAGTCCCGGGCTCGAGCTGCGCGAGCTGCAGGCAGATGCACTCCGACGCGGTCCGGGCGCCAACGCCCGGAGGGTCCAGCGTCTGGAGGAACGCGAGCACCTGCTCGACGTCCTCCTCGGTCACGGGCAGGTCGGCGCTCAGGCTGCGGGCGATGTCCGCCGTGCTCTCTGTCAGGTAGCCGTCGTCGTTCAGCGAATCGACCAGCGCCTCGCCGATCCAGACCTGCCGCGGGTCGAGGCGGCTGATCTCCAGCTGCCATATAAGGTGCTGGTGCAGGTCACGCTCGCGGTCGTCGGTAAACTCGAGTGGCCGGTCGTCGTCGTCCTGGGCGCGGCCGTCGCCGGATGGGGTCGAGGACTCGGCCCACGGATCCTCCATCTCGACGACGATCTCGTCGCTAGTGTCCGGTGCGGCCTCGTCGTCCTCGCCGGTCGGGGCGGGCTGGTCGAGCGAAGTGAGATCGATCTGCTCGTCTTCCTCGGCCTCGAGCATCACGTTGCTCTCGAGTGCCTCCTGGACCTGGGCCTGGAGTTCGAGCACCGGCAGCTGCAGGAGCCTGATCGCCTGCTGCAGCTGAGGCGTCATCGTCAGCTGCTGACCGAGCTTGAGCTGCAGGGCCGGCTTGAGCATGTGACCTTATAGTCGGAAGTCCTGGCCCAAGTAGACCTCGCGCACCTGAGGATTGGCAAGAATCTCTTCCGCCGATCCCGACGCGATCACACTTCCCGAGCTGACGATGTAGGCCCTGCCACAGATGCCGAGGGTTTCGCGGACGTTGTGGTCCGTAATGAGCACGCCGATGTCCCGCGAGCTCAGGTGACGGATGATGCGCTGGATGTCGTCCACCGAGATCGGGTCGACGCCGGCGAAGGGCTCGTCCAGCAGGATGAAGCGGGGTTCCGCCGCGAGCGCGCGCGCGATCTCGACGCGCCGCCGCTCGCCACCCGACAGGCTCATGCCGACGCTGCTGCGGATGTGGCCGATGTGCAGTTCCTCGAGCAGCGACTCGAGTGCGGCCTCACGCTCGCGCTCGTCATCGAGGTCGTCGCGGACCTCGAGGATGGCGCGGATGTTGTCCTCGACGGTGAGCTTGCGGAAGACGGACGCTTCCTGGGGCAGGTAGCCGAGGCCGAGCCGGGCGCGACGATACATCGGCAGGTCGGTCAGCTCGCGGTCGTCGAGCCAGATGCGCCCGTCGTCGCAGGGTATGAGCCCGACGATCATGTAGAAAGCGGTCGTCTTGCCGGCGCCGTTCGGGCCCAGCAGGCCCACGACCTCGCCCGACCGGACCTCGAGCGACAGGCCGGACACGACCTTGCGCGACTTGTACTGCTTGCCGAGCGAGTCCGCCCTGAGGAGGCTCATTGCTTCGGGACCGGCGCCGCGGATGGTTCGGCGGGCTTGGGGCCGGGCTTTGAGTCGGGCTTTGAGTCGGGCTTGTCCTGGCTCTTCGGGTTGATCGTGATCCGGACGCCGCCGGGGTCCGTGCCGCCGGGGTTCGCGGCGACCCGCTGCTTCGCGATGTCGTACACGAGCGTGTTGCCGCGGATCACGTTGTCGCCGTCGGTCAGCCAGGCGTCGCCGTCGAGCCGCACGACGCCGCCCTGCACGTCGTATTCGATCGACCTGGCGCGCCCCTGCGCCAGCTGCCGCGTTTCCTTCACGCGCTGCTCGAACTCGGCCGGCGTCCCGCGGATCACTGCCTTTGCGATCTGGTTGTCGCGGAAGGTCACCCTGGCGTCGGACGACGTAAGCTTGCCGTCCGGTACGGTGATCCGGACCTGGCCGGTGAGGGTCCACTCCGAGTTCTCGAAATTGAGCCCGGTGGCCGTCGCTTCCTGCGCCTCGACGATCATCGGGCCCTGCGTGATCTTGACCTGCTTGAACAGCAGCGTGTTCTTCTTGTAGTCGAAGTCCGACGACGCGGCGACGAGCTCGATCGGCAGGTCCTTCGACGGGCGCGGCAACTCGGGCGCTGCGGCCGCAACCAGGCCTGCCGCAAAGCAGCAGGCGATGGCGGCCGCGAGGCGCGTCCGCGCGGCGTCAGGGAACGAAGCGGCCATTGACGTTCGATTCTAGCTGCAAGGTCCCGGCATTCAACTCGGCGTGCAGGCCACGGGCCTTCAACTCATGTGACCCGAAGTGGACCGTGACCGGGTCGCGGGTATTCACGATGCCCCGGTCGATGTCGTAGGACACCCGTTCCGTCAGGATCGTCGCCTCCTTCCCCGACTGTTCGCCCGTGATCTTCACGGAGCCGCTCAACTCGATCGACTGCCGGTCAGCCGGCATGTGGCCGGACAGTGCCGTCACGTGCCAGATGCCGAAGTCCTTCGTCCGATAGTCGAGATCCAGGTCCGACAGGTCGACGCTCTGGTCGGAGAGCTGCTGCTCGATCGTCTCGGCGCGGACGACGATGCGCGGCTTGCCGTCCGGACCCATCTCGGTCAGCGTCGCGTCCGACATGAAGTACCCGCGCTGATCGGCCGCGTCGCCGACCTCGACATCCGAGTCGTCGCGGCCGGACAGCAGGACATACAGCAGCGCGAGACCGGCGACGCCGGTCAGCACGCTGGTGAGCTGCCGGGTCAGCGGGCGCTTGCGCTTAGCAGCAGGTCGCATACTTCGCGTACCGCTCCGTGTCCTCCGGGTGAGGAGGTGATCCAGTGCGCCACGTCCTTCGCGGCCGGGTGCGCATCCGCCACGGCGACCGCGAGCCCCGCGGCCCTGAGCATGGGCACGTCGGGCGAGTCGTCGCCGACGCATGCGGTTGCGCTGGCCGCGATGCCGAGCTCGCGCAGCAGCGCCGCGAGTTCCGCGCCCTTGTCGGCTACGCCCTGTCGCGTGTGGCGGATGCCGAGCTCCGCGGCGCGCCGGGTGACCGCGGCGGAATCGCGGCCCGAGATGATCGCGACGGCCACTCCGGCGCGCTGCAGGGCCACGAGCCCCGAGCCGTCCCGGACGTGGAACACCTTGAACTCCTCGCCGGCTGGGGAGATGAACAACCGGCCGTCCGTGAGGACTCCGTCGACGTCCAGCACCAGCAGGCGGATCCGCCGCGCGCGCTCGAGCACCGCGTCCACGGCTACATCACTCCGGCACGCAACAGGTCGTGCACGTTCAGTGCACCGACCAGCACGTTCTCGTCGTCGACGACCGGCAGCGCTGTGATGCGGTGCTGCTCCATCATGTGCACGGCTTCGGCTGCGAGCATCCTGGGCCGCGCGACCTTGCCGCCGGCCGTCATCACGTCGCGCATCGGCGTCGAGTGCACGTCGAGCTGCCGGTCGAGCGCACGGCGCAGGTCGCCGTCGGTGAAGATGCCCAGCACGCGCCGCCCTTCGTCCACGATGGTGGTCATGCCCAGGCCCTTGCGGCTCATTTCGAGCAGCCCGGCGCTGAGCGGCGTGTCGGGGCCCACGGCCGGCAGCTCGTCGCCCCGTCGCATCACTTCCTCGACGTGCAGCAGCAGGCGCCGGCCAAGGCTGCCGCCCGGGTGCGAGCGGGCGAAATCCTCTTCGGTGAAGCCGCGCGCCTCCAGCACGGCGACCGCGAGCGCGTCGCCCATCGCCAGCGTCGCGGTGGTGCTGGCCGTCGGCGCCAGGTTGAGCGGGCAGGCTTCCTCCGGGACGCTGACGTCGAGCGTGACGGTTGCGTACCGGGACAACGTCGAGGCCCGGTTGCCCGTGAGCGCGATCAGCGGCACGTCGAGCCGCTTCAGCAGCGGCAGGATCGTCAGCAGTTCCTCGGTCTCGCCCGAATTGGACAGCGCGATCACGACATCGCGCGCGGTAATCATCCCGATGTCGCCGTGGCTCGCCTCTGCCGGGTGCAGGAAGAACGACGGTGTGCCGGTGCTCGCGAGCGTGGCGGCGATCTTGCTGCCGACGTGACCGGACTTGCCCATGCCGGTAACTACGACGCGTCCCTCGCAGGCAAGCAGCAGGCCACAGGCCCGCGTGAAGTCCGCGCCAAGGCGGTCCACCAGGGCTGCAACGGCCCCGGCTTCGGTCGTGAGCACCCGTCGGCCGCGGGCGATGAGCTGGTCGGAGGAGGGCATGCCCACAGTCTACAGCGTCGTGCCCACAGCCTTCCTGACGTTCCCGGGTTAAACTGGCAGACCCCACTCCCCAAGGCCACCGAACCATGACCGCCGACGAGGTGACCCGTTTGATCCGCGCGGGCCTGCCCGACGCCGAAATCCGGGTGATGACAGAGGACGACACTCACTTCGAGGCCGTCGTGATCGATCCGCAGTTCGAAGGCAAACGGTCGCTGCAGCGGCACCAGCTGGTGTACGAGGCCCTGGGCCAGCGCATGGGACGCGAAATTCACGCCCTCACGATCCAGGCCTGCACGCCCGCCGAGTGGCAGGCCGTGCGCGGCCCCGCCGCCCGCTGACCGGAGCCGCACGTTGGACAAGCTGCAGATCCGGGGCGGCGTGCCCCTCGATGGCGAGGTGCGCATCTCGGGCGCCAAGAACGCGACCTTGCCGATCCTGGCCGGCGCGTTGCTGGCCGACGGTCCGGTGACGATCGGTAACGTCCCGCACCTGCAGGACGTGACCACGATGATCGAGCTGCTCGGCCGCATGGGTGCGAGCGTCACCGTGGACGAGCGCATGCGGATCGAGGTCGATCCGCGCACCACTCGCGAGACGTTTGCGCCCTACGAGCTCGTGAAGACCATGCGCGCCGCCATCCTGGTGCTCGGCCCGCTGGTCGCGCGCTACGGTTCGGCCGACGTGTCGCTGCCCGGCGGCTGCGCCATCGGCGCGCGCCCGGTGAACATCCACGTCGCCGGCCTGCAGGCGATGGGCGCGGACGTGCACATCGAGAACGGCTACATCAAGGCCCGCGCCGGACGGCTGAAGGGTGCGCGCATCGTGCTCGAGACGGTCACCGTGACCGGCACCGAGAACCTGATGATGGCCGCGGCGCTCGCGGACGGCCAGACGATCCTTGAGAACGCCGCGCGCGAGCCGGAAATTGTCGACCTGGCGCTGTTCCTGAACTCGATGGGCGCGAAGGTCTCCGGCTACGGCACCGACACGATCGTCGTCGACGGCGTCGAGTCGCTGCACGCCACCAGCTACGACGTGCTGCCGGACCGCATCGAGGCGGGCACGTACCTTGTGGCTGGAGCGATTACCGGCGGACGGGTGCGGGCCCGCAACGCGCGACCGGAGCACCTCGACGCGGTGCTGGCGAAGCTCGAGGAAGCGGGCGCCAAGGTCATCCGCGGCGACAACTTCATCGAGGTGGACATGGGTGGCCGGCGGCCCCGGGCCGTGGACATCCGCACGGCGCCGCACCCCGGGTTCCCGACCGACATGCAGGCCCAGTTCGCCGCACTGAACACGGTGGCCGACGGCGTCGGCACGATCATCGAGACGATTTTCGAGAACCGCTTCATGCACATGCTCGAGATGCGACGCATGGGCGCGGAGATCCGGCTCGAGGGCAACACGGCGATCATCAAGGGCGTGCCGAAGCTGACCGCGGCACCGGTGATGGCCACGGACCTGCGCGCATCGGCGAGCCTCGTGCTCGCCGGGCTGGTGGCCGAGGGCACGACCGAAGTCGAGCGGATTTACCACATCGACCGCGGCTACGAGTGCATCGAGGAGAAGCTCGCCGGGCTCGGAGCGCAGATCCGGCGCATCGGGCGGGGTAGAAAGTAGAGTGAAAACCGTAGGTTAGGAGTGGGTGAGCAGTGACTGGTGAATAGTGGATGGTAGTGACACCGGGCCGGCCGACGCTGTCAGCCTCCAACCTCCGGCTATCCACGGCTCACTATCCACGATCCGCTTCCATTCCCGCTCCTGAGCCGGCCGCGCCGATTCGCTATAATTCCTCGTTGCCCGCGGCGGCCGTTCCGATCGCCCCGGCAGCACCCGAGTCCGCCGAGGAGATCGCTGGATGACCGAAGAAGTCGATACGGGCAGGCGTCACTTCCTGACCGTCGCCACCATTGCGACCGGTGCCGTCGGCGCCGCGTTCGTCGCCGTTCCGTTCCTGGCGTCCTGGAAGCCGAGCGCCCGTGCCAAGGCCATGGGCGCGCCGGTCGAAGTGGACATCGGCAAGCTCGACCCGGGCGGCATGCTGAAGGTGGAGTGGCGCGGCAAGGCGATCTACGTCGTCAACCGCACCCCGCAGATGCTGGCCCAGCTCGAAGGAGTTGACGGCAAGCTGCGCGATCCAGGCTCGAACGAGTCCGAGCAGCCCGAGTTCGCCAAGAACCCGGCGCGGGCGCTGAAGCCCGAGTACCTGGTGCTGGTCGGCGTCTGCACGCACCTCGGTTGCGCGCCGCTCGACAAGTTCAGCAAGGGCGACGTGACCGTCGCCGCCGACTGGCCGGGCGGCTTCTTCTGCCCGTGCCACGGCTCCAAGTTCGACCTGTCGGGCCGCGTCTTCAAGGACGTGCCGGCGCCGACCAACCTGCCGGTGCCGCCGTACAGCTTCCTGAGCGATACGCGGATCCTCATCGGCGCCGAAGCGGGGAAAGCGTGATGGGCAGCAGCAGCCACACCGCCAGGGCCGGCGGCGGGCGCCTCGCGGCGCTCACGGCCTGGATCGACGACCGGTTCCCGATGACCAAGCTCTGGAAGGAGCAGGTCTCGGAGTACTACGCGCCGAAGAACATGAACTTCTGGTACTTCTTCGGCTCGCTCGCGATGCTGGTGCTGGTACTGCAGATCGTGACCGGCATCTTCCTCACGATGAACTACAAGCCCTCGGCGGCCGAGGCGTTCGGTTCCGTCGAGTACATCATGCGCGACGTGGACTGGGGCTGGCTGATCCGGTACATGCACTCGACCGGGGCGTCGGCGTTCTTCATCGTCGTCTACCTGCACATGTTCCGCGCAATGCTGTACGGCTCGTACCAGAAGCCGCGCGAGCTGCTGTGGATCTTCGGCATGCTGATCTACTTCGCGCTGATGGCCGAGGCGTTCTTCGGCTACCTGCTGCCGTGGGGCAACATGTCGTACTGGGGTGCGCAGGTGATCGTGTCGCTGTTCGGCGCGATCCCGGTGGTCGGCGACTCGCTGACCGAGTGGATCCGCGGCGACTTCTACATCTCCGACGTCACGCTGAACCGCTTCTTCGCGCTGCACGTGATCGCGATCCCGCTGGTGCTGGTGTTCCTGGTGATCGCCCACCTGATGGCGTTGCACGAGGTTGGCTCGAACAACCCGGACGGCGTCGACATCAAGAAGGTCAAGGGCCCCGACGGCATCCCGCTCGACGGCATCGCGTTCCACCCGTACTACACGGTCAAGGACCTGGTCGGCGTGGGCGTGTTCCTGATCATCTTCAGCCTGGTGATCTTCTACGCGCCGACGATGGGCGGCTATTTCCTCGAGCACGCGAACTTCGACCCGGCGAACTCGCTGCAGACGCCGCCGCACATCGCGCCGGTGTGGTACTTCACGCCGTTCTACGCGATCCTGCGCGCGGTGCCGAGCAAGTCGCTCGGTGCGCTGCTGATGGGCGCCGCGGTGATGCTGTTCGTGTTCCTGCCGTGGCTGGACCGCAGCAAGGTGAAGTCGATCCGCTACCGCGGGCCGATCTTCAAGTTCTTCCTGGCCGCGTTCGCGATCAGCTTCCTCGCACTCGGCTACCTCGGCCTGCAGCCGGCCACGCCGCTCTACACGAACCTGGCGCGGCTCTTCGCGGTCGTCTATTTCGCGTTCTTCCTGCTGATGCCGTGGTACACGAGCATCGACAAGACCAAGCCCGTGCCCACGAGGGTCACCTACCATGCGCACTAAGCTTCTCGTCCTTCTCGCGGCGCTGGCTCCCGCGGCGGCGTTCGCGGCCGGCGGCGAGGCGCACCTCGAGCACGCCGGCAACGACGTCGGCAACAGGGCCTCGCTGCAGCGCGGCGCGTCGCACTTCGTGAACTACTGCCTCGGCTGCCACTCCGCCAAGTACGTGCGCTACAACCGCGTCGCGACGGACCTCGGCATCACCGAGGCCCAGTTGATCGACAACCTGATGTTCACGGGCGAGCGTCCGCACGACACGATGAAGATCGGCATCAACCCGGACGAAGCGAAGCGCTGGTTCGGCGTGGTGCCGCCCGACCTGTCGCTGATCGCGCGCGCCAGGGGTACGGACTACCTGTATACGTTCCTGAAGTCGTTCTATGCCGACCCGGCGAAGCCGACCGGCGTGAACAACATCGTGCTGCCCGGCACTGCGATGCCGCACGTGCTGTGGGAGCTGCAGGGCGTGCAGGAGGCGGTCTGGGAAGGCCACGTCGATGCGCAGGGAAATGCGCAGAAGCAATTCAAGGAGTTCAAGCCGGGCACTGGCAAGCTCTCCGCCGAGGAATACGACCAGTTCGTCCGCGACACGGTGAACTTCCTCGAGTACATCGGCGAGCCCGCGCAGCTGCAGCGCACGCGGCTCGGTTTCCCGGTGCTCGCGTTCCTCGTCTTCTTCACGCTGCTCGCGTGGCTGCTGAAGAAGGAGTACTGGAAGGACGTAAAGTGAGAATACGGGGACATTCTCCTTTTCCGCGAGCGCGGAAAAGGAGAATGTCCCCTTGGTTATGATGACGCTCTTTTCCCGCGGGGATGATCCGCACTGCCACCGTGTGCGGATCGTCGTCGCGGCGAAGAGCCTGCCGGTGCGCATCGTCGAGTCCGATCCGGCGCGCCCGCCGGAGGACCTGATCGACCTCAATCCCTACCAGTCGGTACCGACACTGGTGGACCGGGACCTGGTCGTCTACGAGGCCGGGATCATCTGCGAGTACCTCGACGAGCGCTTTCCCTCGCCGCCGATGGTCGCGGCGGACCCGGGCGCCCGGGCCCAGGCCCGCGTCGCGCTGCACCGCATCGAGCAGGACTGGTACTCGCTGGTGCCCGCGCTCGAGTCGGGTGAGCGCCGCGAGCAGCAGCGGCAGCGTCGCGTGCTGCTCGAGAGCATCGTCGCATCCGAGCCGCTGTTCCGCGTGCGCCCCTGGTTCCTCTCCGACCAGTTCTCGCTGCTCGACGCGTCGGTCGCGCCGATCCTGTGGCGGCTGCGGGCACTGGCAGGTCGAGTTGCCCGGTTCGGCGCAGGCGGTGGACCGCTACTCGAAGCGCGTGTTCGCGCACCCGGCGTTTCGCGCCAGCCTGAGCGAGGCAGAGCTGGAAATGCACGCGTGAAGTCGCGCAAGCCCTACCTGCTGCGCGCGATACACGAGTGGATCAGCGACAGCGACTGCACGCCGCACGTCGTCGTCGATGCCGGGATCACCGGCGTGGACGTGCCGCGCCAGTACGTGCGCGAAGGCAAGATCATCCTGAACGTCAGCTGGAACGCCACCGCAAACCTGCGGATGGGCGCCGACGAGCTGAGCTTCAGCGGACGCTTTGGCGGCACCAGCATGATGGTGCACGTACCGATCGACGCCGTGCTCGCGATCTACGCGCGCGAGACCGGGCAGGGCATGATCTTCGGCGACGAAGACGGCGGGCCCGCGCCGACACCGCCCGCGGACACGCCGCCGGAGCCGCCAGCGAAGCCGGCCGGGTCGCGGGCGAAGCTCAAGGTAGTGAAGTAGGCCGATTACCCGATCCGGAACGCATCACGGATCCATTCGATGCGAGTCGTTCCGGTCGCGCCGTCCAGCGCCACGACGTCGAAGCGCACCGGCAGCGCGCGGAGGTCCGGTCTCGTCAGCATCAGGTGACGGGCTGCGTGCGCGAATCGCCGCTGCTTCTTTGGACCCACGCTTGCGGCGGCCCCGCCGAACTCACCGGACGATCGCAGCCGGACCTCGACCAGTACCAGCGTGCGCCCGTCGAGCATCACCAGGTCGATCTCGCCGCCGCGGCAGCGGTAGTTGCGCTCGAGCAGCTCGAGTCCCTGTGACTCGAGATGACGCGCAGCCTCGTCCTCGCCGCGCTGCCCGACGCTCCGCGTCGTCTCAGGGCACACTTGGCGCCGTCGCCACGCTCGCGCCGATCGGCTGCGGGCGGCCGCCCTCGATCCGCGCCCAGTCGAGTTCCCGTTGCACACGGCCTTCGGCGTTGAACGTCAGGCGCCCGGACAGACCTTCGACCGCGGTCGTGGTGCGACCCCCGCGCAATGCCGACATCAGCTCGACCGCGTCGTAACCGAACGCGTACAGCCGCAGGCGCCCGCGCCCCTCGCTGGCCCACTCGCGCTGCAGCACGCTCCACAATGCCGTCGCTCCCTGGCCGTCGTGCAGGATCCACGGCATCTCCGGGAAGGTCATGCCGTCGAGGTCCGACGCGGCGCGCGTGCTCGGGTCCCAGGCATCGGATGTCGCGTACACAGGTACGTCGTACGTCATCTGGAAGCGCAGCTGCGGCCGTAGCGCACGCGCAGTCTGTGCGGTCGCCGCGATGAATGCGAACTGCGGCCCGGAGCTCGCTTCGGCGTCTGCGTCCCGCTGCGCAGCGGATTGCCCGTTCCTGCGATCGCCCGCCCCTGCGTAGCGGCCGAGCGCGGCTCGCAGCGAGCCCGAGAAGTCGCGCGTGCCCGGATCGTAGAACTGCGTGCCCAGCAGCTCGACGCCGGTCGCCTGCAGTTCCGTGGTGAACGCGGAGTGAAGCCGCTCGCCCCAGGCGCTGCGTGGAAAAAGAGCGATTCCGCGCAAGTGTCCGTCTGCGGCGATGCGCCGTGCGGCCTCGCGCGCCTCCTGCTCGGGATCGAGCGTGAACTGGAACAGGAACGGCGGCGGCGCGCCGCCGGTGTAGCTGTTCAGCGCGAGCGTCGGCACCGGGAGCTGTCCCGCCGCGATCACTGCGACGTCGTCCTTCGTGAGCGGCCCGACGACGACCTGGGCGCCGTCCGCGAGCGCCTTCTGGTAGGCCGAGGCAGCACCCATTGCCGCCGTGTCGTATACGAGCACGCGTGGCGATACGGCGGGCCGGTCGAGGTATGCGGCCAGGAAGCCGTCGCGAACGGCGACGCCCGCTGCCTCCTGCCGGCCCGACAACGGCAGCAGCAGCGCGACGGCCGCAGGCTGACCGACCGGGAGCGCGACCGGAGCGCTGGGCTGGGTCGGGCCCGCCGCCACGGATGCAGGCAGCAACGCGGTGCCAGGATGATTGGCGTGACGCGTGCGCCAGTCCTGGGCGCGCTGCGCGGCGGCCGGGTCTGCCGCGCTGGCCGCGCGCAGCTGCGCGAGCTCGAACCACGCTCGATCGCTGTCCGTCGCGCCCGGCGGAATCGCCGCGGCTGCGCCGCTGCGTTGCAGCGACTCCACCAGCAAGCTGTAGTTGGCGTCGCGCGCGTCGGCAGCGCCGAGCAGGCGGCCACGCTGCTCGAGCGCATGAATGCCGTCGAGCGAGCGCCCGGACTGGAAGTACGCCTGCGCCTGCAGCAGCAGCAGCTCGGATTCGAGCGGCGCCGGCCAGGGCTTCGGGATGCCGTCGATTGCTGCCAGCGCCGCCGGACCGTTGCCCTTCGACAGCGCGATCTCGGCCTGGATGCGGCCGAGCAGCACCGCGTCGTCGCCCTTGGCGCTGCTGCCAACCTTGTCGAGCATCCGTTCGGCGTCCGCAGTCTGGCCCGCGGCCAGGTACTCGCGCGCCGCGAGCAGCGCCATCCGCGTATCCCAGCCGCGGAACAAGCGCTTCGCCTGCTGCTCGTAGAGCCGCGCGGCCTCCGCGTGCTGCCCGCTCCGTGCGAGGCTCTCGGCCGAGGAGACGTCCTGGCCGAAGGCCGGGGTTACGGGCGGCGGCGCGAGCGCCGTCCCGATCGCGATCACGACGGTGCAGAGCAGGGCGCGAACTTGCCGTCCTTGAAGTCGTGCGTGCAGCATGGGGTACCGGAGGGAGTACGTGGCGAACGAACCAGAAGATTCTATAGTGCGGCGGCGTGCCGGCGTACTGTTCCTCGTGGCCACGCCGATCGGCAACCTCGGCGACCTCGGCGTGCGCGCCCGCGACACGCTGCGCGACGCCGCGCTGTTGCTCGCGGAAGACACGCGCCACACGAGCCAGCTGCTGCACGCCTGTGGCATCACGCGCCCGCCCGGGTCGGTCGAGTCGCTGCACGAGCACAATGAACGCTCCCGCGCCGAGCGCGTGGTCGAGCGACTGCGCGAGGGCGCCAGCGTCGCGCTGGTGAGCGACGCGGGAACACCGCTGGTGAGCGACCCCGGTGCGGCGCTCGTGCGGGCGGCGATCGACGCGGGCGTCGAAGTGGTCGCCGTGCCCGGGCCCTGCGCGGCGATCGCGGCGCTGTGCGTGGCCGGGCTGCCAACGGACCGGTTCACTTTCGAGGGTTTCCTGCCGCCGAAGCGCAACGCCCGCCTCGAGGCGCTGCGGTCAATTGCGCGCGAGCCGCGCACGCTCGTCTTCTACGAGGCGCCGCACCGCCTGCAGGAATCGCTTGCGGACATGGTGCAGGCGCTCGGCTCGGGGCGGCCCGCCGCGGTGGCGCGCGAGATCACCAAGCGTTTCGAGAGTGTCTATCGCGGCACGGTCGCGACGCTTGCGGAGCAGTCATTGCGGGATACAGACATGGCGCGCGGCGAGATCGTGATCGTCGTGGGCGGGGCCACTGAGCAGGTTGCGCCGCAGGACGCGGAAGTGGATGCGCTGCTCGGCGCGCTGCTCGCCGAGTTGCCGGTCTCGCAGGCTGCGAAGGTCGCGGCGCGCATCACCGGCAGGCCGCGCAAGCTGCTCTACGATCGCGCGCTCGCACTCGGCTCGCCGCGGGAGTCGTGATCGCACTCGCGCACGGGCCGTGTCTTGCGGCCTGTATACTGTGCGCGGGAGTCGGCCAGGCAATCGCTGCGAATTCGTTCGCGGAGGAAAGTCCGGGCTCCATAGAGCAAGGTGCCAGGTAACGCCTGGGGGGCGCGAGCCCACGGAAAGTGCAACAGAAAGCAAACCGCCCAAGCGCCGCAGCAATGTGGCGACGGCAAGGGTGAAACGGTGCGGTAAGAGCGCACCGCGTCGGTGGCAACATTCGACGGCACGGCAAACCCCACCTGGAGCAAGACCAAATAGGGAAGCACGCGGGCCATCGGGCCCGCACCCGCGGCTCGCGGAGGCTTCCGGGTAGGTCGCTCGAGACGCGCGGCGACGCGCGTCCCAGATGGATGGTTGCCCTCGACAGAACCCGGCTTATCGGCCGACTCCCACCTCTTCGGACCAGATATTCTTTGTTTTGTCAAGCGTTGCGGCCGGGCCGCAGCTGCGACGACCGGCGGGCGTACTGACGTCCGGCTTCTCCCATTTTGTCCCACCGGTCCGCCCGAAGTGCTTCCAGGGCGCTTTTCGCACGCCCGGCAGTCGGGCATCCCACTCGATACTGGGCCAATTCCTCGAATCAACGGCGTCCAGACACGGCTTGTGACGATCCAGCCACCCATCGGCCTGCGTTCCCCACGTTGTTGCCGATCTAAGTCTAAATTCAAGAAGAATCGGTAAGCGATTGATTAAAATAAGGATACGCATCAAAAACCGCATCCCGGGGTGAGCATTGGGGGTCTAAGTTCCTGTGTCCCTTGGAAAAATCTTTGCCTGGGCCGTTGACTCGCTACGCGCGCGCGACCTATATTCCCGCGCGGTGGGACAAAGTGGGATGAAATGGGCTACCGGCCCAATCTAGCGACCTGACATGTTTCGTGGCGCCAACAAAGTGACACTCGACGCCAAGGGGCGGGTGGCCATGCCTGCGCGATACCGGGACACCCTGGTCGAGCGCAGCGAGGGCCGCCTGGTCGCGACCGTCGACCGCGCGGACCGGTGCCTGCTGATCTACCCGCTCCCGGACTGGGAGGAGATCGAGCGCAAGCTGATGCGACTGCCAACCCTGAATCCCCAGGCACGGCGGCTGCAGCGGCTGATGGTCGGTCATGCGACCGACCTCGAGCTCGACTCCCATGGCCGGGTGCTCGTGCCGCCCAAGCTGCGCGAGTACGCGGGCCTTACGCGTCAGGCGATGCTGATCGGGCAGGGCAGTCGCTTCGAGCTCTGGGACGAGCAGCACTGGAACGAGCGCCGCGAGGCGTGGCTGGCGGCGGGCGAGGAGACGGGCGACCTGCCCTCCGAGCTCGAGCAGCTGTCGCTCTAGGCGCTCGCGTGGCGGAACACACGCCGGTACTTCCCGACGAAGTGCTGGCCGGGCTCGCGGTGCGGGCCGACGGTCGGTACTGCGACGCGACGTTCGGGCGGGGTGGTCATACCGCCGCGATCCTGGGTGCGCTCGGTCCGGCCGGCCGCGTGATTGCGATCGACCGTGACCCGGACGCGATCCGGGCCGGGCAGCTGCGGTTCGCGGGGGAACCACGTCTCACGCTGATACGGGGGTCGTTCGGCCAGCTCGAGGAGCGGGTCCGGGCGGCAGGTTTGGAAGGGGAGCTGGACGGCGTGCTGATGGACCTGGGGGTCTCGTCGCCGCAGCTCGACGAGGCCAGGCGCGGCTTCAGTTTCATGCAGGACGGGCCGCTCGACATGCGCATGGACAACGAGGCAGGACAGAGCGCGGCGCAGTGGCTGGCGCGTGCCAGCGAGCGCGACATCGTCGCCGTCCTGCGCACGCTCGGCGAGGAGCGCTACGCGGGCCGCATCGCGCGGGCGATCGTCGCCGCGCGTGCCGTCGAGCCGATCGAGCGCACCGGGCAGCTCGCGGCGATCGTCGCGGCGGCCGTGCCGACCCGCGAGCCCGGCAAGCATCCCGCGACGCGCACGTTCCAGGCGATCCGCATCCACGTGAACGGCGAGCTCGACGCGCTCGAGTCCGCGCTGCCCCAGGCCGTGCGCCTGCTCGCGGCCGGCGGCCGCCTCTGCGTGATCAGCTTCCACTCGCTCGAGGACCGCATCGTCAAGCGCTACATCCGGCGCGAGGAGCAGGGCGATCCCGTGTATGCGGGACTGCCGAACGTGCCGCCGCACGCGCGCCCGCGACTGAAGCGAGTGGGCAAGGCGATCGACGCGAGCGAAGCCGAGATTGCGCGCAACCCGCGCTCGCGCAGCGCCGTGCTGCGCGTGGCAGAGAGGCTGGCCGCATGAGCACCATCGCCTGGCGCCTCGTCGTGGCCGCACTCGGGCTCGTGCTGCTCGGGTCGGCGCTCGGCGTCATCTACGGCAAGCACGAGGCGCGCAACCGTTTCAACGACCTGCAGCGCCTGACGCGCGAGCGCGACGAGCTCGACATCGAGTGGGGCCAGCTGCAGCTCGAGCAGAGCACCTGGGCGACCAACGGCCGGGTCGAGAGCGTCGCCCGCGACGACCTGCACATGATCATCCCGCAGGCGACCGACCTGCGCATCGTCCGGCCATGAAGCGCAGCACGGCCCATGGCACCGAATCCGGCGGCGGCCGCTGGCGGCACTGGCTGGTGCTGGGCGCGCTCGGCTTGTGCGGCGTTGCGCTGCTCGCACGCTCCATCTACCTGCAGGTGATCGACCAGGATTTCCTCGAGAAGCAGGGCGACGCACGCATCCTCCGCGTGGCCAAGCTGTCGGCGAATCGCGGCATGATCGTCGATCGCAACGGCGAAGCGCTGGCGGTCAGCACGCCGGTCGACACCGTGTGGGCGGACCCGCGCAAGCTCGCCGAGGTGCCGCAGGATTTCCCGCGTCTCGCGAAGGCGCTCGATCGCGACACGCAGTGGCTCGCGCGCCGGGTCACGAGCAGCCTCGACAAGGAATTCGTCTACCTCGTGCGGCACATGCGGCCGACGGATGCGGCGAAGGTCAGGGCGCTCGGCATCCCCGGCGTCGACACGCTGCGCGAGTACCGCCGCTATTACCCGGCGGGCGAAGTCACCGGCCACCTGCTCGGCTTCACGAACGTCGACGACGTGGGCCAGGAAGGCCTCGAGCTCGCGTACGACCAGTGGCTCGGCGGCGAGCCCGGCGCGAAGCGCGTGATGCGCGACAGCCTCGGCCGCACGATCGAGGACATCGAGCGCATCAAGGCGCCGCGGCCGGGCCAGGACCTGCGTACGAGCATCGACCTGCGCGTGCAGTACCTCGCGTACCGCGAACTGAAGGCGGCCGTGCAGGCGAACAAGGCACGCGCGGGCTCGATCGTCGTGATCGACATCGCGACGGGTGAGGTGCTGGCGATGGTCAACCAGCCGGCCTTCAACCCGAACGACCGCGAGCAGTACGCGGCCTCGCGCTACCGCAACCGCGCCACGAACGACTTCCTGGAGCCTGGTTCGAGCATCAAGCCGTTCGTCGTGGCTGCGGGCATGGAAACCGGGCGTTACCACGGCGACACGCTGATCGACACCTCGCCCGGGATGATGCGCGTGGGCATCAAGACGGTGAAGGACCACAACAACCTGGGCACGATCGACGTCACCACCGTGCTCGCCAAATCGAGCAACGTCGGCACGGTGAAGATCGCGCTGTCACTGAAGCCGCAGGAGATGTGGACCGCGCTCGACGCGTTCGGGTTCGGGCGCGTCTCCGGCTCTGGTTTCCCCGGCGAGTCCGCCGGCATCCTCACCGGGTACGAGCACTGGCGCTCGATCTCGCAGGCGACGATGGCGTACGGTTATGGCCTGTCAGTCACCCCACTGCAGCTCGCGCAGGCCTATGCAGTGCTCGGCGCGGGCGGGATCAAGCGGCCGATCAGCCTGCGCAAGGTCGATACGCCGCCCGCGGGCGAGCGAGTGATGCCCGAGCCAGTCGCGCGTGAGCTCGTGCGCATGCTCGAATCGGTCGTCAGCGACGTCGGTACCGCCCGCCGCGCGGCCGTCATGGGCTATCGCGTGTCCGGCAAGACCGGCACCGCGTGGAAGGCCTCCGAGACCGGCGGCTACTCCACCAACAAGTACCTCGCGATCTTCGGCGGCGTCGTGCCATCGAGCAATCCTCGCCTCGCCGCGGTCGTGATCATCGACGAGCCCACCAGCGGCGCTTATTACGGCGGCGAGGTCGCGGCCCCGGTATTCGCGTCCGTGATGTCCGGCGCGCTGCGCCTGCTCGCGATCCCGCCGGACGACCTGCAGCGCGTGCCGGCAACCACACTCGTGCAGGCGCAGGACCCATGGTGAGCCGTGCGCCCGTCAGCGAAGTGAACGCCCGGAACGGATCCGGCACCGCACCCGAGTACCGCGCGTCGCTCGCGTCGCTGCTCGAAGGGATCGTCCGCCCGCTGCGCGACGTGCAGGTGACCGACATCACGCAGGACAGCCGGCAGGCCACACCGGGCAGTGCCTTCATCGCCTGTCCGGGCCGCACGTCGCACGGCGTGCTGCATGCACCGGCCGCAGTCGAACGTGGCGCGGTCGCCGTGCTCTGGGAGCCGACGCCCGGAGTCGAAGCGCCGTCGTTGCCTCCGCAAACCGTCGTGCTCGCGATCCCGGACCTGTCGCAACGAGTGGGGCAGATAGCCGACCGCTACTTCCATGAGCCCTCGGCGCAGCTCGCGGTCGCGGGTATCACCGGCACGAACGGCAAGACGACCGCGGCCTACCTGCTCGCGCAGGCTGCGGACGCCGTCGGTCGCCGCGGCTCCTACCTCGGGACGATCGGCTTCGGCAGGCCCGGCGCGCTCGCCAGCGCCGGCCTCACGACCCCGGACTGCGTGAGCGTGCATCGTCGCCTCGCGCAGTCGCGCGACGCGGGCGCGAAGACCATGAGCCTCGAAGTCTCGTCGCACGCGCTCGACCAGGGACGCGTGGACGGCGTGCGCTTCGACACGGCGGTATTCACCAACCTGACGCGCGACCATCTCGACTACCACGGCACGCTCGAGGCCTACGGGGCCGCGAAGGCGAAGCTGTTCCGCTCGCCCGGCCTGCGTTGTGCGGTCGTCAACGTCCGCGACGATTTCGGCCGCGGCCTCGCCGACACGCTCGACCCTGCGCTGCAGCGGGTGCTGTTCTCCACGTCGAACGAGATCTGGGCGCCCGGCGACTGCGGCTGGATTCGCGTCCCGGAGCTCCGCACGACGACGGCCGGGCTGACAATACACGTCGAGACTAGCTGGGGCGCCGGCGCGCTGCGCTCGCGCCTCGTCGGCGAGTTCAACGCGGAGAACCTGCTCGCGGTGCTCGGCGTGCTGCTCGGCTGGAACGTGCCGCTGCAGCAGGCCCTGGTCGCGCTCTCGATCTGTTCCGCGCCTCCGGGACGCATGGAGGCTTTCGGCGGCGGCCGGCAGCCGCTGGTGCTGGTCGACTACGCGCACACTCCGGACGCACTCGAGAAGGTGCTCGATGCTGCGCGCGCCCACGCGCGCGGCCGCGTGATCTGCGTGTTCGGCTGCGGCGGTGACCGTGATCCCGGCAAGCGTCCGCTGATGGGCGCGATCGCCGAGGGCCGCGCCGACGTCGTGGTCATCACCGACGACAACCCGCGCACCGAGGACTCGCGCGCGATCATCGAGCAGATTCTCGCAGGATTGCAGCATCCGGACGCGGCACACGTCGTCGCGGACCGCGCCGACGCGATCCACCTCGCGATCGCCGAGGCCGACGCCGGCGACGTCGTCGTGATCGCGGGCAAGGGGCACGAGGACTACCAGGTCGTCGGCCGGGACATGCGGCCGTTCAGCGACCGCGCGGTGGTGCTCGACGCGCTCGGGGAGGAGGCATGATCCGCGATCTCGCCGAACTCGCCCGCGTCACCGGCGGCGTGCTGCACGGAGCCGACGCCGGCTTCGGCACCGTGACCACCGACAGCCGCACGCTCGAGCCCGGCACGCTGTTCGTCGCGCTGCGCGGCGAGCGCTTCGACGGCCACGACTTCGTGCCGCAGGCGCGCGACCCGCGGCGCGGCAGGCGCGCTCGTGAGCGCGCCTGGTGCCGGCCCCGATCGCCGCAGGTCGTCGTGCCCGACACGCTCGAGGCACTCCGGCGGTTCGCGCACGCGTGGCGTCGCGACTTCGCCGGCACCGTGGTCGGCGATCACCGGCAGCAACGGCAAGACCACGGTCAAGGAGATGACCGGCGCGATTCTCGGCATGTGCCGGCCCGTGCCTGGTCGACCCAGGGCAACCTGAACAACCACATCGGCGTGCCGCTGACGCTCGCGCGGCTCGACGCGAAGCACCGCTACGCCGTGATCGAGATGGGCGCGAACCACCGCGGCGAGATCGCGCACCTCGCGTCGATCGCCGAGCCCGAACGTCGGCCTGGTCATCAACGCCGGTCCCGCGCACCTCGAGGGATTCGGCGGCATCGAGGGCGTGGCGCGCGGCAAGGGCGAGATGTTCCAGGCGCTGGGTGTCGACGGCACCGCGGTCATCAACGCCGACGACCGCTTCGCGGCGTTCTGGCACGGCCTCGCGCGGGACGCCGGTCGCGTCGTGACTTTCGGCATGCGCGAGCGCGCCGATGTCAGCGCGCGACCGGCCTGCGCACCGTCGGCCGACGACGGTTTCGCGACCGAGTTCGACCTGGAGACGCCCGCTCGGCCGCCGTCGCGTCCGCCTCGCGCTGGCGGGCGACCACAACGTGATGAATGCGCTCGCGGCGGCGGCGGCGGCCCATGCGGCCGGCGCGGGCCTCGACGCGATCGCGGGCGGGCTCGCCGCGATGCGCCCGGTCGCGGGCCGGCTGCAGACACGCGCCGGCGCTGGGCGGCGCGCGACTGATCGACGACTCCTACAACGCGAACCCGGACTCGGTGCGTGCCGGCCTCGCTGTCACTCGCGGCGCTGCCGGGCGAGCGCTGGCTGGTGCTCGGCGAGATGCGCGAGCTCGGCGGGACGAATCGCGCGGCTGCACGCGGAGATCGGCGAGCTCGCGCAGCAGACCGGCGTCGAGCGCCTGCTCGCCGTCGGCGATGACGCCGCATCACGCGGTCGAGGCCTTCGGCGCCGGGCGCGCACCTGGTTCGCCGGCGTCGACGACCTGGTCGCCGCCGCGGAGTCGGCGCTGCACCCGGGCGTCACGGTACTGGTGAAGGGCTCGCGCTCGAACCGGCTCGAGCGCGTCGCGCGACGCGCTCGCACCGGCGCGGCGCCACGCGCGGGGGAGCCACTAGCATGCTGCGCTACCTCGCCGAATGGCTCGACGCAGTACTACACCGGCTTCAACGTCGTTCAGCTACCTCACGCTGCGGGCGATCCTGGCGGCGCTGACGGCGCTGTTGATCTCGTTCCTGGTCGGCCCGTCGATGATCCGCAAGCTCGCCGAGCGCCAGGTCGGCCAGCGCGTCCGCTCCGACGGGCCGCAGACGCCACCTGTCGAAGGCGGGCACGCCGACCATGGGCGGCGCGCTGATCCTCGTGGCGATCGTCGCCGCGACGCTGCTGTGGGCCGACCTCGCGCAACCGCTTCGTGTGGATCGTGCTCGGCGGTGACCGTGGCCTTCGGCCTGATCGGCTTCTGGGACGACTACCTGAAGCTCGTGGTCGGCGACTCGCGCGGCCTCATCGCGCGCTACAAGTACTTCTGGCAGTCGGTGGCGGGTCTCGGCGCCGCGATCGCGCTGTACCTGACTGCCAAGACGCCCGTCGAGACGACGCTGATCGTGCCGTTCATCAAGCACTTCGTGCTGCCGCTCGGGCCGCTGTTCATCGTGCTCGCGTACTTCGTGATCGTGGGCGCCTCGAACGCGGTGAACCTCACCGACGGTCTCGACGGCCTCGCGATCATGCCGGCCGTGCTGGTGGCCGGCGCCCTCGGCGTGTTCGCGTACGCATCGGGCAACGTCGTGTTCGCCGACTACCTCGCGATTCCCTACGTCGCCGGCGCCGGCGAGGTGCTGGTGATCTGCTCGGCGATCTTCGGCGCGGGGCTCGGGTTCCTCTGGTTCAACACCTATCCGGCGCAGGTGTTCATGGGCGACATCGGCGCGCTGGCGCTCGGCGCCGCGCTCGGCGTGATCGCCGTGATCGTCCGCCAGGAGATCGTGCTGTTGATCATGGGCGGCGTCTTCGTGATGGAGACGGTGTCGGTCATCCTGCAGGTGGGGTCGTTCAAGCTGCGCGGCAAGCGCATCTTCCGCATGGCCCCGATCCACCACCACTTCGAGCTCAAGGGCTGGGCCGAGCCGAAGATCATCGTGCGCTTCTGGATCATCACCGTGATCCTGGTGCTGGTCGGCCTCGCGACCCTGAAGCTGCGATGACGGCCAGCGTGCACAATCTGCCGCCGCTCGAGCCGGGCACCCGGCGCGCTGGTGCTCGGGCTCGGTCGCACGGGACTGTCGTGCGCGCGTTACCTGCGCCGCGGGACTCGCGGTGCGCGTCGCCGACACGCGCAGCTGAGCCGCCGGGCGTCGCGGCGCTGCGTGCGCAGGTGCCCGCGGCCGAGATCCGCACGGCGCGTTCGAGTCGAGCGCTGCTCGACGGCGTCGCGCAGGTGGTGATCTCGCCGGGACTGTCGCTGCGCGAGCCGGTCGCGGTGGAGGCCTGAGGCGCGGCGTGCCGGTCGTGGGCGACATCGAGCTGTTCGCGCGCGAGGCGCCGGCGCCGGTGGTCGCCATCACCGGCACCAACGGCAAGAGCACGGTGACCGCGCTGCTCGCGGAGCTCGCGAGCGCCGCGGGTCGCACGGCGATCGCGGGCGGCAACCTCGGCGAGCCGGCGCTCGACCTGCTCGAGCGCCCGGTGCCCGAGCTCTACGTGCTCGAGCTGTCGAGCTTCCAGCTCGAGACCACGCACTCGCTCGCGACCGCGACCGCGGCCGTGCTCCTAACGTCACGCCCGACCACCTGGACCGCTACGACGCGCTCGCGGACTACGCGGCCGCCAAGGCGCGCATCTTCGACGGCTGCGAGACAGCCGTGGTCAACGCGACGACGCCGCGTGGTGCGCGACATGCCGCGCGCCGGGCAGCGCGTGCTTTCGCTTCGGCCTCGCGGACGCCGGCTGGCCGACTACGTCTGCTCGGACTGTGCCGCGAGCCGCGCTCGCGCTGCCGCGGCGAGCCGCTGCTGCCGCGTCGCCGCGCTGCGCGCTGCGGGCGTGCACAACGTGGCGAACGCGCTCGCGGCGCTCGCGATGTGCGAGGCGCTGGGGCTGCCGCGCGCGCCGCGTGCTCGAGGCGCTCGCTGCGTTCGGCGGGCTTGCCCACCGGGCGCAATGGGTCGCGCGACGTGGCGGGCGTGCGCTAGGTCGAACGACTCGAAGGGCACCAACGTCGGCGCGACGATCGCGGCCGTCGCCGGCCTCGCGGGCCCGCTGGTACTGATCGCCGGTGGCGACGGCAAGGGCCAGGCATTCGACGCCGCTGCGCGCGGCGTTCCGCGGCAAGGTGCGGCACGCTGGTGCTGATCGGCCGCGACGCGCCGCGCTGGCGCGCGCGCTCGACGGCGTGTGCGGCACCGAGTTCGCGCCGCGACATGCGGGCCGCCGTCGCGCGCGGCGCGCGCTGCTGCGCAGCCGGGCGACACGGTGCTGCTGTCACCGGCCTGCGCCAGCCTCGACATGTTCCGCGACTACGCGCACCGCGGCGAGGCGTTCGCCGCTGCAGTCAGGAGCCTGGCCGCATGACGTCGCACGACCATGTCCTATGCCCGCTCCACCGGCCAGCCGCGGCGCTTCATGTTCGATCCCTGGGTGATCGGCACGGTCGCGGCGCTGCTGCTGCGTCGGACTGATAATGGTCGCGTCGGCCTCGATCGGCGTGTCCGAGCGGGAGACCGGCAATCCGTTCTTCTATTTCGAGCGCCAGCTGATGCTACGTGTGTCTCGGGCTGCTCGCGGCCATGGTCGCGATCGTCATCCCGACCAGCTTCTGGGACAGGAACTCGATGTACCTGCTCGGCGGCGCGTTCGTGCTGCTGCTGCTCGTGCTGATCCCCGGGCTTGGGCACGAGGTGAACGGCGCCCGGCGCTGGGTGCGGCTCGGGTTCATGAACTTCCAGGTGTCCGAGCTCGCCCGCGTGATGCTGCTCACTTACATCGCGAGCTACGCGGTGCGCCGCTCCGACGAGCTGTGCTCGAGCTTCAAGGGTTTCATGAAGCCGGTGGGCGTGCTCGCGGCCGCGGCCGTGCTGCTGCTGCTCGAGCCCGACTTCGGCGCAGCGACGGTGCTGATGGCGACGGGCCTCGCGGTGCTGTTCCTCGCGGGCGTGCGGCTGCACCACCTGCTGGTGCCGGTCGTGCTCGGCGTCGGCGCGATGGCGCTGCTCGCGGTCACGTCGTCGTATCGCATGCGGCGCCTGGTCGCGTTCCGCGACCCCTGGGAGGACCCGTTCGACAGTGGTTTCCAGCTGGTGCAGTCGCTGATCGCGATCGGGCGCGGCGAGTGGTTCGGCGTCGGGCTCGGCTCGAGCGTGCAGAAGCTCTTCTACCTGCCCGAGGCGCACACCGACTTCGTGTTCGCGGTGCTCGCCGAGGAGTTCGGCTTCGTGGGCGTGCTGCTGGTCGTCTGCCTGTTCGCGCTGCTCGTCGGGCGCGCGATGGAAATCTCGCGCCGGGCCGTCGACGCCGGCCTCACGTTCCAGTCGTACCTCGCGGCGTCGATCGGCATCTGGCTCGGCCTGCAGGCGTTCGTGAACATCGGCGTGAACATGGGCCTGCTGCCCACCAAGGGCCTGACGCTGCCGCTGCTGTCCTACGGCGGCAGCAGCATGCTGGTCACGCTCGGCGTGATTGGCCTGCTGCTCCGGATCAATCACGAGGTCCAGATGTCGGGCCGTTCCGCAGTGAGCCGGGAGGCGCGACGCGAATGACGCGACCGACGGCCATGGTCATGGCGGGCGGTACCGGCGGTCACGTGTTCCCGGCGCTCGCGACCGCGCGCGTGCTGCAGCGACGCGGCTACGACATCGTCTGGCTCGGCACGCAGCGTGGCATCGAGGCGCGGCTCGTCCCGGCCGAGGGTATCCCGGTCGAGTGGTTGAGTGTCAGTGGACTGCGCGGCAAGGGGTTCGCCACCCTGCTCGCGGCGCCGTTCCGTCTCGCCGTGGCGCTGCTGCAGGCGATCCGCGCCGTGCGCCGGCATCGCCCGCAAGTGGTGCTCGGCGCGGGCGGATTCGCGTCGGGCCCGGGCGGCGTCGCCGCGTGGTTGCTGCGCCGGCCGCTGGTCGTGCACGAGCAGAATGCCGTGGCCGGCATGACCAACCGCGTGCTCGCGCGGCTCGCCGATCGCGTGCTCGAGGGATTCCCCGGCAGTTTCGGCGCCGGCGTCAAGGCCGAGCGCGTTGGCAACCCGGTGCGTCCCGAGATCGCGGAGGTGGCGCCGCCGGAGCGCCGTTACGCCGGGCGCGAGGGCAGGGTGCGGCTGCTGGTGTTCGGTGGCAGCCAGGGCGCCGCGCGCCTCAACGCCGTAGTGCCCGCCGCGATCGCCGAACTGCCGGAGGCGCTGCGGCCCGAGGTCTTGCACCAGACCGGCGCGCGAGGCGTCGACGAGACGGCCGCCGCCTATGCGTCGCGTGGCATCGAAGCCGACGTGCGTGCGTTCATCGACGACATGGCGGGCGCGTATGGCTGGGCCGATCTCGCGGTGTGTCGCTCCGGAGCATTGACCGTCGCGGAACTCGCCGCGGCCGGAGTGCCCGCGATCCTCGTGCCGTTTCCCGCGGCCGTGGACGATCACCAGACGCGCAACGCACGCTATGTCGTCGATGCGGGTGCTGCGGTGCTGATGCCCGAATCGGAGCTCACGCCGATCACGCTCGCGGCGCGACTCAGGGCGCTGCTCGAGGCCGGCCGGCCGCGTCTGCTGCAGATGGCGCAAGCGGCGCGCGGCACGGCCATCACCGACGCGGACGAGCGGCTCGCCGACGCCTGCGTCGCGGCGGCAGGAGGTGCGGCATGAAGGACCGCATGCGCCGCATCCACACGATCCATTTCGTCGGCATCGGCGGCAGCGGCATGAGCGGCATCGCCGAGGTGCTGCTGAACCTCGGTTACGCCGTGCAGGGCTCGGACCTGAAGGCGGGCGAGGCCACGCGCCGCCTCGAGAAGCTCGGCGCCCGCATCATGATCGGTCACCGCGCCGCCAACGTCGCCGGTGCTGACGTCGTCGTGGTGTCGAGCGCGATCAACGCGGAGAACCCGGAGATCGCGGAGGCGCTGGCGGGGCGCGTTCCCGTGGTGAAGCGAGCCGAGATGCTCGGTGAGCTGATGCGCTTCCGCTATTCGATCGCGGTGGCCGGCACGCACGGCAAGACCACGACGACGAGCCTGGTAGCGAGCGTGCTCGCCGAGGGTGGGGCGGACCCGACGTTCGTGATCGGCGGACGCCTGAAGAGCGCGGCGGCCAATGCACGGCTTGGTGCGGGCGAGTACCTCGTCGCCGAAGCGGACGAGAGCGACGCGTCGTTCCTGCACCTGCAGCCGATGATCGCGATCGTCACCAACGTCGACGCCGATCACCTCGGCACGCACGGCGGCGATTTTGGCAAGCTGAAGCTGAGCTTCGTCGAGTTCCTGCACAACCTGCCGTTCTACGGGCTCGCGATCATCTGCGCCGACGATGCCGAGGCGGCGGCGCTGGTCCCGCAGATCGCGCGTCCGTACCTCACGTACGGGCTCGGCGAGTCCGTCGACGTTCGCGCCGTGAACCTAGAGCGCCACGGGGTCCAGTCGAACTTCGACGTGCTGCGTCCGGGGCGGGCGCCGCTCGCGATCACGCTGAACCTGCCCGGGCGCCACAACGTGCTGAACGCACTCGCGGCCATCTGCGTGGCGACCGAGCTCGAGATCGACGATGCCGCGATCCAGCGCGCACTCGCCGGCTTCCAGGGCATCGAGCGCCGGCTGCAGTGGCTCGGCGACGTCGACGGCCCGTCGGGCGCGTGACGCTGGTGGACGACTACGGCCATCACCCGACCGAGGTTGCCGCGACGCTCGAGGCCGCGCGCCAGGGCTGGCCCGACCGGCGCATCGTGCTGGTGTTCCAGCCGCACCGCTACACGCGCACCCGCGACCTGCTCGACGACTTCGCGCAGGTGCTGTCGGCAGCGGACGCCCTGGTCGTCGCCGAGGTGTACCCGGCCGGCGAAGCGCCGATTGCGGGCGCGGACGGCAAGTCGCTGTGCCGTGCGATCCGCTCGCGCGGGCGGGTCGAGCCCGTGCTGCTCAAGTCGCTCGACGAGCTGCCGCAGGCGCTCGCGGGCATCGCGCGCGACGGTGACGTCGTGCTCACGATGGGCGCTGGCAGCATCGGCGCCGTGGCCCACGATCTGCCTGCCGCGCTGCAGGCGCTCGCCGTGCACGGAGGTCGCGCATGACGCCGGCACCGCATCGAATCACCGACCCGCGTGATTTCGGCCGCGTCGCCGTGCTGATGGGCGGCACGTCGTCCGAGCGCGAGGTCTCGCTCGACTCCGGCCGCAACGTGCTCGAGGCGCTGCAGCGGCGCGGTGTGGACGCCGTGGCCGTGGATGGCATTCCGGAACTCGCGCGCCAGCTTGCGGCGCCGCAGGGGCGACGCTTCGAGCGCGTGTTCAACATCCTGCACGGGCAGCGGGGCGGCGGCGAGGACGGCATCGTGCAGGGACTGCTCGAGGCACTCGGCGTTCCGTACACGGGCTCGGGCGTGCTTGGCTCGGCGCTGTCGATGGACAAGACCCGCACCAAGCAGGTGTGGCTGTCGCTCGGCCTGCCGACGCCCGGCTACGTGAGCCTCGAGCGTGGCGACGACGTGGTCGCCGCGGCGCACAAGCTCGGCCTGCCCGTGATCGTCAAGCCGGCGTGCGAAGGCTCGAGCGTCGGCGTGACGCGGTGCTTCAAGGACGCGGATCTGGCCGCCGCGGTCGAACTCGCGGCCCGCTACCCGGGCCCGATGCTGGTCGAGCAGCTGATCCAGGGCGACGAGTTCACGGTCGCGGTCCTCGGCGTCGAGGCGCTGCCGTCGATCCGCATCGTGCCGGCGGGCGAGTACTACGACTACCACGCGAAGTACGTCGCCGAGGACACGCAGTACCTGTGCCCGGGCGCGAGCGGCGCGTTCGAGCAGGAGCTCGGCAGCCTCGCGCTCGCCGCGTTCTTCGCGGTCGACTGCAGCGGCTGGGGCCGCGTGGACTTCATGCGCGACCGTGCGGGCAGGCCGTGGCTGCTCGAGGTGAATACCGCGCCGGGCATGACGAGCCACTCGCTGGTGCCCAAGGCCGCGCGCAACCGTGGCATCGAATTCGACGACCTCGTCTGGCGGGTGCTCGAGACGAGCCTCGCCGTGCGCAAGAGCTGAGGGAGACTCATGGTCCTGCCCTGGAAGAAGCGCAATCGACGCCAGGCCGCGAACGGGGAGCCCGGGCTCCTCGAGCGGCTGAACTGGCGTGCGCTCGCCGTGGCCGCTGGCACCGTCGCCGGGTGCGCGGTTGTCGGCTGGCTGCTGCTGACGGCGCTCGACCGTCCGGTGCGCCGGGTGCTCATCGAGGGTTCGTTCCAGCGCGTCACGCCGCCCGAGATCGAGAGCGCGGTGGTCGAGGTGGTCAAGGGCGGCCTCGCGTCAGTGGACCTGGACCGCGTCCGCGACCGGATCGAGCGCATCGACTGGGTGGACCGCGCCGTCGTGCAGCGGCGCTGGCCCGACGCGATCCGCGTGATCGTCACGGAGCAGGTGGCCGCGGCACGCTGGAACGAGGCGGGGCTGCTGAACGCGCGCGGCGAACTCTTCATCCGCAACGCCCGCTACGTGCCGCCGGAACTGCCGCTGCTGCAGGGCCCGGAAGGAAGCGAGGGCGTCGTCGCGCAGCTGTACCTCGATTCGCAGGGGCGCCTGCTCGAGTCGGGCCTGCGCCTGACCGGCGTGCGCCTCGACGAGCGCGGCGCGTGGGAGATCGAGCTCGCGAACGGCGTCATCGTCAAGCTCGGCCGGCTGGCGGTCACCGATCGCCTGGACCGCTTCATCCGTCTCGCGAGCCCGCTGGTTGCCAAGCGGCTCGCCGAGATCAACTGCGTAGACATGCGCTACACCAATGGATTCAGCGTCGGCTGGAACGCGCGTTCCGCCGTCGCCGTCGCCTCGCAGGAGGATGCGACACCCGATGCCTAGAAAGACTGAACGCAACCTGATCGTCGGCCTCGACATCGGCACCTCGAAGGTGGTGGCGATCGTCGGCGAGCTCGGTCCCGACGGCACGATCGAAGTGGTCGGCGTGGGCTCGCACCCGTCGCGCGGCCTGAAGAAGGGCGTGGTCGTGAACATCGACTCGACCGTGCAGTCGATCCAGCGCGCCATCGAGGAAGCCGAGCTGATGGCCGGCTGCGAGATCCACTCCGTGTTCGCCGGCATCGCGGGCTCGCACGTCCGCTCGTTGAACTCGCACGGCATCGTCGCGATCCGCGACAAGGAAGTGGCGCCTGGCGACGTCGATCGCGTGATCGACGCCGCGCGCGCCGTGGCGATTCCGGCCGACCAGAAGATCCTGCACATCCTGCCGCAGGAATTCATCATCGACGCGCAGGAAGGGATCCGCGAGCCGATCGGCATGTCCGGCGTCCGGCTCGAGGCGAAGGTGCACATCGTCACCGGCGCCGACAGCGCCGCGCAGAACATCGTCAAGTGCGTGCAGCGCTGCGGGCTCGAGGTCGAGGACATCGTGCTCGAGCAGCTCGCCTCGAGCTACGCCGTGCTCGCGGACGACGAGAAGGAGCTCGGCGTGTGCCTGGTCGACATCGGTGGCGGCACGACCGACATCGCCGTGTTCTCGGGCGGCGCGATCCGCCACACGGCGGTGATCCCGATCGCGGGCGACCAGGTGACGAACGACATCGCCGTGAGCCTGCGCACGCCGACGCATCACGCCGAGGAGCTCAAGGTCAAGTACGCGTGCGCGCTGTCGCAGCTCGCGAACCCCGACGAGACCATCGAGGTGCCGAGCGTGGGCGATCGCCCGGCGCGCCGGCTCGCGCGGCAGACGCTCGCCGAGGTCGTCGAGCCGCGCTACGAGGAACTGTTCGCGCTGGTGCAGGAAGAACTGCGCCGCTCCGGCTTCAGCGAAATGATCGCCGCGGGCGTCGTGCTCACCGGCGGCAGCGCAAAGATGGAAGGCGTCATCGAGCTCGCCGAGGAAGTGTTCCACGCGCCGGTGCGCCTCGGCCTGCCGCAGGGCGTGAGCGGGCTCGTCGACGTCGTGAGGAATCCGATTCACGCGACGGGCGTCGGCCTGCTGCTGTTCGGACGCGAGAACTACGTGCGCCGCGGTCGCGCGGCGCCCGTCGCGAACGGCATGCGGACGGTCGTCGACCGGATGCGCTCATGGTTCCAGGGAAATTTCTGAACAGAGCGGATAGCGGGTAGTGCAGAGGGCAGCGGAAGGGGCGGTTACGGATTCGAGGTGCGGCGGGGCCGCTCCTCACTGATCACGAATCACTGGTCATTGGTCACTCATCATCATCGGAGCAGCACACACATGTTCGTACTTGCAGACACGGAGAACTCGGGGGCCGTCATCAAGGTGGTCGGCGTCGGCGGCGGCGGCGGCAACGCGGTCACGCACATGGTCGGCTCGGGAATCGAGGGCGTCGATTTCGTCTGTATCAACACCGATGCGCAGGCGCTGAAGCACTCCAAGGTGAAGGCGAGCCTGCAGATCGGCTCGAACATCACCAAGGGCCTCGGCGCAGGCGCCGACCCGGAAGTCGGCCGCCAGGCCGCGATGGAGGATCGTGACCGCATCGTCGAGCTCGTCGAAGGCTCGGACATGATCTTCATCACCGCCGGCATGGGCGGCGGTACGGGCACGGGCGCCGCGCCGGTCGTCGCGCAGGTCGCCAAGGAGCTCGGCATCCTGACGGTCGCCGTGGTCACCAAGCCGTTCGAGATGGAAGGCAACAAGCGCCTCGCGCTCGCGGACCAGGGCATCAGCGAACTCGGCAAGTACGTCGACTCGCTGATCACGATCCCGAACCAGAAGCTGCTCACGGTGCTCGGCGGCGACACCACGCTGCTCGATGCGTTCAAGTCCGCGAACCAGGTGCTGCAGGGCGCGGTGCAGGGCATCGCCGAGCTGATCACCCGGCCCGGCCTGATCAACGTCGACTTCGCCGACGTCAAGACCGTGATGGCGGAGACCGGCATGGCGATGATGGGTTCGGGCGCTGCGACCGGCGAGAACCGCGCGCGTGCGGCGGCCGAGGCCGCGATCTCGAGCCCGCTGCTCGAGGACGTGAACCTGTCGGGCGCGCACGGCCTGCTGATCAACGTCACGGCCGGCATGGACCTGCGCACCAGCGAGTTCCACGTCGTCGGCGATACGATCAAGCAGTACGCGTCCGAGGACGCGACCGTGGTCGTGGGCTATGTGATCGACCCGGAGATGACCGACCAGATCCGCGTGACGGTCGTGGCGACCGGCATCGGCCGCCCGGCGGCCGTCCGTGGCCTGCCGCAGGGCGTGCAGCCGAAGGTCGAGGTCGTGGCCGGCGGGCGCGGCATGCGTCGCCCGCTCGACAACTACGCCGACTACGACACGCCGGCGAACCTGCGCCGTCGCCAGCGCGCCGTCGGCGACGACGTGCGGGCCGACGTGGGTGGCGAGTCGTATCTCGACATCCCGGCGTTCCTGCGCCGCCAGGCCGATTGAAGCCTCCCGGCTGGCCGTCCGGGCGGACCGGCGGCTGGCTGGAGCCCGGGGCGGCGGGTGTGGGGGGAGCTGGACCGATGACCGGCCACCCTCCGGCCCGCCGCTGCCGGAAAAGTCATTGCATTTCAGCGATCTACGATCGACAGGTGGGCTGTGATATCCTCCGCGGCTAACTTGATGCAAAAGGGGCGCGGCCTGCGCGCGACCATAACCCCGGGATGCTGAAGCAAAGAACGCTGAAGAACTCGATCCGCGCCACTGGCGTGGGCCTGCACACCGGCAAGAAGGTGCTGATGGTGCTGCGGCCGGCGCCGGCCAACCACGGCATCTGGTTCCGCCGCACCGACCTCGACGAGCCCGTGGACATCCCGGCGCGTGCCGAGAACGTCAGCGAGACGACCCTCGGGACGACGATCGTCCAGGATGGTGCCAAGGTCTCGACGATCGAGCACCTGCTGTCCGCGCTCGCGGGCCTCGGGATCGACAACGCGATCATCGAGCTGTCCGCCGACGAAGTGCCGATCATGGACGGCAGCGCCGGGCCGTTCGTTTTCCTGCTGCAGTCGGCAGGCATCGAGGAACAGAATGCGCCGAAGAAGTTCGTGCGCATCAAGAAGAGCGTCAAGGTCGAGGACGGCGAGAAGTGGGCGCGGTTCGATCCTTACGACGGCTTCAAGGTTAACTTCGAAATCGAATTCGACCATCCGGTGTTCAAGCGCCGCTCGCAGGTCGCCTCGATGGACTTCTCGACGACCACGTTCCTGCGCGAGGTCAGCCGGGCCCGCACGTTCGGCTTCATGCGCGACCTCGAGTACATGCGCTCGCGCAACCTGGCGCTCGGCGGCAACCTCGACAATGCGATCGTGCTCGACGATTACCGGATCCTGAACGAGGACGGGCTGCGCTACGAGGACGAGTTCGTGAAGCACAAGATCCTCGACGCGATCGGGGACCTGTACCTGCTCGGCCACAGCCTGATCGGCGAGTTCAGCGGCTACAAGTCCGGCCACGGCCTGAACAACCGGCTGCTGCGCACGCTGATCGCAGATCGCACGGCGTGGGAAGACGTGACGTTCGAAACGCTGCAGGATGCGCCGATTTCGTACGTTGCGGCCGCGGCTGCGACTGCGTGAAGCAGAGTGATTGGTGAATAGTGATTAGTGGATAGCGGATAGTCAGAACCGGGACGCGCGGCGCCTGATCCGCCTATCCACTATCCACCGCTCACTGCTCACTTCACTTCCCCCTCCGTACCCTTACCCGCACCTTCCCCGTGACGGGCTCGCCCAGCTCCGCGAGCCGCAGCATCAGCTTCGGCGCCGCATAGCGCACCCGCGCGGACCACGCCGCCGAGTCGACCATCACGACCAGGTCCTCGTCACGACGGGCCGCACCGACCACGTGTTGACCCAGCGGGTCGGGCAGTTCCCGGCGTACCAGGTCGGCCAGCCCGACGGCCTCCGCAGCCTTGCGGGCGAGGCGGTCCAGACCGTCGAGTGGAGTCGAAAACAGGGGCTTCAGTGGGTCGCTCATTGTCAATCAAAAATTGTTAATACGTGCTTTTTCGATTGCCAGCGGCGACCCGTTCCTGCATAGTCTGCCGACTTGCAGCTGGGCGGGTCCACCTCCCGGGCGCCGACAACAATGCGACGGCAACCGGTTGGGGAGAGTTTGCTCCCATCCCGATCCTTCCGGCTCGAACTGTGACGCGGCTCGGCCTGCTTGCGGGCCAAAGCGTCCATTCTCAACGGCCGCCAAGAGGTTGTGCGCCGCGATGAATCTGAAAATCATCTCTGGCCGGTCCGGAACGGTCCGCCACTTCGACCTGAAGTCTCCCCGCACCCTGCTCGCCCTCGGCGGCGGTGCGTTGCTGGTCACCGCCGCGATTTTCGCCGCGGGCGTGCAGCTCGGCCGCCTGATGGCAGGCCCGATGGAGAGCCAGAAGCTCGCACAGGCGATCGACGAGCAGCGCATGGACCTGCAGGCCGTCCGCGGCCAGCTGCAGGGCAAGGTTGACGCGCTGGCCTCGCGCGTCGGCACGATGAATGCCCACATGATCCGCCTGGACGCGCTTGGCCGCCGCATCACTGATCTCGCGAACCTGGATCGTGGCGAGTTCGATTTCGACAAGCCGCCGCCGGCGGGTGGCCCCGAAGGCACCGAGAACTCTGCGGGTTCCGCACAGGCGCCCGAACTGACGGCCGTGCTCGATTCGCTCGAGGCGCAGCTGCAGGACCGCGAGCGGCAGCTGACCGTGCTCGAGAGCCTGATGTCCACGCGGCAGCTTGGCCAGCGGATCCTGCCGAGTGGCTGGCCCGTGATCGGCGGCTGGATTTCCTCGCATTTCGGCTACCGCTCGGATCCGTTCACCGGCCACGGTGCGTTCCATGCCGGCGTCGATTTTGCAGCCGAGCCGGGCTCCAAGGTGATCTCCACGGGCCCGGGTGTCGTCTCGTTCGCGGGCTACAAGACGGGCTACGGCTACGTCGTCGAGATCACCCACCCGACGGGTTACCTGACCCGCTACGGCCACAACTCGCGCAACCTGGTCCGCGAGGGCGAGGCCGTGCAGAAGGGCCAGGCGATCGCCGTGATCGGCAGCACCGGCCGTTCCACCGGTACGCACGTGCATTTCGAGGTCGAGCGGGACGGCAACACGCTGAACCCGATGCGGTACCTCAGCGCGCCTTGACGCGCAGGGCGAGTGAATAGTGATCGGTGGATAGGGGATAGCGCCGAGGGCCTCTTGCAGAGCCTTTTCCCGGCCTCACTATCCGCTGACCGCTAGTTGCTGCTCACTTTCCTGTAAAATTCCCGCCTTTCCCTTTCGCGCCCTTCCCCGGAGCCCCCGTGGCCAATTGGCTTGCCCGTCTTTTTGGTAGCCGCAACCAGCGGCTCGTCGGCCAGTACAACGGCCTCGTCCGCAAGATCAACGCGTTCGAGCCCGCGCTGCAGGCGCTGTCGGATGCCGAACTCGCCGACAAGACCCGGCAGTTCCGTGAACAGCTGGCCGCGGGCAAGACCCTCGACGACATCCTGCCCGAGGCGTTCGCGGCCGTCCGCGAGGCATCGCGACGCACGCTCGGGCTCAGGCACTTCGACGTGCAGCTGATCGGCGGCATGGTGCTGAACGACGGCAAGATTTCCGAAATGCGCACCGGCGAAGGCAAGACGCTGGTCGCCACGCTGTCCGCGTACCTGAACGCGCTGCCCGGCACCGGTACGCACATCGTCACCGTCAACGAATACCTCGCGAGCCGCGACGCCGAGTGGATGGGCCCGATCTACCGGTTCCTCGGGCTCACGGTCGGCGTCGTCAAGGCCGGCCAGTCTCCCGAGGAGAAGCGCGCCGCGTACGCCGCCGACATCACCTACAGCACGAACAACGAGCTCGGCTTCGACTACCTGCGCGACAACCTCGCGTTCCGGATCGAGGACCGCATGCAGCGCACGCTCGCCTACGCGATCGTCGACGAGGTCGACTCGATCCTGATCGACGAGGCGCGCACGCCGCTGATCATCTCGGGCCCCGCCGAGGAGAGCACCGAGCTCTATACGCGCATCAACGAGTTGGTGCCGCGCCTCCGGGCGCAGGAGTCCGAGGAGGGCGACGGCGACTACTGGGCCGACGAGAAGTCGAAGCAGGTGCACCTGTCCGACGACGGCCATGCGCACGTCGAGGACCTGTTCCTGAAGGCCGGCCTGCTGCTCGAAGGCCAGAGCCTGTACGACCCGTCGAACATCCGGCTGATGCACCACCTGAACGCGGCGCTGCGCGCGCACGCGCTGTACCGCCGCGACGTCGAGTACATCGTCCGCAACGGCGAGGTGATCATCGTCGACGAGTTCACGGGCCGCACGATGCCGGGCCGTCGCTGGTCCGACGGCCTGCACCAGGCCGTCGAGGCGAAGGAAGGCGTGCGCGTGCGCGAGGAGAACCAGACGGTCGCCTCGATCACGTTCCAGAACTTCTTCCGCATGTACGCCAAGCTCGCCGGCATGACCGGCACCGCGGACACCGAGGCGTTCGAGTTCCAGCAGATCTACGGGCTCGAGGTCGTCGTGATCCCGACGCACAAGACCATGGTCCGCGACGACGCGGCCGACCTCGTGTACCTGACACAGAAGGACAAGTTCGACGCGATCGTCGAGGACATCCGCGAGTGCGTGAAGCGCCGCCAGCCGGTGCTGGTGGGCACGACCTCGGTCGAGACGTCGGAGATGCTGTCCGGCGTGCTGACGCAGCAGGGCGTCACCCACGAGGTGCTGAACGCGAAGCAGCACGAGCGTGAAGCGCACGTGGTCGCGCAGGCGGGCCGTCCCAGCGCCGTGACGATCGCGACCAACATGGCCGGCCGCGGCACCGACATCGTGCTCGGCGGCAACCTGAAGGCGGAGCTCGCGCAGCTCGAGGGCGCGGACGAAGCCACCGTGCAGCGCGTGCGCGAGGAATGGCAGAAGCGTCACGAGGAAGTCGTGGCTTCGGGCGGCCTGCACATCGTCGGCACCGAGCGCCACGAGTCCCGCCGCATCGACAACCAGCTGCGCGGCCGTTCGGGCCGCCAGGGCGACCCGGGCTCGAGCCGCTTCTACCTGTCGCTCGAAGACAACCTGATGCGCATCTTCGGCGATCCCGAGCGCACCAAGCGCTGGCTCACGACGGCCGGCATGAAGGAAGGCGAGGTGATCGAGAGCAAGATGCTCTCGCGCCAGATCGAGCGCGCGCAGCGCAAGGTCGAGGCGTACAACTTCGACCTGCGCAAGAACCTGCTCGAGTACGACGACGTCGCGAACGACCAGCGCAAGGTCATCTACCAGCAGCGCACCGAGCTGATGGCGGCGGACGACATCTCCGACTCGATCACCGGCATCCGCGCCGAGGTCGTGAACGGCATCATCGACCAGTACGTGCCGCGCGAGAGCGTCGAGGAAGAGTGGAACCTGCCCGGCCTCGCCGAGGCCATCGAGCGCGAGTTCCTCGTGCAGGTGGACCCGAAGGGCTGGCTCGAGGCGGACCACGACATCGCGGAGCCGGGCCTGCGCGAGCGTGTCGTGGAGGCCGTCGAGGCCGCGTATACACACAAGGTCGAGCAGGTCGGCGCGCCGGTGATGCGCCACCTCGAGAAGGCCGTGATGCTGCAGGAACTCGACAAGCACTGGCGCGAGCATCTCGCCGCGATGGACTACCTGCGGCAGGGCATCCACCTGCGCGCCTACGCGCAGAAGAACCCGAAGCAGGAGTACAAGCGCGAGGCGTTCGAGCTGTTCGGCGCGCTGCTCGACCGGATCAAGCACGACTCGATCTCTCTGCTGTCGCGGCTGCAGGTGCGCACCGAAGCCGAGATCGAGGAGCAGGAGCGCGAGCGCGAGCGGCAGATGGCGCAGCGGCTGCAGCTGCAGCACGCGGCGCCGCAGTCCGCGATTTCCGGGGACGCGGGTCCGGTCGGTCCCGAGTCGGCGGCTTCCGGGCGCGGCGGACCAGAAACCTTCGGTGCGGGGGCTGGTCCCGAGGCGCTCTCGCCCGTGGTGCGCGACGGCCGGAAGGTCGGGCGCAACGAGCCGTGTCCGTGCGGGTCCGGGAAGAAGTTCAAGCATTGTCACGGGCAGCTCGCCAGGGAGGCTTGAACCTCGCTGTCGCGTTTCGTGCCCTGCCGGGGAGTGCCCGCAGGGACGCCGTGAATATGTCCCTATAGGCTCCGCGGCGGCGTCCATGCCGCCGACGGCCCTGCGAACACTCCCCGGCAGGGCACGAAACGCGACGGAGGCTTCGCTCTCGTGGCTGCGCTCTCGTGAACTCGCTCGAACTCCCTCAGTTGCAAGTGGTGGCGGGTGCGCTGTTCGATGCGCAGGGCCGCGTGCTGATCACGCAGCGGCCGCCCGGAAAGGCGCTGGCCGGGCGTTGGGAGTTTCCCGGTGGAAAGCTGCACGCGGGTGAGGACCCGTTCGCGGGCCTCGTGAGGGAGCTACGCGAGGAACTCGATGTCGTCGTGCACGCTGCAGAGCGGCTGGTCCGATACTCGCACGCGTATCCCGAGCGGGTCGTGTGGCTCGACATGTGGATCGTGTCGTCGTGGACCGGCGAGCCGCGCGGGCTCGAAGGCCAGGCGCTGAAGTGGGTCGAGGTGCAGCGGCTGTCCGGCGAGGACATCCTCGAGGCGGACGCACCGATCGTCGCGGCGCTCAACTCGTGTTGAACGCGTCGCGTTAGCTGCGTTTCGCCAGCCGAGTCACGCGCGCTCCAGCGCGTAGGCGATCTCGTGCAGCGCAGGAATCCCGAACTCGGCGAACTTCGGGCTCTGGGCGAGGATGTCGACACGCTCGAGTTCCTGCACCGAGAACCGGCCGGTGCATAGTTGCAGGATCTCGTCTGTCTCGACCGAGAACGGCGGGCCGCCTTTCATTTCCTGCGGGTATTCGAACGAGACCTGCAGCCCACGGGCGCCGGGCGGCAGCAGTGCCGCCAGCGACGCGATGTATGGACCGCGCATTTCTGGGGGCAGGGCAACCAGTGCGGCGCGGTCGTAGAAGGCGGCGAGCGGGCCGGTCACCTGCGGCGTAAGCGCGAGCGCGTCACCTTCGTAGATTTCGAAAGCCCCCGCAGCGTGCAGCGTGAAGCCCGCGCGCCGGGTCAGCGTCGGCTGCAGCGACTGGCTGGCAAAGAATTCATCGATCGCGATCCGGCTCAGCTCGCTGCCGACGATTGCGCAGCCCCGGTCCGCGAGCCAGGTCATGTCGAGACTCTTGCCGCAAAGAGGGACGTAGACCCGCGCGCCCGCGGGCACGCCGAGCCGTGGCCACCAGGACTCGAGCAACTGGTGGGCGGACTGCTGGTGGAAGCCGATCTGTCCGGTGCGCCAGCGCTCGTGCCAGAAGTCGTGGTGCACTCTGCGCGAATCCCGTGGTCAGTGCCGCGGCGGCTCGCCCGGCCCGTCGGACTCCTGGCTCGACGGTGCCGGAATCTCCTCGCCCGGGATCGCCCGCTTTTCCGTCATCCACGCACCGAGATCGATGAGCCGGCAGCGCTCGCTGCAGAACGGACGAAATGGCGATCCGTCCGACCATTCGACCGGACGCTGGCACGTGGGGCAGGGGACGGTGGCGGCCACTCGCCTCAAGTGCAGGTGAACAGCGTGAACCGTACGTCCTCTGAGGTCTGCACGGGACGGTTTCCGGCGTCCTGCCAGACCAGGAACCGGACGCTGCAACGGTAGTGGCTGCCGCTGATCTCAGGGTAGATGTCGGTGCCGGCCGGGAGCGCGAGACGGATCATCTGCGCAGGCACGTCGCGGTCGAGCGCCAAATGAAACACTCCGCCTGTCGCGACTTCGGGCTTCGAGCGGGCCTGCTCGCGCGTCATCCACAGCAGTTCGCCCACCGCGTCGCCCAGCGGGCGGATCACCGCGAGCCAGTGCGCGAAGTCGGCGCCGCGGACTTCGTCGGGCAGGTTGAGCCAGTGCGTGTAGTCCGGCAGGTCGAACTCGCAGGTGCCGCCCGGGATCGTGCTGCGGTGCTTGATCGCGTTCAGGAACTCGGAATCGCGCAGCTTCTGCATGAAGAGCGCGCCGACGCTGCTCAGTTCGTCGCGCATGCGCCCGAGCTTCGTGAGCAGCACGCGCAGCCGCGCCGAGTCGACGCCGGGCCGCGTGTTGTATGCCGACAGCTGGCTCATCTGGCGCTCGAGTTCCTTCAGCACCTCGCCGCGCACGTCGCCGCGCTGGGTGATCGCGAGGATCTCGAGCAACGACGACACCGCCGCACGCGTCGACCAGGAGTCCGCCTTCGTGTGATGGTGCACCGCCTGCTGGTACAGGAAATCGAGGCGCAGGAAATTGCGCATCCGCTCGTTGAGCGGCTGCTCGTAGACGATCACGCGGCTGACCGCGTCCGCCGAGGGCGACACGGCCTCGTTTGCGTTCATCAACGTATTTTGCTCTACGCGTACATCCACGCACAACCGCGATTGCAGGAGCGGACTCGCTGCCGGTCGAGATGGATGCCGCCCGCAAGGTCGGCTTGGCTGTCCTGCCCTAGCTCCGCACGGCCGCAATCTCGCGGTAGCGGCGGTCCAGCGTCGCGACTCGCGCGCGAAGGTCGTCGACGCGGCCGGTGTTCCTGACCACATCGTCGGCCAGCGCGAGCCGTTGCGCCCGCGTGGCCTGCGCGTTCAGCGACGCCTGCGCCTGCTCGTGCGTAACGCCGTCACGCATCATCAGCCGCTGGATCTGCAGTTCCTCGGGAACGTCCACCAGCAGCACGCGATCGACGTGGTCGCGGCGTCCGCCCTCGGTGAGCAGCGGGATTACGAGCATCTGGTAGGGGCCCTGTGCCGCCATCGACTGCCGCTCCATCTCGGCGCGGATCGCCGGGTGCAGTATCGCCTCGAGGCGACGCTTCGCGTCCGGGTCGGTGAATATGCGCTCGCGCATGCGGCGGCGGTCGAGGCGGCCATCGGCGTCGAGCACGTCCCGTCCGAACGTCGCGGCGATCTTCGTGAGCGCCGGTTGTCCCGGCTCGACCACCTGGCGGGCGATGACGTCGGTGTCGATTACGGGCACGCCGAGCGCGGCGAACAGATCCGCGACCGTGGACTTGCCGCTGGCAATGCCGCCGGTGAGCGCCACGCGGAAGGGCTGGTCGCTCATGGTTGCGAGCGCCGCGCCGGGCGACCTATCGGTCGAGCCCGGTCAGCGAAAGGTAGCCGCCGACGATCTGCGGCCCCCACATCAGCGCGATCCAGCCCGCGGCTGCAAGGTAGGGGCCGAACGGGATCGGGATGTTGCGGTCGCGGCCGCGCACCAAGATCAGCAGGATGCCGATCACGGCGCCCGTGAATGCGGACAGCAGGATGATCAGCGGCAGCATCTGCCAGCCCATCCACGCGCCGAACGCGCCGAACAGCTTGAAGTCGCCGTAACCCATGCCTTCCTTGCCGGTGGCGAGCTTGAACGCCCAGTACACGGACCAGAGGCCGAGATACCCGGCTGCCCCGCCGATGATCGCGGACCTGGGATCCACCGGCGCAGGCGGGGTGAGGCCCGCGTGCCAGGCGAGGCTGAGCAGCAGGCCGAGCCACAGCAGCGGCAGCGTGATGACGTCCGGGAGAATCTGGTGGTCTAGGTCGATCACCGTCAGCGCCACGAGCGCCCAGGTGAAGGTCAAGGCCGCGACCGACTGCCAGTGCCAGCCGAAGCGCCAGACGACTGCGGCCGACAGGATCGCCGTGCCGAGTTCGACGACCGGGTAGCGCGGCGAGATCTTCGCCTTGCAGTTGGCGCACTTGCCGCCGAGCAACAGCCAGCTCAGTACCGGGATGTTCTGGTGCGCCTTGATTTCGGCGCCGCAGTGCGGGCAGGCGGAGCGGGGGGTCAGCAGGTTGTACCTGGCGGGCGGCACGGCGGCCGGTGCCTTGCCCACGCTGGCCGTCGCCTGCACCGCAGCCGCGCCAGCGCCGACCATCTCCTCCGCCTGCGTGCGCCACTGCCGGTCGAGCATGACCGGCAGGCGGTGGATCACGACGTTCAGGAAGCTGCCGACCAGCAGCGAAAACAGGAACGCGCTGCCGATCAGCAGCGCGGGGTTTGCCTGCAGCACGTCCGCGATCGTCAGATGACCGCGCCCAGTTTGAAGATCGGCAGGTACATCGCGATGACGAGGCTGCCGACGATCACGCCGAGGATGACCATGATCAACGGCTCGAGCAGGCTGCTCAGGGCGTCGACGGCAGCGTCCACGTCCGCCTCGTAGAAATCGGCCACTTTGCTGGCCATTTCATCGAGCGAGCCGGATTCCTCGCCGACCGCGATCATCTGCACGACCATGTTGGGGAACAGGCCCGTGTTCTCCATCGCGCGCTGCATGCGCATGCCGGTGGAGATCTCGTCCCGCATCCTGAGCACGGCGTCCTGGTAGACGATGTTGCCCGTGGCGCCGGATACGGACTTCATCGCCTCGACCAGCGGCACACCTGCGCCGAACATCGTGGCGAGCGTGCGCGCGAAGCGCGCAATCGCGGCCTTCTCAAGGATCGGGCCGATCACCGGGATCTGCAGCGAGGTGCGGTCCAGGAACTGGCGCATCGCGCGTGAGCGCTTGTAGAAATAGCCGAACGCAAACACGGCGCCACCGAAGACGATCAGCGCCATCCAGCCGTTGTGCTGCATCCACCGGGACAGGTTGATGACCAGCTGCGTGAACGCCGGCAGGTCGGCCCCGAATCCCTTGAACAGCTCCTCGAACTGCGGAATGACGAAGAGCAGCAGGATCACCGTCACGATGACGGCTACTGCCAGGACTGCCGCAGGATAGAACAGGGCCTTCTTGATTTTCTTCTTGAGCGCCTCGGTCTTTTCCTTGTAGGTCGCGATCTTGTCGAGCACTGTCTCCAGCGCACCGGCGTGCTCGCCAGCTTCGACCAGGTTCGTGAACAGATCGTCGAAGTACAGCGGGTGCTTGCCGAGCGCGACGTGCAGCGCGTTACCCGTCTCGATGTCGCCCTTGATGGCGAGAATCAGCTTCTGCATCGCAGGCTTCTCGTGCCCGACGCCGATGATCTCGAAGGCCTGGACCATCGGGATGCCCGCGGTCAGCATCGTCGCGAGCTGCCGGGCGAAGATCGCGATGTCCGCCGGCGTGACCGTCCCTTCGCCCTTGAGCCATTGCCGCTGCTTCTTGACGCGCGCAACGGCGATTCCCTGCTTGCGCAGGTCGGCGCGGAGCTCGAACTCGTCCTTCGCGAGACCGCGTCCCTTGACGCGGTTGCCCTTCCGGTCCTTGCCTTCCCAGTTGAACGGGAACTGCCTTGCTACGGTGACTTGAGCCATGCGGGTAATGCCCTATCGTCAATCCACTGTGACGCTGTTGATTTCATCCAGGCTGGTAACGCCATCCCGGACCTTCTTCAGGCCGGATTGACGCAGGCCCCAGACGCCTTCGCGAACCGCCTGCTCCTTGATCTGCAGTACGTTGCCGCCTTCCATGATGATGCGTCCGATCTCCTCGGACACCTTCATCACCTCGTAGATTCCTGTCCGGCCCTTATACCCGTCCGTGCACTGCGGGCAACCGGCGGGCGCGAAAATCTGGATGCCGTTCGCGATTTCCTCGGAGGTGAAGCCCTCCTTCAGCAGGGCTTCCTCCGGAATGACGACTTTCGTCTTGCAATTGTTGCACAGGCGCCGCGCGAGCCGCTGCGCGATGATCAGGCTCACCGACGTGGCGATCGCATAGGGCTTCACGCCCATGTCCACGAGGCGCGTAAGCGTCTTCGGGGCGTCATTCGTGTGCAGCGTCGACAGCACGAGGTGACCGGTCTGCGCGGCCTTGAGTGCGATCTCCGCGGTTTCGAGGTCGCGAATTTCGCCGACCATGATGATGTCCGGGTCCTGCCGCAGGAACGCCCGCAGCGAGCCGGCGAACGTGAGGCCGACCTTCGGGTTGATGTTCACCTGGTTGACGCCGGGCAGCATGATTTCGACCGGGTCCTCGGCGGTCGAGATGTTGTTGTCCTCGGTATTGAGGATGTTGAGGCCGGTGTAGAGCGAGACGGTCTTGCCGCTGCCCGTCGGGCCGGTCACCAGGATCATGCCGTGCGGGCGCGCCAGGGCCTCCATGTACAGCTGCTTCTGGAACGGCTCGTATCCCAGCGAGTCGATGCCGAGCATCGCGCTGGAAGAGTCGAGGATTCGCATCACGATCTTCTCGCCGAAGATCGTCGGACAGGTGCTGAGGCGGAAGTCGATGGCCCGATTCTTCGAGATCCTCATCTTGATGCGGCCGTCCTGCGGCACGCGCCGTTCGGCGATGTCGATGCGGGACATGACCTTCAGCCGGGCTGCGAGCTTGTAGCCCAGCTGGACCGGCGGTGCAGCGACCTCCTTCAGCACGCCGTCGAGGCGGAACCGGATCCGGTAGGACCGTTCATACGGCTCGAAATGGATGTCCGAAGCCCCGCGCTTGATCGCATCGAGCATGACTTTGTTGACGAAGCGAACGATCGGGGCGTCCTCGACGTCGGAGGATCGCTCTGCCGCCGCGGGATCGATGTCTTCGTCGCCGCCCGACACTTCGAGACTGTCCATCTCGAAGTCGTCCGGAGCCAGATCCGGCATCGACGTGTCGACCTGCTCCAGCGCCCGGTTCAGGACCTGCTGCAGCTTGTTCTCTTCGACGACGATCGCTTCGACGGAGAAGCCGGTCGCGAACTTGACCTCGTCGAGTGCAAGCAGGTTGGTCGGATCGGAGACGGCGACGAACAGCCGTTTGCCGCGCTTCACCAGCGGCACCACGTGGTGCTTGCGCAGGATCTTCTCGCTGACCAGTCGAATCGTATCGAGGTCGCACTGGATCGCATCCAGGTCGAGCAGCGGCGCACCGAACTCGTGCGAGGCCGAGATCGCGATCTCGCGAGAGTCCGCCAGGTTGTACTCGACGAGATAGGAGACGATGCTGGACCGGCGTTCCCTGGCGGCCGCGACAGCGTCCATCATGGCGGAATCGGCCACCAGACCGTCCGCGACCAGGCGCTGGGGCAGGCCCTGGAGGCCGGTCCGGTTCGTCGCCGCAGACGAAATTGCTATCTCATTCATTGAGTTACGATCGTCGATGCCATCGGAGCCAGATTAGCCTCCCCCGCGCAACGTGAAGACTAGCAAATGTTAAGTTGCCGGGGGATTTTCTCCCAGAAACAGTCCCATAAATGGGATCGGCCGCACATTCGGCCCATTGCCTGCCCCGCGGCCCGGGGCCCCGCGGTCCGCTGTCCGGGTATGCATTCCGCCGAGCGAAACCGGCCTTCTGGACCAAGCGCACAGTCTGGATCTCCGGACAGTGACCAGCGGCCGGCAGGGGTGACAGACTCCCTCGCTGCTCCTGGCTCCGGCGACAACCCCGACGTTATGAAAGGCGACCCCGTACTGACGACGTCCCGACCCGTGCTGCTGCTGTTCGCCGTCACGTTCCTTTGCTCCGCGTCGGTCGTCACCTGGCTCATTCATCTGCGTTCAGGTCTCTACGAGCCCGAGGCGGTGAAGATCTTCCTGTCGCTGTTCGTCTTTGGCGACTACTGGCCGGCGGTACTCTCGTTGATCCTGCTGCCGTTCAGCCTGTTGAAGCCGGTCCAGGCCGCTGGCATGCGCGTCGCGGAGACGCTGGGTGAACGACCATGGCCGACGGCGGCCGTGACGCTGGTCGTACTGGCGCTTGGCGCGCGATACATCTACCAGGCACACCCGCTGTCGATGGACGAATACTCGCCGAGCTTCCAGAGCCGTGCCTTTGCGGCCGGGCACCTGGCCGGCCGGTTTCCGGTGCCACTGCTCGATTGGCTGGTACCGCTCGGATTCCAGAACGTGTTCCTTTCAGTGTCACACCAGACGGGGCAGGTCCTCTCCGCATACTGGCCCGGATTTGCGCTGCTCCTCACGCCATTCACGCTGCTGGGCGTGCCGTGGCTCTGCAATCCGGTGCTCGGCGCCGCGTCCGTTCTGGTTCTCCACCGCCTGGCGATGGAACTGTTCGGCAGCCGCCGCCTCGCCGGGCTGGCGGTGCTGCTGGCGCTGGCCTCCACGGCGTTTTCGATCAATGCCATTTCGTTTTATTCGATGACGGCTCACGCGCTCGCAAACGCAATCTTCGTGCTGCTGCTCCTCGAACCCAATGTCCGGCGCTGCATTCTCGCGGGCTTCGTAGGCTCGTTTGCGCTGGTGCTGCATAACCCGCTTCCGCACCTGCTGTTCGCAATTCCGTGGCTCGTCTGGCTGGCGCTTCGACCCGATCGGCTGCGCCTGATTCCGGCCATCGCGCTGGGCTACCTTCCGCTCTGCCTGGTCCTTGGGCTCGGATGGTCTCTGTACTCGGCCGGCGTGCGGGACGCCATGGTCGTCGCGCACCTGCAGCCTGGCTTCGTTCAGTCGTGGCAGGCAACGCTCGGTTCCGTGTTCCACTGGCCTTCCGCGGACTTGTTGCATACGCGCGCGATCGGCCTCGCAAAGCTCTGGATCTGGGCCGTACCCGGCCTGTTGTTGCTTGCGCTCGTGGGATGGTGGACGAAGCGTGCGGACATCCGGATCCGGCTGCTCGGCCTCAGTTGCATCGCGACGCTGGCCGGGTACCTGTTCGTCGTGTTCGACCAGGGCCATGGCTGGGGTTTCCGGTATTTCCATTCAGCGTGGTTGTGCCTGCCGTTGCTGGCGGTGGCCGCCGTCGCGACGAGCCATGAAACCGCCCGCTTCACGACCTGCAGCTTCGCGGCGGGGATGGCGGTGTTATGCCTGGTTCCGGCCACCGCCCTGCAGGCCTGGCAAGTGCACGAGTTCGTCGATCGACATCTCGCCCAACTACCGACCGCGAAGGAGGGGACGGCCGAGGTCGTCATCGTCAGCGGCGCAATGGGGTACTACGCCGCGGACCTGGTGCAGAACGACCCGTTTCTCAGGGACCCGGTCATCCGCATGTATACCCACGGCCGTGATGCGAACCAGGCCATGATGCGGAAGCACTTCAGCCAGCTGTCGCCGCTGTCGCGCGGTTACCGGGGCGAGGTCTGGGGCACCGCCGATGCTACTTCCCGACGTTAGAAGTGCTGCGCCGGGCCGCGCGTCGTGAACTGCTGATCGGAATCTGCAGATACTGCAGTCGCTTCAGCTCCCGCCTTCCCCGGGTCACGGTGTCCAGAATGAGGCCGCACGCAAGGCTCAAGAATGCCAGCAGCATCAGTCCGGTCGCAAGAATTGCCGAGGGGACGCGCGGCACCAATCCAGTAGCAACGAACTCGGAAATCACGCGCCACCCGAGTACCAGCGAAGCCGCAGCCAGGACTCCAAAGACAACGAAGAAGAAGTGCAGCGGTCTTTCCTCTTTGACCAGTATCACGATTGCCTTGAGGATCCGCAGTCCGTCGCTATAGGTTCGCAGCTTGCTGGTCGAGCCCGCAGGCCGCTCGAAGTACTGCGTCTGCACCTCGGTAATCGGCATTCTCAGTTCCAGTGCATGCACCGTCAGTTCCGTTTCAATCTCAAATCCTGTCGCGAGCGCGGGAAATGACTTGACGAATCGTCGGGAGAAAACCCGGTAGCCGGACAGCATGTCGGTGAACCGGCGTCCGAACACCGTCGCGACCATCCAGGTGAGAAGGCGGTTGCCAAACCTGTGCCCGCGTCGGAACGCGCCGCCGGTAGAGGCGACGCGAGCTGCGCTGACCATGTCGAGGCCTTCCTCCAGCAGCGTGTTTACCAGGTCAGGTGCCTTGCTGGAATCATAGGTGCCGTCACCGTCCACGAGGACATAAACGTCGGCCTCAATGTCGGCGAACATGCGCCGAACCACGTTGCCTTTCCCTTGCCACGGCTCCGATCGAACCACTGCCCCGGATGCGAATGCGCGCGCCACGGTATCGTCAGTGGAATTGTTGTCAAAAACGTAGATCGTGGCCTGCGGAAGTGCCGCGCGAAATTCGCCAACGACGGTCGGGATGCTTGCAGCTTCGTTGAAGCAGGGGATCAGGACCGCCGTGCGAATACCCTCAGCGACGCGGGTAACGTTGTCATTCATCGTCGGTTTGAACCTCGCTGGTCGATTCGGCTGTCGCTCCCTGGAAATGCCCGGCAGGCATCTGCAGCCGCGAAGCAGTCCCTTCATCATGCGCAACTTGCAGCAGGAAACGATTGATCATGGGTCGGGCGCGAGGTTACCGCCGAAATAGAAGTTGGTCTCGAAATGCTGCGCCTGCGGCACGGAAATGAATTCGTCCGTGTATGGGCGCTCTTTACGCAGCAACAGGAACATTCCCCAGGCCATCGAGGGTGCCAGCCGGGCGAGCGGTTGAGCGAGGCGAGGGGGGAACGGATAGAAGTTGCTTCCACGCCGCTCGACGAGTCGATAGCCGCCCGGCCAGCAACTCTCGAGCAGTCTGATGAAATCATGCTTCGTGAAGCCGCGCACGTGCGCCGAGAAGGAATTGACGGGTGTGGGCTGCATCCCGAGCATCAGGATAATGCGGTTGTGAAGCGACGCCAGGTTCGGGACTCCGACGATCAGATGGCCGCCAATCGATATGACCCGCGTCGCATTGTGAAGCACCCAGAAGATCTCTTTCACGTGCTCGAGTATCTGATTCGCGATGACGACGTCGAAATGCTCGTCCGCATACGGCAACCGGTCGCGTTCGATGTCGAGTGCGTGCACCGTGACACCAAGATCGCGCAACAGTTGCGTGTTTGCCGGAAGCCATTCGATGGCGTGCAGCCGACTTTCGCCGCTGATACCCCTGCAGGCAAGCAGATCACGGCCAGGGCCGGCACCGATGTCGAGTACCCTTTCAATCGGCGCGACAGCGGCTGCAAAGTCTCGCACGACCTGCCGGCCGTAGTTCAGGTCGAAATCAACGAGGCCCTCGAGACTCCGGCGGATACCGCCAACCAGACTGGTTCCGAGACTTGGGTGCATGGTGCTCGTCCCGGTCAGATACAATTCCGGCGGGTCTGGCGCCGGGCCGGATGCGCTGGCCGTGGGCCTGGGGCGAATGCGTGCGCTGGGCCCGTCTCCGGGCTCGGTGTCTCGAGTGTGGCGTGACCCGGAGATTCGTCGTGATGCTCGATCAAGAAGAGCCCCAAAACCCTGCAGTTGGCCATTGATACGGTGACACGGTGGGCACGGTCAATACCTGGCGCCAATTGAGGTCGTTCCTGCTCGTCGGCGGCGCTTCGTATCTTCTCAATGTCATCGTGCTCATGTGCTGCGTTGAATTGCTCGGCCTGCACTACGTCGCTGCGATGGCAGTGAGTTTCCTGGTTGTGGTTTCCGCAGCGCACTACGTCAACCGCCGCGTCACCTTCAGGTCGCAGGCAAGTTACCTGCAGGAGCTCGGGAAGTATAACGTCGTTAACCTGGGCCAGTTCGCCATTGGTCTGGCGCTAATGGCGCTGCTTGTTGAACTGGGACGCCTGCCCTATCTGCTGGCCAACGCGGTGGCTGCAATTCTGCTGACCATCGTGTCGTTCGTCGCACACAAGACATGGACCTTCGCCGATCGGCGGCTCGACGATGAATGAGCCCCGGGTACCCCGTTGGATACCGGTTGCGCTCCGCCCGGATGCTTACGTCGCCTCGCGACTGCGACGGGCCCTGTTCGACCATTTGCGCGAGGCTGGTCTCGGTCGCGGGTGCCGGGTATTGGACCTCGGGTGCGGCTCGCAGCCATATCGCGAGTCGATACTCGCAACCGGCGCCGAGTATGTGCCGTGCGACCTTGGGCGGGGGTCCCACGTGGAGATCCGCGAAGGCGTGCCACTGGACCTGCCGTCACGGCACTTTGATCTGGGGGTCTCCGTCCAGGTGCTGGAGCACGTGTGGGACATCGACGAGTACCTCGGGCACTTCGTTCGACAACTCCGGCCAGGTGGACGAGTCGTCCTGTCGACGCACGGGGTCTGGATATTCCATCCTCACCCAACCGATTTCCGTCGTTGGACCCGGACCGGGCTTTGCAGGGAGCTGGAATCACGCGGCCTGATAGTCGAGCGAGTATCGCCGGTCATGGGTCCTCTCGCCTGGACCACGCAGATCAGGTCGCTTGGAATGTCGCACGTTCTCCTTGGGCTTGGCACCATTGGTTCGCTGCTTTCGATCGTCGTGTCTGCACTCATGAATCTGAGAATGTGGATCGAGGATTCGGTCACGCCCGCCGCGATCGCGAGCGACAACGCCTGCGTCTATGTCGTGACCGCGCGCGTGCCGCGTACACACGGAGACGGCTGATTTTCTGGCCTCCCGTCAGACCGGTTCGGTTCCGTGAGGTCCGGGTACCGCGCCATGGCTGAGGCCTCTCCCGGGCGCCTGCGCGTCGCGCATGTGGCTTCGTACTTCCCCTCGCATATGGGGGGGCTCGAGATCGCGGCCTGGAACATCGCGCGTGCAACTGCAGAACGCGGAACGCTGGTTGATTTCTTTGCCTGCGGTTCGAGCAGCGAGTTGAGCGTCGTTCCAGGCCTGATCGTCCACCCGGTCGGATTCGTCGACCCGCTGGACCGCAGGTTCGGCATGCCGATGCCTGTCTGGTCGCCGCGCTCGATGGCAGCGTTGGCTCGTGCAGTGCGGCGCGCGGACATCGTACACACGCACGATACGCTCTATTTCAGCAGCGTCTTGAGCGCGGTGCTGGCGCGTTGGTACGCACGCCCGCTGCTCGTGACGGTCCACGTTTCGGAGCTCAAGTTCCGCAGTCGCGTTCTCAGCCGGCTGTTTCATGTCGCCACTCGCCTGGTAGGCCGCCGCGTGCTGGAAGCAGCGACCAAGGTTGCGTACGTCGGCCCCACCGCAGAAGCGTTCTATGCGGGAAGGGCGAGCTTCAGGGCGCCGCCCGTCGTGATTCCGAATGGCGCGGATCGCCTGTGCTTTCGGCCACTGTGCCTGGATGACCGGCGCCGACAACGCCTTTCGCTGGGCCTGCCGATCGATGGACCGGTGTTCTTGTTCGTCGGGCGATTTGTCGAGAAAAAGGGTTTGCCATTGCTGTTCAGCGCAGTGCGGGACTTGCCGGGCGTGACCTGGGTCTTTGTTGGCGAAGGACCGCTCGATCCCGCCGCCTGGCGATTGCCCAACGTCGTGACGCCGGGCCGCCTTGACCAGGCACGCGTAGCGAGCTTTTACCAGGTGGCGGACCTCGTCGTCTCGCCGGGCGTCGGTGAGGGCGGCATCACGCTGGTGGTTCAGGAGGCGATGTCCTGCGGATCGCCGGTCCTTGTCAGCCGCGAGGTGGCAGCCGCATTCGGCGACTCTTTGCCGGCAGGAGTCTGGGCCGTTGACACGGGCACCGAAGACGCATCATCGCGGCTCGCGCAGGAACTCGGCAGGCTCGCCACGCAGCCGCACCAGCTTACAGCGGTGCGAGATGCCGTCGCGCGGCATTCGCTGCGCTGGAGCTGGGCCAGTACGGCGGACGCATACGAGGACGTGTATCGGTCCCTGGTGACAAGGGGGGACGCAGCATCCCCTGGCCCCTGTTGAATTGCGTCGCCGGGAGTGCCTTCACAAAAAAAACCGGGCCCCTCCAGAGGAGGGGCCCGGCATCATCTTCTCACCCAACCGTCTTGGGTGAGCGGCCCTGGTTCGCGGTTACGAACCGTAGCCAGCGCGGCAAGACGCCGGCAGGTACTTGTTTTCAACGCTCGTCGAGCCGGCGGTTTCCATCGATGCGCGCCCGAAGGAGCAGTGGCGTTACCACACTGCCACACGACATCGCCGTTGACGTTCACGCCCGGGGTCAGCGACAGCATTGGGTCTTCGATGGCGGCGTTCGACTGGTTGCCATACTTGATGGTGATGACGCCGCCCTCGACGTCGACTTCGGTCACGTACTTGCCAGCCTTGTCGGTGACGGCGGCGATGCCGAGGTCGCCAAAGTCCGGGTAGGCGCCCGTGTTCGCATACCACTCTGCAACGCCGGCCTTGACGTCGCCGGCAAGCGTCAAGCCTTCCGTGACCTGCGCGCGGATCGTGTAGTCCTGGTACGCGGGGATGGCGATGGCCGCCAGGATGCCGATGATCGCGACGACGATCATCAATTCGATCAGCGTGAAGCCCTTCTGAACCTGCTTAAGCATTTGAGTCTCCAAGAGTCGGTTAATCGGTAAGCAGCAGCGGCCAATAGGCCTGCGTTAAGGAATAAGCAATTGTCGTGCCATCTTCGGCGTATACATAAAACGCTGATTCAAAAGGCAAAATTCAAAGATATTTCGAGTGGCTGCGTCGGGGACCGAGTTGTAACCGCCGTCCCTGGTCAACTTCTGACACGAATTGTCAGCGTGCCGCCTGCCGGCCCTCGTCCTGCACGGTCTCGTGGTAGTCCTCTTCCGTATTGACCGCCCACAGCGCGGACTTGTCGGAACTGCCAGCTTGCAGCGCCTCGACCGCTGCCTTGGCGGCCAGCATCGAGTGATCCTGGTTGTTGTAGCGGTGCATGCCGTTGCGGCCGACGGCGAACAGGTTCGGGAACTGGTCCAGGCAGTCCCTGACACGACCGATGTTGCGGTACTCCCCGAAGTAAGCAGGATAGGCCTTGGGCACCCTCACCACGTGACCATCCAGCACGTCACCCAGGTCGATCAGGCCGATCCTGGCCAGTTCCTCGGCTGCGAAGCCCAGGAACTTCGAGTCATCCATGCCCCAGAGTGCATCCCCGTCGTTGCAGAAATACTCCAGCCCGAGCGACACCGTGTCCGGGTCCGCCACGAGGTACGGGCTCCAGTTGTTGAAGATCTGCAGGCGTCCGAGGCGGACGTCCGGCTCCTGGATGTAGATCCAGTTGTCGGGCGGCATGTTGGCCCCGGCCTCGATGGAGCCGCGGCCGGTGTCCCGCATCCGCCGCACGACCAGTCCCGCCGTCATGAAATCCCGATACGGCAGTTGCGACGCGATTCTGGCGACCGATTCGTCCTCGGGCTGCAGCAGTCGCGCCAGTTCTGCCAGCGGCATCGTGGAAACCAGGGCGCTGCAGTCCTGCCTGAATCGTTCACCGGTTTCCAGGTTCTCGACATCGACTCCGGTCACGGTCGTTCCGCGCCGATGAATCGCGACGACCTTGTGCCGCAGCTGCAGCGAGCCACCCGCGGCGACGACCCTGTCGGCAACCTCTTCCCACATCTGCCCCGGCCCCAGCTTCGGGTACAGGAATCGCTCTATCAGGCTCGTTTCGACGTCCTTCTGCGAGACGTCGCCTTGCGCGCGGAATGCCGATCTCACCGCGTGCTTGAGGGCCTCGGTGATCGACAGGCCTTTCACTCTTTGCGCGCCCCACTCGGCAGAGATCTCCGTGCACGGCACGCCCCAGACCTTCTCGGTGTAGTCCTTGAAGAATGTCAGGTAGAGGCGCTCGCCGAAGCGATTGATGAAGAAGTCCTCGAGGGTCGCCTCGTTGGCGCGAGGCAAGAGCCGGGCCTTGGCGTAGCTGGCACCGATGCGTCCCGCGCTGACGAGGCCGAGGTTGGCCAGGGTCCGCGTGTTCAGTTTCAGCGGGTAGTCGAAGAACTTCCTGCGGTAGAAGATCCGTGACAACCGCGGCCTGACGAGCATGCAGCGGTCAGTCGGCTTGCCCGGGGTCATACGAGCCGGGGTGAAGTCCCGCCGCTCGTTCTGGTAGCCCAGCGTCACCGCTCCGGCGGACGAATCATCGGACGCGACCGGAAGGATTTCCTGCCACCAGTTCATGACCCAGTCGGACTTCGAGAAGAACCTGTGCCCACCGAGGTCCATGCGATTGCCGCGGTAGCGCACCGTCTTCGAGATGCCGCCCACCTGCGAGTCGGCCTCGAAGACCACGGGCCGGTACCCGGTGTGTCGCAACATCTCGAGCGCCGCAGTCAGTCCGGCCGGCCCGGCCCCTGCAATGACGGCAACAGGTGAATCTGCCATGGCTGCTAAACCTGCCTATTCTGGAAAGTCATCGAGGGCGAATCGCGGACGGTGATCCATTTGCGATCGCGGGCGTGCAGTCTGCGCGACATTTCTTCTAGCCCCGTGCGCCGGTAGGTGCCGGCGTGAACAGCGCCAGGCGGCGCAACGCATAATTGAGTGTGAACGTGATTCCGCCAGCGAGCACCTTCACGACAAGGTAGTGCAGCCCCAGCCACTCGACGCCGGCGTACATGGCACCGGTATTGACCGCGAGGCCAATGGCGCCAATGGCTGCGAAACCAGCGAACTCGACGCGACGATCGTCAATCCTGCGAAAGCGGAAGACGTACCTGACCGAAAGCAGGTACGCCACGGCCGCACCGACGACGAAGGCCACGGCGGCCGCCACCAGGTAGTGCCAGTGGAGAACCTGCACCAGGAAAGCGAGCGTCCCGAAATCGCAGGCGAAGGCGACGCCAGAGGCTGCGGCATATGCGAGCAATTCCCGGGCGAGGCGCATCATGTGGCGGCGCTCGCCTGTCGATACACGTTGCAGTCATACAGCCACACGAACTGGCCGCGCCGCGGCCATTCGTGCATGCCTGCAGTCGGGCCGACCTGGCTTCCGGCAACGACGAACCCGAGTTGCCTGTCCCCACAGATCCGGGTCAGCGCATCGCGGGAAAACGGCTTGGCTGCCCCCCTCCTTGCGCCACCCACGATCAGGAAGTCCTGGTCGCCCAAGGGCTCCAGGACGCGAGTGCGGCGGTCGATCTCGATGGCCAGCTGGCGCGAAAAAAGCAGGCCCGCGCTCTGGGAGAGCGACATGTAACTGGGTCTTTCCAGCAGAAGCCACGTCGAAACAGGGTTCCAGAGCCACAGTACCTCGCCACCAGGCGCGACGATCGCGCGCCAGTCCCGGAAATCGACGTACGTCGACTGCGCGAACGCGCGCTTCGACCACTGGTCGATCGTCGGCCCGGCGGTCAGAGGTACGAGAACGGCCAGCAGGCAGCTCAGCAGTAAAGCAGCAACCCGCGCAGGCGCCCTGATGGCAATGAGCCAGAGACACGTCACGACCACGGCGGCGGGAGCCATCAGGCCGAATACGTTGCGGATTTTCTCGATCGCGAGCGGCTCCTTGCCGAGGTCGAGGTTCCACTGCATGACCGTGTGCACATTACTGACGGTCCACACGAGCGTGATCATGGCGACCCCGAGTCCCAGCAATCGCAGCAGCTTCAATGCCTGGGCGGAGACCCTGTGCCGGACGATCCAGATCGCAAGACTCAGCGCCGCGAGCGGGCCGCCGGCCACTTCGAGCAACAACCACGCGCTGCAAAGCAGCACCGCGGACACCCGAGCGGACCTTTGCTCCAGCCAAAGCGCCTGGATGATGGCGGGCAGGCAGATGAGTGCGATGACGCCGCCCAGCCAGAGCCAGCGCCACGGTTGCCCCTGAAGCAGGATCTGGATCGGAAAAATCTCGGTCGAGAAACTGAGGAGCACGCCGGTCACGCAGATGATCAGCATGGCGCGGCACACGGCGGCAATGGTGCTGTCCCCCTGGATCAGCGCGCCGAGCGCCAGCGTCGATACGACGACCGCCGTACGGTTCCAGCCGTCGAGCGACCAGGTTGTCGGAAAGAGGTAATAGCTTCGCAGCCTGATGATCGAAAGCCATTCGTCATCGACCAGGCGCAATGGGCCAAAAGGGCGCGCCAGGGCGACGAAAACCGCGACTGCAAAGCCGATGCCGGCCGCCGCAAACAGGATGCGATGCTTCTGCCGCGGCACTGCAAGCAGCGCGATCAGGGCAATGACCGGTACGGCCATCAGTGGGTGGAGGAGCGCGGCGAACAGCAGCAGGGCAACACATAGCACCCGGCGTTGCGACAGCCACGCGGCTATGGCGCACAGTCCGATCGCCTCGGCCGGGAGGCGTGCGGTCAGGAATTCCTCAGCGGTCTTGAATACCTGAAACCCGCCGTAATACAGCTCGCAAACGATCAGCAGGCCGGTTCCGAGCCACGCGATGGACGGGCCTGCGAGGCGGTTGGCGACCAGCCAGGCGCCGCAGAAATAGAGCGCGGTGCTCGCGAGCGTCAGCAGGCTGGCGGCGATGTCCAAGCCGATCCACGCGACCAGGGGGGCGTAGATTGCCGTGAAGACCGTAAAACTGTCCTGGGACCCGAATCGAAAGAAAATGTCGTTCGAGTACAGGTCCGGGTGCAGGTGGTTGAGTGCCTGCAGCGCGTACAGGTGCGCGTCGTGATCCAGCCCGCGATAGAAGTGTGAGAGGTTCCAGATGACCGCGTAGCACGCGGTCAGCAGCAAACCGATCGCAAGCCGCGTGATATGCGGATGCGAATTCGGTGTTGCGCTGTTTGCTGGGTCGCTAGTCATCGCTTCGGGCCACGGTGCATGCCGGCAACGCTCCCGGCAGGTGCCTGGGAGCGATCGCATTATGTCCAACCCGTCCGGAACGCGGGTGTGACGGACGCCACACCCTGACGATGCCATGCCGCTACTCGATCCCCAGCTTCTTCACCCGGTACCGGAGCTGCCGGAACGTCATCCCGAGCAGTTCCGCCGCCTTGGTCTTGTTGTACCGAGTCTGCTCCAGCGCCTTGACGATCGCCTCGCGCTCGATGTGCTCGAGCTGGCCTTCGAGCCCGTCGGCCGTGACGTCCTCCGCCACGGACGGCAACTCGAGGCCGGCCCCCTGCTTCAACAGGATGTCGTCCGGCACGATCCGGTCGCCGGAGCACAGCGTCACCGCGCGCTCGAGGATGTTCTCGAGTTCGCGCACGTTGCCTGGATACACGTACGTCAGCAGCTTCTCCAGCGCCTCGTCGCCGATCTGCGGCCGGGGGACGCCGATCTGCTTCGACACGCGGTCGAGCAGCACGTCCACGAGTTGCGGCACGTCGTCCAGCCGCTCGCGGAGCGCCGGCACGTGCAGCTCGATGACGTTGATCCGGTAATAGAGGTCTTCGCGGAATTTCACCGTCTTCACGAGCTCGGCGAGGTCCCGATGAGTCGCCGACAGGATCCGCACGTCCACCGGGATCTCGCGGGTCTCGCCCACGGGTCGCACGGCCTTCTCCTGGATGACCCGCAGCAGCTTCACCTGCATGTGCAGCGGCAGGTCCGCGACCTCGTCGAGGAACAGCGTGCCGCCCTCGGCGCTGCGGATCAGGCCTTCCTTGTCGGCAACCGCGCCGGTGAAGCTGCCCTTCTTGTGGCCGAACAGCTCGCTCTCCATCAGCTCGGAGGGGATCGCGCCGCAATTGACCGGCACGAACGGCCCGTCCCGCCGCGGCCCGGAATCGTGGATCAGCCGCGCGACCAGTTCCTTGCCGGTGCCCGAGTCGCCCGAGATGTGCACCGGCGCCTGCGATCGTGCGACCTTCGAAATCATCTCGCGCAACTGCTGCATCGGCTTCGACGTGCCGAGCAGGGTCAGCGTCGCGCGGCGGCTGGTTTCCTCGAGGTTTTCCCCGAGTCGGAGCGTCGCCGCGACGAGCTTGCGCAGTGCCGCGAGGTCGAGCGGCTTGGAGATGAAATCGAATGCCCCGAGCTTCAGGGCCCGGACGGCCGCTTCGACGTTGCCGTGTGCAGTGATGACAGCCACCGGCACACCCGGACGGTGGGTCTGGATCCACTCCACCAGGTCGAGCCCGTCGCCGTCCGGAAGGCGCATGTCGGTGAGCACGAGGTCGTACTTCTCGCCGCCGAGCTTCTTCACGGCCGTGCCATGGTCACCGGCCGTGTCGACCTCGATGCTCATGCGGCCCAGCGTGATCGCGAGCAGTTCGCGGATGTCGGGTTCGTCGTCGACGACCAGGGCTCGGCGGGTACGCATCGGCGGGTGCAGGTCTCGGTCGGATGGGATCTCTGAACGTGTCGAGTATAACGGCTCGCAGGCAGGCTTCAGGGGAGACCGAGCGCCAGTCGCAGTCCCTGGGCCACGCGTTCCGCCTGGTCACGTGCCAGCTTGCCCGCTCGGGAGGTCAGCAATCGCTGGTCCAGGGTCAGCAACCGGGAGACATTCATCACATGGTTGAATCAGGCGGAAACGTGCGAATTCACTCCGCGAGCGATCAGGCTGCCGGGGGCGTCACTCCCAACGCTGCGGATCGGCAAAGATGATGCGGAAGATGCTGCCGCCGCCAGCGCGGGCCTCGTAGGCCAGCAGTGCGCCGTTCGTCTGGCACAGCTCGCGCGAGATGAAGAGCCCGAGTCCCGTTCCGCCCGCCTTGTCGGTGAAGAACGGCTCGAAGATCCGTTCCGCATTGGCGGGATCGATGCCGACGCCGCGGTCGGCGATTTCGAGGAATGGCCGTCCGGTCGAGGCGATCCGGCCCGTCCGCAACACGACGGTTGCCGAATCCCCTGCGGCCGCGTGCTTCAGGGCGTTGTCGCACAGGTTCCAGACGACCTGGTGCAGGTGGGTCGGATCGAACTGCACCTCGCACTTCGCCGGCGTCCGGCTGCAGCTGGAACGATGCCGGGTCCACCTGCAGGGTCGCGACGAACTCCGGCACGAAATTCGCGAGCCACTGCTTGAGGTCGATCCGCTCCTGCCGCGTCGTCTCGCGTCGCGACAACTGCAGCACGCTCTCGATGATCTGGCTCACCCGGACCGCGTTCTTCTCGATGATGTCCGTGAGATGCCGATCGTCCGCGCCAAGCACCGGCGATTCGCGCAGCAGCTGGCCCGGCGTGGCTCATGGCGCCAACGGGATTGCGGATCTCGTGCGCGATACTGGCGCTCAGTCGGCCGAGCGAGGCGAGCTTCGACTGCTGCACGCGCTCGGCCACCGCGCTCGTGTCCTCGAGGAACACCAGCACCGGGCCCGGTCCGGTCTCGGACAGCGGTACGAAATGCGGCCGGATCACGGTGCCGCCATCGGCGGACACCACTTCACCGGTTGAATCGCGACGATCCGACACCTGCCGTCGCCAGGTCTCGAGCAGGTAGATCAGCCGCGGCGACACCTCGCCCAGCAGTTCTCCGGCCTCCACGGGCCCGTCCTTCAGCAGGCGTGCGGCCGTGCCATTGATGAGCCGGATCCGGTCCTCGGTGTCCACCACGAGGATGCTCTCGCGCAGGTGCTGCACGATGAACTCGTTCAGCTCGTTCAGGTTCGCGAGGTCGATGTCGCGCTGCTTCACCAGCGCCTCGCTTTCCCGCAGTCGATTCGCGAGCGGCATCGCGACCAGCGTGATCGCGAACAGGCTCGCCCCGGTCAGGCCGGCGACGAGGAAATCTGCGCTCGAGCCGATGCCCGCGAGACTGGCCACCGCAGTCTGGAAGAGCAGGGCGATGGCGATCAGTGACGTGACCAGCAGCGCGAGGCGCGGCGCGACGATCGTGGCCGTCGCTCCAGCGGGCAGGATCAGCAGCGTGCCGAGGCCGCTCGTTACGCCGCCGCTCGCATGGATCAGCAGGATGATCGCCACGGTGTCGACGACGACCTGGAACAGCGCCAGCCACTGCACGGACGGCCAGCGGCGCTGGATCGGCTGCATCGAGATCAGGCCGAACGAGAAGTACGCGGCGCAGATGCCGATGAACAGGCCCGGGTCGTGCGCGCCGACACTGCGGGTCGGAGCGTCGAAGAAGAACACCAGCAGCAGCACCATCGGCGCGATCAGCCGGAAGATGTTCATCAGCGCGAGTACGCGCCAGGGCAGCTCGGCGGCAGCCGACTCCGGGGACGGGGCGGATCGCAGGATGGGCGCCATGAACCGGGACTGTAGCAGAGCGTGACATTCCCCTTTTTAGCCGCGCGCAAAGATCGGGAATGTCCCCTAAACTACCCGACTTCCTACCCCAGCCTGGCCGGACGCCGCATGAACCTGCACGAATACCAGTCCAAGCAACTGTTCGCCCGTTACGGCATCCCCGTGCCGACCGGCTTCGTCGCCTCGACGCCCGAGGAGGCCGCGGACGCCGCGCGTCGCCTGGGCGGCGGCATCTGGGTGGTCAAGGCGCAGGTCCATGCCGGCGGCCGCGGCAAGGCAGGCGGCGTCAAGCTCGCCAGGACGGTTGCCGACGTCACGGCCGCGGCTGAGGGCATGCTGGGCAAGCGGCTCACGACCAAGCAGACCGGCCCCGAAGGCCTGCCGATCAACCAGGTCTACGTCGAGTCCGGCTCGAAGATCGAGCGCGAGCTGTACCTGAGCCTGCTGCTCAACCGCGACACGGGCCGGATCGCATTCGTCGCCTCGGCGGCCGGCGGCATGGACATCGAGGAAGTGGCCGCGAAGACGCCGGAGAAGATCATCCGCGTCGAGATCCACCCGGCGGCCGGCCTGCAGGGCTCGCACTGTCGCGTGCTCGGTTACGGCCTCGGGCTCAAGGGCGAGCAGGTCGCCGAGTTCGAGACGATCGCGCGCGGCCTGTACAAGCTCTACCTGGAGTGCGACGCGAGCCTGGTCGAAATCAATCCGCTGATCGTCACCGGCGACGGCCACGTGCTCGCGCTCGACGGCAAGATCGACATCGAGGACAACGCGCTGTTCCGCCAGCGGGACCTGGTCGCGATGCGCGACACGTCGCAGGAAGACGAGATGGAGCGTATCGCCGGCGAGGCGGACCTCAACTACGTCTCGCTCGACGGCAACATCGCCTGCATGGTGAATGGTGCCGGCCTGGCGATGGCGACCATGGACCTGATCAAGCTGCACGGCGGCTAGCCCGCGAATTTCCTGGACGTCGGCGGCGGCGCCACACGCGAGCGCGTCACGACAGCCTTCAAGCTGATCCTGCAGAACCCGAAGGTGAAGGCGATCCTCGTCAACATCTTCGGCGGCATCGTGCGCTGCGACATGATCGCCGAGGGCGTGATCGGCGCGGTGCGCGACGTCGGCTTGCAGTGCCGGTGGTGGTGCGCCTCGAGGGCACCAATGTCGAGCAGGGCCGCAAGCTGCTCAAAGACAGCGGCCTCGCCATCATCGCCGCCGCGGACCTCACCGATGCCGCGCAGAAAGTCGTCGCCGCCGCGCGCGCCAGCAAGTGAGAATTTCCCCATGAGCATCCTCGTCAACAAGAACACCCGCGTCATCTGCCAGGGCTTCACCGGCAAGCAGGGCACGTTCCACGCCCAGCAGTGCCTCGAGTACGGCACGAAGCTCGTCGGCGGCGTCACGCCCGGTCGCGGCGGCGAGACGCATCTCGGCCTGCCGGTGTTCAACACCGTGCGCGACGCGGTCGCGAAGACCGGCGCCAACGCGACGATGATCTACGTGCCGGCCGCCTTCGCGGCCGACGCGATCCTCGAGGCGGCGGATGCCGGCATCGAGCTGATCGTGTGCATCACCGAGGGCATCCCGGTGCTCGACATGGTCAAGGTGAAGGCCGCGCTCAAGGACTCGACGTCGCGGCTGATCGGCCCGAACTGCCCGGGCGTCATCACGCCGGGCGAATGCAAGATCGGCATCATGCCGGGCTTCATCCACAAGCCGGGCAAGGTCGGCATCGTCTCGCGCTCGGGCACGCTCACTTACGAAGCCGTGTACCAGACCACGCACAACGGCCTCGGCCAGACCACCTGCGTCGGCATCGGCGGCGATCCGGTGCGCGGCATGAACTTCATCGACTGCTCGAGCTGTTCCAGCAGGACCCGCAGACCGAAGGCATCATCATGGTCGGCGAGATCGGCGGCAGCGACGAGGAGGCGGGCGCGGACTACATCCGCAAGCACGTCACCAAGCCGGTGGTCGCCTACATCGCCGGCGTCACGGCGCCGCCGGGCAAGCGCATGGGTCATGCGGGTGCGATCATCTCCGGCGGCAAGGGCACCGCGGCGGCCAAGTTCGCCGCGCTCGAGGCGGCCCGGGTCACCACCGTTCGTTCGCCCGCGGAACTCGGTTCGGCGCTGGCGAAGCGCATGGCGGGGAGCCGGCCGAAGGCTGTTGCGAAGCCCGTCGCGCAGCCGGTTGCAAAGGCTGTGGCGAAAGCGAAGGCGAAGGCGAAGTTGAAGGCGGCGACACGGGCCAAGCCGAAAGCCACGGCCAGGACAAAGGTCAGCCGCAAGGCGAAGGCCAAGGTGCCGGCGCGCAAGGGCCGTCGATAGGCTGGCGGCGCGTCGTGGGGCCGCAGGCCTCGCCCTCGACCTAGCCGTTGCGGCCGGGCCCGGCCTTCCGGGCTGGTTTCGAGCGGACGCCGCGCGAAGCCAGCGCTTCGCGCAGCAGGAACTCCACTTGCGCGTTCACGCTGCGCAGTTCGGCCGCGGCGAGGCGTTCCATGTCGGCCCACAATTCCGGGTCGACACGCAGCAGGAAGGCCTTTTTTTCGCGACTAGCCACGATCGCGGTCAGTGGTGCGCGGCTGCGCGCTGCAGCGCGGCCTTGAGGCGGCGCGGCTCATCGGAGCCCACCAGCAGTGAGCGACCGCTGGCGAGTTTCAGCAGCACCGCGTCGTAGCCGGACACGTTGTACAGCCAGCCGCGCCGAGTCCGGTGCACGCCCCAGCCTTCGAAGAAACTCGTCCGGGTAATCTCCACGGCGGAGATGTCCGACAGCGGCACCGTCTTGCGCGGCCAACCCAACCCGAACCGGATGCGAAGCTGGCCGTCCTGGATGCTCACCGTCAGCGAGCCCCACAGCCAGCCGAACAGCGCCGCAAGCCCGACACCGGCCGCGAGCACCCTCGGTGGCGTGCGCAACTGGCCAACGTCCGGCAAAGCGGCCAGTACCAGCAGCCCGAGTGCCAGCGCGAGGAACGCGATCCGGATCGGCCAGCCGGTCTGCGTGTGCTCGTAGAGCGGGCGGCTCATCGCGGGACGCTCAGGTGTAAAGCGTTCCGGTGTTGATCACCGGCTGCGCCTCTCCCTCGGAGCACAGCACCACCAGCAGGTTGCTGACCATCGCTGCGCGGCGCTCGTCGTCGAGGTGGACGATGTCGCGTTCGCTGAGTCCCTTCAGCGCCATCTCCACCATGCTGACCGCGCCGTGCACGATCTTGCTGCGCGCGGCGATGATCGCCTCGGCCTGCTGCCGGCGCAGCATCACCTGCGCGATCTCCGGCGCATAGGCGAGGTGCGTCAGCTTGGCGTCCTCGACCACGATGCCGGCCTGGTCGAAGCGATCGGTGAGCTCGCGGATCAGCGACTGGGCCACACGATCCTGGCCGGCGCGCAGCGTGATCTCGCCCTGGTGCAGGTCCTCGCCTTCGTCATAGGCGTAGCTCGATGCGAGGTGACGCACCGCGGCCTCGGCCTGGATGCGCACGTACTCCTCGTAGTCCTCGACGTCGAAGCTCGCCTGTGCGCTGTCCTGTACGCGCCAGACGATCGCGGCTGCGATCTCGATCGGATTGCCCCGCTTGTCATTGACCTTCAGCCGGTCACTGGCGAGGTTGTGCGCGCGCAGGCTGATCTTCTGCTTCTTGTAGAACGGGTTCGCCCAGCGCAGTCCCTCGGTCCGGTCCGTGCCCTTGTACGCGCCGAACAACAGCAGGATCGCGGCCTCGTTCGGCTGCAGCATGTACAGCCCGGACAGCACGAATGCGCCGAGGATGAACAGCGGTACTGCGATCACCAGCGCCTGCGGCCCCGCGACGCCGATGTTCAGCAGGAAGAACGCGGCGGCGGCGATCAGCACGATGCCGACGCCTAGGCCGACGTAGCCACTGATGGTGCGACGCTCGATCTCGGCTGTGCGTGACATGGGCTGCCTGGTCATAGGTGGTCTCCGGCTGCGGGCGGCAACGGGCGCCGCCGATTGCATAGTGATATCACTATGATACGGCTGGTCCCGGCTGTCAAGGCGCGGGTCAGTCCCGCGTCGCTTCCTCGTCCAGTACCTGCACGGTGCTGCGGAACATCTCGAGCGCACTCTCGCGATCCCGGTCGATCGCTACAACGCCGATCTTGCCGAACTCCGACAACGCGCCGATCAGGTTGAACACGACGCCGCGGTTCCGTTCCGCGTCGAAATGCAGGTCGTGCCGGTCGGTGACCTCGACCAGGTCCTCGGGTGTCAGCCGCCGGTACAGTGGATTCACGACGTTGTCGGTCGCGTAGTAGCTGCGCGTCCCGCCGTCGGGTGTCACGAACTCGGCCCGCGCTGCGTCGTAGCGTCCCTGCGTCAGGAACTGCAGCATCTGGAACGTGTGTGTCGTCCCGCCCTTGCGCAGGTTGATCTCGATCGCCGCGTGACGCCAGCCGTCACCGCCGGGCACGGACACGAAATCGACGCCGAAGCGCCCGAGCGCGCCCTTTTGCTGCAGCACGCGCCCCACGCCGAGCGCCAGTTCCTGGATCTCGCGCGCGTACGCCGGGTCCGCGGGAAACGTGCACGCCTGGAATATCTGTCCGGAGGGCCCGCCGAGAATCTGGTCGTGCGACGAGATCACCTCGAGGCCGCCGACCGGTGTGATGCGCAACTGCACGGACGGTGAGCGCACACCGTCGCCGACGATCCACTCCTCGACGATGCCGCCCATCGCTTCGAGCTTCGCGGCGTAGAGGTCCCAGCGCATGTCACGGGCCTCGAAGGCGAGGTTGAGCGGCAGGTGCGCTTCGACCCAGTGCCGCACGCGATCCGCCGGGCAACCTGCGAACGAGAACACCGCGTTGCCCTCGCCGGAGAAGCCGTCGTTCAGCTTGACGACGGCGCGCGCGAGCGCCGGCTTGCGCGACTTCAGGGCCACAAGGGACTGCACCAGGTCCGGCACGCTCGCGAGGTCCTCCGCGCCGTCCGGCAACGCAACGCCGGCCTCGCGAAAAATCTCGCGGCTGCCGCTCTTGCCCCCGTAATGCAGCAATCCCGGATCGCAGCCATACAGAGGAATGCCGAGGCGCACTGCCAGCGTCCGTTCGCAGTGCGTAACGTTGAAGCACGACAGGTGCGCGTCCCCGGGATCGCCCATGGCCTGCCGGATGCGCTCGAGCAGCCGGGGCCGGTCCAGCACTTTCTGGGTTAGCGTCATAGGCGAGGCGTCGCTCGCCGACAGCAACACCAGTCGCGGTCGCGAAGCTGCGAGCGGCACGCCGGGCAGCAGGCCGAGGTAGTAGTCCACGATCGCGGGCTCGAGCGGCGTGCTGGTCACGAACACGATCCGCGTGTTCGGCAATCGCAGCAGCATCAGCATCGCCAGCTGCCGTTCCTCGTAGTGCAGGCCGCCGACGACCTTCGCCAGCACGTCGGGATCCATGCTCAGCCCCGGCACAATCACGACCGTGCGCGGCGCCAACGGGTCGTCGAACACGCGGCGGAAGAGTTCGGGCAGCCGCGCCTGCAGCCGCGCGAACGCGGCCAGCTCCTCAGCGCTACCGGGGGCGTGGAATACCTGGGACATTCTCCTCTTCCAATAAATCGGTGCCAGGCACCGAATTATCCTGTCCCCTTTTTCGCCTCGCGGAAAGCCCGCATGCATCGACGGCCCGCGTCACCTACAGTGACCCTGCAAGCGTCGAGACCCGTCTACCCGAGGTGACCGCATGGATTGGTCGCCCATCGCCAAGCCACGCGGCGCCTTTCGCCGCGAGCCCTGCCTGACGGACTACGATCAGGCCCGCCGTGATTTCACGTGGGAGCAGGCGAACCGCTGGCTGGACGGCCTGCCGGGTGGCGCACTCAACATGGCGTTCGAAGCAGTCGACCGTCACGCGGCTGGCGCATCCGGCGAGCGCCGTGCCATCCGTTTCCTCGCCCGCGACGCGCCGCCCGAGGACCTGAGCTTCCGCGAGCTGGCCGACGCCTCGCATCGCTTCGCAAACGTACTGTCGAGGCTCGGCGTGCAGCGCGGCGAGCGGGTCGCGACCCTGATGGGCCGGGTGCCGGCGCTGTACGCGACGGTCCTCGGCACACTGGCGACGGGCGCCGTCTATTGCCCGCTCTTCTCGGCATTCGGGCCCGAGCCGGTCCGCGCCCGCCTGTCGCTCGGTTCCGTCCGCGTGCTCGTGACGACCGACCTGCTGTACCGCCGCAAGGTCGCACCGATCCGCGACCAGCTCCCGCAACTCGAACACGTGCTGGTGGTGCGCACTCCGGGCGCCGGCGAGCTGCCGGCCGGCACAGCGGACTTCGAAGAGGCGATGGGCGCCGCCTCGAGCGAATTCGCCGTTGTCCACACCGCGCCCGAAGACAACGCCTTGCTGCATTTCACGAGCGGCACGACGGGCCAGCCGAAAGGCGTGCTGCACGCGCATGCAGCGGTCGTCGCGCACGTGTCGACGGCTCGATGGGTGCTGGACCTGCAGCCAGGCGACGTCTACTGGTGCACGGCGGATCCCGGCTGGGTAACGGGCATCTCGTACGGCGTGATCGCGCCGCTCGCCTGTGGCGTCGGCATGATCGTGGACCGAGAGGAGTTCGACGCGCCGCGCTGGTACGTGATCCTCGATACCGAGCAAGTCACCGTCTGGTACACCGCGCCGACTGCGATCCGGATGCTGATGAAGGCGGGCGTCGAACTCGCGAAAGCCCGCACGTATCCGGCGCTGCGTCACCTCGCGAGCGTCGGCGAGCCGCTGAATCCCGAGGCGGTGGTCTGGGGTGTCGAAGCCCTCGGCCTGCCATTCCACGACACGTGGTGGCAGACCGAGACGGGCTCCATCATGATCGCCAACTATCCCTGCATGCCGATCCGGCCGGGTTCGATGGGCAGGCCTGTGCCTGGCATCGAGGCCGGCATCGTGCACGCGCGCGACGACGGCGGTGTCGATGTCCTGAGTGAGCCTGGAGAGGTCGGCGAGCTCGCGTTGAAGCCCGGCTGGCCGTCGATGTTCCGCGGCTACTTGAACCAGGACGAGCGCTACCGCAAGTGCTTCCGCGGCGGCTGGTACCTGTCGGGCGACCTCGCGAAGCGCGACGCCGACGGCTACTACTGGTTCGTCGGTCGCGCGGATGACGTCATCAAGGCCGCCGGCCACCTGATCAGCCCGTTCGAGGTCGAAAGCGTGCTGATGACGCACGCGGCGGTCTCGAGGCCGGCGTGATCGGCGTGCCGGATCCGGTGGCGGGCTCGGCGGTGAAGGCTTTCGTCGAACTGAAGGCCGGCCAGGTAGCGAGCGAAGCGCTGCGCAAGGACATTCTCGCGCACGCGCGGCGGCAGCTCGGCGTCGCGGTCGCACCCAGCGAGATCGCGTTCGGTGAGCAGCTGCCCCGCACGCGCAGTGGCAAGATCATGCGGCGGTTGCTGCGAGGCCAGGGAACTCGGCCTGCCCGAGGGCGACCTGTCGACGCTGGAGGGCGCGGCATGAACGAGCTTCCGGCCGGGATCACCGAGAACACGGCCTGCACCTGCTCCGCGAGATGCTTCGCATCCGGCAGTTCGAGATCGCGCTGCGCCGAACTCTATGGCGCGGGCAAGATCCGCGGATTCCTGCACCTCTACGATCGGGGAGGAAGCGATCGCGGTCGGAGTCATGCGGTGTTGGGCAAGGGCGACGCCGTGGTGTCGACCTACCGCGAGCACGGCCACGCGATCGCCCGGGGCATCGGTCCGGACCGGTGATGGCCGAGCTGTACGGCAAACGCGACAGGCTGCAGCCGTGGGCGCGGCGGCTCGATGCATGTCTTCGATGCGGCGACGCGCTTCTACGGCGGCAACGCGATCGTCGGCGGCGGGTTGCCGATCGCCGTGGGGCTCGCGCTGGCCGAAAAGCATGCGGGGCACCCGCAACGTCGACGGCGTGCTTCTTCGGCGAGGGCGCGGCGGCGGAGGGCGAGTTTCACGAGTCGCTGAACCTGGCGGCGCTGTGGAGGCTGCCGGTGCTGTTCCTGTGCGAGAACAACCTCTACGCGATGGGCACGGCGCTCGGCACGCTCGGAGTCGCAGACCGACATCCACGCCAAGGCGGCTGCTACGGTGTGCGCGCGAGCGCGGTCGACGGCATGGACGTGTTCGCAGTCGAGTCGGCCGCACGCGCGCCGCGGCTCGCGCGGGCGCGGCGCGGACGCGACCCGTTTCCTCGAGTTCCGCACGTACCGCTTCCGCGCGCATTCGATGTTCGACGCGCAGCTGTATCGCGACAAGGCCGAGATCGAGGAATGGCGCAGCCATGGCCCGATCATCTCGCTCACGACCCGGCTCAAGGCGGCAGGCCTGATGACCGAGGACGATTTCCAGCGCGCTCGAGCGCGAGGCGATGCCGAAGTGCAGAGGCGGTCGACTTCGCCGAGGCAGGCGCAATGGGAGCCGGTCGAGGATCTCACGCGTCACGTGCTACGCGGAGGTGAGCTGTCGCCATGACGCCGGCGCCGGGATCGCGCGATCACTTATCGCGAGGCCGTGGTGAGGCGCATCCGCGAGGCGCTGCGCGGCGATCCTCGCGTGTTCCTGATGGGCGAGGACGTCGGCAAGTACGGCGGCTGCTTCGCGGTGAGCAAGGGCCTGCTCGACGAGTTCGGCGAGGAACGGATCCGCGATACGCCGCTGTCGGAGTCGGCGTTCGTCGGCGCGGGCATCGGCGCCGCGATGGCCGGCATGCGGCCGATCGTCGAGGTGATGACCGTCAATTTCAGCCTGCTCGCGCTCGACCAGATCGTGAACACCGCGGCGACGCTGCGCCACATGTCGGGCGGACAGTTCGCCGTGCCGCATGGTGATTCGCATGGCGACCGGCGCCGGCCGGCAGCTCGCGGCGCAGCACTCGCACAGCCTCGAGGGCTGGTACGCGCACGTGCCCGGGACTCCGCGTCGTGGCGCCCGCGACCATCGAAGACGCGCGCGGCATGCTGTGGACGGCGCTCGAGTACCCGGACCCGGTGCTCATCTTCGAGACCGATCTCGCTCTACAACATGGAGGGCGAGCTGACCGACGGACGCGCGGCGCCGTCGACCTCGTCCACGCGCGCGGTTCGCCGCGCCGGGCGCGACGTCACGCTGGTCACCTACGGCGCGAGCCTGTGGCAAGACGCTCGACGGCGGCGGAGCAGCTCGCGACGACGGGCATCGAGGCGGAGATCGTCGACCTGCGTGCGCTGCGTCCGCTCGACGACGCGACGATCATCGGCTCGGTGCGCCGGACGCGCCGCGCCGTCATCGTCGACGAAGGCTGGCGAAGCGGCAGCCTCGCCGCCGAAATCGGCATGCGCATCGTCGAGCAGGGCTTCTACGATCTCGATGCGCCGATCGCGTCGCGTGTGCAGCGAGGAGGTGCCGATCCCGTACCCGAAGCACCTCGAGGACGCGGCGCTGCCGCAGGCACGGAGCGGATCGTGGCGGCCGTGCGGAGGACGATCGGCCATGACCAGTGAATTCCGATGCCCGCGCTCGGCGCCGACATGGAGGCGGGCACGCTCGTGCGAGTGGCAGGTCGCGCCCGGCGACAAGGTGCAGCGCGGCGAGGTCGTCGCGGTGGTCGAGACCGACAAGGGCGCGATCGACGTCGAGGTCTTCGAGGACGGCGTGGTGCGCGAGCTCGTCGTGCCGACCGGGACCAAGGTGCCGGTGGGGGCGGTGATTGCGCGACTCGAGACCGAAGCGCCTGCGGCCGGTCCCGCTGTCCGGGCGAAGATCTCACCCGCGGCGCGACTCCGCGCCCGCGAGCTGGGCGTGGACGTATCGACGCTGCGCGGGACAGGGCCCGATGGGGCGATCACGATCGACGACGTTGACCGTGCGCGGCCGACGGCCGAGCCGCCGCCGCAGCCTGCGCCGGCGCAAGTCACCGCCGCCCCAGCATCGGGCCCTGCGGCAGGCGGGATGCGCGAGGCGATTGCCTCTGCAATGTCGCGCTCGAAGCGGGAGATCCCGCACTACTACCTGTCGCTGACGACCGACGTCACGGCGGCGACGGAGTGGCTGACGCAGCGCAATGCGGCCCTGCCAGTCACCGAGCGCTTGCTGTTCGCGGCACTGCTCGTCAAGGCGGTCGCGCTCGCGTGCCGCGACCTGCGCGGATTCAGCGGCTTCTTCCGCGACGGTCGCTACGAGGAGAGCCCCGCGGTGCACGTGGGCATCGCGGTGGCCTTGCGCGGCGGCGGGCTCGTCGCGCCAGCCATCATGGATACGGCCGACAAACCGCTGCCGGTGCTGATGGAGGAATTCAGGCAACTCGTGATGCGTGCGCGCGCGGGCCGACTGCGGGCGAGCGAACTCGCTGCGCCGACGATCGTCCTGACCAGTCTCGGCGACTCGGCGGTCGATGCCGTGTTCCCGATCATCCAACCGCCGCAGGTCGCAATCGTGGGTGCCGGGCCCGTTGTCGTGCGACCCTGGGTCGTCGACGGGCGCGTCGAGCCCCGATCCGTCGTCACGCTCTCGCTCGGCGCAGATCACCGCGTGACCGATGGACGGTTGGGCGCTCAGTTCCTTTCCCGGATCGCCGCCCGGGTCGCCGCACCCGCGGAACTTTGAGGTGACACAGATGGATCGACAGGCCCTGGCCGAGCGAGTGCTGGCGTTGGTCACGGAGATTGCGCCGGACGTGGACCCCGCGACGGTGATTCCTGGTGTGGACTACCGCGACCAGTTCGACTTCGACTCGATGGATACCTTGAATCTCGCCATCGCCCTGCATCGCGAACTGGGCGTCGATGTGCCCGAGGCCGATTACTCGCACCTCGCGAGCGTGGACAAGTCCGTGGCCTACCTGTCGGCCAGGATCAATAAATAGGTGCCTGGCACCGAATTATCCGCACGACCGAACAGGGGGGTACGCGCGCACAATGGACTCCCCATGCTCGAAGTCCGCAACCTGACAAAGTCCTTCGCGGGCGCCGCCGCGCGCCGGATCCTCGACGGCCTTTCCCTGACCGTCCGGCCCGGCGAGTACGTTGCGATCGTCGGCGAGTCGGGCGTCGGCAAGTCGACGCTGCTGAACCTGGTCGCGGGCCTCGATCTGCCCGACTCGGGCGAGGTGTTGCTCGAGGGGCGGGATCTCGCGCGCATGGACGAGAACCAACGCACGCTCTTGCGCCGCTCGCGGATGGGTTTCGTGTTCCAGGCGTTTCACCTGCTGCCCCACCTGAGCCTCGCGCGCAACGTCGGCCTGCCGCTTGCGCTGAACGGCCACGCCGGGCACAGCGCGGACCAGCGCGTGGCCGAACTGCTCGAATCGGTCGGGCTCGCAGACCGCGCCCAGAGTCTGCCGCGCGAGCTCTCGAGCGGTGAGATGCAGCGTGTCGCCGTGGCCCGTGCGCTCGTCCACCGTCCCGCGCTGGTGCTCGCGGACGAACCGACCGGCAACCTCGATCCGGACAACGCGGCGGTGATCCTCGAACTGCTACGCGCGCAGATCAAACGCGACCAGGCCGCCGGCGTACTGGTCACTCATTCCGCGAACGCGGCGGCCACCACCGATCGCGTCTACGAGTTGACGCGAGCGGGGCTGCGCGAGCGACCCGGCCTGGCCGCGCGGCCGGTGAGCGTTTTGGCAGCAGCGCTGCGAGCACGACTCGCGCTGCTCGATGCGGCCGCGTTCGGTCCGCTGCGGCAAGGGCCCGGACGCACGCTGGTCGCGATCGTTGCGATCGCGCTCGGTGTGGCGCTCGGGTTCTCCGTGTACCTGATCAATCGCGTCGCCGCCGACGAAGTCCAGCTGGCGTCGCGCAGCCTGTTCGGCATGGCGGACCTTGCTGTCCGCGCACCCGGCCAGGGATTCGACGAGTCGCTGTACCCGCGGATCGCGCGTGTGCCCGGTGTGGCGGTCGCGAGCCCTGTAATCGAGGCAATGGCACGCGTCCCGGGCCATGACCGCGCAATCAAGCTGGTCGGCGTCGATCCTTTTCGCGCGTTCCAGTTGCAGCCCGCAGTGGCTGCGGCGGGGGCGACGGGATCACAGGGCGGCGGGCTGCTGGCGGAAAACTCCGTGTGGCTCAGTCCTTCGGCCGCGCTGGCGTATGGCGTCGAGACAGGTGACGACTTCAAGATCCAGGTGGCGCTCGACATCGTGACACTGCAAGTCGCGGGGCTGCTGCCGCCGAGCGAATATCGGCAGCCGCTCGGCATGATGGACATCGCGACCGCGCAGTGGCGCCTCGACCGCCTCGGGCGCCTCGATCGTGTAGACATCCGACTCGCTCCGGGCGTGGATCCGCAGGTCGTGCGGACGGCGATCGCGGCGATCCTGCCCCCGGGCGTGAGCCTCACCACTCCCGGCCAGGCGGGCGACGATGCGGCGCGACTCTCGCGCGCCTATCGATCCAATCTCACGGCACTCGCGCTCGTCGCGCTCTTCACCGGCGCGTTTCTCGTCTACGCCACGCAGTCGCTCGCGGTGGCGTGCCGGCGACGCGAGATCGCATTGCTGCACGCGATGGGGATGACCGTGCGCGAGCAACTCAGCGCATCGCTGCTGTCCGGCGCGATCGTCGGCATACTCGGGTCGGCACTTGGGATCGTGGTCGGAATCGTCGTCGCACGAGCCGGGCTCGCAGCGTTCGGTGCGGACCTCGGGGCAGGCTACTTCCGCGGTGTCGCGCCGGCTCTGAACGTCAACGCGATCGAGACCGCGACCTTCTTCCTGCTCGGCGTCGGTGCGGCAATCGTTGCGACGCTGGGCCCGGCACACGAAGCCGCATCTGTCCCCGCGGCCGCCGCGCTCAAGGCCGGCGATGAGGCTCCAGTGCCTGCGCGCCGCCACAGCTACATCGCGCTCGCACTGCTGATCGCGGCCATGGGCGCGCTGCTCGTGCCGGCACCCGATGGCATCGCGCTGCCGGGCTACGCCGCCATCGCGTGCCTGTTGTTCGGTGCAGTATTCCTGACGCCGGCGATTTCGCAGCTCGCTTTCGCGCGGTTGCCGCTCGGCGGGCCGGCGTGGCGCCAGGTTGCAGCAGCGCAGTTGCGCGGCACGGCGCGACGCTCCACCGTGAGCATCGCGGCGGTGCTGGTCAGCTTCAGCCTGATGGTCGCGATGGCGATCATGGTCTTCTCGTTCCGGCTCTCGCTCGATGCGTGGATGCAGCGGATCCTCTACGCCGACCTGTACGTGCGAGCGGGCGGGTCGGGCCTCACGAGTTTCCTCGACGAGGACGCGCAGAGAATCCTGAGCGGGTTGCCCGGCGTGCGACGAGTCGACTTCGTGCGCTTCCATGACGTCACCATGCCGGGCGGTGGGATGCCGCTCACCGTGATCGCGCGGCCCATCGACGAGGAGTCGGCGCCCCGCATCCTGCCGCTGCGGCGCTCCGATGCCCGTCCGCTGCCGGCGGGCAAGGTGCCCGGCTGGATCTCCGAGGCGGCGCACGACCTGCGCGGTCTCGATGTCGGGTCCGAGTTCGACCTGCCGCTTGGCGGGCGGACCGTCGCAGTCTTCGTGAAGGGAGTGTGGCGCGATTACGAGCGGCCCGGTGGTGCGGTCGTGATCCCACGCGATACGTTCATTCGCTACACCGGGGACACGCGAGCGACGAGGGCGGCACTCTGGTTGGAGGAGGGCGCGACGGCCGAGCAGGTGTCGGCACGCGTGCGTTCTGCAATTCAGCGCAGCGGCCAGTACGAGATCGAAGTGCCGCGGGAAATCCGCCGGTTGTCATTGAGGGTGTTCGACCGCACGTTCGCGGTGACGTACCTGATCGAGGCAGTGGCGGTCTTGATCGGACTCTTCGGCATTTCCGCCAGCACGAGCTCGCAGGTGCTGGCGCGTCGTGGCGAGTTCGGCATGCTGCGTCACCTCGGCGTCACTCGCCGCGAGATCGGCCGCATGCTCGCGTTCGAAGGAGCGGCGCTCGGCACCCTGGGCGTGCTCATGGGCCTCGTCGTGGGTGGGCTCGTGAGCCTGGTGCTCGTGTACGTCGTCAACCGGCAGTCGTTCCACTGGTCCATGGACGTGCACGTGCCGTGGCTGCTGCTCGCGGTGTTGAGCATCGTGCTGGTCGCCGCCGCCGCGCTGACATCCGTGATCAGTGGGCAGCAGGCGATGGGAACCGACGTCGTGCGCGCGGTGAAGGAGGACTGGTGACACGTCGCGTTGATCGGCTGCTGGTCGCGCTGATCGCGGTTGCCGTGCTGGCGTCGTCCATGGCGCGCGCGGACGTGACGTACCCGCACGTCGTGCCCGGCGTCACTCTCGAGTTTCCGAAGGACGAAGGCGCGCACCCGGACTACCGGATCGAGTGGTGGTACGTCACCGGCTGGCTCGATGACGGCGGACCGGACCCGATCGGCTTCCAGGTGACGTTCTTCCGCGTGCGACCCGGGTTCGCGGAAGCCAATCCGAGTACTTTCGCGCCGAAGCAGATCCTGTTTGGTCACGCGGCGATCGCGGAACCCGCGAACGACAGGCTGCGTCACGCCGAGCGATCGGCGCGCGCCGGGTTTGATCTCGCATACGCGCGTGAAGGTCTCGTGGACGTACGCATCGACGACTGGACGCTGCGGCAGCAAGGGCCAGTCTATCGGGCGGATGTGAGTGGCGACGGGTTCCGGATGCAACTCGACCTGCAGGCTGCGACAGCGCCGCTGCTGCAGGGGGATGGAGGATTCAGTCGCAAGGGGCCGGCGCCGCTGGCAGCCAGTTACTACTACAGCTTGCCGCATCTATCGGTCGTCGGCACGGTGACGGTCGACGGGCGCGAGCGGCGGGTGAAGGGCGAGGCATGGCTTGATCACGAGTGGTCGAGCGACATCCTCGGCGACGAGGCGGCCGGCTGGGACTGGATGGGCATCAACCTCGACGACGGCGGGGCACTGATGGCGTTTCGGATGCGCAATCGCAACGGCGGAGAGCTGTGGTCGGCCGCGACCCTGCGTTCGGCGGATGGCGGCGTGCGTACGTTCAAGCCCGATGAGGTCGAGTGGACTCCCGGCCGGACATGGCGCTCGTCGCGCACCGGTGCCACGTATCCCGTTGAGTGGCGCGTGCAGGTTGGCACGCAGTCGTTTGCCGTCACACCGTTGATGGACGATGCCGAGCTCGACTCACGGTCGAGCACCGGGACGATCTACTGGGAAGGACCGGTGCGCGTGACAGGTTCGAGCGGCAGTCCCGCCGGCCGCGGTTACCTCGAGCTCACCGGCTACGCGGGCACTCCGATCCGGTTTTGAAATCCGGTGCCTGGCACCTATTTTCGGAAAAATAGGTGCCAGGCACCGAATTAAAGTTGTTGTGCCGCGAACGTGTCGCAGGCCTCGGGGGTCCCCGACTCCAGCCCGCGGCGGAACCACCGCACGCGCTGCTCCGAGCTGCCGTGCGTGAACGCGTCCGGCACGACGTATCCCTGCGCCTGCTTCTGCAGCCTGTCGTCGCCGATTGCGCTTGCAGCGCGCAGGCCCTCTTCGACATCGCCCGCCTCGAGCAACCGACGCGATTGCGCAGCTGTCTTCGCCCACACACCTGCGAAGCAGTCGGCCTGCAGCTCCATCCGCACCGATAGTGCATTGGCGTCCGCCTGGCCCATCCGCTGCTGCGCCTCGTGCACCTGCTTCGCGATGCCCATCAGGTTCTGCACGTGATGGCCGACCTCGTGCGCAACGACGTACGCCTGCGCAAAGTCCCCTGGCGCCCCGAAACGCGTGGACAGGTCGTTGTAGAACGACATGTCGAGATAGACCTTCTGGTCCAGCGGGCAATAGAACGGCCCCACGGCCGACTGCGCCATGCCGCACGCCGATGTGACCATGCCACTGAAGAACACCAGCTTCGGTTCCACGTACTGCACGCCGTACTTCGGCAGGATCGCATTCCAGGTGTCCTCGGTGTCCGCAAGCACGACCTCGGTCATCTGGCGCAGGTTCGCCTCCTGCGCGCTTTCCTGGTACGGCTGATCCGCCGGCTGCATGTCGACTTCCTGCGGCTTGGTGGCGACGCCGACGAAAGGCAGCGGGTTGATGCCGAGCAGGCTCAGCACTAACAGGAACAGCAACCCGCCGATACTCAGGCCCACTCCAGTGCGCACAGGCCGCATGCCGCGACGATCCTCGACGTTGCTGCTGCGACGGCGGCCTTCGATGTCCATGACGAGCTCTCCTGGTCGGGCCCGGAAACGGGAGCGCTCAAGATTACGTCAAGCGGTCAGCCGGCGGGAGAGGGGGCCGCCGTCGAAAGGCTTCAATGTCAGATGGCGGACGCCGGCCTACGGATTGTCGGGATCGCTCGAACCTTCGTCGACCCACACGCCATGGATGCACTTGAACACCTGCGAGCCGCTCTGCACGAACGCGCCGTCTTTGTAGCTCGTGCCGTTGAAGTAGCAGACAGGCTCGCCCGGGACCTGCTGCCGCACGACGTCCGTGTCCTCGTCTTCTTCGTCGGCGATCGGCGAGTTCTTCAGCTCGGGATCCTGCGCGCCCACCTGGGGGATCGAGGGGTGATGCTTCATGGCAGTGCTCCCGTGTGTGGGTGATGCATGGCCGTCCGATCCGATCTTAACGCCGCCGCCGCCGCCCGGCGTCAGCGGCGCACGGTGACATTCACCTATTTAATTCGGTAATTCGGTGCCTGGCACCGAATTTCCCGAATTTCACATCTCCGGCGGTTCGCCCGGCAGCGTCCGCTCCTTCTCGGGGATCTCGGTCATCGTCGCCTCGGTCAGCAGCAGGATGCTCGCGACCGACACGGCATTCTCGAGCGCCACGCGCACGACCTTGGTCGGGTCGACGATGCCGGCCTCGAACAGGTCGACGTATTCCTTGCGTGCCGCGTCGAACCCGACCGGCCCGGTGCTCGTCATCATCCGATTCACGACCACGCCGCCGTCCACGGACGAATTCTCGGCGATCTGTCGTGCCGGCGACTCGAGCGCGCGCTTCAGCACCGCGACCCCGGTCCGCTCGTCACCCTCGACCGAGGCTTCGAGCTTGCCGACCGCATCGATGCAGCGGATCAGCGCCAGGCCGCCGCCCGGGACGATGCCCTCGGCGACCGCGGCCTTCGTCGCGCTGATGGCGTCGTCGAGCGCGTCCTTCTTCGACTTCATCTCGGACTCCGACGGCGCGCCGACGCGAATCACGGCGACGCCACCCGCGAGCTTGGCCAGCCGCTCCTCGAGCTTCTCCTTGTCGTAGTCGCTGGTCGCCTTGTCGATCTCGTGGCGGATCTGCGCCATGCGTCCGTCGATCGCCTTGCGTTCGCCGGCACCGCCGATGATCGTCGTGTTGTCCTTGTCCACGACCACGCGCTTCGCCCGGCCAAGCTGCGCGAGCTGCACGTCCTCGAGCTTGACGCCTAGTTCTTCGGACACGAGCTGACCGCCGGTCAGCACCGACATGTCGGTGAGCATCGCCTTGCGTCGGTCGCCGAAGCCCGGTGCCTTCACGGCGACGCTCTTCAGCACGCCGCGGATCTGGTTGACGATCAATGTGGCGAGCGCTTCGCCTTCGAAGTCCTCCGCGACGAACAGGATCGGCCGCCCGGACTTCGCCACCTGCTCGAGCAGCGGAATCAGGTCCTTCAGCAGGTTCACCTTGCGGTCGGTGAGCAGTACGTACGGGTCCTCGAGCACGGCCTCCATCTTCTCCGGGTCGGTGATGAAGTACGGCGAGGTGTAGCCGCGATCGAACTGCATGCCCTCGACGACCTCGAGCACCGTCTCGGTCGTCTTCGACTCCTCGACCGTGATCACGCCTTCGCCGCCGACTTTCTCCATCGCGTCGGCGACCAGTTCACCGATCTCCGGATCGTTGTGCGCGGCGATCGTTGCGACCTGCGCCTTCTCCTTGCGCGTGCTCACCTTGCGCGACATCTCCTTAAGCGCCGCAACCGCGGTTGCCATGCCGCGGTCGAGCCCGCGCTTCAGGTCGATCGCGCTCGCGCCGGCCGTCACGTTGCGCACGCCGTCGGAGAAAATGGCGTGGGCCAGGATCGTCGACGAACTGGTGCCGTCGCCCACGACGTCGCCGGTCTTCTCGGCGGCCTGGCGCAGCATCTGCGCGCCGAGGTTCTCCTCCGCGTCCTTCAGCTCGAACTCCTTCGCAATGGCCACGCCATCGTTGCAGACGATCGGCGGGCCCCATTTCTTCTGGATCAGCACGGACTTCGACTTCGGGCCGAGCGTGATCCGCACGGCCTCGGCGAGTTGGGTGGCGCCGCGCAGGATCTTCTCCCGCGCCGCCGAGCGGAACAGGACCTGTTTGTGCGACATGGGACCTCCTCAGGCTCGCGCCGATGGCTCGATTGTTGGCCTCGCGAGCCGCGGCCGGAATACGCAGATGCGGCAGCTGAGCGGCGCGAAACCCTACGCAGAAACAACGGGTTAAAAAACCGGTGCCAGGCACCGAATTAACGAAAACCGGTGCCACGGCACCGAATTACAATCCCCGCATGCACGACTGGAGCTTCGAGTACCTGCGCCGCCAGATCGTCGGCATCGATTCGGCGTTCGACACGCCGTTCGGCCGGCGCCTGATGGTCTACTGCGACTACACCGCCTCGGGCCGCTGCCTGGTGTTCGTCGAGCGCTACCTGCAGACGCTGCAGCGCATCTACGCGAACACGCACACCGAGGACGACCTCACCGGCCGCAGCATGAGCCGGTTGCTGCACGAGGCCGAGCAGACCATCAAGCGCGCGGTGAACGCGGGTCCGCACGGGCGCATCGTCGCGTGCGGCACGGGCGCGACCGGCGCGATCGACAAGTTGCAGCAGATCCTCGGCGTCGCGCTGTCACCGGCCACGCGCAAGGTCGTGGGCGAAGAACTGCGCGGGTTCATGGGTGACGAGCAGTTCGAAGCGTTTCGCAAGTACCAGCAGTCACACCAGCCGGTCGTATTCGTCGGGCCATACGAGCACCACTCGAACGAAGTGACGTGGCGCCAGGGGCTCGCGACCGTCGTCGAAGTAAACCTCGGCCGCGACGGCAGCGTGGACCTCGAGCATCTCGAGCAGCTGCTGAAGCTGCCGGAGTACAAGGGCCGGCTGCGTATCGGCTCGTTCTCCGCGGCGTCGAACGTTACCGGCATGCGCACGCCGGTCCGCGAAATCGCGCAACTGCTGCACGCGCACGATGCCTACGCCTGCTTCGATTACGCCGCGAGTGCGCCGTACGTCGAGATCGACATGAATCCGCCGCGCGGCGCCGATGACAGCGATGCGTCGATCGACGCAGTGTTCCTGTCGCCTCACAAGTTCCTGGGCGGCCCAGGTTCGAGCGGCGTGCTCGTATTCAACGAGCGCCTGTATGACCGTGAACTTCCGCCCAGTGTGGGCGGCGGTGGCACCGTCGCGTACGTGAGCCCGGTGGACCAGGACTTCATCGCCGACATCGAGGAGCGCGAGCGGGCCGGCACGCCCGGCGTGCTGCAGACGCTGAAGGCGGCACTCGCGATGGAGCTCAAGTCGCGCATCGGTGTCGAGCGCATCGAGGCCCGTGAGCACGAACTGCTGTCGAGGGCTTTGCAGCGCTGGGGTACGCACGAGCGGATCGAGCTGCTGGGCAATCCGGATCCGAAGCGTCGCATCGGCATCGTGTCGTTCAACCTGCGTGACCCGCGCGGCCGCTACCTGCACCCGAAGTTCGTGACCGTGCTGTTGAACGACCTGTTCGGCATCCAGTCGCGCGCCGGCTGCTCGTGCGCGGGCCCGTACGGTCACCGCCTGCTCGGCATCGACCAGCCCACGTCCGAGCTGTATCGCGACTGGGTGCGCAAGGGATTCCAGGGCATCAAGCCGGGCTGGTGCCGAGTCGGCTTCCACTACTCGATGGACGACCTCGAGGCCGGGTTCGTGATCGACGCAGTCGAGTTCGTCGCCGATTACGGCTGCCGGTTCCTGCCGCTGTATGCGTTCGACGCTGGGACCGGCATGTGGAGCCACCGCGAGTATCGCGAGCAGCACGCCGCGTTCTCGCTGGACGCGGCGGTCGATGCGGCGGGCTGCGACGAGACCGCGCTGCCGGCCGAGACCCGGGCGCGGACTTACGCCGACTGCCTGGCCGAGGCCCGGTCGTGGGCGGAACGGCTCGGCGTGCCCGGCGCCGTCGGCGCCGACGGGTCCCTCGACCGCTTCGGCGAGCTCAATTTCTTCAACGTAAATTAGGTGCCAGGCACCGAATTTCCCGAATTCCCCTATTTGGTGAATGGCACCGGTTTTGTGACACGCCGGTAAACGCGACTGGACTCGGCGCGTTATCTTTGCCCATGCGCGGGGCCGTGGGGGCCCCTGCCGCGCGGTTGGGGAGCACACGATGGCGCCACCTGGAATGCCCGTTTCGAGGATCGTCCGGTTCGCGGCGCTGGTCACCGGCGCGCTGGTCCTGTCCGCCTGCGGAGGCGGCGGAGGCGGATGACAGTAGCGGCGGAGGGTCCCGGCGGGGGCGTCGTCACGCCGCCCGTGCCACCCACGCCGCCCCCACCCCCGATCGGCAAGACCGACGCGTTCCGGTTCCTGGCCCAGGCCACGTACGGCCCGACCGAGGCCGAGGCGCAGCGCCTGATCGCGCTCGGCAACTCCACTTCCGGTTACTCGAAGTGGGTCGACGAGCAGCTGCAGCAGCCCGCGTCCGTGCAACTGCCGACCATACAGACCGCATACGCCGGCCTCACGAACCCGGCGCAGATGATCGGCTCGCTGAACGTCGACCGCCAGGAGATCTGGTTCCGCAACTCGATCACCGGCCCCGACCAGCTGCGTCAGCGTGTCGCGTTCGCGCTCTCCGAGATCATGGTCGTGTCGCAGCAGAGCACGCTGCAGAACATGCCGCACGCGCTCGCCGACTACTACGACATGCTCGCCCGCGACGCGTTCGGCGACTTCCGCAAGCTGATCGAGGACGTAAGCCTCCACCCGGCAATGGGCGTGTACCTGAACATGCTCGGCAACCAGAAGCCGGACACCGCGAAGAACATCCGGCCCGACGAGAACTACGCGCGCGAGCTGATGCAGCTCTTCACCGTCGGCCTCGTCGAGCTGAACGCGGACGGCACGGTGAAGAAGGACGCGCAGGGCCAGCCGATCCCGACCTACGACCAGTCGGTGATCGAAGGGTTCGCGAACGTGTTCACCGGCTGGAACTACTCCGGCGCCGCAAGTTTCGCGCAGGCCCGTCGCACGCTTGCGAACCAGGTGCTGCCGATGCAGGCGTACCCGGAGCAGCATTCGCCGCTCGCGAAGAAGCTGCTGCAGTATCCGGGAGCGGCGAAGCCGACGTTGCCGGCCGGCCAGACGCCGCAGCAGGACCTCACCGACGCGCTCGACAACATCTTCAACCACCCGACCGTCGGCCCGTTCATCTCGAAGCAGCTGATCCAGAAACTGGTGACCAGCAACCCGTCGCCGGAATACGTCGCGCGCGTCACGGCGGTGTTCAACAACGACGGCAGCGGCAAGCGCGGCAACCTCGGCGCGGTCGTGAAAGCGATCCTGCTCGATGCCGAGGCGCGGCCCGCCACGCCCGGCGCGACGACCGGCAAGGTGAAGGAGCCGCTGTTGCGCCTCACGCAGATGTGGCGCGCATACGGCGCGAAGGCCGCGAATGGCCAGTACCGCGTCGGCAACGTCAATGCCGCGTTCGGCCAGGGGCCGCTGCAGTCGCCGTCGGTGTTCAATTTCTTCAGCCCGTTCTACGCGCCGCCGGGCGAGATCTCGGACCAGGGCCTGGTGTCGCCCGAGATGCAGATCGCGACCGAGTACCAGAACACGACCGTGGGCAACGCGTTCTACAGCTTCATCTTCGCCTGGAACTCGACCGCGACGAATCCTGCTGCGACCTCGGTACTGCTCGACTACTCGGCCGAGCTGCCGCTCGCCGGCGACTCCGAGGCGCTGGTGAACAAGATCGCCGACAAGATGTTGGGCGGCCAGATTTCGGCCACGTTGAAGGCCGAGGCCAAGGCCGCGGTCGAACGCACGGCGGCGACCAATCCCGGACAGCGCGTGTCGGAGGCGCTGTACCTGGTCGCCACTTCTCCCGAATACGTCGTGCAGCGCTGAGGAGACCACGATGAACCGCATCACACGACGCCGCTTCGTCACGGCCCTCACCGCGGGCGGGCTCGTCCACGCGCTCGGCGTCACGCCGGGCACCGTCTGGGCGCAGGCCGCGGGCACGTCCGGATTCGGCGACTACAAGGCGCTGGTCTGCGTGTTCCTGTTCGGCGGCAACGACTCGTGGAGCATGGTCGTGCCGCGCTCGGACGCGGAATACAACGTCTACGCGCAGTCGCGACAGAACCTCGCGATCGCGAAGGACCAGTTGCTGCCGATCAATGCGTTGAACGGCAATGGAGTGCTGTACGGCATGCACCCGTCGATGCAGGGCGTCGCATCGCTGTTCGAATCCGCGCGCTGCGCCGTGATGGCGAACGTGGGGCCGCTGATCGCGCCGACGACGAAGGCACAGTACACGGCGAAGTCGGTGCCGCTGCCGCCGCAGCTCTTCTCGCACAACGACCAGCAGGACCAGTGGCACAGCCTGCGCGGGCAGGCGCCGTCGAAGTCCGGTTGGGCCGGGCGCATTGCGGACCTGCTCGCGAGCCAGGTGTCGAGCCAGCAGCTCGCGCTGAACGTTTCGCTGTCCGGGAACACGCTGTTCCAGGCCGGCAATGTCGCGACGCCGTACATCATGGGTGCGTCGGGTGCGACGACGTTCACGGGCATGGGTGCGACCGGCACGCCGCTCGCCCGCAAGACCAGCTTCACGAATGTTGCGAGCGCGACGTACGGCTCCGCGTACGAACGCGCATATGCCGACGTGCAGAAGCGCGCTCTGAAGTACGCGGACCTCGTGAACGCAGCGCTGGCCGCCGCACCGCCGTTGACCACCGTCTTCCCGACTGGATCGACGCTCGCCACGCAGCTGCAGACCGTGGCGAAGATGATCGCCGTGCGCGACCGGCTCGGCATGTCGCGGCAGGTGTTCTTCGTCGCGACCGGTGGCTTCGACACGCACGACGACCAGCTGGCGGACCAGCCGGGGCTGCTCGGCAATGTGAGCGCCAGCCTCGCGGCATTTCATGCCGCGACGGTGGAGCTCGGCGTGGCGGAGAAGGTCACGGCGTTCACGCAGTCGGACTTCGGTCGCACGCTCACGTCGAACGGCGATGGCAGCGACCACGCGTGGGGCGGAGTGCAGCTCGTCGTGGGCGGCGCGGTGAAGGGCCGCACCATATACGGGCGCTATCCGGTGCTCGCGATCAACGGCGCGGACGATGTCGGGGGAGGGCGCATGATTCCGGCGATCTCATCCGACCAGTACGCGGCGACGCTCGCGCGGTGGTTCGGCGTTGCCGATGCGGACCTGCCCAAGATCGCACCCAGCATCGGCAACTTCGCCGTGCGCGACCTCGGGTTCCTGATCTAGATTGGTAAATTGGTGCCTGGCACCGAATATCCGGTGCCAGGCACCGATTTTTTCATGCGGCAGAAAGGCCGGAATGTGGCGGATTGCCGCCAATAACTCCTTATTGCCCACAACAGCCCTCCGGCGGTAGCGTGGACAAAGTCTAAGTGCGGTCATCCCATGGAGGGACCCTAGCAATGAAGCGCCGTTATGCGTCCATGTTGACGGTACTGGCGGGCGCCGGCCTGCCTGCGCATTTGCACTGGCCGGGCCACTCGGACTGCCACCTGTCCCGGTGCCGGCCGCCAATCCGATGACGTCCGAGAAGATCGCCCTCGGCAGCAAGCTCTTCAATGACAAGCGGTTCAGCTCCACCGGCGAGGTGAGCTGCGCCACGTGTCACGATCCCGGCAAGGCATTCACGGACAGCCCGCTGCAGACGTCCGAAGGCATCAACAAGCTCAAAGGAACCCGCAACGCCCCGACCGTCGTGAACGCCGCGTACTTCACGCACCAGTTCTGGGATGGCCGCTCGGCGGACCTCGAGGACCAGTCGCAGCATCCGTTCGTGAACCCGATCGAGATGGGGCTGCCGAATCACGAGCCGATCCTCAAGATCGTCCGCACGGACACGGAGTACGCCGCTTCGTTCAGGCAGGTGTTCGCGGTCGAGCCCGCGGCCATCACGATGGAGCACGTCAAGAAGGCGATCGCGACCTTCGAGCGGACCATCGTCGCCGGCGACTCGCCCTTCGACAGGTACTACTTCGGCGGCGACAAGGCCGCCATGAGCGAGTCTGCCGTGCGTGGCTTCCAGGTGTTCCTCGGCGACGGCCGTTGCGTGTCGTGCCACGTGATCGAGCAGGACCAGGCGCTGTTCACCGACAACCGCTTCCACAACGTCGGCGTCGGCATCAACCGCATCCAGGACAAGGTGCCGGAGATCGCGCCGAAGTTCATCGAGGCGAAGGCCAAGGGCCTGGACGTCGACAAGGCGGTGCTCTCGAATCCGTCGACGTCGGAACTCGGCCGCTTCGCGATTACCGAGGAACTCGACGTGCTCGGCGCGTTCAAGACCCCGACACTGCGCAACGTCGCGGCGACCGCGCCGTACATGCACGACGGCAGCCTGAAGACGCTGCGCGACGTCGTGGTGCACTACAACAACGGCGGTGTGACCAACAAGGGTGAGCGCGTCAATGACTTCCTCAGTGGCGGCATTCGCGAGCTGAACCTCAGCGATCAGCAGATCACCGACCTCGTGGCGTTCATGGAGGCGCTGACGAGCCCGCAGTACGCGAAGCCCGCCACGGTTTCGGCCCTCGCCGCAGGAGGTACGCCATGAGCAACAACTACTCCCGCCGCAGCTTCCTGCGGACAGCAGGCACGGTCGCGGCCGTCGGCGCGTTGCCAGTCACATGGATCGAGCTGGCCTTCGCGAAGGCGGAGCAGAACTTCACGTTCGCCTACATCTCGGACTCGCACATCCAGCACATCCGCGGCACCAAGTTCGTCACCAACTGGGACCGCGGGCTGATCCGCGCGGTGGCCGAGACGAACCTGATCTCGCCGAAGCCGGACTTCGTGATGTTCGGCGGCGACCTGGCCCAGCTCGGCTCCAAGCCCGAGCTCGACCACGGTGCGGAGATGCTGGGCAAGTTGAACGGCAAGCTGCGCTGCGTGATGGGCGAGCACGACTACTACCTCGACCTGGGCGAGTACTGGAGCAAGCTCTTCGGCCCGCAGTACTACAGCTTCGATCACAAGGGCGTGCACTTCGTCGTGCTGAACAGCATCCTCACGACCGACGAGTGGACCTACAAGCGCTGGCCGACCGGCGAGCAGCGCATGCTCGAGATGGCAGGCCTCGACAATCCAAACGGCTCGCCGTTCATGGTGGGCGAGAAGCAGCGAGAGTGGCTGGCCAAGGACCTCGCCGGCATCGCGAAGGACACGCCGCTGGTCGTGTTCTCGCATTCACCGATCCAGAAGATCTACAAGGGGTGGAATTTCTGGACCGACGATGCGGAACAGGTGCAGGCACTGCTCGCGCCCTTCGAGAAGGTCAACGTGGTCTACGGGCACGTGCACCAGATCCAGTACAACCAGATCGGCAACATCAGCTTCAACTCCGTGATGGCGACGGCGTGGCCGTGGCCGTATCCGCAGAGCTACGCGCAGGCCGAGAGCATGCTGCCGAAGCTCACCATCCCGATGAATCGCGGCGATCCGTTCTTCGAGCGCGACGCGACGGGCTGGCAGTTGATCGACGTGAATACGGGGCGCGTGGGCCTCAACTACAACCTGTACAGCAACCGGCCGCGCACCGTGGCGTTCGATCCGAAGCTCGGGCACCCGGTCGACAGGCAGTTCCAGGGCGAGGCTGCCCTCGAGCCGAACCAGGTCCACTACTGAGCCGCGGAGAAATCACATGAAGAAAGAGATCGTTGCATCCGGGCTGGCCGCAGTCGTCGGGTGCGCGCTGCTGGCGGGCGCCTCACCGGCCCGCGCCGACGAGTTCACCAAGCAGGACGTCGAGCGCTGGAACCAGCAGTTCATGCTGGTCGTGCAGAAGGGCCGGGAACTGTGGACCAGTCCCGCGCTCGGCAAGAACGGCGTGGTGTGCGCGCAATGTCACCCGAATGCCGCGAATTCGCACCCGGAGACGTACCCGAAGTTCCAGAAACAGATCGGCAAGGTCATCACCCTGCCCGAGATGATCAACTGGTGCATCCGCAATCCGCTGGAAGGCGTGCCGCTGGCGGTCGACAGTCCTGAGATGACGGCGCTCGTTGCCTACGCCACGTACGAGCGGCGAGGCGTGAAGCTCGAGCCCGGCAAGCACTGATTAATTCGGTGCCAGGCACCTATTTTTCCGATTCGGAAAAATAGGTGCCTGGCACCGAATTTCCTACTGGATCATCTTCACCGTCGACACGGGAGCAAAGTCGAACTTCCGCGTCTTCGCGTTCCACACGATCGCACGATCGCAGAAGTTCTCGCTCGCGAAATCCTTCGCCGGCGGCTTGCCACATGACTGGCCCGACACCGTGAGCCAGAGCTTCGCGGCCGTGCCCGTGCCTTCGAGCGTAATGCCGTACGACATGTCGTTGAACGCCTCGGTCGCGCCGCCCTTGCCGTCGCCGACGTAAACGAGCACGCCCTTCTCGCGGTCGCCGTAGACGCTCGCGGCGCCATCGCAGTTGACCGACCCGCCGTCGAGCACATAGTCCTCGATGCCGTCGCCGTTCAGGTCCGCGCGCTTGATCGCCTGCGAGGTGTTCGGCTTGCCGCCGACTTCGGTGCAGATCGCGGCCGTATCCTTCACGGCCTTGGCCACAACGGCCGGCAGTGGCGGCGACGCCGCGTGTAACGCAGCACAGGAAAAAAGCACCGCGATGCCCGACAGGACGAAAGTCTTGATGCGCATGGCTAACCCTCCCCCAGAGAGGGCCGAAGCTACGCCCGAGGGAAGGGGCGGTCAACGAGCGGTGCAGTACGCACGGCTCAGGCGCCGGGGAGCAGCTTGAACCCTGGCAGTTTCGCCGCCTTGCGGTCGAATGTGATGGTGTGTTCGCACCCGACCGCGGTGTTGGTGCGAGCGAGCAGGCAGTCGACGAATCCGCCACCGGATTTCTCGAAGTCAGCCACCGCGAGGTGAACCTCGTCGGCGGATTCGATCTCGAGTTCGGTCACGTTGAGCAGCGCGCGAAGCGCAGTGACGATTTCGGATCGGTCGTATCCATACATTCGCTTCAGTGCCCAGGCGATCTCCGTAATCACGATGCACGATACGAAACCGGGATTCTCCCGGGAGCAATGGGTCGAAATGAATCGCTCTGCGGCACGAGCCTGGGCATCGTGGTCGCGCACGAGCATGCGCAGCAGGACGTTTGTATCAATCCCAATCATGGCCGAGCACGTCCTTCGCGACCGCCAGCTGGATTGCCTCATCGATCTCTTCAAGAGAGGCCGCACGCTTTGGAGATGGCAAAATTCCCATCAGCGACGACACGCTCCTGTTGGCCGCACGCAGTCGCACGGCGCCGTCATCCTCCAATATGAAGAGCACCCGGTCGCCCGGCTTGAGATTCAGCTTGAGCCGTATGTCCTTCGGCACCGTGATCTGTCCCTTGCTGGTCATCTTGGCTTCGCTCATGGCGCCTTACCTGCCGACCAATTCCTTACTCAAGGTATCAGTGTAAGGAATCCCCGCCGCCAGCGCACGCCCAGCAACCACATTACCCGCCGCCCGTCGCATTCCGCTGGCGTGAATCCGCCGCATTTGTTCAGATTCGGCCCCACTCAGCACGCCCGCCGCCACCGCAAGGCCGACAACGACATGAAACGCTGGCTCAAGATCCTCGCCGCCCTGGTCATCGTCGCCGTGGTGGCGCTCGCCTTGGCGATCAGCCACGACTCGGCCTGCCCGACGACCCCGCTGCCCGCACTCGCCGCCGGAGCCACGCCCATGAAGGCCGCAACCTATCGCTGCTACGGCCCGCCCGACGTCGTGAAGGTGGAGACGATCGAGAAGCCGACGCCCGGCGCCGACGAGGTGCTCGTGAAGGTGCACGCCGCCGGCATCAACCCGGTCGAATGGCACTACATGCGCGGCAAGCCGTACATCATGCGACTCGGTGCGGGCTTCGGCCGGCCGAAGGACCCGCGGCTCGGCGTCGACTTCGCGGGCACGGTCGAGGCGATCGGCAGCAACGTCACGAAGTTCAAGCCCGGCGACGAGGTGTTCGGTGCGAGGAACGGCGCACTCGCGGAGTACGTCGTCGTCAACGCCACGCGCAACGTGCTGCCGAAGCCAGCGCGCCTCACGTTCGACCAGGCCGCGGGCATCCCCATCGCCGCGGTCACGGCACTTCAGGCACTGCGCGACAAGGGACAGCTGAAGCCGGGGCAGAAGGTGCTGGTGAACGGCGCCTCGGGCGGCGTGGGCACGTTCGCCGTGCAGCTCGCGAAAGCGCTCGGCGCCGAGGTCACCGGCGTCTGCAGCACGCGCAACGTCGAGCTCGTGCGCTCGATCGGCGCCGACCACGTCGTCGACTACACGCAGCAGGACTTCACCGCAGGTACGGAGCGCTACGACGTCGTGATCGACAACGTCGGCAACCACTCGTTCCTCGAGGTGCGCAGGGTGCTCGCGCCCGCGGGCCGCTACATCATCGTCGGCGGCAACAGCGAGGACCCGTGGCTAGGCGCGCTGTCCACGCCGCTGAAGGCGATGCTCGTCTCGCCGTTCGTGAAGCAGAAGGCCGTGTTCTTCATGGCGCAGCTGAACCCTGCGGACCTCGCGTTCATCGCCAACGCGGTGACGGCGGGGCAGGTGACGCCGGTGGTCGATCGCAGCTATCCGCTAGCCGAGGTCGCCGACGCCATCGCGTACCTCGAGAAAGGCCGCGCGCGCGGCAAGGTGATCGTCGACGTGATGCCGGGCAGCGCCGCCCTTTAGCGAATCAGCCCGTCACGCCGCAGCTTGTCGACGATCGGACCGACGATCGTGACGAGGCCCTGGTCGCGCGACTCGAAGTTCTGTACCGCGGAGTCGAGCGTGTAGACCAGCGTCGGGCCCCTGGTCTCGTACGCGTTCGTGGTGACGTGCGCCTCGCCCTTCAGCGTCGTGATCGCCGCCGCGGTCTCGAAGTTGCCGTACACCACTGGCACGCCGTACATGCCGTAGCCGGAGTCGGTCGCCTTGTACATCCCGCCGCCGCGCGTGTCGCGACCGCTGCTCCCGGTGTTCCAGTCCATCGACACGAGCGTGGTCGCAAGCACGCCGTCGGCTTTCTGTGACGCGACCGCGGCATCGATGCTTTCGCGCGTCAGCGGAGTCTTCTGCGTGACGACGTCGCAGCTGGCGAAGGCGGCGGTGCCCGCACTCTCGATGCGCGATGCGAGCAGTCGCTCGAACGGGCAGCGCGCATTGACGTCCGGGCTCACGCCGACGACCAGCACGCGCGTGAACGGCTGCGTGAGCGCCGCCTTGTCCTTCCACGTGCCGGAGGCAGTGGCCGACGTGGTCGTGCTGCACCCGGTGAGCGACGTCGCGGCGAGCAGCAGGGCGAGCGTGGTCGCGAGCGGGGTCGTGACGGACGAGATCGGCTGGGACGTGTTTGGCACCGGCGGCTCCTTGAGAGGGTGCTGGAGCATACGGGGGTGCAGGCCACCCGGCCAGCCGATCGCGCAGGACCGGGTCGGACGGGCCAATCCCGTCCGACCTGGCGAACGTCACCCGCCGTTGCCGGCCGGCGGCGGCGTGCGGTCGACAGTGACGTCCTTCGTCCACGTGCCCGTGGCCGGGTCGCGCGTCGTCAACACGTCGCGCGATTGCGTGCCGCCCTTCGGGCCGGTCGAATCGACGCTGCGAGTGCGAGTCTGGTTGGCGCGGTCGTTGACGACCTCAGTCGAGCGCGTCGCCGTGCCCCGGTCGTTGGTCCAGGTGTCCGTGCGGGTGTGGCCGTTCTCGGTGCGTTGCCGCTCGGTGTGCCGCGTGTAATCGCCGTGCGGGCGCTGCGCATGCGCGCTGGCCGCGCCCATTCGGGCTGTTCCCTGGTTGCGATCGGCCGCGTGGGCCGAGGTCAGGGCGGCGGATGCGAGCAGCAGGCCCAATGCGGCAGTCGCGGCCAGGGCGGGGATGCGGGGTCGAGCGAGGGTGCGGGTCATGTTCGTCTCCTTGCCGTCGTGGATTCGACGGCGCGCTGGTTGCTACAGCAGAGGACAACGCCCGGTCGGCCGTCGGGTTGACGGCCGGACACCCCCTCGGGTCTAATTCCCGCCCTTCCAATGTCCCCGCCGCCCGGCTGGGACCGCCTACCGTGGCCAGGTAGCTCAGTTGGTAGAGCAGCGGACTGAAAATCCGCGTGTCGTTGGTTCGATTCCGACCCTGGCCACCACTTCCAACTGGTGCATTCCGGTCACACGGTTTACATCTCATTCCGGACACATGGTTAACACTGTGTCCGGGGCGAACGGATTGGGACCGGGCTCGACCCGGTCCTGATCTCGATCGAAGTATCCCAGATCGTACTCCAGGAAGCTGACCTGCCAGACCTGGTCGTCGACCTCGCGGATGCCCACCAGCTGCTCTGCCAGCGCGGTACTCAGGTTGATCTTCCGACTGGCGAGGCAGATTCGCCCGCAGCGCGTCACGCGCACGGTGCGGTCGTGGAACGGGTACTCCGGGTCACGGGGTGGCTCGTAGGGTCGGGCTGAAGGTGTATAGACCTCGGCCGGATAGGCGCCGCCGAGCGCCTGGTGCGGCCGCTCCTGGTTGTAAACCCGGATGAACTCCTCGAAGCGCTCCTGCTGCTGCAGGGCGTTGAACGCCGCGGGCTTGGTGGTCTCGTTCTTGAGCGTGAGATGCATGCGCTCATGGCGGCCGTTCTGCTGCGGATGGCCGGGCTTGATGCGCTGCAGGCGGATGCCTAGGCGCAGCCACCAGACAGCCAGACGGGACAGGCCGAACAACGCCCAGGCCGCGGCGAACGGGGCGCCATTGTCGGTGCGGATCGCGGCGGGCAGGCCGAAGTCGCGGAAGGTGCGCTCGAACACCGAGAAGGCGAACTTCGACTTCGTGGACTCGAGGCCCTCGCAGGCGAGCAGGTAGCGGGAGCGGTAGTCGGTGATGGTGAGCGGGTAGCAGTACTGCTTGTTGCCGAGCAGGAACTCGCCCTTGTAATCGGCACACCACAGGCCGTTGGGCGCGTGGGCGGCGGACAGCGGCGTGCCGCTGGCCTTGTAGCGCTTGCGCTTGCGCCGCTTGACGAGGCCGTTGCGATCGAGCGCAGCGTGGATCGTGCTGACCGCCGGCGGCGGGATCATCGGGTAGTCACGGATCAGCTTGTCGCGGATCTTCGGCGCGCCCCAGGATGGGAACTCCTTCTTGAGCCCCAAGATCGCCCGCTCGACCTGGAACGGCAGCTGGTTGGCCTGGCGGTACGGGGCCCGGCTGCGGTCGTGGAGCCCATCGAGACCGCAGGCCTTGTAGCGCTCGAAGATCTTGTAGCCGGTCACCCGGGAGATGCCGAACTCGCGGCAGACCGGCGCCATCTTCTCGCCTTCGAGCAGGCGGGCTATGAAGCGGAGGCGTTCGTCCATCGGCTTACACTCGTTCCAGGGCATCTGGGAGCGCTCCCCCAAATGCGGAAATGTGTAAACCATGTGCTCGGAATATGGTGCAAGCTATCTGTCGATAAGCTCACGTGAGAGCCAGCTATGCGGCGAGCAAGCTTTGTCCGCTCGCGCTGCGCTCCCAGACGTACTCGTAAACACGGCCGGCGAGCGCCTCTGTTTCTTCATCCGAATACGGAGGCCGTGGCAGGGAGCGATATAGGCTATCGAGGACGAATACCTGCACTTCGGCCTGCGTCGTCGCATTCTTCGTCCAGTTCTCCATAGGCTTCAGAATCTCGCGAAGTGCGTTCAGGAGGGAGTGACTGGCCTGCTTTAAGCGTTCGCGGTCGGCCCTGCCGATGTTTTCCTTGAACAGCAAGTCGAATAGGGCGAGTTCGTCGTCACTCAGGCCTTCTTCCGCGGCACGGCGCTGCTCGGCGTCCAGAGTGGCGGCCAAGGCGATGAGTTGGGCGAAGGTCGCCTCAACCGTGGCGCGGTCCTTCTCGCGGTTATAGTCAGCAACGATCTCCTGGTATTTCTTATAATAGTCCATCCGCATCGGATTGCGCGCCAGCATCTTTTCCAGCTTCTGCTCTACGACATCGCGAATGTCCTGCAAGGCGGCGTGCTTTCGTTGCACCTTTGGCGAATTCTTCCCGAGTTTGTCAAAGTCAATCCGGCTGAGGTCGACCTTAAGCCCCTCGCGTGATCGTCCCTGTGCCTTGCGTGCGGATGGCCTCGTTGACGATCTTGTGCAGTTCCTTGAGCACTTCGGTCACGTCGGCAGTGTCCCGACGCTCCTGGAGTTTTTTGTAGATGGCCTCGATATTGTCGTGGCGCTCGGCATAGGTGAAGGCGCTCGGTTCCATCAGCAGCGCCTTGAAGCGGACGAAGACCTGCCGGGCTATTATCTCAAAGCGGCGCTTTGTTTCATCTGAAGTGTACAGCGCCTCCACTGCGTCGCGCAGCGCCTCAATGCGGTAAACCCTGTGGCTCCAATCAGACGCGCTCGGGTCAAAGCCGAGCCCAACAGGTGTTTCTCCGCCGCCTCAATGGCCTGCACCAGCGCCTCCACCAAATCTTCAATCGGGGCCACGATGTCGCCACCGCCGCCATCCTTCTTCATCGCCCAGGGCATACTGGGCAAGAGCTTCCCGCAGGCTCTTGAGCATGCCGTTGTAGTCCACGATAACGCCGCAGTCCTTGCCGGATACACGCGGTTGGCGCGGGCAATGGCCTGCATCAGCGTGTGGGCTTTCATCGGCTTGTCGATGTACAGCGTTGCAAGACACTCCACGTCAAATCCGGTCAGCCACATGGCGCACACGATGGCAATGCGGAAGGGATGTTCAGGGTCCTTGAAGGCGTCATCCACTTTTACCCGTTTGCCGTCGGGGGTCTGGAATCCGGTCTTCATCACCATCCGGTGCGGTATAATATCAAAATCCCATTTCGCAAAGTCCCGAACCTCGTTCTGTGCTTCGCTGATAATGATCTCGATGATCGTGCTCGTCCATCCACTTCGCCTGGCCGCGCAAACTTTCGAGCTCCTGCGCCAATGGCGTCCCGCTTATCCGGATCGGGGCTGCCGCGAGCGCCATCTCTCTGCACCGAATGAGCGCCTTTACCTGCGCCAGCTTGGCCTCCCAGCGCGGCTTGATACGCTGAAACATCCGGGCACAGGTGATCTTGTCGATGCAGACCAGCATGGACTTGCCGCACTCCCAGCGCGTCGAGCAGTGCTCGACGAAATCGGCCGCCAATCTTATCCAGCCGGTCGTCGGCAGTGATGACCTCGTAGTCCTTGCCTAGCAACTTCTGCAGCAGCGCACTCTGGTCCGCGTCGAGTTCCGCCTCCTCGATCTTCTCTGCGATGCGGTCGTTCAGATCCAGCCGCGCGATGCCCAGTTTCTCGCCCCGGTTCTCATAGACCAGCTTGACCGTCGACTGGTCTTCTTCGGAGCGCTCGAAAGTCATAGCGCGACACATAGCTGCCGAAGATCCGCCGCGTCAGCTGGTCGTGCTTCAACAGCGGCGTGCCCGTGAATCCGATGAACGATGCATTCGGCAGCGCCAGGCGCATGTTGCGCGCCAACTTGCCGGCCTGCGTCCGGTGCGCTTCGTCCGAGATGACGATGATGTCGTCCCGCATGCTGTATGGCTCGTCTACCGCCAGGTTGAATTTATGAATCAGGGTGAAGATGAACCGGTGGTTTTCCAGAAGAATCTCTTTCAGGTCCTTGCCCGAGGCGGCACGGGGCGTCTTCTCGTCCGTGACGCCGCAGCCGAAGAAGGTGCGATATATCTGGTCGTCCAGATCATCCCGGTCGGTCATGATCACAAAGGTGAAATTGCCCGGCACCACGCGGCGCACCTTCTCGGTAAAGAACGCCATCGAGTAGGACTTGCCGCTGCCCTGCGTGTGCCAGAAAACGCCAAGCCGGCCAAGATCAGGATGCGCCCGCTTCGACCAGCGGCAGTCCATTAGCCTTCCGCTGTCCGCTGGTGCCCGCAGCGTTTAGCATTCGCTGGTCCTGCCGGCGGCTCCCTCTGCGGCTTGTCCGCAGCTCTGGCTCGGGCACGCGATACGTGACCAGCCGCTCTCCGGAGGGAAATGATTTTTCAGCTCCTCCTGACGCTGCACCGCCGCCACGGCCTTGTTCACGCCCAGCACCTGATGGTTGCGCGCAACGATCTTCCGCGTGCCGCCCGGCTTGCTGTCATCGAACAGAATGAAGTTCTCCACCAGGTCAAGCAGCCGCTCCTTGGCCAGCATGCCGTCGAGCAGCACCTCGGCTTCCAGGCGCCTTGTCCGTCTCGGCGTTGCGCTTCCACTCGCCGAAATGCTCCCACTTGCTGGTGATCGAGCCGTAGCGGGCATGGTCCCCGTTGCTGACCACCAGAAAGGCGTTATGGTGGAATGCGTGCGGGATGCTGTTCATAGGTAGTCAGTCAGGTTGTCATCAAAGCCCCCGCGGATGTTTCGATACACAGCCTTGAGTTCGATGAAGACCAGCGGCAAGCCGTTGACGAAGCACACCAGATCCGCCCGCCGGTTGTAGTGCGGCATGCGCAGGCCCTGAATCTTCAGTTCCCGCACGGCCAGGAAGTGATTTGTTCCGGGTCTGCCATTGCGGAAGTCGATCACCTGCGCCTGCGCGTGCCTGCTTCTCGTTGCTGGCGTCGCGCCACTCAACCGGCACGCCGTCGCGGATGTAGCGGTAAAATTCGCGGTTGTGCTGGAAAATCGAGCGGGAGAAGTCCACACCGGTGAGCTTCCATCGCCTGTTCGCGGGCTGATTCGGGCAGGTCCGGATTCAGGCGTGCCAGCGCCGCCGCAAATCGCGAACCAGCACCACCTCGCGCTCCGCGTCCGGCCCAGCGTTCCGTCCGGTCCGAACGTCTCCGTCGTTCCAGGCGTAGACGCTCTCCCACCCGTGCCGATCGCGCAGGTAGTCAGCAAACGTCTTCTGGACGAGCCGGTCTTCGCTGTTAATGTCGGTGAGGGCCACTTTCGGTTCCGTCTTACGGTGTGCTACATGGTGCTAATGGCAGTAAGAAGGCGCTCGATGTCGGCGTGTGGATTCGTGAGATCCACTGTGTCAGCGATCTTTCGGTGAATGAAGGGCTTCTTAAACGGTGGCTCCGCCATCGGGTTCAAGGGGATGCCCTTGCTGCCAATCTGCCGCTTGAGCATGTTCAAGTCATAGCCGGTGGTGTAGTCGACACCATTCGTCGCGACGTCAGTTAGGACTCTCGCGGCGGCCTGTTGATTCACGTTAGTGATCAGCGAGTTCTCAAGATCCGAAGTGAACACGAAGACATTGAGTCCGGCGGCCGCGAACAGCGCCGTCGCATCGTTCGCGACGGCACCGTACTCTGCTTCGCCCTTGTCTAGTGCGCTGTCAATCTTTGCATGGAAGCCCGTCTCTCCCGCGACAGAATAGCCGGCAGCTTTCGCGCCAACGAGAATGGCGCGATCGGTCGATTTCGTCAGGGAATCGAAATCAGTCACGACCAGATGTGGAATCTTCGCGGCTGTCCAAGCCCGAATCATTCGCAGGAACGGAGAGAAGTTTCTGTTGCCAGACGCAGAGATGATCGAGATCCGATGGTGCATCGGGTCTGAACTGCTTTTGCATCAGCAAATTGATGGCGCGGGCGTCAGACTCTCCCTCTACCAAGACCACCTTGTCCGCGAAAAAGAGCAACGAGTTCACTTCGTCGCTATAGGCGTCGAACGTTTCCTGCTCCTGTGCGCTCTTTACTTCTGCGATGTATAGCGCAGAGTGCTGTCCTTCTTTCTTTACCAATCCTAATCGAGTAAACGGAGTCTCGGCTACGATATAGGGGCTGTGCGTCGTGACGATAACTCGAAGATTCTCCGACTGTGCGGCACGGATGTCGGAATAGAGTTCCTTTTGCTTCTGCGGATGCAAGAATGTCTCCGGCTCCTCGACGGCTAGAATGAACTGAGTGTCGGGGTTTTTCGGCAGCTTTCTGCTCTAGCCCGTGCAGCGCCAGGAGCACTCCACTTTGGACGCCAAGACCCTGCTTCCGAAAGAGCGAGCGTGGCATCGCCGCCGTCCGCGACCCGAAAGCCGAGTCGCAGGTTGTCTAGGATCCACTCGCCGACATCTTGAACATCAACGTCAAACTTCAACGCGAGCTTATGGAGCGTCTTGAAACCGAAATGCTTTTCAATTTGGGGCAGTAATGCCTCATCGATGTACGGCTTAATGCTGGTTGAAATCTTGTCGCGGATGTCTTTGAGAGTGCGGTATTCCTGGGGGGTTCTGCCGGCCTTCTGAGGAATGATCTTCGATAGGCCATGCTCACGAAGCATTCGTGAGAATAGTTCTTGAAACTGTTCTGAGGACGCGTCTCGCAGTGCGGGAATCAGCACAAAACGGTTGCTTTCCCGCAGCTTTCGAAGTACTTCGATTGCGGCAGGGGTCGTCTTGGTGTTTCTTTCGATCTTTTCCAGGACCGTGAACGTCAGATCCGATCGAACCGTAACGTGAAGCTGCTTCTCCTTCTTTCCGGTGTCATACGTGATCGTAATCCGGCGCGCTTTCGCCTTCACAGGAAAGATCGGCAACAACAACTCCGCCAAGTCCTGGTGGAGAGCCCCCGCAACGGAAAGTGTGTCCTCGTTCAATTGGTTAAGGACGATATCGATCGCCTTGAGAATCGAGGACTTGCCGTGGTCATTTTGACCGACAAGTACGGATGTTCGCTCCAGGTCGAATTTAAGCCATTTGAATGCTTTGATGTGCGCAAATTCAAATGACTTAATCTTCATGCGGCGCGATGGCTCCGTTCATGAGGCGTGGCAGTAGCAAGTCGCGCGCAGCGTCGAAGCTTCTCGTTCTGTCGGTAGAGAATGGCTCGCTGCTGATTAAGAGGTTCGGCGAACTCCCGGAAGTGGGTTTGCAGACGCCGCGGTGGGAGCAACAGCGGCAGCGCGGCCAATTCACGTCTTGCAATTCGCGGCCGCGTTGCACCTACAGCTCTGCGTTCGCAGTGCTGGAGGCTTGCCGGGGAGTTGAAGGTGGTGTGTCAGGAAATAGGCATCGGCCAGCTCTTCGTTCGCGACAGCGATTGCCGCGTCCACAGCGGTGATCATGCGCCAGGGCATTCCCGTGATTAGCCAGGCCCTACCGATC
>CAVOKQ010000014.1:0-101288 GCA_963696545.1 uncultured Gammaproteobacteria bacterium
CAGCACGCGGCGTTTCGCGCCGGCGGCACGGATATTCACTATCTGGAGCGAAGGCTCCGGCTCAAGTGACGGTCCCCGGCGTTCTGTTCGGGTCGGTGTCCCGCGCCGAAAGCGCACACGACCTGTCACTTTGCAGGGAGGTTTGCATGCTGACTCTGCCGCGTCCTTTCAATCGTCGGACACTCGGGCTGGCCGCGGTGCTCGGTCTCGGACTGCTCACGGGTGCCCCGGCGCACGCGCGTCACGACCACCTCGCGTCGTGGACCGACGGGCCGGCGAAAAAGGCGATCGTTGAGTTCGTCCGCAAGACCACCGACAAGGCGAGTCCCGACTACGTCGCGCCGGACGAGCGCATCGCAACGTTCGACAACGACGGCACGTTGTGGTCCGAGCAGCCGATGTACGTGCAGGGTTTGTTCGCGCTCGACCGCATCAAGGCCCTGGCGCCGCAGCATCCCGAGTGGCAGACGCAGGAGCCGTATGCGTCGGTGCTGAAGGGCGATCTCAAGGGCGCACTCGCCGGAGGCGACAAGGCGCTGCTCGAGATCGTGATGGCGACGCACGCCGGCATGACGACCGACGAGTTCCAGCAGATCGTCAAGGACTGGATTGCGACCGCGAAGAATCCCGTCACGAAGCGCCCGGTCACGGAGATGGTGTACCAGCCGATGGTCGAGTTGCTCGCCTGCCTGCGCGCGCACGGCTACAAGACTTTCATCGTGTCGGGCGGCGGCATCGAGTTCATGCGGCCATGGGCCGAGCAGGCCTATGGCGTCCCGCCTGAGCAAGTGGTCGGCTCGAGCATCAAGACGAAGTTCGAATTGCGGGACGGCAAGGCAGTGCTGGTCCGGCTGCCGGAGCTGAACTTCATCGACGACAAGGAAGGCAAGCCGATCGGCATCAACCAGCACATCGGCCATCGCCCGAGCGCCGCTTTCGGCAATTCCGACGGCGACCGGCAGATGCTCGAGTACGCGACGTCCGGAGCGCGGCGCGCGATTCGGCATGCTGGTGCTGCACGACGACAAGGCGCGCGAATTTGCCTACGGTCCCGCGACAGGCTTGCCCGACAGCCATGTCGGCACGTTCACGCAGGCGCTGTACGACCAGGCGCAGAAGAGCGGCTGGGTCGTCATCAGCATGAAGAACGACTGGAAGACGATCTTCCCGCCCGGGAAATAGCCGGGCATTCCAGGACCGGGCGGCGCAATTGGACCCGCCCGATCCCTGTCGTGCTAGTGACGAACTCCGGTACCGCCGCCCACATTCGCCGCGGCTGTCGCCGACCGCATCGCTGCCAGCTGCGCGCGATCGCGCTCCCCGCCCTCCGGATCGATGCAGATGTAAGCAGGCACGGCGCCCTCGATCGCGTACGCCGGCAGGTTCGAGTGCGAAGAGCACACGCGACCGCCCTTCGTGAACGAGAAGTCGCGCAGGAACGTGACCCGCGTCGGGCTCGGGTAGCTGCGGAACGTATTCGTGGCCGGTGAGAAACGCAGCACGCGGTCGGAGTTGTTCGCCGCCATCCACACCTCGCCGGTCGGGCGATACACGTTCAGCGCGTACGGCGTCTCGTACTCGCCCTGCGCGACGCCCGGGACCTTGTAGCTCCCGAACTTCGCGGTGGCCGGGTCGAAGCGCATCAGCGCGCCCTCGTCGAACGACGGGATCCAGAAGATGCCGTCCTTGTCGAAGCGCGGGCGCCGCGGGCCGGAGAGCGGCGTCTCGTACTCCGTGATCGCGAGCGTCTGCGGGTCGATGCGGCCGATCCGGTTCGCGTACAGCTTCGCGTACCAGACGCTGCCGTCCTTCGGGTTCACGTCGATGCCGTAGGGGAACGCGAGCACCGTGTAGCCGAGGAAGCGGTGGTGCGAGAAGTCGAGCAGCAGCGACTTGTCCGGGAACCACGACGAGATCCGGAGCAGCGTCGGGAACAGCATGTCCGTGACCCAGCGGAAGAAGCCGTTCGACGGCAGGCGGATCACGGTCATCTGTTCGGTCTTCGGATCGAAGCGGCCGACCTGGTTCGATGCGACGATCGTGAACCAGACGATGTCGTCCTGGTCGACGCGGATCGTGTGCGGATAGAGCGCGTCGCCCGGCACCGGGTACGTCTTGAACTGCTTCGTCGCCGGGTCGAACGACATGATCGTGGACGACAGCGCGTTCGTGATCCAGATCCGGCCGTCCTTCGTCTGCGCCATGCTGTGCGGACCGTGGCTGCCGGTGAACACGCCGATCGCGAGGTGCATCCCCGAGAACAACCCGCCGCGCGGCAGGTTGCTCTTCGGCAGGTCGTGGGCTTCGATTTCACCGGTGCGCGGGTCGAGCACCCAGAGCTTGTCGTGTCCTTCGTCGGTGCCGTAGAACTTGCCGTCCGCGGCGACATCCATGTCGTGGATGAACGAGAACCCGTCGCCGAGCTGCCACTCCTCGACTTTCGCGCGGGCGAGTTCGGGCGTCGGGCCGTAGTCGTGCGTGGCCTTGACCGGCTTGCCGTCGAATCCATGCTCCAGCGCGCTCGCGAAGCGGATCGACTGCGCGCGCGTGATCATCGACAGGTAGCCCTCCATCTTGTTGATGGTGGCGAGCCAGGCGTCGTGGCTGCGCGGCGCACGCGTCGTCGAGTTGCCGACCTGGTGGCAGTAGTTGCACTGGCTCACGAACACGTGGCGATCGTCGGCCCGCTTCCACCGGCAGCACGGCGTTGTGAGCCGAGGCCGCAAGCGCATCCGAGGCGCCCTGCGCGTCGGCGAACGGCTTCAGGCGCAGGTCGAGCGCGCTCGTGGCATCCGCTGCGGCGTCCACGGTCGCGAGCACGTCCTCGTAGTTGGCAAGCCGCGCACGCACGTCGAGCGGGCCCGAGTATGGCGTGACGATTGCGTAGCTGCCGTCCGCGGCCGTGTACACCGTCTGCTTCTGGTTCTTCGGCGCATTGAAGACGCTGACCATCGCGCCGAATGCAGCGCGTCCGTCCGGCAGAGTCACGGTGCCCGAGAAGGATGCGGCCCGCGCCGTCGGCGCGAGCACGAGGCAGCTCACGGCGATCAGCGCGACGCGAGACATGTGGCGGTGGTTCATGTTGGTCCCCCGTCAGGCCGGCTGCGCGTTGAACCACTGGAACAGGCGCTTGCCCCGTCGCAGCGCCGGCAGGATCGCACCACCCCAGATCGCCAGCAGCGGGCCGCCGCACAGCAGGTTCAGCAGCAACATCACGCCGGCGATGTCGAGCTTCGTGGTGCCGAGCCGGTCGCCGAGCCAGAGAACCAGGATCAGCAGCAGTGCCGATACCTGGTTCACCAGCAGGATCCACTTGAAGAGCCCGTAGCCCCTCCCGAACCAAAGCAGCAGCGCCTGAAGCAGCAGGCACAGTGCCGGCACGTAGTACGCGCTCGCGGACCAGCCGAGCGCGGCCATGAAAATCGCGCTCAGGACCAGCAGCACGGCGTAAGCCTTCACGGCTGCTGGGCGGGATCCGGACGACTCGAGATGCTGCATGCGTGGCTCCCGTTGGGGGTCGCGTGGCGAAGGGGCCGATGCTAGGCGGCTTTGCGTGTTCCCGCCCCTACTCCTGGCGGGGGGGCGCCCCGGAGCGAGCGGGCTCTAGCCTGGTGGGCGATACTTACGCCCCGCAGTTCGCACGCCGCGCCGGGCGGTCCCGCATGCCATTCCTGCAATTGACGCTAGCCATCGGCCATTTGGCGCCCGAGCCCTGCGAGGAGGCGCTGTTCGATATCGGTGCGCTGTCCGTGACGCTGGAGGATGCGGCGGACGACCCTGTGCTGGAACCGGCGCCGGGCGAGACGCCGCTGTGGCCCACGATCCGCATGAAAGCCCTGTTTCCGGACGACGCGGACCGGCAATGGATCGCGACCATGCTGGGGCGTCGTCTGCCCGGCACTCCGGCCCCTCATTTCGAGGCCGTCGTCGACAAGGCCTGGGAACGCGAGTGGCTGAAGGACTTCGGGCCGATGCGCTTCGGGCGCCGGCTCTGGGTATGCCCCGGCGGCCAGCCGGCGGGCGACCCGGACGCGGTGCGCATCGAGCTCGACCCCGGGCTCGCGTTCGGCACGGGCACGCACCCGACCACTGCGATGTGCCTCGAGTGGCTCGATGGGCACGAGCCCGCAGGCAAGGACGTAGTGGACTACGGCTGCGGCAGCGGAATCCTGGCGATCGCGGCACTCAAGTTGGGCGCGAGCCGGGTCCGGGCCATGGACATCGATCCGCAGGCACTGCTCGCAACGCGGGAAAACGCTCTGCGGAATGGGATCGACCACGGGCTCACGGTGACGGATGATCCTCACCTGCCCGACCGGTCGACGGACCTGCTGGTCGCGAACATCCTCGCCGGGCCGCTGGTGGAACTGGCGCCCCGTTTTGCCGCGGCCATCCGTCCCGGTGGCGACGTGGTCCTGAGCGGAATCCTCGCGGAGCAGGCAGACACCGTGACAGCCGCTTACCGGCCGTGTTTTGATATCGCCCTGGCAGCGACGCGCGACGGGTGGGGATTGCTCTGCGGGCGGCGACGCGCGGATTGACGAGAACAGGTCGGCCCGATGTATTCCCAGTGTCCTGAATGCCATACACGCTTTCGCGTCACCGCGGACGTGCTGCGCGCTGCGCGCGGCACCGTGCGCTGCGGCCGCTGCGGCAGTGCGTTCGACGCGCTGGCGCGGCTGAGTGACACTCTCCCGCCCGCCAGGAGCGCGCTCGACCTGCCGCCCGTCGTCGATGCCCAGGCCGCGATTGCCGCGTTGCCGGAAGCTGCCGGTGCCGCGGAGTACCACTTCACGGCCGACGACCTGGAGAAGGTCTTCATCGACGTACGCGAATGGCAGAAGCAGTTCGGGGCGGAGCTGCCAGCCGACGGCACGGCCTCGCAGCCGTCACTGGCGGCCGAGTCGCGCGTCGTCGTCGACGAGAACGAGCCGATCGAGGACATCACGCTCGAGGGCGAGCGGATCAGCATCGAGGCCCCGCCGGAACTCGACTACGACCTCGACTCCACCGACGAATTCGCAGTGGTCCGCAACGTCCCCGACTCGGCCTATCCCGCGGACGAGGACGTCGGCGCGGTACCGGCGGCCGACGCGGTCCGCAGCGAAGTGGATCGCACGCAAGCGCTCGATTTCCTGCTGGAGCCGGAGCTCGAGCCGGAGCCCGTCGTCGAGCCCTCACCGCTGCCGGCACCCGAGCCCTCTTTGCCGTTGCCGATCACGGCCGACCCGGAGTCGGCGGGCACGCTTGCGGCGCAGCGCTGGCGTCGCTCGACGGACGCCGAGGCTGTGACCGCCACCGCAGAGGCCGAACCCCGCGAGCGTTCCGGCTGGCGCACTCTCGCGTGGACAGTGGGCTGCCTGCTGCTCGCCGTCGCGTTGCTGGCGCAGGTCGGTCATTACTATCGGCAGGACCTGGTGCGCCACCCGGCGCTCGGCCCGGTACTGCGCGACGTCTACGACCGGCTCGGGATCCCGCTGTCTCCGAACTGGGACCTAGGTGCCTTCGAACTGCGCAAGTGGGGCAATGGCGACGGCCCGGAAGATGGCCGCCTGAACATCCGCGCCAGCCTCACGAATCGCGCGGACTTCGCGCAGCCTCACCCCATCCTGCGACTGCAGCTCGACGACCGCTTCGGCGAGTCGATTGCGGTGCGCGACTTCGAGCCGGCCGAGTACCTGAAGAATCCGGCCGAGGCGTCGCGCCTGCTGGGCCCGGCGGCGAGCACCGAAGCCGAGCTGGTGATCGTGGACCCGGGCGAGGACGCGGTCGGCTACCGTCTCGACGTGTGCCTGCGGGAGTCGCCGACCCAGCTGCGCTGCGCCCAGGGCCGGGGCTGACCCCATGCCTGGAATCCAGATCGGCCCTTATCGGCTGGACGGCCGCGTTTTCCTCGCACCGATGGCCGGCGTGACCGACCTGCCTTTTCGCCGGCTGTGCCGCCGCATGGGCGCCGCACTCGCGGCCGGCGAGATGCTCTCCGCCGATCCGCGCCTGTGGCACACGGCCGAGTCGCAACGTCGCCGTGATCATTCGGGCGAAGACGAGCCGCGGGTCGTGCAGATCGCGGGCGGCGACCCGCAGATGATGGCCGACGCCGCACGGCGCAACGTGGACGCGGGCGCACAGGTGATCGACATCAACATGGGCTGTCCCGCGAAGAAGGTGTGCAACAAGGACGCCGGATCCGCGCTGCTGCGTGACGAGCGGCTGGTGACGGAGATCCTCGCCGCCACAGTTCGCGCGGCGGAAGTTCCGGTGACGCTGAAGATCCGCACCGGCTGGAGCAGCGACCGCCGCAACGGCGTCGAGATCGCGCGCATTGCCGAAGGAACCGGCGTCAGCGCGCTGGCCGTCCACGGCCGCACCCGGGCGTGCCGGTTCGAGGGCGAGGCGGAGTACGAGACGATTGCCGCGATCAAGCAGGCGGTCGGCATTCCGGTGCTGGCGAACGGCGACATCGATACGCCTGCGAAGGCATTGCGCGTCGTGCAGGCCACCGGCGTCGATGGCGTGATGATCGGTCGCGCCGCCCAGGGACGACCGTGGATCTTTCGCGAAATCGAAGCGGCGCTTGCCGGCCTGCCGCTGCCCGCCGAGCCTTCCCCCGCCGACGCGCGTGATATTATCTGCGCTCACCTGCGCGATTTGTACTGCTTCTACGGCGTAGAGGCGGGCGTCAGAATCGCGCGCAAACACATCGGCTGGTATTGCCGGGAGCGCCCGCAGGCGCAGGCCTTCCGGCAGTCCGTCATGCAGGTCGACTCGGCAGAGGGCCAGCTCGCGGCGGTGCGGGAATATTTCGCCGCGCTGGATCAGAGTCCCGCCGCAGCGGCCTGAGGCCGTGGGCAGGGTTGGACATCGAGGATTGGGGGCCATGGCGCAGCGCAAGAAGACACGCAGTCGCAGTCCGTTGAAACCGGCTTCGCAGCCGGCAGGCCGCAGCGTTCCGCTGCGCTCGATGACCGAGCAGGCTCTCGACAGCTATTTCACGAGCCTGAACGGCCACGCGCCCGGGCACCTCTACGACCTCGTGATGCGCGAGGTCGAGGAACCGCTGTTCCGCGCCGTGCTCGATTACGCCGCAGGCAACCAGAGTCGCGCTGCCGAGGTGCTGGGCATCAATCGCGGCACGCTCCGCAAGAAGCTGCGGACCTACGGAATCTCCGCGTGACGGCGCGCCACGGGACGAGTGAGCGATCCGGCGAGCACTGCTCAGCGTCTCGAACAAGGAAGGGTTGCTGGAGTTCGCGCGTGCGTTGCGCGAGCGCGGCGTCACGATCCTGTCCACCGGCGGCACGGCCTCGCTGCTGCGCAACGACGGCATCGATGTTACCGACGTGTCGTCGGTCACGGGCTTCCCCGAGATCATGGATGGCCGCGTCAAGACGCTGCACCCGAAGATCCACGGCGGGCTGCTCGGCCGACGCGGCACCGACGACGCGGTGATGGCGCGAGCACGGCATCGAGCCGATCGACCTGCTCGCGGTGAACCTCTACCCGTTCGCGGCGACGATGGCGCGGCCGGGCTGCACGTTCGAGGACGCGGTCGAGAACATCGACATCGGCGGGCCCGCGATGGTGCGCGCGGCCGCGAAGAACCACGAGCGCCTCACCGTCGTCGTCGATCCGCTCGACTACGGCACGGTGCTGGCCGAGATCGATCAAGGGCGAACGGCGGCGTGTCCGCAGGAAACGCGGCTCCGACTCGCGACCAAGGCATTCGCGCACACGGCGCAGTACGACGCGGCGGTCGCCTCCTACCTCGCCCGTGCCGCGCGCCCGTCGTCCGGCGAGTTCCCGGACCTGCTCGCATTGCAGTTCCGCAAGCGGCTCGACCTGCGCTACGGCGAGAACCCGCACCAGCAGGCCGCGTTCTACGTCGCCGCCGACACGTCCAGGGTGCCTCGCTCGGCTCGGCTTCGCAGCTGCAGGGCAAGGAACTCTCGTTCAACAATCTCGCCGACGCCGATACGGCGTTCGAGTGCGTCCGCCAGTTCGCGGCGCCCGCCTGCGTGATCGTCAAGCACGCGAACCCCTGCGGCGTCGCGGTCGGCGCGAACATCGGCGCGGCCTACGACCGCGCGTATCCGCACCGACCCGACCTCTGCGTTCGGCGGCATCATCGCGTTCAACCAGCCGCTCGACGGCGAGACGGCCCGCGCCATCCTCGAGCGCCAGTTCGTCGAGGTGATCATCGCGCCGTCGGTCGGACGCCGAGGCGCGCGAGGTCTGCGCGAAGAAGGAGAACGTCCGCCTGCTGGTCACGGGCGGCCTCGCGCCGAGCAACTCGCGGTTCGAGATCCGCAGCGTGAACGGCGGCCTGCTGCTGCAGACGCGCGACGAAGGCATGGTCGGCGCGTCCGCGCTGCAGGTCGTGACGAAGCGCGCGCCGACGCCGGACGAGCTGAACGGACATGATGTTCGCATGGCAGCGTCTGCAAGTACGTGAAGTCGAACGCGATCGTCTACGCGAAGGACGGCATGACCGTCGGCATCGGCGCGGGCCAGATGAGCCGCGGTCGTCTCGAGCCGCATCGCCGCCATGAAGGCGCGCGACGAGGGACTCGACCCGACGGGTCGGTGATGGCGTCGGACGCATTCTTCCCGTTCCGCGACGGCCTCGAGGCCGCGGTCGAGCACGGCATCACCGCGGTGATCCAGCCGGGCGGCTCGAAGCGCGACGCTGAGGTGATCGCCGCCGCGGACGAGCACGGCATCGCGATGGCGTTCACCGGCATGCGGCATTTCAGGCACTGAAGAAGCGGACTGGAAGTGATCAGCGGTTAGCGGATAGTGAAGAGGCCGGCGCGCCGGCCGATCCATGTCTGCCTATCCGCTATCCACTATCCGCTATCCACTCTCTTCCACTAACCCCTACCGCTGATCACTCTCCATCCGCCTTCCCCTCCCATGAAAGTCCTCATCATCGGTTCCGGCGGCCGCGAGCACGCGCTCGCCTGGAAGGCCGCGCAGTCGCCGCGGGTCACGCAGGTCTTCGTCGCACCGGGCAATGCGGGAACGGCACGCGAGCCCGGCATGCGCAACGTGGATGTCGCGGCCGACGACATCCCGGGACTGTTGCGCTTTGCGCTCGCCGAGAAGATCGACCTGACGATCGTCGGGCCCGAGGGCGCGCTGGTGCTCGGCGTCACGGACGAGTTCGGCGCGGCCGGACTGCGCTGTTTCGGGCCGAGCCGCGCTGCGGCGCGGCTCGAAGGCTCCAAGGCCTACATGAAGGAATTCCTGCGCCGCCATTCGATCCCGACCGCCGCCTATGCCACGTTCACGCGGCAGAGTTTCGATGCGTCCTGGGTGCGCGCCCAGCGCGCGCCGCTGGTCGTGAAGGCGGACGGCCTCGCCGCGGGCAAGGGCGTGGTGATCTGCGCGACGGCGGACGAAGCGGTCGCGACGGCGGAGGCGATGTTTGCGGGCCGCTTCGGCGCCGCGGGCAATACGATCGTGGTCGAGGAGTTCCTGGAAGGCGAGGAAGCGAGCTTCATCGCGCTCGTGGACGGGAGCCACGTGCTGCCGCTCGCCACGTCGCAGGACCACAAGCGCCTGCGCGACGGCGACGAAGGCCCGAACACCGGCGGCATGGGCGCGTACTCGCCCGCGCCGGTCGTGACGCAGCAGGTTCACGATCGCGCGATGCACGAGGTCATGTGGCCCACCGTGCGCGCACTCGCCGCCGAAGGCACGCCGTACGTCGGTTTCCTCTACGCCGGCCTGATGATCGCCGCGGACGGCACGCCGAAGGTGCTCGAATTCAACTGCCGGCTCGGCGATCCCGAGACGCAGCCTATCCTTGCGCGCATGCGCTCGGACATCACGGTGCTCTGCGATGCCGCGCTCGACGGGCGCCTGTCGTCGGCGACCGTCGACTGGGACCCGCGCGCAGCCGTCGGCGTCGTGCTGGCCGCGGGTGGCTATCCGGATGACGGTGCGCAAGGGCGACGCGATCCACGGCCTCGATGAAGCCGCGAAGCTGCCCGGCAAGGTATTCCATGCCGGCACTGCGCTCGATGGCGATGCGGTCGTGACGAGCGGCGGACGAGTGCTGTGCGCCGTCGGTCTCGGCGACACGGTGCGCGCGGCGCAGCGACAGGCCTACGACCTCGTGAAGGCGATCTGCTGGGACGGCATGCAGTTCCGCAGCGACATCGGGTATCCGCGCCATCGCGCGCGAGTAGCTGGCGCCTTCGCTCAGGGCAGCGGCTCGTCGTCGCGGCTGCGCAAGACCGCCTCGCGCCGGATCAGGAACAGCCCCGCACCGATCACGATGGCGCCACCCACCAGGGTGACCGCGCCCGGCAGCACGCCCCACACGACGAGGTCGAGCAGCACGCCCCAGAGCAGCGCCGTGTACTCGAACGGCGTCACCACGGACGCCGGCGCGTTGCGGAACGCCTCGGTGATGAAGTGCTGCCCGAGCGAGCCGAGCAGCCCGACGCCGGCCAGCAGCGGCCAGTGCGCCCACAGCACGGGCGTCCATCCCGGGATCGAGAGCAGCCCCGCACCGACCGCGAGCAGGAACGTGAACGAGAACACCATGCTCTCGGTCGTGTCGGTGCGCGCGAGCACGCGCAGCGTGATCACCGCCAGCGAATAGCACAGCGCGGCCACGACGGCGGCGACGCTGCCGACGGAAATCCACTGCGCGCCATCCGGGCGCAGCATCAGCAGCACGCCGGCGAGGCCGACTCCGATCGCCGTCCACTGCAGCCGCGTCACGCGCTCCCCGAGCATCTGCGCGGACAGCGCCGCGACCACGAGTGGCGCGCACATGAAGATCGAATAAGTGGTCGCGAGCGACGACTCGCGCACCGCGTAGACGAAGCTGCCGAGCATCACGACCGACAGCACGCCGCGCAGCAGGTGCAGGCGCACGTTGACCGGCCGCAGCCGCGCGAGCCGGCCGCGCAGCAGGATCGGCAACAGCACGAAAGGCAACGAGGTCGCGCCGCGCAGGAAGCTCACCTGCAGCGGCGGATAATGCGCCGCGAGCAGCTTCAGCTGCGCGTCCATCAACGAGAAGAACGCGACCGCGGCCAGCATCGAGAGGATGCCGCGCATGTGCTCGGAGCCGTGCACTGGAGTCGGGGAGGAACCGGACGGCGGCCTGCCGCGCCCGCGTGCCTCAGCGCTTCATCAGGTCGAAGAACTCGCCGTTGGTCTTGGTGTCCCGCATCTTGTCGATGAGGAATTCCGCGGCCGCCAGCTCGTCCATCGGGTGCAGCAGCTTGCGGATGATCCAGATCTTCTGCAGCTCGTCCGCGGAGGTGATGAGCTCCTCGCGGCGCGTGCCCGACCGGTTGATGTTGAACGCCGGGTAGACGCGCTTCTCGGCGATGCGCCGGTCGAGGTGGATCTCGCTGTTGCCGGTGCCCTTGAACTCCTCGTAGATCACGTCGTCCATGCGCGAGCCGGTGTCGATCAGCGCGGTGGCCATGATCGTCAGGCTGCCGCCTTCCTCGATGTTGCGCGCGGCGCCGAAGAAGCGCTTCGGGCGCTGCAGCGCGTTCGCGTCCACGCCGCCCGTCAGCACCTTGCCGGAGCTCGGCACCACGGTGTTGTAGGCGCGCGCCAGGCGCGTGATGGAATCGAGCAGGATCACCACGTCCTTCTTGTGCTCGACGAGGCGCTTCGCCTTCTCGATGACCATCTCGGCCACCTGCACGTGCCGGCTCGCCGGCTCGTCGAAGGTCGAGGACACGACCTCGCCGCGCACGGTGCGCGACATCTCGGTGACTTCCTCGGGCCGCTCGTCGATGAGCAGCACGATCAGGTACACCTCGGGGTGGTTGCCGGTGATCGAGTTGGCGATGTTCTGCAGCAGCATCGTCTTGCCGGCCTTCGGCGGGGAGACGATGAGCCCGCGCTGGCCTTTGCCGAGCGGCGCGATCAGGTCGATCATCCGCGCGGTGAGGTCCTCGGTGCTGCCGGTGCCGCGCTCGAGCTTGAGGCGCCGGGTCGGGTGCAGCGGCGTCAGGTTCTCGAACAGCACCTTGCTGCGCGCGTTGTCCGGCGAGTCGAAGTTGATCTGGCCGACCTTCAGCAGCGCGAAGTAGCGCTCGCCGTCCTTCGGCGGGCGGATCAGGCCCGGAGATCGAGTCGCCGGTGCGCAGGTTGAAGCGGCGGATCTGGCTCGGGCTGATGTAGATGTCGTCGGGGCCCGCGAGGTAGGAGCCCTCGGGCGAGCGCAGGAAGCCGAAGCCGTCCTGCAGGATCTCGAGCACGCCGTCGCCGTAGATGTCCTCGCCGTTCCGCGCGTGCGCCTTCAGGATCGCGAAGATGATGTCCTGCTTGCGGGAGCGGGCCAGGTTCTCCATGCCCATCGCCTGCGCCATCTTGAGCAGCTCGGGGATCGGCTTGTGCTTCAGCTCCGACAGGTTCATCGACCGGCGGCTCGCCTCGAGCTCTGCCGGGCTGATGACGTCGAGGTCGTCCCGTCTCGATGAAGTCGTCCGGCGGCAGCTCGTCCTGCCGCGGGCCGCGATTGCCGTCGGGCCGCCGCCGCCGCCGCCGCGACCGCGCTTGCCGGGCCGGTTGCGGCCCTGGTTGCCGAGGTAGCCTCTCACAGCTTGCTGTCCAGGAAAGCCGCCACGTCGGCCTTGCGGACCGCGCCGATCTTCTGGCCTTCGGCCTGGCCGTTCTTGAACAGGATCAGCGTCGGGATGCCGCGGACGTTGAACCGCATCGGCGTCTTCGGGTTGTCGTCGACGTTGATCTTGGCGATGACCACCTTGCCCGCGTACTCCGCCGCGATCTCGTCGAGGATCGGGGCGATCATCTTGCAGGGCCGCACCACTCCGCCCAGAAGTCCAGGAGTACCGGGCGTTGGGACTTGAGCACGTCCTGCTCGAAGCTCGAGTCGGTGACGTGGATGATCTGCTGGCTCACCAGAGACTACCTCCGCTGGCGTTTCGTCGTTGACTGGATTGGGCACGGTTTGTTCGGGGAATTGCTGGGGGCGCGGGAGTTCGCGGGAGTTATCGAGTGACGGCGCGATCCGCGTGAGGCAAACTATTGCGATTGCTGGCTGTACCTAAGAATTCTGGGTTCCCGCTGCACCGGTACGTGGGTGCCGGAACCTCAGGGGATCCGGCGGGCCGGCTTCGCTTTTGGCGGGAGCGGACGTTAGGCCGCGAGTTGCGCAGTATTTGAACCCGCTTTCGTCCAATTTGCAAGACCACACTTCACGACGTTCCCACTGATGGCCGACGCACACCTGACCGAAGTCTCATTTACGAACCTGCACCTGCCCGAGTCGCTGGCACGCGGCATCGCGGACGCAGGCTTCGAGCGCTGCACGCCGATCCAGGCGCAGACGCTGCCCCGCGCGCTCGCCGGCCGCGACGTCGCCGGCCAGGCGCAGACCGGCACCGGCAAGACCGCGGCGTTCCTGGTCGCCCTGTACACGCGGCTGCTGCGCGCCGAGAGTGCCGCCGACGCGCAAGATCAACCGCCCGCTCGCCCTGATCATCGCGCCGACGCGCGAACTGGTGGTGCAGATCCACCACGATGCCGAGATGCTCGGCCAGTACACGGGACTGAAGCTCGCCTCGCGTTCGGCGGCGTCGACTACGAGAAGCAGCGGCGCGACCTCGAGGACGGCGTCGACATGCTGATCGGCACGCCCGGCCGGCTGATCGACTTCTTCAAGCAGCACGTGTTCGACCTGCGCTCGGTGCAGGTGCTGGTGCTCGACGAGGCCGACCGCATGTTCGACCTGGGCTTCATCGCCGACATCCGCTACATCATGCGGCGCCTGCCGCCACCGGACCAGCGGCAGAACATGCTGTTCTCGGCGACGCTCGCGCAGCGCGTGCTGGAACTCGCCTACGAGCACATGAACGACCCGGAGCTGGTGCGCATCGAGCCGGACCAGATGACCGTGGACCAGGTGCGCCAGGTGATCTACTTCCCGTCGATGGACGAGAAGCCGCCGCTGCTGGTCGGCCTGCTGCGCGCGAGGACCCGCAGCGCACGATGATCTTCGTCAACACGCAGCGCGGCGCCGAGGAGCTCGAGAACCTGCTGCGCGCGAACGGCTTCAACGCCCAGGCGATCTCCGGCGACGTCCCGCAGAGCAAGCGCCTGCGCCTGCTGCGCGATTTCCACAGCGGCGAGCTCGCGATCCTGGTCGCCACCGACGTCGCGTCGCGCGGCCTGCACATCCCAGACGTGACCCACGTCTTCAACTACGACATGCCGCAGGATCCCGAGGACTACGTGCACCGCATCGGCCGCACCGCCCGCGCGGGCGCCGAAGGCGACGCGATCAGCCTCGGCTGCGAGGACTTCGTGCAGTCGCTGCCCGACATCGAGGCCTACATCGGCCGCAGCCTGCCGCGTGCCGCGGTGAGCGAAACGGAACTCGCGGAGATCACCGTGCCCGCGCGCGAGCGGCGCCGCTTCGGCGGACCGGGACGCGCGCGGAGGCTCTGGCGGCGGTCGTGGCGGTCGCAGTGGTGGCGGACGCGATGGCGGACGAGGCGGCGACCGGCGCGACGGCCGGCGCGGCCCGCCGCGCGACGATCGTGGTGGCGGCGGAGCAGCAGTCGCAGCGAAGCCGCAGCGGCACCGGCGCCCGCGCCAGTGCCTGCAGCAAAGCCAGTTGAGTCAGGTCCACCCGACGCAGCGAGCGGCGGTGATCCGGCGCGCAAGCGCCGTCGCAGGCGGCGCGGCGGCGGGGGTGGCGGACCGGGCGCCGGGGAACTGGTGGCGCACCGACGCCACCGGCCGAGGGCTGAAAAGCCCAGCCGTGCTCAGGGCGCGAGAGCGCCGAGCGAGTGGATTCCGGTGAACCCCGGCACCTGCGCATGCGCGGGCAGCGTCGAGTCGGGCCGCAGCACCTGGTAGGTCCAGCGCACTCCGGCGGCCTGCGCAGCCTTCAGCACCGCGACGCTGTCGTCGACGAATACCGTCGAACCGGGCCGCACGCCGTGCCCCAGCGCGAGCCGCGCCCAGAACTCCGGCGACTCCTTCGGCACACCGAACTCGTGCGAGGACACCAGCTCGTCGAAGTGCCGCTCCAGCCCCGTCTGCCCCTGCTTGATTGCGAGGCTGATCGGGTGGGCATTGGTCGTCAGCAGCACGCGCTTGCCGAGAGCCCGCAGTCCGTCGAGGAATTCGACGGCGCCGGGCAGGTAGCGGATCTCGTCGCGCATCTCTCGCTTCAATGCGGCGATGTCGATGCCGAGTTCGTCGCTCCAGTGGTCGATGCAGTACCAGTCGAGCGTGCCGCGCTTCGCGTCGAAGCGCGGCTTCAACTCCGCGAACGCGGCCGGCAGGTCGAGCCCGCGCGCCTCGCCCCAGCGGCGCGGCAGTGCCTCGAGCCAGAACGTGTTGTCGAAGTGCAGGTCGAGCACCGTGCCGTCCATGTCGAGGCACACGGTCTCGACTTCGGTCCAGCGGGGTACGAGAGAACTCGGGAGGCGGGCGAGTGCGTGCAACGTGAAGGGAGCCGGGTCGCGATCGGACCGCTATGATACGGCGACCTGACTGCCCCGATGGAGCGCCCCCGTGGCATCCGATCCCTCCGCCCTGCTGAAAGGCGTCCTCGACGCCGTCGCCGCCGCGTCGACGGCCATCCTCGAGGTCTACGCCACCGCGCACGGTGTCGAATACAAGGCGGACGAATCGCCGATCACGCGCGCCGACCGGGCAGCCCACGACATCCTGTCGGCGCGGCTCTCGCTGCTGACGCCGTCGATACCGGTGCTGTCCGAGGAGGCCGAGGCCGCCCACGATTTCGCGGTCCGGCGCGCCTGGCCGGAACTGTGGCTCGTCGACCCGCTCGACGGCACCCGCGAGTTCATCAGCCGTAACGGCGAATTCACGGTCAACGTCGCGCTGATCCGCGGTCACGAGCCAGTGCTCGGCGTCGTTGCCGCCCCCGCGCTCGGACTGACCTATTACGCGGCGCGCGGTCACGGCGCCTTCCGCGTGCAGACCGAAAGTGGCGCGGAGCCGATCCACGTGCGCCCCGCCGCCGATCCGCTGGTGGTCGTCGGCAGCCGCTCGCACCGCGGCGACTCGCTCGATGGCCTGCTCACGCGGCTCGGCCCGCATGAAATGCGACCGATGGGCAGCGCGCTGAAGTTCTGCCTGGTCGCCGAGGGCTCGGCGGACTTCTATCCCCGGCTCGGGCCCACGTCGGAATGGGACACGGCCGCGGCCCAGGCTGTGCTCGAAGTGGCCGGCGGCGCGGTCACGACGCTCGACGGCACGCCGCTGCGCTACAACCAGCGCGACACGCTGCTGAACCCGCATTTCGTCGCCTACGGAGATCGCGGCCGCCGCTGGGCCGAGCTCTTCTGACGCATGGAGCTGTCCTGGACGCTGTTCGGGCTGCTCGCCGCGATGCTCGGCCTGGCCTGGTACTGGCACGACAGCCTCGGCGCCCGGGAAAAGGCCAATGACGCCGCGCTCGAGACCTGCCAGAGCACGGGCGCCAGCCTGCTCGACGGCACCGTGGCGTTCCGGCGGCTCTGGCCGGTGCGGGTCGCGGGCGGCCCGCTGCAGCTGCAGCGCACCTATGTGTTCGACTACACGCGGGACGGCTATACGCGCCAGCAGGGCTTCGTGATCCTGACCGGCCGGAGCGTCGACAGCGTCGGCCTCTGAGGCCGGGCCTATCCCTGCGGCCGCGCCCGGGGCTAAGCTACCCGTCCCGGTCCGAACCGATGGCACGGCAGCCCCGACGATGGCGGAAGCGATCGACAACGTCGATACCGAGACGTTCAAGCACCTCGAACGGTTGCGGCAGCTGCGCATCGAGCACCGCGACCTCGACGACGTGATCCATCGGCTGCAGCTCGACCTGTACGTCGACCAGGTGCAGATGCGGCGCCTGAAGAAGCGCAAGCTGCTGATCAAGGACCAGATCGCTCGCCTCGAAAGCCAGCTGATCCCCGATCTCAACGCCTGAACCGATGCAGCAGACCCTGCAAGAGGTCAGCTCGGTCATTGGCCGCCTCCTGGAACCCATGAGCCTGCTGCAGCTCGCGATCATCGCGGGCTCGGCACTGCTCGGCTGGTGGATCACCCGGCTGGTGCGCCCGCAACTCACGAGCGTCGACGTGCCGGTCGACATGGCCGGCCGCGCCCGCGAGGCCGCGTGGGTGGCAGCGCCCTACGCGATCACGCTGCTGGTGCTGGCGGCCGCGGCCGGCCTGCTGCACGCGTTCGGCACACCGGCCGGAATCGTCAATGTCGCGGTGCAGCTGCTGGGACTGCTGCTGCTGATCCGCCTCGCCGTCTACGTGCTGCGGGTCTCGCTCGGAGCACGCGCGCGCATCAAGGGCTGGGGCACGCCGATCACCTTGGTCCTGTGGACGTTCCTGGCGCTGCACCTGCTCGGCTGGGGCGAGAACGTCATCGCGCTGCTCGACGGCATCGGCATCAGCGCCGGCGAGACACGGATCTCGATCTGGTCCGTGATCAAGTTGCTGGTCACCGTGAGCCTGTTCGTCGTCGCCGCGATGTGGGTCTCGCGCTGGCTCGAGCGCCACGTGCTGCGCCTGGACGGGCTCGCGCCGAACATGCGGATCGGCATCGCCAAGTTCACGCAGGCTTTCCTGGTCGGCCTGTCGGTGCTGGTCGGCCTGAATGCGGCGGGCCTCGACCTCACGACGCTGAACGTGCTCACCGGCGCGGTCGGCATCGGCCTCGGCTTCGGCCTGCAGAGCATCGCGGCGAACTTCGTCAGCGGCTTCGTGCTGCTGATGGACCGCTCGATCAAGCCGGGCGACGTGATCAGCTTCACCGGTACCACGGGCACGGCGACTGAGGGCTTCGGCTGGGTGGAGGAACTGCGCGGCCGCTACGTGGTGGTCCGCGATCGCGACGGCGTCGCGACGCTGGTACCGAACCAGAACCTGATCACGAACTCCGTGGTCAACTGGAGCTACACGGACCCGCGCGTGCGCCTGAAGCTGCCGGTGCGCGTGAGCTACAAGGACGATCCCGAGCTCGCGATGCGGCTGATGCTCGAATCCACGCTCGACCACAGCCGCGTGATCCAGGACCCGGCACCGGTTGCGCGCCTGATGTCTTTCGGCGACCACGGCATCGAGCTCGAGCTGCGCTTCTGGATCCACGACCCGCAGGCGGGCGTGAACAACGTGCGCTCCGACGTGAACCGCAGGATCTGGCGCCTGTTCAAGGAACACGGCGTCACGATCCCGGTCGCGCAGCGCGAGGTCCGGCTCGAGATGGTCAATCCTCGCGTGGGCCCGCTCGACCCGGCGCGGGACGACTGACCGCGATGCCGGTGCCCGTCGCAGGCACGCTCGAGATCCCGGACGAGCTGCTCGAGTTCCGCGCCGTCCGCGCCTCGGGCCCGGGTGGCCAGAACGTCAACAAGGTGTCGAACGCGATCGAGCTGCGGTTCGACTCCGCTGCGTGGCAAGCGTTGCCGCCTGACGCGCGGCTGCGCCTCGGACGCATCGCCGGGCGGCGCATGACCGACGCCGGCCTGATCGTGATCGACGCGCAGCGGCACCGCTCGCTCGAGCAGAATCGCGCTGACGCGCTCGAGCGACTCGTCGCGATGATCACCGCTGCACTGGTCGAGCCGAAGCCGCGGCGCCCGACGCGGCCGACGCGCGCCTCGAAGGAGCGGCGGCTCGCCGGCAAGGCGAAGTCGTCGCGGACCAAGAAGCTGCGCACTCGCGTTCGCGGCGAGGACTGAGCCCGCCGTTGGTTCCCGGCGTTGGGTTCCCTGGTTACGCAGGGACGCCGTGAACCCGTCCATGGGGGCTCGCGCGCGGCGTCCATGCCGCGCGACGCCCTGCGCAACCAGGGAACCCAACGCCGGGAACGATCACGCTGCCGCAGCCTCCGCAGGGCGTAGCGCTTGCGCAGTCGCGTCGCTGAAGACCTCGCAATGCTGACGCCGTCGATTGCGAATGGTCGGGGTGTCCTTCCCCGAGGCGTCGCGCGGCATGGACGCCGCGCGCGAGCCCCCATGGACGGGTTCACGGCGTCCTCGGGGAAGGACCGCAATCGACGGCAAGCTCAGCGATGCACGACCTGCAGGATCGAATTGCGCATCTGCTCGTGCAACACCAGCTGCGCGTCCTGCACGATCGCCTCGAGCATCGCGGGCTGGAACTCGAGCTTGCCGTCCGCGCCCACGGCGAGCACCCTGCGCGAGAGCGCGAGGTCGATGAAGTTGCCGAACAGCGCGCGCTCGAAGAACTCCGGCGAGTTGAGCTCGTACAACATCGACATGCGCTGCGCCATCAGCTGGCACTGGCGCTCGAGCGCATCCCGCGTGAGCCGGCCGCTGCCCGCCTTCAGCAGCAGCGAAACGGCGAGGTAATAGCGCTCGAGGATCGGCACGGTCAGCCTCGCGAGCACGGATAGCTGCACGGCCTCGGGCGACTCCGCGGGCGGACGGCGCCACTCGCCGCGATCCTCGGAGGCCGTCAGCAGGCCGTGGTTCAGCAGGTCCTCGAGCAGTTCGTCGACCACGGCCGGCAGCTCGGCTTCCTCCCAGCGCAGGAAGTACTCATCCGCGACGTACGGGTACACGCGGCCCGCGAGACGTATCAGGTCGCCGCGCGAGACGCTGGCGTTGTTCAGGAACGCACACGCCAGCAGCGACGGCATCAGCAGCAGGTGCAGCGCGTTGTTGCGGAAGTAACTCGTCAGGACCGACACGTCCTCGTCCATCGAGACGATGTCCCCCAGCTCGTGCGGCTGGCGCTGCAGGATGCCGAGCGACATGCCGTAGCGGACCATCGACTCGCCATCCATGTCCGTCACCCACACTTTCGGCGAGTACGGCGCCTGGCGCAGCAGCGATGCGTAGACCTCGAGCAGCCGCACCAGGTCGGCCTCCCCCATGCGCTGCCGCGGAGTCGCGAGCAGCACGAGGCCGATCAGGTTCACCGGCGTCACGCATGCCGCCGCATTGATGCGCGTCATGATCGACGTGGCGAGTTCCGCGACCAGTGGGCCGAGCCAGGGCGGGCGGTCGTCCGACCCGGACGGCAGGCGATTCCAGTCGGGCGCATGCTTGCGGATCAGCGGGTCGAGTGCCAGCGGCTCGCCAAAGCTGACGTAGACCTTGCCGAACCGGCTGCGCAGCTCCGGGATCGCGCGCAGCAGCGTGAAGATCGATTCCTTTTGCTTCGGCCGGCCGGACAGCTCGCCGATGTACGTGCGACCCTCGACCAGCCGCTCGTAGCCGAAGTACACGGGCACGAACACGACCGGGCGGGTCGGCTCGCGCAGGTAGCTGCGCACCGTCATCGACAGCATGCCCGTCTTCGGCTGCATCAGCCGCCCCGTGCGGCTGCGCCCGCCCTCGATGAAGTACTCGATCGAATGGCCACGCGCCATCATCAGCCCGAGATACTTGGTGAAGGCGGCCGAATAGAGCGCGTTGCCCGAAAAGCTGCGGCGCAGGAAGAACGCCCCGCCGCGGCGCAGGAACGAGCCGATCACCGGCATGTTCAGGTTGATGCCCGCGGCGATGTGCGGGACGGCGAAGCCCTTGTGGTAGACCACGTAGGACAGCAGCAGGTAGTCCATGTGGCTGCGATGGCACGGCGCGTAGATCACTTCTGCGCCGTCGTCCACCGACTCGAGGCTGGAGAAGTTGGCGAGCTCGACGCCGTCGTAGAGACGGTTCCACAGCCGTCCGAGCACGCCCGACATGAACACCACGAACGGGTGCGAGTAGTTCGCGGCGATCTCGTAGGCGTAGCCGCGCGCCACCTTCAGGGCGTCGCGCCGCGAAAGGCCTTTCTCCTTCATCTCGCCGCGGACGGCCTCGCGGACGAGCTGCGTGCGCAGCACCTGCGCGACGATCGTGCGCCGGTGCGAGAGGTCGGGGCCGATCGTCGCCGTGCGCTGGTTGCGGAACTGCATCCGGAGCTGGCGCCACAGCCGCCGCGGCCCGGCCGCGGGACCGCGGGTCACGTTGGGCGCGGGCTGCAGTGGCATCGTCTCGCCGAACAGCAGCAGCAGGTTGCGCCCGTTGACGACCAGCGACAGCAGCTTGCGCAGCCGGCCGCCGATGTCCCAGCCCTCGCCGATCCACAGGCTCGCCCATGACCGCTCGCGGTCCGGCGCGCGGCCCCAGAACAGGCTGACGGGCACGATGTCCGCATCGAACGCAGGGTCGCTGGCCGCGAGTCCGCTCAGCGTACGCAGTGACTCCGGCATGCGGCGGTCGAGCCGCAACCCGAGGAAGCCGGCGCGCCGCTCCAGGAACAGCACCGATCCGGGCAACTGCGGGCCGGACCCAAGCGGCGCGAGCGGCATCGGCAGCGAGCGCTCCCGGCACACGTACTCGAGTACCGCGAGGTCGACGATGCTGCGCTTCTCGAGCGCATACACGACCGACCGCCCCGGAACCAGGCGCCCGGCGACGTCATCCGGAAGTACGGAGGGGCGCACCCACAGAGCAACACCACGGCGGACGAGCGGCAGCAGCAGCCGCTCCATCGCCGAGAGGCCACTCATCCGGGAAGCCGCCCGACCACCAGCAGGTGGCGATCCGAAACGGTGCGGACGTCGAGGCACCCGAGCCCGCAGGACTCGAGCTGGGCGCGCACCTCGTCCGGCTCGAACGCGGCACAGAGCGAGTTGAAGAAGTCGCGCTTCAGCACCTCGGGCTCCTCGCCCGAATAAGCCTCGACGATCTCCTGTGCGGCACCCGGCGAGGGCGGACGGTAAAGGTCCATCACCAGGATCGCAGCGCCTGGGGCCGCCACTTCCCGAATGGCGTTCCACAGCACGTTCGGATCATGCAGGTGGTGCAGCAGGCTGTTGCTGACGACGGCATCGTAGTTCGCCAGCGGCAATGCGGCACCAGGCAGGACCCCGTGCACGAACTGCACCCGGGACTGCAGCGCGGGCTCGCGGGAGAGGCGCTCGGCGGCGAACCTCAACATGGCTTCGGAGCCGTCGAGACCGTGCACCGCCAGGCCCGGGTGTCGCTTCGCGAGGCGCAGCACGATGTCACCCGGTCCACAACCGAGGTCAAGTACGGCTCCGCGGGCGGGTGGGTGGATCTCGGTGTCGAAGTAGCCGACGAAACGCTCGTTCGGCTCGGCGAAATCGGCTTCCGCATAGGCGCGGGCCTGCTCGTCCTCGTCCATCAGCTCGGGTTCGAGGATGCGTTGCATCGGGGTACCGCTATTCCTCGTCCTGCGAACCGTCGCCCGAGGATTTCTCGATGGCGGCATCCATGTCCGCCTTGTGTCCGAGCGTGACGCCTTCGACCGCGCGCGCCTTGTCCTGCGTCTGGATCATGTCGTCGAAGACGGTCTCGTCCGTGTCGCGACCCCGCTCACGCGCGGCCTCCTTGTCCACCGGCTCGGGCGCACCTCCGCACGCGCCGAGGCACACGAGGGCCAGGCCGTAGATGGCCAGTCTTGCATTGCGGTGCATCAGCGCTCCCCCGGGGACATCGGTGGGGCCATCTTAGCAGGGGACATTCTTCAATTCCGCGACCGCGAAATACCGCGCGCCCCCATGCCCGGCGTGCGGGCCGCGCCGCCTAGATGAACTCGTCGATCGTGAACAGGAAGTAGGCGAAGAAGTGGTTGATCGCGCGGATCTGGTCGAGCAGCTGATGGTCCGAGTCGAGGACGTGCAGCGTCGCCTTCTGCTCGCGGGCGAAGCGATAGCTGTTGTCGACGGGGATCACCTCGTCGCGCCAGCCATGCACGATCGTCGTCGGGCATGCGGCCGGCCGCGGCGAAAACTTCTCGTAGCCCGGCATGTAGAGCGCTGGAGCCAGCAGGAACATGCCGCGGGCCTGCAGCAGCGAGGACCCGGCCACCGAGACATAGCCGCCCATGCTCGAGCCCACCAGTACCAGCGAGCCGCGCAGGTCCTTGCAGAACGCCAGCAGGCGCGTAACGCGGTCCTTCGGGTCGTCGATGCCGCGATAGTCCACGGACTCGACGTGAAACCCTTCCTCGCGCGCGATCTCGGACATCGCCGCGATCTTGCTGCCCCACGGTTCGCTGTCCTTGCCGTGCGAGAAGACTACGTAACGTTCAGCCATGCCACGTTGCATCCTGTTCCCGACCCCGCCGACATCATAAGCCGCGCGCGGCAGGGATACCGGATTCAGTTCTCATCACCGACATGCCAGAGCAAGCGGTCGAGGTCAGTGGTCTGCCCGGACCAGCCGTGCCGGCGCAGATCGACTCGCCCCCTCGCAGTGTCCACGCCCTCCCGTTCGAGACGCCGCACCTGCTCGGCGCGAGCCTCGCTTCCTTCCGGCAGCGCGATCCGCCCGCCCGCTGCAACCACCCGATGCCACGGTATCCGGCTGCCCTTCGGCAACGTCGCGAGCACGCGCCCCACGAGCCTCGCACGTCCCGGCCAGCCGGCTCGTGCGGCGACGGCACCATACGTCGTCACCTTGCTGCGCGGGACGCGCGCGACGACATCGAGGATCGCTGCGGCTGCGTCGGTCATGCTCACCGATGCTAGTCACGTAGCCGAAGCCTGCACAAGCGACGTGGTTTGCCGAGGTCGCGCCGTGCATGCCAAAGTCGCGGGATGACACGAGGGTCCGCAAGACAGGGCTGGCGGTTTGCGATCGACCGTGGCGGGACCTTCACGGACATCGTTGCCTGGGACCCGGACGGCGGGCTGCACGCGCACAAGGTGCTTTCGAGGGACGCGAGCCACGGACTCGATCCCGCGGTGCGCGGCATCGGCGAAGTGCTGGCCCGTCACGGCGGTCCCGCGATCGTGGAGTCGGTCCGGCTCGGCACCACGGTCGCGACGAACGCCCTGCTCGAGCGCAAGGGCGAGCCCACCGTGCTGGTGATCACGCGCGGCTTCGCCGACGCACTGCGCATCGGCTACCAGCACCGGCCCGACATCTTCGCCCGTGAGATCCGGCTGCCGCCGATGCTGTACTGCGCGGTCATCGAGGCGGACGAGCGCGTGGACGCCGCCGGCCAGGTCCTCGAACCCCTCGACGAAATCTCGCTGCGGACGGCGCTCGGCACCGCAGGCCACGCCGGAATTCGTTCGGCCGCGGTCGTGTTCCTGCACGGCGTCCTGCACGCCGGGCACGAACGGCGCGCGGCTGAAATCGCCCGCTCGGCCGGCTTCGAGGAGGTGGTCTGCTCGCACGAAGTCGCGCCCTTCACCGGCCTGATCGCCCGTGGCGACAGCACTGTCGTCGACGCGTACCTCTCGCCGGTGCTGCTGCGCTACGTGCGCCAGTTCCAGCGCGAGCTCGGCGCGCACCACGGCTCGCCGCGACTGCTGCTGATGCAGAGCAACGGCGGCCTGGTCGATCCGGAGGGGTTCCGCGGCATCAACAGCGTGCTGTCCGGGCCCGCGGGCGGCGTCGTCGGCGTCGCGGCGGCCGGCCACGCGAGCGGCATCGAGCGACTGATCGGGTTCGACATGGGTGGTACGTCGACGGACGTGAGCCTGTACGCCGGTGAGCTGCCGCGTCGGTTCACGACGGAAATCGACGGTGTGCGGATCCGGGCGCCGATGATGGATATCCACACGATCGCAGCCGGTGGCGGCTCGATCGTGCGTCTCGCCGACGGCCGGCTGCAGGTCGGCCCGGAGTCCGCCGGCGCCGATCCGGGCCCTGCGTGCTACCGGCGCGGCGGGCCGGCCACGGTGACGGACTGCAACGTCGTGCTTGGGCGCATTCGACCGGAGCGGTTCCCGAGCGTGTTCGGCGCGGCGGGCACCGAGCCGCTCGACGCCGCAGCGTCGCGCGACCGGCTGGCCGAAATTGCTGCAGCCCTCGCCGCGAGCGGCAACGCGCCGCGGTTCACGGTCGAGGAACTCGCGGACGCGTTCCTGCAGGTCGCCGTGGCCAGGATGGCCAACGCGATCCGCGAGCTCGCACTGCGACAGGGGCACGACCCGGCCCGGTTCACGCTGCTCCCGTTCGGTGGCGCCGCGGGCCAGCACGCGTGCGCCGTGGCCGAGGCGCTCGGCATTGATTCGATCCTGCTCGATCCGCTCGCGGGCGTGCTCTCGGCTCGCGGCATCGGGCTCGCGCTCAGGCGATGCGTGCGACGACGCAGCCTTGGTCACGCATGCGACGAAGCAGGCGTCGTCGCCACGCTCGAGGTGCTCGATGCGCTCGACCAGTCCGCCCGGACCGAGCTGCTGCGCCAGGGCATCGCCGCGGACAACATCGACGCGCGCCGCACGGCACATCTGCGGTTCGCGGGATCGGATACGAGCCTCGAAGTGGCATGGGGCGACGCGGCCGGCATGCGGCGGGACTTCGCCGCTGCGCATCGGCAGCTCTACGGATTCAGCAATGTCGGCGATCGCATCGTGATCGCAGAGGTCTCGTCGGAAGCGATCGAGCGCGACGGCGAGAGCGCGTCCGGGATTGCGGCGCCCCCGGCTCTGCAGGATCTTGGCACCGAATCGCCGGAATACGCCGCCCCAGCCGATGCGACTGCAGTGTGGTCGGGGTCGGCGTGGCGCGACGTCGCGCTATACATGCGAGCGGAGCTTCGGGAGGGCCAGCATCTCGCCGGTCCGGCACTGCTGATCGAACAGGGGTCGACCGCGTGGATCGCCCGGGACTGGAGCGCGCGGGTCGTGCGCGACGGCAGGCTGCTGCTGCATCGCGCACGCATCGCACACGCAGCCGGCGGACCGGGCGGCGCGGGCCTGGCCGCAGACCCGATGCGACTCGAAGTCTTCAACGGGCTCTTCATGCACGTTGCCGAGCAGATGGGCGTGGTACTGCAACAGACCGCGAGCTCGGTGAACATCAAGGAACGGCTCGACTTCTCGTGTGCGATCTTCGACGGCCTGGGCCGGCTCGTCGCAAATGCTCCGCACATGCCGGTGCATCTCGGCTCGATGGGGGCGAGCGTCACGGCGGTGCTCGACGCGCACGGGACGAGCCTGCGGCCAGGCGATTCGTTCCTGGTGAACTCGCCCTATCACGGTGGCACGCATCTGCCGGACATGACCGTCGTCACGCCGGTGTTCGACCCGGCGAGCGGGCGTGTCGACTTCTTCACGGCGTCGCGCGCGCATCACGCCGACATTGGCGGCACGACGCCGGGATCGATGCCGCCGGGCAGCCGCGACATCCGCGAGGAAGGCGCGCTGTTCGAACCGGTCCGCATCGTGCGCGACGGCCAACTCGACGAGTCCGGCATCCGCGGCGCGTTCGCCGCCGGACCGTGGCCGGCGCGCAATCCCGACCAGAATCTCGCCGATCTTCGCGCCCAGCTCGCTGCGAACGCGCGCGGCATCCGGGAACTCGAGCGCGCAGCGATGGAGCACGGCCTGCCCACGCTGCTCGCCTACATGCGCCACGTGCAGGACAACGCCGAAGCCTGCATGCGACGCGCGATCAGGCGGCTTGGCGACGGCCGCTTCCGCTACGAGCTCGACAACGGCCAGTGCATCGAGGTCGGCGTGACCGTCGATCGGGCAGCCGGTTCCGCGGTCGTCGATTTCGCTGGCACGTCGGAGCAACAGCGCAACAACTTCAACGCACCGCGCGCGGTGACCGTCGCGGCCGTGCTCTACGTCTTCCGCACGCTGATCGAGGAACCGATCCCGCTGAACGCCGGCTGCCTCGAGCCGCTCAGGATCGAGGTGCCGCACGGTTCGATGCTCGACCCGACACACCCGCACGCAGTCGTCGCGGGCAACGTCGAGACGTCGCAGTGCATCGTCGACGCGCTGTACGGCGCGCTCGGCCTGCAGGCCGCCTCGCAGGGCACGATGAACAACTTCACGTTCGGCAACGAGCGCTACCAGTACTACGAGACCATCGCAGGGGGCGCCGGGGCAGGCCCGGGCTTTGCAGGCGCGTCGGGCGTGCAGACCCACATGACGAACTCGCGGCTCACCGATCCGGAGGTGCTCGAGGCACGCTTTCCGGTACGGCTGCTCCGGTTCGCGATCCGCCGCGACTCCGGTGGCGCGGGCGAGTTCCGCGGCGGCGACGGGCTCGTGCGCTGCGTGCAGTTCCTCGAGCCGATGACCGCCGGAATACTCTCGAACCACCGCCGCGTGGCGCCGTTCGGTCTCGCAGGCGGGGCGCCGGGCAGGACCGGCGAAAACGTTCTCAGGCGCCGCGACGGGCGCTCAGAACCGCTGGCCGCGACGGTCGAGGTCAGCGTAGAACCGGGCGACAGCGTCGAGATCGCGACGCCCGGTGGCGGGGGATTCGGGCGGCAGCGCGAGCGTGTCGGTTGAGGGCTCGGGCCGCGGCTCCACGTAATAGCCGAACAGTTCCTGCGCCAGAGTCTTCTGCCGCTGCGTGTCCTCGAGGTGCGTCTGCACGGCGGCCGCTGCCACGCTCATGCGCGTGCCCGGCGGCAGCCAGTGCGATCGCGCCGTCCGCACGCGACTGCCCTCGATCCCGTGCGTGACGAGGAACGACAGGTACTCGCCCGCACGCGCCGCGCGCAGGCCGACCAGCAGGTTCACCTGCCCTTCGTGCGCGTCGGTCTCCGAGTTGACGCGTTCGTCGCAGATCACGTAGCAGGCATCCTCGCGATCGCCGGGACCGAACAAGCCGGCGGCCGTCAGCGACTGCAGGAAGTCCTGCACCTGCCGCGTGAGCTTGTGCCACACGCTGCGATCGCCGGCCTCGAACACGGCCCAGCGTGTGCCGCGCTCGATGCTGCCCATCACCAGCAGCGCGCGCCGCCGCAGCGTCAGCAGCGAGCTGTCGGCGTTGCGCCCGGCGCCACCCGCGAGCGTGCGCAATGCATATCGGTGCTCGCCGGCGGTGCGCAGCGACTGCAGTGCATTGACGCCGTGCGCGGCCAGCCGCGACCGTTCGGCGTCGCTCAGCACGATCGCGGCTCGCGTCCCGGGCCGCAGCAGCAGTTCGTCGTCGGGTCCCGGTTGCCACGGCGAGCGCTGCTCGTCCAGCCGCGCGAGCACGCCTGCGACGGCGCCGCAATTGGCGAACGGCTCGTAACGGCCCCGCAGCCGGTCGTAAGCGAGGATGCGAGGAAAACACATCAACGCCTGGTCGGACTGCAGGTCGAGCGCGCGCAGGCCCTTCAGCGCGTCGTCGCACGACTCCCACGCGGCGGGCGGATCCACGATCAGCATCGCGCGCAATTGCTGGCAGACGCGCGCGGCGACCACCAGCACGCTCGCGCCCACGTCGCGGTCGCGCGCCGGTGGCGGGACACACACGAAGTGGGCGTCGTCGCTCGCGCGGAGCGCGAACAGCCCGGTGCGGCGCTCGGGCGAGCCGATCAGGTCGTAGTCGGTCAGCGCCTCGCCGTCGTCGCCGTCCGCGTTCGAGCCGACGTAGCCGATCGGATGGCGCTCGCCGGCACGATAGGTCCGGTCCGGACGCACCGTCGGAACGTCGCCGCGCACGCGCACCAGCGTCGACTCCTGCAGCGCCGACGCGACGAAGCGCGCGGTGCCGGGAACGATCGACAGCCGGCGGAAGATCTCCTGGTCCTCGATGTGCTCCGAGCCTGCGGAGCGCACGCGCTGCACCACGAGGTTGAAACGGTCCTCCTCGTTCGCGCCGACGTTGTCGTAGTCGACGGACGCGCGCAGCGCCTCGCGCGATCCGGGGCTGCGCGCCTCCAGCGTGAGCGCGCCCTGCCCGCAAGGAAGCGTGATGGTCGCGGGTGCACCGCCGTTGCAGACACGCACGACGACGGCGCGGCGACCGCCATTGTCGAAGAACTGCTCGACGGCGTAGGGCATCGGGCTCGGCTGCCACAGTCCGCCGAACACCTGCTGGAACTCGGCGAAGCTGCGCACCGTGACCGGGTGATTCACCGGTCCGCGCAGCGTGCGGCCGATGAACGCGCAGGTCGACGTCGGCAACCGTGCGATGGCGTGGTCCGCTCCCGGAGCCTCCGCCACGACGATCCCGTTCAGGTTCGACTCCTGCAATTCGATGCCCCCGCTCGCGCCGGGCGTACGTTAGCACAACTTCTTGTATCCTTGGCCGCCGTCTGACACCACCCATAGATGCACGCCACCACTGGACGCTGGAAGCTCGGCCTCGCGCTCGCACTCGTGACCGCCGCGTGCTGGGGCCTGCTGCCGATCGCGCTCAGGATCCTGCTCGACGGCATGGATGCCTGGACGATCACCTGGTATCGATTCGCCGTGTCGGGAGTCGTGCTCGGGCTGTTCCTCGCGTGGCGCCGGCGCCTGCCGTTGCCGGTGCCGTTGAACCGGCGCGGCTGGGCGCTGTTCGCGGTCGCGCTCGCGGGACTGCTGGGCAACTACGTGCTCTACCTGTTCTCGCTCGAGCACACGGGCCCGACTGCCGCACAGGTGCTGATCCAGCTTGCGCCGGTCTTCCTGCTGTTCGGCGGACTGTTCGTGTTCCGCGAGCGGTTCGCGCCGCTGCAGTGGGCGGGGTTCGCGGTGCTGGCCTGCGGCCTGCTGCTCTACTTCCACGACCGCCTGGCCCAGATCTTCACGCTGCAGGGCGAGCTCGGCGTCGCCGTCGCGGTGATGGTGCTCGCCGCCGTTTCGTGGGCGATCTACGGGCTCGCGCAGAAGCAGTTGCTGACCCAGCTTGCCTCGGAGCAGGTGCTCTTCCTGCTGTACGTGTGCGCGGTGCCGCTGCTGCTGCCTGCAGCGCACCCCGCACAGGTGCTCACGCTGGACCCGCTGCAGTTCTGGATGCTCGCGTTCTGCTGCGCCAATACCGTGGTCGCCTACGGCTGCTTCGCCGAGGCGCTGGAGCACTGGGAAGTATCGAGGGTGAGCGCGGTCGTGACGGTCGCACCGCTGGTGACGCTGGCCGGGATGCACGCTGCAAGCAATCTCTGGCCGGACAGCCTCGCGGCCGAGGGCCTTTCGTGGCTCAGCATCGGCGGAGCCCTGCTCGTCGTGACCGGAGCGATGACGACCGCGATCGGCGCACGAACGGTCAGCGGCGGGCGCGAGCCCCCGAGTCCGCAACCGGCTTGACGGTGGCCGTGCCTGGCGAGCCGTCGTCGCCATCCCAGTTCGAGCCCTGCGGCAGCTCGTTCTCCACGCGGCGCGCGGAGGCCAGGTACGAGTCGAGCGTGAGGCCGCGCTTCGTCACCGGTACCGAGATTCCCTTCGTCTGCGTGACGACCCGCTTGACGAGGTCCCAGTTCACCGCGCCGGCGTGGGCTCTCGTCTGCTGCCACATCTGGTTCGCCAGGCGATCGTCGAACACCACGGGCGGCGGAGCGACGCTCTCGTCCTCGCCCTCGACCACCGGCGGATACGACTGCACGTAGAGGTTGTTGCCCTGCCAGCGGTACAGCAGCGGCTGGTTCACGACCGTCACCTTCGTGCCGACCGCAATCATCGGGAACAGCGCCGCAATGTCCTCCGGGTACAGCCGGATGCAGCCGTGGCTGGCGCGCATGCCGACACCGGGGGGCTTGTTCGTGCCGTGGATCAGGTAGCTCGGCCAGCCGAGGTTCATCGCGTACGCGCCGAGCGGGTTGTCGGGCCCGGCGGGCACGCGGGCCGGCAGCGGGTCGCCTTTCTTCGCGTGCTCCTTGCGCACCGAGTCCGGCGGAGTCCACATCGGGTCCTTGCGCTTCGAGACCACCGTGGTCGAGCCGATCGGCGTCGCCCAGCCGACCTTGCCGACGCCGATCGGATAGGTGATCACTACCCGCTGCTCGCCCTTCTTCGGTTTCGGAAAGTAGAAGAGCCGCATGGCCGCGACGTTGATGACGATGCCGTCGGCCGGTGCGTCGGGCAGCACCCACTGCGTCGGCAGGATGATTCGTGTTCCCTCGCCTGGCAGCCATGGGTCGACGCCCGGGTTCGCGCGGATCAGTTCGTCGTAACCGACGTCGAAGCGGCGCGCGATGTCCGCGAGCGTGTCCTCGTGCCGCGACTGCGTGACCTGCACTTCGCCGAGCACACCCGTCTTCTTCGGGTCGAACGGAAACCGGTGCATGGCGACCGGGGCGACGACCGGTGGCGGCTCCGGCGCCGCTTGCGGTGCGCGCGGAGGTGGTGGCGGCGGAGCCTCCGGTGCGAACGTGGCGCAGCCGCCCAGCGCGAGCACCGCGCCGAGCGCGAATGCGCGCATTGCAACAACGGGGCCAGCCGTGGGTTCGCGGAACATCACTGCATCGTACCTCGTGATCGGAACCGGCGCGTCACAACAGCGTGGGCCGGTTCGGCAATTCGTCCGGATTGCGTGCCCCGGGCGCGAGCGGGAAGTGCCGCGCGACGACCTCGCCGACGAGGCGTACGCACTCGACAGCCCCGCCCTCGAAGTCACCCGCGCGGAACCGCATGTCCATCGCGTCGCAGATGGCGGACCACTCTTCGGGCGGGACCTTGCCGTTGAAGCCGCGGTCCGCAACGATCTCCACGTCCCGGTCCGCGAGCAGCACGTAGATCAGCACGCCGTTGTTCGCCTCGGTATCCCAGACGCCGAGCGCGGCGAACACCCGGAGCGCCCGTTGCCGCGGCGTCATGCCGCCCCACACGTCGGACGGCTCGAGCGACGCCTCGATGGCGAAGCGCACCTCGCCGGAGTGCATCCGCTCCGTTTCCGTGATGGCCACCTCGATGGCCCCGAGCGTCGACGGCGGGAAGGCGCGGAGCATGTCGCCACGCGTCGAGAACAGGTGCCGGAACCAGCGTCCCCAGTCCATTTGCTACCAGCTCCCCGAGGCGCCGCCGCCACCGAATCCGCCACCACCGCCGCTCCAGCCACCGCCGCCGAAGCCGCCTCCACCACCGAAGCCACCACCGCCCCAGCCGCCGGGATAGCCCCAGCCGCGGTCGTGCCTGCGGCTGTACCAGCCGTTGCCGCCGGGCCCCGGACCGCCACCGCCGACTCCGCCGAGCAGCGCGAAGATGAACGCGAGCACGCCCGCGACGAACGACACGCCGAGGATGCCGACCAGCAGCCACGTCAGGAACCCGACCAGGCCGCCCGTGGCGAGCGCGCCGCCGACGCGGCCGAACATGCGGCGGAAGATCGAGCCGCCGACCATCGCGAAGATGAACAGGAACGGCAGCAGCGTGAAGAGTCCCGGCACGGCGTGCGCCGGCGAACTCCGCTCGGGTTCCGGCAACGGCTCGCCTTCGATGACTCGCAGCATGCGGTCGACGCCCGCCGAGATGCCGCCGTAGAAGTCGCCGCTGCGGAACTGCGGCACGATCACTTCATCGATGATGCGGTTCGCCGTCGCATCGGGCAGCGCACCCTCGAGGCCGTAGCCGACCTCGATGCGGAGCTTGCGATCGTCCTTGGCGACGATCAGCACCGCGCCGTCGTCGATGCCCTTCCGTCCGAGCTTCCACGCATCGCCGACGCGGATCGCGTACTGCTCGATGACCTCGGGCTCGGTCGTGGGCACGATCAGCACCGCGACCTGGCTGCCCTTCGCCTGCTCGAACGCCCGCAGCTTCGCTTCGAGCGCGGCCGCCTGGTCGGGCGTCAGCGTACCCGTGAGGTCGGTGACCGGCGCGCGCAGCGCAGGCACCTCGACCAGGGCCTGGGCGTGCGCGAACCCCGCCAGCAGCAGCACGGCGGCGGCGAGGGTCGCCGCCGCCGTGCGACGCAGCCAGCTTCCTGCGAGGACAGTCAATGGGAAAGACGCGCCGCGCGAGCGGCGCGTCCGTTCCTCAATTCGTCGCGGGCGCCTGGGCCGGCGCCGTGCTGAAGTCCACGGTCGGCGGCTTCGCGATCGCCGCTTCGTTCTCGACCGTGAAGTTCGGCTTCACCTTGTACCCGAACAGCATCGCCGTCAGGTTGGTCGGGAACTGGCGCACGGTGACGTTGAAGTCCTGCACCGCCTGGATGTAGCGGTTGCGCGCCACGGTGATGCGGTTCTCGGTTCCCTCGAGCTGCGCCTGCAGGTCGCGGAAATTCTGGTCCGACTTGAGCTCGGGGTATTTCTCCACCACGACCATCAGCCGCGACAGCGCGCTCGACACCTCGCCCTGCGCCGCCTGGAACTGCTTCAGCGATTCCGGATCGTTCGCGTCGACCTTGACCTGCGTGGCCTTGGCGCGCGCCTCGGTCACGCCGATCAGCACGGCCTGCTCCTGCGCGGCGAAACCCTTCACCGTGTTGACCAGGTTCGGTATCAGGTCGGCACGGCGCTGGTACTGGTTCACGACCTCGGACCAGGCCGACTTCACCTGCTCGTCCTGCACCTGCAGGGTGTTGTAGCCGCAGGCCGACAGGAAGAAGCTCGCAAACACGAGCGCGGCAATTTTCAGGGCACGCATCGAAGGTCCTCCTTGCGCATGACGGGCAGCGCGTCTTGGTGCGCCATTATGGGGCGATTCTGTCAAATCTCCAGTTCCGCTGGGCATGTCACCAGATCCGCACCATCTGGTCCTGCGGCAGGTACAGCTTGTCGCCCGGCTTCACGTCGAACGCCGACTCGAACTGGGGCATGTTCCGGACGATGCCGTTGACCCGGTACTCGGACGGGCTGTGCGGGTCGGTGAGCAGCCGCTTGCGCAACTCGTCCTCGCGGAACTTGCGCGCCCAGATCTGGGCCCAGCCGATGAAGAAGCGCTGGTCGCCGGTGAAGCCTTCGAGCACGGGCGCCTGCCCCCCGCCGAGTGTCCGGCGGTAGGCCTTGTACGACACGGCCAGGCCCGACAGGTCGCCGATGTTCTCGCCGAGCGTGAGCTTGCCGTTGACGTTCATGCCGGGCAGCGGGCTGTAGGCGGCGTACTGGTCCACCAGCCGGCCGGCGCGCCCCTGGAACTTGGCGTCGTCGTCGGCCGTCCACCAGTCGCGGAGCGTCCCGCCGCCGTCGAACTTGCGTCCCTGGTCGTCGAAGCCGTGGCTGATCTCGTGGCCGATCACGGCGCCGATGCCGCCGTAATTGACCGCGTCATCCGCCTTCGCGTCGAAGAACGGCGGCTGCAGGATCGCCGCCGGGAACACGATCTCGTTCGCGAGCGGGCTGTAGTAGGCGTTCACCGTCTGCGGCGTCATGCCCCACTCGGTGCGATCCACCGGCTTGCCGAGCTTGGCAAACTCGTGCCTGCGATTCGCCTCGCGAGTGCCCATGACGTTGCCGGCCAGGTCGTCGCGACGGATCTTCACGTCCGGCGCCGGCTGCCACTTGTCCGGGTAACCGATCTTGACGGTGATCTTCGCGAGCTTGTCGTGGGCTGCGCGACGCGTGTCGGGCCCCATCCACTCGAGTTCGTCGATCGAGCTGCCGAACGTGGCGAGCAGGTTCTGCACCAGCACGCTCATGCGCTGCTTCGACTCGGGCGGAAAGTACTTGCCGACGTACAGCCGGCCGAGCATCTCGCCCATCACGAAATCGACCTGCTGCAGCGCCCGCTTCGAGCGTGGCCGCATCTCCGGCACGCCCGTAAGCGTGCGCTCGTGGAAGTCAAAGGCCGCCTGCTCGTACTTGCCACCCATCAGCGGTGCGTAGTCGTCGGTCACGCGCGTGCGGAGGTAGTCCTTCCAGGTCTCGAGCGGCACGTCGCGCACGGCCGCAGCCATCGCCTTGAAGTAGGTCGGCTGCCCGACGATCAGCTTCGGTTGGCCCGGGATGCCCGCGGCCGCAAGCCAGCGCGACCAGTCGAACCCCGGTGTCAGCTTCGAGGCGCCCTGCAGGTCGAACGGGTTGTAGGCCTTCACCGGGTCGCGCAGCTCCTCCTTCGGCCACTGCGCGCGTGCGAGCCGCGTCTCGAGAGCCAGCACGCTCTTCGCCGAAGCCGCGGCGTTCGGCCGTCCGGCCAGCGTGAGCAGGTCGCGCAGGTAGGTTTCGTACTTGCCGCGCACTTCGCCGAAGCGTCCTTCGCTCTTCAGGTAGTAATCGCGGTCCGGCATGCCGAGGCCGAACTGGTCCACGTACAGCGCGTTTGCATCCGGGCTCTTCGCGTCCGCGTTCACGGTCGCCACCAGCGGCGCGGCCACGCCGAACGGGCCGAGACCCGTGCCGGTCGGCGGCGGAATCACGAGCCTGAGCTGCGTGCGGCCGAAGTAATCGACCAGCGCGCCGCGGTCACTGATCGCGTCGATCACGGCGAGCTCCTTCCGGAGCGCGCCCGGTCCCGCACGCTCGGCGGCGGCCTCATCCATGTAGCTCGCGTAGAAGTCGCCGATCATCTGGCCGTCGCTGCCGGCCGGACCGGGAGCGGCAGCTGCCTGCTCGACGATCGCATGCAGGTTGCGCTCGACTCCGTCCGTCAGCATCGCGAACGTGCCGTAGTTCGACCTGTCCGGCGGGATCTGGGTCTTCTCGAGCCACGTGCCGTTCACATAGCGGTAGAAGTCGTCCTGCGGGCGCACGCCGCGATCGAAGTTCGCGAGGATCACGCCCGAGTCCATCGCTGGGGCGGTCGGCGCAGGAGTTGCCGCGGCCGCCGGGGCTGGCCCCGAAGCGGCGCCCTGTGTCGGCCGGGTCGTAGCCGGCGGATTGCCGGCGCAGGCGGTAAGCGTGAGCAGGCAGGCGATCGGCAGCGACCAGCGCATGTTGAGGCTCCTCGGGTGACTGCGGGGTCCGCGGCTCGGGCCCGCCGAAAGGGGGCCGATTATAGAGGAATCAGGCCCGGCCGAGCCGCAGGTGGATCGGCCAGCGGAGCCTGCGCGGCCCCCCATCCGGCCAGGCCTCGAGCAGGTCGTGCCGCAGCGACGGCAGCGGATCGCGGCCGACCCGGTCCTTGTAGCGCTGCACCGACGACCACGTAGTGAGGTAACCCATCACCTGGTCGAGGTCCCAGTCGGTGTCGAGCACGAATACCGGGGGCGACTCTTCCCGCCACGGAAATGGCAGCGTGCGATAACCCTCTTCGACGTAGCGGCGCTCGGGCGGCCAGTAGTGACCGACAACCCCCGAGTAGAAGTGATCGATCAGGGCATCCACTGTCGCGTCGACGCGGAACTTCTCGTATGTCCACGCCGCAACGACCCCGCCGGGCACGAGCACGCGCCGGCACTCCGCGTTGAAGCGATCGAAGTCGAACCAGTGCGCCGCCTGCGCCGACGCCACCAGTGATGCCGAACGATCGGCAAGCGGCAGTCGCTCCGCGGTCGCGACGACATAGTCGACGGCGCGGGCTCGCCGCGGCGTTTCGGACCTGGCTCAGGCTGCCATCGACCGCGAGCACACGATCGAAATGAATCGCGAGCGCGACCGCGGCCTGGCCGTTGCCGGTGGCGCAGTCGAGCGCGAGTCGGCGATCCGGCGCCCGGGCGGCGACCCACGCGACCAGCTCCGGCGGATAGCCGGGACGGTAGCGGCTGTAGGCCGCGGACTGCCGCGAGAAATGATCCTTGAACGACATTGACGAGGTTCCGGGAGCGCGATCGTGCTCGCGCATCGCGGCCGTTGCAACGGCCGGCACGGCCGTAGACTAGAATCCGCGCCCATGCACGGACTCGAAGTCGTCGACATCGCGCACGCGATCCAGCTCGCGGTTGCCCCGGTATTCCTGTTCTCGGGCGTCGGCGTGCTGCTCGGCGTGCTCACCAACCGGCTGGCGCGGGTCGTGGACCGCGCGCGCAAGGTCGAGGAAAGCCTGAAGGTCGCCACGCCGGCGCAGGTCGACGAGGCGCGCGAGCAGCTGCACGTCGCGTCGCGCCGGGCGCGGTACATCAATGTGTCGATCACGCTGTCGACCATCGCAGCGCTGCTGATCGCGCTGGTGATCGGGCTGCTGTTTGCCAGCACGTTCGTGCCGCTCAACCTCGCGGCCTACGTCGCGGTGCTGTTCGTGCTCGCGATGGTGGCGCTCGTGTGTGCGCTGATCAGCTTCCTGTTCGAGGTCCGCATCGCGATTGCAGCGCTGCAAATAGGCACGCGATGAGGTCGCAGCAAAAAAAAGACCCCGGGTTTTGGGCCCGGGGTCGAGTAGCGGACTTTGGTCGAAGGGAAGGGAAAAGTCCGCTAGGGGATCGGTTCAGGCCGTCAGTGCACGAGCGCCCACTGCAGCACTTTCACTTCGCGCGTCGGTCTTCCCATGTTGCGCGCAATGATCCTGGTCGCCTCTCGCATGCCGCGCCCGGGCCGCGGCTGGTCGTCGAGCTCGACGATGCCGCGGTACTCCTGCAGCCCGCGCGGATCCGGCTCGTCCACCAGGAAGTGAGCGTAGTACTTGATGCTCATGGCGGGGCAAGCTACTGATGCCCGCGCCGCGGATGCGTGACGCCGCGCACATATCCGGCCAGCCCGGCCGCCGGGGGCCAGAACATGACGCGCTACCGGAAATCCACGCCTCCCGGATCGCAGTTCGCCACCGCCGAGGGTGCCCGCCGCCTGCGCGAGGAACTCGACTGGCTGTGGCGGGTGCAGCGGCCGCAGGTCACGCGCGCCGTTGCGGAGGCCGCTGCGCAGGGGGACCGCTCCGAGAACGCCGAGTACATCTACGGCAAGAAGCAGTTGCGCGAGATCGACCGGCGCGTTCGCTTTCTGCGGCAGCGGCTCGAGGGGATGGTCGTCGTCAGCCGGCCGCCGGACGACACGACCCGGGTGTTTTTCGGCGCCTGGGTGCGGATCGAGGACGAAGAGGGGCACGAGACCGAGTTCCGGATCGTCGGCCCCGACGAGATCGACCCGGCCCGCCGCTATGTCAGCATGGACTCGCCGCTCGCGAAGGCGCTGATGAAACGCCGCCGCGACGAGGAATTCACCGTCGAAGTGCCCGGCGGCAGCCGGACCTACGTGGTCACCGAGATCCGGTACGAGACCTGCGACGACGCGGACGGCGGCGGGTCCTAGGCCGCGCGGCCCCGCTCAGCGCCGCAACCGGATGCGGGTGCGCTTCATCATCGTGACGTGCGATCCCTCGCGGGCGACCTCGGAAGCGTCTTCACCGGCCTCGAGCCGCACGTAGCTGCCGTCCGGACGCATCTGCCACGCATTGCGGCGGTCCTCGAGCTGCACCTGCAGCACTTCCCACAGCCGCTCGCGCAGCGCCCGCTGCAGGACCGGCGTCACCGCCTCGACGCGACGCGAGAGATTGCGATCCATCCAGTCGGCGGAACCGATCAGGAACTCGCCCTCCAGCGGATCCTCACGCCCGTTCGCAAAGTGGAACAGCCGGCCATGCTCCAGGAACCGGCCGATCACCGAGTACACGCGGACGTTCTCGGTCCAGGGTGCGACACCGGGCTTGAGGCAGCTGAAGCCGCGCACGATCAGGTCGATCGGCACGCCAGCCTGCGACGCCTCGGCGAGCGCCTCGCACACCGGCAGGTCCTCGAGCTGGTTGAACTTGGCGATGATCCGCGCCGGCCGGCCCTCGCGCTGGTGGCGCGCCTCGCGACCGATCAGCTCGATGAACCGCTCGCGCATGTTGATCGGCGCGACGAGCAGCTGCGCGAACTCGGGATCGCGCGAGTATCCGGTGAGGTGGTGGAACAGGCTCACCACGTCGCGGGTGATCGACGGGTCGCAGGTGAAGAGCCCGAAGTCCGTGTACATCCGGGCGGTCTTCACGTGGTAGTTGCCCGTGCCGATGTGGGCGTAGCTGCGCAGCCCGTCCCCCTCGCGGCGCACCACGAGCGCGAGCTTCGTATGCGTCTTCAGGCCCCGCATGCCGTAGATCACGTGGTCACCGGCCTTCTGCAGCTCGTTCGCCCAGTGCAGGTTCCGCTCCTCGTCGAAGCGGGCCTTCAGCTCGACGAGGCACGCGACCTGCTTGCCGTTCTCCGCGGCCTTGATCAGCGAGCGCACGAACGGTGTGTCATCGCCCAGCCGGTAGACGGTCATCTTGATGGTCGTGACCGCAGGATCGTCCGCCGCGTCGCGGATGAAGCGCTCGACGCTGGCGTCGAAACTCTCGTAAGGATGGTGCACCAGCACGTCGCCCGCCCGGATGACGGAGAACAGGTCAGCTTCCGCATCGAGACCGAGCGGGACCATCGGCGTCCAGGGCGGGTCCCGCAGCTGCGGTATCGGCAGCGAGGCGAGCTCGAACAGCGTCGTGTAGTCGAGCAGCCCGTGCAGCTCGTAGACGTCGCTGTCGCGCAGCTCGAACTGGTCCATCAGTCCGTGGCGGATCCCGGCGCGCGGCGAGCCGTCGAACTCCAGGCGCACGACCGGCTGGAAGCGCCGCTGGCGGATCTGCTCCTCGACCAGTTCGCGGATGGTGTTGTCGCGATCCTCCTCGATGGCGATATCGGCATTGCGCGAGACCCGGAACAGCATCGCCTGCTCGATCTGCACGCCGGGGAACAGCTTGTGCGCGTTGTGGCGCACGACCTCGTGCAGCGACACGAAGCAGCGCTCGCCGTCGGGCACGCCGCTGCGCAGCGGCAGCCACTGCTGGATCGTGGAGGGCACCTTCACCCGCACGTTCACCGATTCCGCGGTCGCGAGGTCGCGCAGCTCGAAGCCCCAGGACGTCGAGAGGTTCGACATGAACGGGAACGGGTGCGACGGATCGAGGCTGAGCGGCGTCAGCGCAGGCGACACGTGGGTGTCGAAGTATGCCGACGCCTCCTCGCGCTGCGAATCCGTGAGCTCGTGCCAGGCCGCGAGCCGGATGCCCTGCGCCGCAAGCTCCGGCCGCAGTCGCGCGAAGCAGTCGGCCTGCGCGAGCAGCATGGGCATCAGCGCGTCGCGCAACCGTGCCATGTGCGAGTTGAAATCGCCGACCGCCGCGGGGTTCTCGCTCGCATATGCGCGCGTGCGCATCGCTCCGACGCGCTTCATGAAGAACTCGTCGAGGTTCGACGTGAAGATCGCGAGGAACTTCAGCCGCTCGAGCAGCGGCGTGCGCTCGTCCAGCCCCTCGCTGAGGACCCGCCGATTGAACTCGAGCCAGGCCAGGTCCCGGTCGAACCACGCTTCGCGCAGGAAGTCCCTGCGTCGCGCTGAATCCTGCTTGCCCACTGCTCCACCCCGCCTTGGCCGAACACTCCATGCTTGTGCACGGAGGTTACCGTAGATTGACACCATGGCGGCCTGGACGGTTCCATCCAATCCGGCGGCCGGCACGTATAGACTCCGCATTCCATGGATTCCCTGACGCACATCGTACTCGGCGCGGCCGTCGGCACGGCCGTCCTCGGCCGCAAGGCAGGCCCCCGCGCCGCCCTCTGGGGGGCCGTCTGTGCGACGCTGCCCGACCTCGACGTGCTGATTCCACACGGCAGCCCGGTCCGCGACTTCACGCTGCACCGTGCGGAATCCCACTCGTTGTTCTGGCTGACCGTCGCCTCGCCCGCGATCGCGTGGCTCATCGCGAGCATCGAGCGTCGGGGCGCGGCCGCATTCCGCGACTGGCTGCTGCTCGCCTGGCTCGCGCTCGTCACGCACCCGTTGCTCGACGCGTTCACCGTCTACGGCACGCAGCTGTTGCTCCCGTTCTCCGACTACCCGGTCGGGCTCGGCAGCATCTTCATCATCGACCCCCTGTTTACGGTGCCGCTGATCGTCGGCCTGGTGGCGGCCCTGCGGCTGCATCGACGCGATCCGGAGCGCGCGACGCGCTGGAACGCAGCCGGGCTCGTTGCGAGCGCGGCTTACCTCGGCTGGACTGTCGCAGCGCAGGCCAACGTGGAGGGTGTCGTGAATCGCACACTGGCCTCGTCGCCGCTTGCCGAGGGTCGCGTGCTGGTGACCCCGGCGCCTCTGAACAGCCTGCTCTGGCGCGTGGTGGTGATGGACGACCACGGCTACCACGAAGGCCACTATTCGCTGCTCGGCGGCGACGAGGTCGTGCGCCTCGAGAGGCACGCGAGCGATCCGCGGTTGCTCGAAGGGCTGTGGGCCGACTGGAACGTGCGCCGCCTCGCGTGGTTCACGAAGGGGTTCTATTCGGTACGCGAGGCCGCACCGGGCCAACGGCTGGCCGAGGGATCAGCGAGTACGGTCGGACAGCTGCTCGGCATCGTGCAGACGGCCGAGGCCGCGGTGGAGGCGCAACGCGAGGTCGGACGCCCGGTCGTCGTCGCCGACCTGCGCATGGGCGAAACGCCATGGCTCGTGTTCAGTTTCATCGTCGCGGAAAAGCGCGGGGGCATGGTTGCGGCCGTTCCCGCACGGCAGGTGGCGATGGAACGCGTACCTCCGGATGCCATTGGCCGCCTGTGGCAGCGCCTGATCGGCGAGCCGGACTCTGCGGCCACGCCCCGCTAGTCGCCCGCGGACCCTGCGCCGTGATCCGGCGGATCGATCGTCGGCAGTCCCGCGGCATCCCCGATCGCCCATGGCACGCGGTTGCTCCAGTACGAGTGCACCTGCGGTTCGAGCCCGTCCGCGGAATCGAGGCTGCCCAGCGTTACGTGGGTTTCGCCCGGCCAGTTGCCGGACTCGAAGAAAAGCATCGAGCCGCAGCGGCTGCAGAAGCTGCGTGTCGCCCGCGCCGACGACCGGTAGCGATGCAGCAGGTCCTTGCCCGATTCGATTGCGACGGCTTCGGCCGGAAAGCCCGCCCACGTGACGAACCCGGCACCGTGCGCCCGCCGGCACATCGAGCAGTGGCAGTGCGCGACCCACTTCGCGGGCAGGGCCGCGCGGAAGCGCACGGCGCCGCACAGGCACGCCCCGGTGACGTTCGCCTGCGTCACACCACGCGGATGTTCTTGAACTGCCAGGGGTCCGTCTCGTCGAGGTCCTCGGGGAACAGCCGGCCGCGGTCGACCAGCGGGTCCATTCCGAGTACTCGCCGACGACGAGGCCGAGGTAAGGACGGCAGACCTCGAGGATGCGGCGGAAATCGAGCTCATCCGGCTCGACGATGCCCGCGTTCGGGTTCTCCATCGCCCAGACGAGGCCGCCGAGCACCGAGACCGTGACCTGCAGCGATGTCGCGTTGTTGTGCGGGCAGAGCTGGCGCGCCTCCTCACGGAGAGCTGCGAGCCGTACCAGTAGGCGTTCTTCTTGTGGCCCGCGAGCAGCACGCCGAGCTCGTCCATGCCCTGGACGATCTCGTCCATCATGATCCGCTTGTGATCCTGCATGCGCCAGTTGCGGCCCGCGAGCTCGTGCACCGACAGCACCGCGTCGTCGCAGGGGTGATAGGCGTAGTGCACGGTCGGGCGGTACGCGACCTGCTCGCCCTTGCTTGACCGTCAGGTAGTCGGCGATCGAGATCGCCTCGTTGTGCGTGATCAGGAAGCCGTGGAACGGGCCCGCGAGCGGCGTCCAGGTGCGCACGCGCGTCGCGGCGCCCGGCTGCATCAGGTAGATCGCACTGCCGCGGCCGAAATCGTGCTGCTTGCCGTCGCGCGGCAAGTTCTTCTCGTGCGAGCCCCAGCCGAGCTCGGCCGGCTGGCAGCCCTCGCCCACGAAGCCCTCGACCGACCACGTGTTGACGAACTCGTTCGGCTCCTTCGCATGGGATGCGACCTGGGTGTCGCGCTCGGCGACGTGGATCACCTTGACGCCGAGCTGCTGCGCGAGCGCCGCCCACTGCGCGCGGCGTGCTGGGGTCGCCGTGGTCGACGCCGGTGTCGGCCGCGATGTTCAGCAGCGCCTGCTTGACGAAGTGCGAGACGAGGCCCGGGTTCGCGCCATGCGTCAGCACCGCGGTCGGCGCGCGCGTCATGGTCTCGCGGAGTGCGAGCGCGGTTTCGCGCAGCGCGTAGTTCGAACGCCGCGACGGGCGAGACCGTCGGATCGGTGTAGCCGCCGGCCCAGGGCTCGATGCAGGTGTCGAGATACAGCGCGCCCTTCTCCCAGCAGAACTGGATCAGCGCGACCGACGACACGTCCACCGACAGGTTCAGCAGGAAGTCGCCGCGGCCGACCAGCGGGTCGAGCACGTTCTTGAAGTTCTCGCGCGTCAGCGGGTGCTTGATGAAGCGCACGCCGTACTCGGCCGCGACTTTCTCGCCCGCCTCGTCGGCGGTGATGATCGTGATCTGGTCGGGCTTGATGCCGATGTGGCGCAGGATCAGCGGCAGCACGCCCTGGCCGATGCTGCCGAAACCGACGCAGACCAGGCGTCCGGGGAACGCGACGTGGACCGGGTAATTGCTCATGACTGCACCGAACGGAAGCTGGAGGTGGTTGCGGACAGGTCGGTTAGTTTACCCGTTCCCGAAATCAGGTCACTCCCGCACGGGTGCGCGCTCTCAGCCACGCGGCGAACCCTCGCGCCAGTGGGGCGGGTAGGTACGCTCGTAGCCGGGCAGCGACGCCATGCGCTCGATCCAGCGGGCGATGGCCGGATAGGTCGTCTCCATCGGCAGGAACCGCGAGCGCAAGCTCGCCCGCCTCGCGCTTCTCCATGGCGCGCAGCAGGAGCATGATGCCCGGAAACACCACCATGTCCGCGGCGGATACGTGCTCGCCCACCAGCCAGTCCGACTTGCTGAGCCGGCCCTCGATCGTGCGCGCCTCGCCGGCGACGATGTGGGTCGCGCGCGTGATCTCCTCGACCCGCTCGTCGATGTTCTCGAAGAACACGGCGGAGACGATCTGCATCAGGTGCAGTTCCGCGTAGGCCTGGTACTCGCAGATCACCCGCATGATCGTGCCCGCTTCCTCGGACGTACGGCCGAAGAGCGGCGGATCGGGGTACTTGCGGTCGAGGTACAGCAGGCAGGCGAGCGACTCGAAGACCACGAAGTCGCCGTCCCTGAGCACCGGCACGCGCCCGCGCGGGTTCATGCGCAGCATCTGCGGCGACTTGTGCTCCTGCTTCGAGAACTGCAGCAGCCGCGACTCGTAGGGCAGGCGCTTGTACTCGAGCGCGAGCTGCACGCGCCACGAATAGGGGCTGCCGCTGCCCCAGTAGAGTTCGATCGCCATCGAAGGATCCTCCCGCCTGCCGCCGGCCCGGTCGGGCGGTGACATCCGGATTGTACTGACGGCGACCGGGACACGGTACCGGCCGCCAGGAGCAACAGCATGCACGAAACACCCCTGATCCAGGCGGAAGAACTGGCGCGTCGGCTCGAGGATCCGTCATTGCGCGTCTTCGACTGCCGCTTCGATCTCGCGCGACCGGACTCGGGCCGCGAGCGATACGCCGACGAGCACCTGCCGGGCGCCGCCTACGCGGACCTGAACCGCGATCTCTCCGCGCCCGTGACGGCTCACTCGGGCCGCCACCCGTTGCCCTCGCCCGCTGATTTCGCGGCACGCCTGCGGGCGTGGGGCGTAAACCGCGATTCGCTGGTCGTCGCCTACGACGACGGCAACGCGATGTACGCCGCACGCCTGTGGTGGATGATGCGCTGGGCCGGCCACGAGCCGGTACGCGTGCTCGACGGCGGAATGCGCCGCTGGATGCAGCTTGGGCTGCGGCTCGACGACTCGGTGCCGGCGCAGGCACGCGGCGACTTCGTCGCCCGCCCGCGCGCGGAGCTCGTGGTGGACGCCGCGCAGCTGCTCTCCGCCACGGCCGACAGCGCGCCCAGGATTCTCGACGCGCGCGCGCCGGAGCGCTACCGCGGCGAAGTCGAGCCAATCGACACCGTGGCCGGCCACGTGCCGGGGGCGCGTAATCATCCGTTCACGCTGAGCCTCGGCAGCGACGGGCGATTCCTGCCGCCGGCCGAGCTGCGCGCCGCGTTCGACTCTTCGCTGCGGGGCGCGGCGCCTCGCCGGACGGTGGCGATGTGCGGCTCCGGCGTCACCGCGTGCCACCTGCTGCTCGCGATGGAGGTTGCCGGGCTCGGGGGAGCGCGGCTCTACCCTGGCTCGTGGAGCGAGTGGTCACGCGATCCCTCGCGTCCCGTCGCCCGCGGCGAGGAGCCTTGAGGACCCGGCGCGGATTCGACCTTTCACTGCGCGCCGCTTCTGCTATCGTTCGCGCCACTTTTTGCCGCATGCCCAGGAGCCGCCGCGAGTGGAAACCACTGCACGCAAGCCCAGCCTGGGCAGCCATTGGTACGTCGAGGACTCGCTCGAGCTCTATGGCGTCAATGCCTGGGGCAACGGCTACTTCGGCATCAATGAAGCGGGCCACGTCGTCGTGCGCCCTGACCAGACCGCCGATCACGAGATCGACCTGCTCGAAGTCATCCGCGGCCTCGATGCCCGCGACCTCACGACGCCCGTGGTCGTGCGGTTCTCGGACATCATGCGGCACCGGCTGAAGCGGCTGCACGACGCGTTCGCCACGGCCATCGCCGAGAACGACTACCGTAACCGCTACGCGGCCGTGTTCCCGATCAAGGTGAACCAGCAGCGCCTCGTGGTGGAGGAGGTCTACGGCTACGGCCGCGAGTTCGGATTCGGGCTCGAGGTGGGCTCCAAGCCCGAGCTGCTGGCGGTCATGGCGATGACCGAGGGCGAGTCCGAGCGGATGATCATCTGCAACGGATTCAAGGATGACAGCTACATCGAGGCCGTGATCCTCGCGACCAAGCTCGGCCGCACGATCATCCCGGTGGTGGAGAACTTCTACGAGCTGCAGCTGATCCTGAAGCACGCGAAGAACTACGAGGTGCGGCCGCGGATCGGCGTGCGCGTCAAGCTCGCGAGCGAAGGCGCCGGCCGCTGGCGCGAGTCGTCGGGCGAGAAGTCCAAGTTCGGCCTGTTCGTGACCGAGATCCTGGATCTCTTCCGCGTGCTGAAGGAGCACGGCATGGAGGACTGCCTGCAACTCGTGCACTGCCATCCCGGCAGCCAGCTGCAGGACATCCGCCGCGTGAAGGACGCGGTCAACGAGCTCGCGCACGTCTACGCCGAGCTGAAGCTGATGGGCGCGGGGCTGCGCTACATCGACATCGGCGGCGGCCTCGGCGTCGACTACGACGGCAGCCGCACGAACTACCCCTCCTCGATCAACTACACGATGGCCGAGTACGCGAGCGACGTCGTGTACCGGATCGCGAACGTCTGCAATGCGCGCGGCGTCGACCACCCCGTGATCGTCAGCGAGTCCGGGCGCGCGATCGCCGCGCACCACAGCCTGCTGGTGTTCAACACGCTCGGCGGGTCGATGCTGGACAAGTTCGAGGTCGGCGACGAGGTTGCCGAGGGACGGGCACGCGACCCTGCGCTGCCGCAGCCCGTGCGCGACCTGATCGATGCCTACCGCTCGATCGCCGAGCGCCGGCTCGTCGAGTGCTACCACGACGCGCAGCAGGCACGCGAGCAGGCGCTGCAGATGTTCAACCTAGGCTACCTGAGCCTCGAGGCGCGCGGGCTCGTCGAGCGCGTGTACTGGGCCACGTGCGCGAAGATCCGCGACTACTGCCGGCGGCTGCCGACCGTTCCCGAGGAACTCGAGGGACTCGAGTCGATCCTGAGCGACATCTACTTCTGCAACGTCTCGGTATTCCAGTCGCTGCCGGACAGCTGGGCGATCGACCAGCTGTTCCCGATCATGCCGATCCACCGCCTCGACGAGCGGCCGACGCGCAACGCGGTGCTCGCCGACATCACCTGCGACTCGGACGGCAAGATCGACCACTTCGTGAGCCTGCGCGAGCCGAAGCGCACCCTCGAGCTGCACGAGCTGCGCGACGGCGAGCGCTACTACCTCGCGGCGTTCCTGGTGGGCGCCTACCAGGAGACGCTCGGCGACCTGCACAACCTGTTCGGCGATACCCACGTCGTGCACATCAAGCTGCACGAGGAAGGCGGCTGGTGGATCGAGGAGACGGTCAAGGGCGACACCGCGGCTGAGGTGCTGCGCTACATGCGCTACGACGTGGACCGCCTGCTGCCGCAGCTGGCGCGCGACTGTGAGCGGGCAGTGCGCGAAGGCCGGCTGTCGCTGGCCGAGAGCCAGTCGCTGCGGCGTTTCTACGACGGCGAGCTGAACGGCTACACGTACCTGGAACCGGGTTGATCCCATGCGCGCCGCACGGCGCGCGCGCAGCGACGGAGCAGTCGATGGACCTGAAGACGATGATCGCGATTTTCGGCACGGTGTTCCTCGCGGAGCTTGGCGACAAGACCCAGCTCGCGACGGTGCTGTTCGCCTCGAACAGGCAGAACACCGCGCTCGCGGTGTTCATCGCTGCCGCAGCCGCGCTGGTCACGTCGACGGCGATCGCGGTCGCGGCCGGCAGCGCGCTGTCGCACTACGTGAACACGCGGCACCTGTCGATCGTCGCGGGCGTCGGCTTCATTGTGATCGGCGCCTGGACCCTGTGGAGTGCGCTGCGCGGCGGCTGACGAGCGTCGCTGTAATCGAGCAGCAACACGGCCGTCGCACGGCCGACACGGAACGCGGGTCGAATGGGGGCGAGCTTCCCCGGAGACGCTGCGATGCTCGAAGATTCGATCGATCCCCGCCCGCCGCACGACGCGTTCGCGCGCTTCCTGGCCGCCCGCGCAGCCGAGCTCCTGCAGCACGGCACGGGCGGCGGCTGGATGGATTCGTGGAGCGACCACGAGAGCGTCTGGACCAACCTGCGCAGCATCGAGCACTGGATCGAACGTAGCCGGCGCTAGCTGCACCCGTCCGGCCCGGCGGCGGATGATCGGCGGCATCGCCGCAACTTCCAGGAAGATGCCGCCGGCGCCGGAAGGCAAGCAACGCAAATCGGGATGGCGGGGACATTCTCCTGCGGGCCGGGCGTCGGTAAAGGAGAATGTCGCCATTTTTTTTGCGGTGCATCAATGATTTAGGTTGCAGATGCTACCAATTCTCAAGTAGTCTTGGCTTCGCTCAGGATTCCCGGCACCGGACATCAGGCAGCAGCCCGACAGTTCTCCAGAGGTTCGACCTCCCCTCCTTCCGGTGCCCCCGCAATTGTCAGCCATCGCTCCATTACCGGACCGAAACCGCCGCGACGCCCCGCTTCGCGACGGCAGGGTTTTTTTGCGTCTTTTTGAGCCCGAGTGAGTAGCCCGACGATGACCACACTGTACGTTGGCAACCTGCCTTTCAGCGCCACCGAGGAAGAAGTCCGCAGCCTGTTCGAGCAACACGGCAAGGTCGACTCGGTGAAGATCATCAACGACCGCGATACCGGCCGGCCCCGGGGCTTCTGCTTCGTGGATATGCCCGGTTCGGACGCCGCCAACGCGATCCAGCAGATGAACGGGGTCGAGATGAACGGCAGGCAGCTGCGCGTGAACGAGGCCCGCGAGCGGGCCGCCCGGCCGCCTCGGGGCGGCGGCGCCAGCTGGTAGCACCGGCGGCCAGGGCGGGACGGAGGGCAGCGGAATCACGGCATGAGCGGGCGGGGCAAACCGCGGGCGATTGCCGATTCCGGCCAGTTTTTCCTTGACGGACATGACCTTGTGCTAGACTTCGCCGCGATCGTTGCCCGTCCGTGTCTTGCAGGGCGCCTGCTGGCGCCTGGTTTGTTAAGCCGAAACGTCTTCGATCAGGTGACAGGAATCGCCCGGGCGCTGGCCTTGGAACGGCTCGCGTTGCGCGGCGTATCGGCTTTTCAGTCCTGTCGTTGTGTGTGTCGATTTTCTTTTTAGGAATGTTCGAATGACCAAGATCTACGTGGGCAACCTGCCTTTTTCCGCCACCGAGAGCGAAGTGCGCGATCTCTTCGCCCAGCACGGTACCGTCGAGACCGTCGCCCTGCCGTCCGATCGTGAGACCGGCCGCCCGCGCGGCTTCGGCTTCGTCGAGATGCCGCAGGCTGACGCCCAGCGCGCCATGCAGGCTCTCAACGGCTTCAACATGGGCGGTCGCCCGCTGCGCGTGAACGAAGCGCAGGATCGCCCGCGCACCGGCGGCGGTGGCGGCGGCGGTCGTCCGGGCGGCGGTGGCCGTCCGGGTGGCGGCGGCGGCTACGGCGGTGGTGGCGGCGGCGGCGGCTACGGTGGTGGTGGCGGCGGCGGCGGCCAGCGTCGCTGGTAACCAGCCCCGCGCGCAAGCGCTAAGCTGACGATAAAGGAAGGCCCGGGGAAACCCGGGCCTTCTTTTTTTCGCGCTGCGCTCAGGCGCGCTTGTGCCGAAGCAGCGGCTGCCCTTGGCGCGGCAGCAGTCGTCGCAGCGCCTCGCCCATCTTCTCGCGATACGGCGCGCCCGAGATCACCAGGTCCACCATCGTCAGTGAACTGTGGATGTGGCCCCGCGCGACGATGTGCTGCACGTCCACGCCGGCGTCCGCCAGCGCTGCGGCGTAGGCAGCTCCCTCGTCACGCAGTGGATCGAACTCACAGGTGACGATGACCGCGGGCGGCAGGTTCGACAGGTTCGTCGCCCGCAGCGGCGCGACGCGAGGGTCGGTTCGGTCGGCAGCGTCCACGTAGTGATCGATGAACCAGCGCATCAGTGCACTGGTGAGGACGTAGCGTTCGCCGTTCTGCTGGTAAGAGGCTCGCGTCGTGTCCGTGTCGACCACCGGCGTGACCAGCAACTGGCCTGCGATTGGCGGACCGCCGGCGTCGCGCGCAAGCCTGCACACGACGGTAGCGAGGTTGGCGCCGGCGCTCCAGCCGGCCACTGCCACTGGTCCGGGCTGGCCGCCGAGCGCCTCGGCATGGGACGACACCCAGCCGAGCGCGGCGAACGCGTCGTCCACTGCTGCGGGAAACCGGGCCTCGGGAGCGTGACGGTAATCCACCGACACGATGATCGAGTCGGACCGGACGCACAGGTCGCGGCAAAACGGGTCGTCGGAATCGTGGCCGCCAAGCACCCAGCCGCCGCCGTGGTAATAGACGACGACCGGATGCGGACCTGCGCTCGTCGGCCGATAGAGCCGGTAGTTGAGTTCGCCCGCCGCGCCCGGCAGCGTGCCATCCACGATCTCGCCCACGGCGGGCCCGGGCGGCCGCTGCGTTGCCAGCGCGACGAACAACGCCCTTGCCGCCTGCGGGGACATCGATTCAACCGGCGGCAGGCCCAGGCTCTCGATCACCTCGAGCACGATCGTGACGTCCGGCTGCACCCTGCGGATTACGCCATCGTTGCACACCGCACCGCCGGCGCCTTCGAAGCGGAAGCCGAGGTAACCCTGTTGCACCACCTCGTCACAGGCCTTGCGGTAGCGATCGACGCCGCCGAGGTACGGCAGGAACACGCGCGGCTTGCCAGGCACGTTGGCACCCATGTACCAGGAGCTCGCCTGCGGGAAGAGCGTGATGTCGGCGCAGTCGTTGACGTGCTGCACCCAGCCGGCTTCGGCCGTTGCGGTGGGCTCGATGGTCTCGAGTCCGGCGCGGCGCATGTGATCGATAGTGTCCGACACCCAGTCCACGTGCTGCTCGATCGACACCATCATGTTCGACAACACCGACGGGCTTCCAGGTCCGGTGATCAGGAAACAGTTCGGGAAACCGACCGTCGTGAGCCCGAGGTATGTCTTCGGGCCCTCGGCCCACTTCTGCTTCAGCGACAGTCCGTCGCGGCCGTCGATGTCGACCGCCACGATTGCGCCGGTCATCGCGTCGAAGCCGGTCGCGAACACGATGGCATCGAACTCCAGCGACTCGGCGGTGGTCTGGATGCCCGTCTCGGTGATGGTGGTAATCGGCGTCTTGCGCAGGTCCACGAGCCGGACGTGCGGCAGGTTGAAGGTCTCGAAGTAGCCCGAGTCGAGGCACGGCCGCTTGGTGCCGTAGTAGTAACCGGTGGGACACAGTGCTTCGGCAGTAGCGGGGTCCTTGATGATCGAGCGGATCTTCCCGCGGAGGAATTCGCAGAACGTCTCGTTGGCCTCCGCGCTGGTCGGCATGTCGGCAAAAGTCGTGGGCAGCAGGTCACCCGAGTTCCACGCCGCCTCGTACACGGCGCGGCGCGCCTCCTCGGAGACCTGCAGCGCACCGACCATCGTGACCGGGGCCGGGACTCCGATCTGCGACAGGCGCGCGGCCTGCCGGTAGGCGTCGCGATCGGCCTTGAAAGCGTCGAGCTTCTGCTGCGGCGTCGGGCCGTTGAGCGCCGGCCGCGAGAAATTCGGCGTCCGCTGGAACACGGTCAGCTGCGCGGCCTGCCTTGCGATGATCGGGATCGACTGGATGCCCGACGAACCACTGCCGATTACCGCGACCCGCTTGCCGGTGAAGTCCACGCCCTGATGGGGCCAGTGGTGCGTGTAGTAGGTCTCGCCGCCGAAGCGGTGGGCGCCCTCGATGTCGATCGACTTCGGCAGCGACAGGCAACCGGTGGCCATCACGTAGAACCTGCAGGTGATTTCGTCCCCTGCGCCGGTGCGAATGCGCCAGCGCCTGGCTGCTGCATCCCAGCTGGCCTGCTGTACACGGGTGGCGAAGCGGATGTCCTTGCGCAGGTCGTACTTGTCGGCCACGTGATTCGCGTAAGCGAGGATCTCCGGCTGCGTCGCGTACTTCTCGGACCATTGCCACTCCTTCTCGAGCTCCGGGTCGAAGCTGTAGGAGTAGTCGATGGACATGATGTCGCAGCGAGCCCCGGGGTAGCGGTTCCAGTACCACGTGCCGCCGACGCCGTCGGCGCCCTCCAGCACCACGGTGGAGAATCCAAGGCCGCGCAGTCGGTGCAGCATGTAGAGCCCGGCGAAGCCGGCACCGACCACCACAACGTCCACTTCCGGCCTGACCGTCGGACCGATGCCTGTCGCCATGCTGCTTCCCCTTCGCCGTGACTGCCGCTAGATCGGGATCGGGCTGAACTTCCTGGTGAAATGCAGGTAGCCGACGTTCGCGCCCTGCCGCCACCCGACGCCGAAGCGCACCGGCGCAAGGGTAACGTCGTCGGTTCGATTGTAGTTCAGGCTGAAGCCGCCGACGAAGTACAGACTGCCCTCGACACCCGGGAAACGCTGGAACAGCGTCTCGGTGTTGCGCAGGTTGTAGACCAGCGTGAAGCACTTCGAGGCGTTGCCGCCGATGTCGAAGCCGATCGAAGGCCCCTGCCACCACACGGCGCGCGAGCCACCGCCCTTCATTACGAGCGTGCCCTTGCCGTAACGTAGTCCGATCCCGATCGCACCGCCTGCCTCCTCGCCCTTGATGATCGCATTGGGTTCGCCGTACTTGTCGAACGCCTTCTGGATCACGTCCGCCAGTCCCTTGGCGCCCTTGCCGAAGAACTTCTCCGCTTCGGCGACCACCTCGCTGCGCGTGTAGGTGTCCTTGTTGCTGGACGCCGCCTGCGCGGCGACGCCGGCGAGCGAGAGGACCGCTACCAGCGTGGCGCGTCGTACGAACTGCCTGCGATTCACTGGCTTGCTCCTCCGGAAATCACCACATGTTGCGCAACTGCGTGGCGACGTCGATGCGTCCACCGGGCCCGGCCGGCGATCCTGCTCCCGGTTCCGGCCCCTCCGGCCACGCTGCGCGCTCGAACCGCGCGAGCACCGTCTCGGTCAGGAAACGACTTCTTGCGCCCTGCACGTAGCGGTCACCGGTGCGCGACTGCTGCGTGACGTAGAACCGGACCGGCGCGAGCAGGTGCAGCTCCTGCCTCGCCCGCGTCATCGCCACGTACAGTAGACGCCGCTCCTCGTCGATCAGTTCCGGCCGTCCGCTGGCGAACTCCGACGGAAAGCTGCCGTCCGTGACGTTCAGCACGAAAACGGACTCCCACTCCTGGCCCTTCGCGGAATGCACCGTCGAGAGGACCAGGTAATCCTCGTCGAGCAGCGGATCGCCGGAGAGGTCGCCGGTCGCCTGCGGCGGATCGAGCGTGAGCTCGGTGACGAACGACTCGCGCGTCGCGTACTGCAAGGCCAGCCGCTCCAGTTGCTCGAGGTCGCCGCGCCGCATCTGCGCCGCGTCGTACAGGCGCTCGAGCTCGGGCTCGTACCAGGCCCGGACCCGCGTGACCTGCCCTTCCCAAGGCGCGTCGCCGGTGATCGAGCTCATCATTCCGACCAGCGCGTTCCAGTGCTCGCGCGTCGCGGCCGGAACGACGTGGCCGGCCAGCCCAGGCCAGCGGAATCCCGCGCCTTCGAACGCCTCGCAGACCCGCGCGGAGTTCGCGGGCCCCATGCCAGGCAGCAGTTGCAGCACGCGGAACGCGGCAATCCGGTTGCGAGGGTTGTCGGCCCAGCGCAGCACCGCGAGCAGGTCCTTGACGTGCGCAGCTTCGAGGAACTTGAGCCCGCCGTACTTCACGAACGGTATGTCTCGCCGCATCAGCTCCAGCTCGAGCACATCGCTGTGGTCGGCGTTGCGGAACAGCACCGCCTGGCGGCGCAGCTCGACTCCGCGCTCGCGGCACTCGAGCACGCGCTCGACCACGTACTGCGCCTGTGCCTGGTCGTCGAGCACGGTAACGTAGCGCGGCTTCGCGCCGGCCCCGCGCGAGCTGCGCAGGAACTTGCGGTACTGCCTGCCGCCTTCGGCCATCAGCGCGTTCGAAGCATCGAGCACCGACTGCGTCGAGCGGTAGTTCTCCTCGAGCGTGACCACGTGGGCCGGCGGCGAGAACTGCGCGGGGAACTCGAGGATGTTCTCGACGGTCGCGCCGCGGAACGAGTAGATGGCCTGCGCATCGTCCCCGACGACCGTCACGCCCTGCCCGTCCGGCTTCAGCGCCAGCAGGATCTGCGACTGCAGCGCGTTGGTGTCCTGGTACTCGTCCACGAGTACGTGGTCGAACTGCGCGCCGATCGTCGCGGCGAGCCCGGCGTCGCGCATCATCACGTTCCAGTACAGCAGCAGGTCGTCGTAGTCGAGCGCTTGCTGCGCGAGCTTCGCCTCGACGTAGGCGCGGTACAGCGCCGTGAGCTCCTGCTCCCAGTCGAGGCACCAAGGGTAGGCGATCTCGAGCGTCTCGCGCAGCGTGCGCTGCGTGTTGACGCGATTGGAGTAGATACCGAGGCAGGTGTCCTTGCGCGGGAAGCGCCTCTCGGTCTTCGACAGGCCGAGCCGATGCCGCTCGACGTCCATCAGGTCCGCCGCGTCGCCGCGATCGAGCACGCTGAACGAAGCATCGAGCCCGAGCCGGTCCGCGTGCTGGCGGATCAGCCGGTTGCCGATCGCGTGGAACGTGCCGGACCACGGCAGTCGCAGGCTCGGCATCGTGGCCAGACCGCGGGCCGCTGCCGCGGCCTCGGCCACGACGCGCTGCGCACGCCGGGTCATCTCCTGCGCCGCGCGCCGAGTGAACGTCAGCAGCAACAGGCGTTCCGGGGCTACGCCGTTCAGCAGCAGGTGGGCGACGCGGTGCGCAAGCGTGCTGGTCTTGCCGGTGCCTGCGCCCGCGATCACCAGCAGTGGCGCCGCGCGTACGCCGCCGGCGGGCGCCAGCTCCCCGAAGGTCGCCGCCTCGCGCTGGGCGTCATTGAGTCCGGCGAAGAGTCCGGCGAAGGCTTCGGCACTGGTCATCGTCGGACGACTATAGAGCCGGCCTGTATGGATATCCAGTGACCGGGTGCGTGACTGTAAGATACGGTGACGAATCCGCAACGAGGCAGAGTCTTTCGATGGGCAAGTTCAACCTGATGGGCGTGCTGTGGCGCGTCGCCTTCTCGCTGGCGCTGGTGTACCTGACGTTCAATCCGTCCGGTCATTCCTACTTCCACTGGCTGGCCGACGGCTTCCCCTCGATCACGCCGGCCAAGGCGATCGCCGGGATACTGCTGCTCGGAGCGTGGCTGTTCTTCGTGCATTCGACGTTCAATGCGCTGGGCGGGCTCGGCGTCGGCCTGCTGGTCGCGCTGTTCGCCTGCATCGCGTGGTGGATGGTCAAGCAGGGCTGGCTCAGCCTGGCCGATCGCGCGGCGATGGCGTGGGTGGTGCTGGGGATCATCGGCATCGTGCTCGGCGTCGGCATGTCCTGGTCGCTGATCCGCCAGAAGGTTTCCGGCCAGGCCTCGGTGGACCGCGTCGACTGAGAATCCCTGCCGAGGAGGCGCAGATGCCGAAGCGTTACCCGTCGCAGCCCGATCACCTGACCGCGCTCGACATGCCGGTGCCGCCCCGCTCGAAGCTCGATCCCGACCTGCAGCAGTACTTCGGGGTGTGCGACGAGCGACTCGGCTTCGTGCCGAACGTGCTCGCCGTCTACACGTTCGACCAGGCGAAGCTGCGCGCCTTCATCGGCATGTACAACGACCTGATGCTCGGCGAATCGGCGCTGTCGAAGCTCGAGCGCGAGATGATCGCCGTCGTGGTGTCGTCCGCGAACCGCTGCTACTACTGCCAGGTCGCGCACGGGCAGGCGGTGCGCGAGTTGTCCGGCGACCCGGCCCTCGGCGAGCTGCTGGTGATGAATTACCGGGCGGCGAAGCTCCCGCGCAGGCAACGGGCCATGCTCGACTTCGCGCATCGCATGACCGTCGAGCCCGACGCGGTGTGCGAGGCGGACCGTGCCGCGCTGCGCAAGGCGGGCTTCAAGGACCGCGACATCTGGGACATCGCGGCCGTGGCGGCATTCTTCAACATGACGAACCGCATGGCGACCGCGATCGATATGATGCCGAACGAGGAATACCACTCGGCGAGCCGCTGAGAGCGGGCGTCACCGTCCGGGAGATACGCCATCAAGACCTATCATTCCGTATCCATCCTGCCTGGCTCACCGTGCTGCGCCGCCGCGACCGCCGCCAAGGGCCGCAAGCTGCTGTCGTCCGAGGCTCCGAGCCTGCCGTTGCCGGCCTGCACGGTGCCAGCGCGGTGCAAGTGCCGCTTTCAGAAGCAAAGCGACCGGCGCGAAGGCGACGACGATCGCCGGTTGCTGGGCTCCTCGCAGCGCAGCGTCTGGTACGGCGGCCAGGAAAAGCGCGGCACGCGCGGCCGCCGGTCAAGCGAGAAGTAGCCGGAATCGGGGCAAATCGACAATCGGTGAATGGCACCGCTCGTTCGCGTCACCGCACGAGCTTCATCAGCCTTTCTTTCTTCTCCGTGTACGGCGGATAGCGGATCGGCGCGTCGAACCGGAAGCCGCGCTTCATCACAGGCCGCATGTGGCTGAAAGACTCGAAGCCGTACCAGCCGGTGTAGCGTCCCATGCCGCTGTTGCCGACGCCGCCGAATGGCAACTCCGGCGACACCATGAAGATCACCGCGTCGTTGATGCAGACGCTGCCGGCGCTCAGCCGGTCGAGCACCGCGTCCTCGAGCGCCTTGCTCTTCGTGAAAACATACAGCGCCAGCGGTTTCGGCCGGTCCGCGACGAACTTGATCGCGTGGTGCATCTCGTCAACCGTGATCACCGGCAGCACGGGGCCGAAGATTTCCTCGGTCATCAGCTCCGAATCGAGCGGCGGGTCGAGCACGATGGTCGGCTCGACGAAGCGCTTGGCCACGTCCACGCGGCCGCCGTGATGGATCTTCTGCCCCTCGAGCAGCTTGGCGAATCGCGCCGCATGGCGCTCGCTCGCGATGCGGCAGTAGTCGGGGCTCTGCGACGCGTCCTCGCCGTAGAAATCCTTGATGCGACGGGTGATCGCGTCGACGAACTGCGTCGCGACCGCGCGGTGCACCAGCACATGGTCCGGCGCGACACAGGTCTGGCCGGCGTTGATGAACTTGCCCCACGCGATGCGCGAAGCCGCCACCTCGAGGTCCGCGCTCTTGTCGATCAGGCAGGGGCTCTTGCCGCCGAGCTCGAGCGTGACCGGCGTCAGGTGCTTCGCCGCCGCGGTCATCACGATGCGCGCCACGCGCTCGTTGCCGGTGTACAGGATGTGGTCGAACTTCTGCTCGAGCAGTTCGGTGGTTTCAGGGACGCCGCCCTCGACGACCGCGAATGCGTCCTGATCCAGGTAGCGCGGCAGGATGGAGGCCAGCGCGGCCGACGTGTGCGTCGTAATCTCCGACGGCTTCATGACCGCGCAGTTCCCTGCGGCGATGGCGCCCACCAGCGGGCACATGATCATCGACAGAGGATAGTTCCACGGCGCGATGATCAGCACGACACCCTTGGGCTCGGGCTGGATGTAGCTGCGCCCCGGCTGCGCCATCATCGGCGTGCTGACGCGCGTCGGTCGCATCCAGTTGCCGAGGTGCTTGCGAGCGTACTTCGCCTCCGCTTCGGCCCAGCTCATCTCCGTCATCACCGCTTCGAACCGCGGCTTGCCCAGGTCCTTGCGCAGCGACTCGACGAAATCCGCCTCGTGGTCGCGCATCGCACGCTCGACCTCGGCCAGCTGGGCAAGCCGCCATTCGATCGGGCGGGTCTTGCCGCTGTCGAAGGTCCGGCGCAGCCGGTCGACAATCATGGGAATCGGGGCGCTGCTCATCGGCGTGCTCCATGTGCCCCGTACCCCCGGGGCCTGACCTGCCAACTTAGCACAGGTCCGCCGGGGCGGATGCGCCGCCGCGGAAGCAGGCCCGCCGGCCTGCGCGGGCTGCTGCCTGTGTCATCCTGATGCCCCAACCGAACGGATCGAGTGACATGGCCGAACAGGTCCGCAACGTCTTCAGTGGCCGGGTACTGACGCTGAATCTCGAGCAGGTGACGCTGCCGAACGGTCGGGTCGCCGAGCTCGAGATTGCGCACCATCCGGGCGGGGCCGCAATCGTCGCGCTGGACGGCGACGGGCGTGTCTGCCTGCTGCGGCAGTTTCGCCATGCGGCGGGCGGCTGGCTGGACGAGCTGCCGGCCGGCAAGCTCGATGGTGGCGAGCCGCCGATCGAGTGCGCCGTCCGCGAACTGGCCGAAGAAGCCGGCATGAGCGCCGGGCGCTGGGACAAGCTCGGCGAGTACCTGAGCTCGCCCGGTGTGTTCACCGAGGTGATCCACGTTTTCCTGGCCCGCGACCTGGTCCCGGTGGCGTCCGCCCCGGAGGAGCACGAGGTTTTCGAGGTGAACTGGCTGCCGCTGGCCGAGGCGGTCACTCGCGCTGCCCGCGGCGGAATCCGGGACGGCAAGACTCTCGTGGGTTTGTTCTGGGCACGGGAGGCCCTGGGCGGGGATTCGTGACGGACCTCGCGTTGCCGCCGCAGGCGTAATCTGTAACATCACCCGCAACGGACCGCATCTGAGGCGGAGCACGACATGGCAGACAAACCTCGCCCGAAGCCGGCGTCGCGGAAACCGCCACCGCTCGACAAAGGCGGCGACCCGGGCCAACTCAGCGTGGACGACCGCGGCAACGTCACCTGGGAATGGAAGGATGAAGGCGACCTGCTCGCCGACGACGAGGTCGGGGCGGCCGAGCGAGTCCGCGCACTCGTCGATCCGAATCTGACAGTCAAGGACGACGACAGCGAGCCCACCGATCCGACGATAATCAACGCAAAGGGACTGAAGTCCGGCTACAACCCGTACAACAGCGGGACGCTCGGCAAGCAGGGCTGGCACAAGAAGAAGAACCTGAAGGAGCTCTCCAAATGGATCGAGCTCCGCAAGAAGCTTGCCGAAAAGAAGGACGAGTCGTAGCCGACTGCACTCATCCCCACTGTGCCGCGTGGCGCAGCTTGGCGTGCCGGCCGAGCCGGTAGAACGCGCGCAGCTCCGCCAGCATCGCTTCCGGGCGAGCCCGCCTGCACCTCAGGAATCGGTCCTCCAGACGGCCGCAGAATCGCGCGGCGAAATGATGCGCTTCCTCGTAGCGAGCACGCTCGACCTCGGACAGCGTCGGCAGGAAACCCACGCCTTCAAAGAGCCGGTGGAAGAGCTCCGCAGGAAAGCGGCCGTCGCGCTGCGCGAGCGTCAGCTGCAGCGCGCTCGCGTACTTGTCCACCTCGCCTTGCAGCTCGAGTTCGAGCAGCGACACGCTGCGCTCGCGCACCGCACACCAGACGAAGTAGTGGAAGTGGCTCACGCCCTCGAGCGCAGTACAGAAGTCGGCGAGGTTTGCTTCCGACAGCTGCCGCAGCGGGCAGCGGGTCGCGAGGCGCTGCAGCACCGCAGCGTCGACATACAGGCTGATCTCCACGCCCTGCTCGCTTTCGGCAATCAGCAGTTGCTCGTCCGTCGGCAGCCTTGCGGCGCCCTGCAGCGCAGCCGCGTGGGCGGGGTCCGTGATCAGGAAATCGTGCACGTCATGGTCCGCCGGTGCGTCGTAGAGCCCGGCGAGCCTGGCCTGCAGTTGCCGTACCAGCATCGGTCGACCCGGAGTCAGTGCTTCGGGCGGCCCATGGGTACGACAGCCGGAGCCACTCCCATCTGCTGCAGCAGGCCGTGGGCACGCGGGCTACCGGTCTTCAGCCACACTTCGTAGAGTCGCAGCACGTCGCGGTCGGAGTTGCACCAGGACATCTCGCTGACCTCGTTCAGTGCGTCGACGAGACGCTGGAACTTCGCGGCGAGCTCCGCGAATACACCCGCCAGCGCGCGGCCACGCACTCCGTGCCCGCACGAACCGGCGAGCGTTCCGTAAGCACAGCCGCCCATTGCGATGTGGTAGTCCACATCGACGAGCTTGCGCGCGAACCCGTGCGACAGGAAGCCCGCGACGAACAGGCTGACGTCGCCCATGCGCTGCAGCGTGCGGCTGCGCTGCTCTGCCGACGGCGCGCTCGCTGCGTCGGCCAGCATCAGCGCGAGCGGCTTCAGGCGCGGCCCCTCGCGGGTCTGGTCGAACAATGCCTCGGAGCGGGAGAACATCGTCAGCATGTTCACGACGTAGTGCTCGGTGTGATCTTCCACGCCGACCTCGAGCCGTTGCAATGCGTCGTGAACTGCATCGCGGAAGAACTCCTGCAGGTTGCGGACGTCGATTGCGGACTCGGCGGGCGCATCAAGGCTCATGGTTTCCTCACTGTTTCGGGAACGATGGCAGCCGACCCACGCGGCTGCTGACAACCGTGCGGGCAAGGGAAATCGGTGCGGGATGCGGGGCGGGTCGCGCAGCTGGTGAGGATCAGTCGATCCATCCCCGGCCCACGCTGCAAGTGGAGCGGCGGGAAGCCATGCAGCGAACTTACCGAAAGCAGTCGCGTGTGATCAAGTGCCCGCGGCGGCGCAGATCACACTTTGCACATAAGATGCCGGGCGGGCACCTTCACGAGAGTTCTGTGCATGCGGGTCTACGGCATCGTCGGGCGCAAGAACACCGGCAAGACTCATCTCGTCGCGCGGCTGGTACGCGTGGCGACGGCGCGGGGGCTCGTCGTCTCGACCGTGAAGCACGCGCATCACGCGTTCGATGTCGACCAACCCGGCAAGGACAGCTATGTCCATCGCGAGGCGGGGGCGCGCGAAGTACTGGTGACTTCGACTCAGCGCTGGGCCTTGCTGCACGAGAACCGCGGCGCCACGGAAGCGTCGTTGCCACAGCTGCTCGCTCTGCTGGCGCCGTGCGACCTCGTCCTGGTCGAGGGATTCAAGGGCGGCATGCACGCGAAGCTCGAGGTCTACCGTACGTCCTGCGGGCAGCCGCCGCTATCGGCCGACGACGCAACCGTCGAGGCGATCGCGACCGATGATGCGGCGAGCGTCGGCGGCGAGCTTCCACGCCTGCCGCTGGACGACACGGATGCCGTACTCGATTTCGTGCTGGCTCGCGTCGGTCTCGATCGTTCAGCCTGAAGCCGCGAGCAGCCGCACCAGGTCCTCGAGCGAGCCGATCGTGTGCTCGGGCGCCGGCCGCGAGCCGGGCCATGCCACGCCATCGCGATTGAGCCAGACGGGACGGATGCCCGCGCGACGCGCACCATCGACATCGGCCTCCGGATCGTCGCCGACGTGCAGCGTCGCTGCGGCGGCGACGCCCACGGCCTCGAGCAGCATCGTGAAGATGCGCGGATCCGGTTTCAGCACCCCGGCTTCGCGTGCTGCCAGGCTGCGTTCGAAAAAGTGCGCAACCCCGATCGCAGTCAGGTCCGCATTGCCATTGCTGATCGCGAACAGCCGGTAGCGACCGGCGAGCCATTCGAACGCCGGCAGCACGTCGTCGTACAGCGTGACGTCGTTGCGCGCGCGATAGAAGACGTCGAACGTCTCATGCGCCATCGACTCCGGATACCCGGACTCGCGCGCATGGGCCAGCAGCGCCTGCGTGCGTAGCCACGTGAAGTCGTGACGCATCGCGGGGTGCTCCATCGCCATCCGTGCCCTCAAGTCGCGCATCGATTCGAGCGTGTGCCGCTCCAGCACGCGCGGGAAACGCTCGGCGAGGAACCGCAGCATCGCGTGCTCCGCGCGCAGGATCACCGGCCCCACGTCCCAGAGCGTGTTGTCGAGATCGAAGATGATCGCCTGGACTTCGCGCATCGTATCCACGAGTCTAGCGGACCCAGGACACCGGCGATGCAGGCGGGAACGGGTCGATGAAGATCGCTGCGACGAAGTTCGGGCAGAGAATCCTGCGGCCCACCGGCGCGCTCGAGCTGATGCTGGATCTGGGCGAAGCGTCGCTGCCGATCCCAGGCCGCACGGTTCACATGCTTGGCGGAGGCAATCCCGCACGCATTCCCGATGTGGAAGCCGTTTATCGGCGCCGACTTCGCGAGATCGCGGCGGACGATGCCCAGTTCGGCCGGTTCGCCGCAACCTACTCGGCGCCGGCCGGGGAGCACTCGTTCCGTGCGGCCGTTGCCGAGGCGTTGTCGAGAAAGTACGGATGGCCGGTCTCTGCAGGCAACGTCGCGCTGACGAGCAGCAGCCAGATGGCGTTCTTCGTGCTGTTCAACCTGTTCGCAGGCGAGCTCGGCGACGGCTCATTGCGGCGGGTGCTGTTGCCGCTGGCGCCCGAGTACATCGGTTACGCGGACGTCGGCCTGTCGGACGCCATGCTGGTCGCGCAACGGGCCGTCATCGAGGAACTGCCCGGAGGCTTCTTCAAGTACCACGTGCAGTTCGACGGCCTGGATGAGGTTCCGGATATTGGCGCGATCTGCGTGTCGCGCCCGACCAACCCTTCCGGGAACGTCCTCACGATCGCCGAACTGGTGCGACTGGACGCCCTGGCGCAGGCTCGTGGCGTGCCGCTGATCATCGATGCAGCCTACGGCCAGCCGTATCCCGGCATCCAGTTCGCCGAGCCCGGCCTGTGCTGGAACCGCAACACGATCCTCTGCCTGAGCCTGTCGAAGCTCGGCCTGCCTGCGACCCGAACGGGCATCGTGGTCGCGGACGAAGACGTGATCGAGGCGCTGACCGCGTTCAACGCGACGGCATCGCTGGCGCCGGTCGCCACCGGCGCCGTCATCATCGAGCCACTGTTGCGGAGCGGCGAACTCGATGCGCTCTGCGAGGAAACGATCCGTCCCTATTACGCCGCCCGGCTGCACCAGGCCGTCGATTGGCTGCAGGAGGCATGTCGCGATCTGCCGCTGCGCATCCATCGCCCGGAGGGCGCGTTCTTCCTGTGGCTCTGGTTCCCCGGGCTGCCGATCTCGAGCCAGGAACTGTATCGCCGCCTCAAGGCGCGCGGCGTGTACGTGCTGTCCGGTCACCACTTCTTTCCGGGGCTCACCGACGACTGGCGTCACCGCCACGAGTGCATACGCATCAACTACGCGCAGCAGCCCGAGAGCGTGGCCGCTGGCGTGCGGGCGATCGCGGAGGAGGTCAGGCGGGCGTTCGAGTGAGCCGGGCCACTAGCGTCTCTTCGCGGTGGACGACCTGCGTCGCGCCCGCGCCGGCCTGGCCGGCTCGAGTCGCGCGTCGGCTCTCGGATACCAGCGGCCGCGCAATTGCTCCTCGTTGCGAAGCACCTCCGCGTGGGCCCGCTCGAGTTCCTCGACGAATGCGGACATGGCGGGCGACATGGTGCGCTTGCGCAGGCGGGCGACGACCCATTCACTCCGCATCCACGGTTCCTGGAGCACCGGAGTGACCTGGCCGCTCTCGAGTTCGGCTCGCACCATGCCCAGCGTCGCAAAGGTGAATGCGTTTGAGGTCGCAACGATTCTGGTTGCCAGGCGAACCGTCGGACTTTCGACGGCCGGGAACGGCGGTCGCGGCGTCCCGGGGCGAGCCGTTGCCAGGCGTCGGGAGGCAAGGATGGGCTTGAGCACGCGGGGCGGCAGCATCACGACCTGTGCGAACGGATGGTCGAGCACGTCGGCGATATTGACCTGCGTCTTCTTCGTCAGCGGGTGCCCGGTCCTCACCACGACATAGCCGGGCAGCGGCGTGAGGCGGGCGACGACTTCGAGGTTGTCGTCGTTCTCGAGGACGCTCACCTCGGCGACGCCGAGGTCGACCGCTCGGGTACGGACGAATCTGGCCAGCACTGCTGGCGAATCCATCAGGACCCTCAGGCGCACGCCGGGGTGTGCGGCCGCGAAGGCAGGGACGCAGATCGGCGCGAGCGCCTCCAGCACGTACGGGCCCACGCCGACTGAGATTTCGCCGGTCGCGAGACCCTTGGCCAGCGCCACCTCGCGCTCGAGGTCGGCCGCTCCTGAAACAAGTTCTTCCGCGTGCTGCATGAAGACGCGGCCGAAGTCCGTCAGCTCGATGCCCGTCCGGCTGCGAATGAACAGCTGGAGCCCGACTTGCGCCTCGAGCTCCTTGACGCCGTGGCTGAGCGCCGGTTGCGAAAGACTAAGCGCTTCGGCGGCGCGGCTGAAACTGCCGTGCGCTGCGAGCGCCTGCGCCTGGCGCAGCAGGTGAAGCTTGACCTTCATTGCAGGGCGATTCCTAGAGGAAGCGATTCCTGACTATAAACAAATTGAATACACGTGATTAAAAAAATGACTTTGCTTTATCCCGTGCCGGCTCTGAAGATGCGTCGCAGACGTTCGGTCATCCAGCGCGCCGGGGCACGGTCCGACGTCGGTAACACAGGACTCCACAATGATTCGCGAACGCACGAAGACGACGCTCGGCGCCGCACTCGTTTGCGGGCTGGCGCTGAGCGCCGCCCAGGCCCAGCAGCTGCCGACCAACGGTACAATCGAGTCCCCGCTCGGCAAATTCGAGCTCAGCAACGGCTACCCGACCGAGGCGACGGTCAGGAAGATCTACGACGACATCGATTTCCAGCGCGCCTGCCAGGCTTATCTCTGGGCGTTGCCGCTGATGGCCATGGAGCAATGGCAGCGGGAACAGCGCGACAAGTTCGGCGCGGGCAACCTCGACTACGTCGATTACCTGACGTTCAGGGACAAGCTCGGTCTCCTTACCGCCAACGCCACGACGCCCTACGTGATGGCGTTCCCGAACATGAAGGACACTGGTCCGCTCGTGGTGGAGGTCCCGGCCGGCGCGATGGCCGGCGGCATCACGGATTTCTGGCAGCGTCCGATCACCGATACCGGGCAAACCGGGCCGGACAAGGGCGCTGGCGGCAAGTACCTCGTGCTCGGTCCGGACGACCCCGACATGAAGCCGGAGGGCTACTACATCGTGCGCTCGCCCACGATCAACATCTGGTCGGGACACCGCGCGCTGGATCCCGACCCGGCAAAGGCCAAAGCGGCCATCGCCGGCTTGCGGATCTACCCGTACAGCCAGCGAGGCAACCCGCCGGCCACGCGCCACATATCCCCCGACGGCCGCAAGTGGTCCGGCGAGCAGCCGCGTGGACTCGCCTACTGGGAAGGCCTGTCCCGGATCATCAATCAAGAGCCGGTGATCGAGCGTGATCGAATGATGCTCGGCATGCTGCAGCCGCTCGGCATCGAGAAGGGCAAGCCGTTCAATCCGGACGCGCGGCAGAAGAAGATCCTGGTCGAGGCCGCCCAGGTGGGCGAGCTGATGGCGCGCACGATCGCCTTCGACAAGCGCTTCAGCGGAGTGAAGGTCTGGCCGGGAAAGCAGTGGGAGATTTCGCTCTTCCTGCAGGAAACGTCACAGGAGGCTCCGAACTACACGCAGTTCGACGAGCGAACTTCTTGGTTCTACGAGGCGGTCGGCGTCTCCACCGGAATGATGGGGCGCACGGTCGGCTTCGGGCAGGTCTATCTCGAATCGACGAAAGACGGGGCAGGCCATTGGCTCGACGGCAGCAAGACGTACCACCTGCGCGTCCCGCCCGATGCCCCGGTCGCTCAGTTCTGGTCCTTCACCGTCTACGACAATGAAACACGCTGCTTCGTCGACACCGGCGTGCCACCCGATCGTTCGTCCCGCGACGACATCGTGAAGAACGCCGATGGCTCGGTGGACCTGTACTTCGGGCCGCAGGCGCCGACCGGAAAGCCGGCGTCGAACTGGATCAAGACGATCCCGGGCAAGGGCTGGTTCACGTACTTCCGTCTCTACGGCCCGACGCAGCAGTACTTCGACCGCAGCTGGGTGCTGCCGGACATCGAATTGACGGCGTCCGACGCGAAGTAGCGCGCGTCGCGCCGTCGCAGGCGACGATCAAGAGTACCTGGACCGCGATGCGGCCAGGCGACGACGGGTGCAACGGTGGAATTCCCACCCCCTTCACCGGGGCACGGCACAGGCCGGGGCGGCAACGCTCCGGCCTTTGCCTATGGCGCGCGGCTACCCGTGCCGGCGCCTGCCGGGCCCTGGGGAACCTGCCCGCGCTCGGCCAGGAACGGGCGCAGCACCTTCGCGGTGTGGGACTTCGCGACGGCCTTGGCCACGACTTCGGGCGATCCCTGGGCCACGATGCGGCCGCCGCCGGATCCTCCTTCGGGCCCGAGGTCCACGATCCAGTCCGCCTCGGCGATCACGTCGAGGTTGTGCTCGATGACGACGACCGTGTTGCCGGCGTCCACGAGCCTGTGCAGCACGTGCACCAGCTTCTCGACATCGGCCATGTGCAGCCCGACCGTGGGCTCGTCGAGCACGTACAGCGTCCGCTGGCCGGGCCTGAGCCGCGCCAGTTCCGTCACGAGCTTGATGCGCTGCGCCTCTCCGCCGGACAGCGTCGGGCTCTGCTGCCCGAGCGTGAGATAGCCGAGCCCCACGTCCTGCAGAAGGCGCAACGCTCGGTGAATCCGCGGATGGGCCGTGAAGAACTCGACGGCTTCGTCCACGCTCATCGCCAGCACGTCGCCGATGCTTCGCCCGCGAAACTGGACGGCCAGCGTCTCAGCGTTGAACCTGCGGCCGCCGCACGAATCGCACAGCACCTTGACGTTTGGCAGGAAGCTCATCTCGATGGTCTGCACGCCCTGCCCTTCGCAGGCGTCGCAGCGCCCGCCGGCCGCATTGAACGAGAAGCGCGATGGCCCGTAGCCGCGCACGCGCGACTCGGTGGTGCCGGCGAACAGCCGCCGGATGTCGTCCCAGAATCCGACGTAGGTCGCCGGGCACGAACGCGGCGTCCGGCCGATCGGTGTCTGGTCCACCTCGAGCACGCGCTCCACCTGCTCGATGCCCTCGATCGCCTTGCAGCCGATCCAGCGGGTGGCTCGCCCGCGGCGCTTCTTCTCTCCCGCGCGCACGTGCAGGTTGGCATAGAGGATGTCACGCGCGAGCGTCGACTTGCCCGAGCCGGATACCCCGGTCACGACGGTCAGCCTCGCGAGCGGAATGCGGGCATCGACCTTGCGCAGGTTGTGCAGCGCTGCCTGCTCGATCGCCAGCACCGGATCGCCCCGCCGCACCGGACGCCGCGGCGCGAGCGGATGGAGCAGCGGCGACGCCAGGAACCGACCGGTCAGCGACTCCGGAGCGGCGATCAGGTCCGCGATGCGTCCCTGTCCGACGACCCGGCCGCCGCGCGTCCCCGCTCCCGGCCCGAGGTCGATCACGTGGTCGGCGCGACGGATCGTGTCCTCGTCGTGCTCGACCACCAGCAGCGTGTTGCCCTTCGCGCCGAGTCGCTCGAGCGTGTCGAGCAGCACGGCGTTGTCGCGCGGATGCAGGCCGATCGTCGGCTCGTCGAGCACATAGCAGACCCCCTGCAGGTTCGACCCGAGCTGGGCCGCAAGGCGGATCCGCTGCGCCTCGCCGCCCGACAGCGTCGGCGCCGCGCGATCGAGCGAGATGTAACCGAGGCCCACGTCGCGCAGGAACTCGAGCCGTGAGCGAATCTCCGCGAGCAGGTCGCGTGCAATCTCCCGTTCGCGCCCCGCTAGTTTCAGCTTGCCGAAGAACTGCTGCGCGCCATCGACCGGGAGCGCCGCCAGTTCAGCGATCGAGTGTTCGCGAAACCGGACACCGAGCGCCTCGGGGTTGAGTCGCTGGCCGTCGCAACTCGGGCACGCGGCAGTCTCGCCCTCGAACCAGTCGTTCCACCAGATCTCCTCGCCGGTCTGTTCCGCATCGAATCCCTTGATCGCGAGCCCGGTGCCGAAGCACGTTCCGCACCAGCCGTGCTTCGAGTTGTAGGAGAACAGCCGCGGGTCGGGTTCCGCGAAGCTGCGCCCGCAGGACCGGCAGGCGCGGCGGGTCGAGAAGACACGCACGCGTCCCTTGTCCAGCACGTGCACGACGCCTTTGCCGAAATCGAGCGCCCGCTGCAGGCATGCGCGCAGTTCCTGCTCCGACTTCGGCGCGACGAGAATCTCGCCGACCGGCAACTCGATCGTGTGTTCGCGGAACCGGTCGAGCCGCGGCCATTTCGCGGTGGGCAGGTATTCGCCGTCGACTCGCAGGCGCTCGTAGCCCCTGGTCACCGCCCACTTCGCGAGATCGGTGTAATACCCCTTGCGCGCGACGACCAGTGGCGCGAGCAGCACGATGCGCCGGCCACGGGCCTCGCGCTGCAGCCGCGCCACGATCGCGTCCGCGCTCTGCGGCTCGATCGGCACGTCGCAGTCGGGACAATGCTGCGTGCCGAGCTTCACGTACAGCAGTCGCAGGAAATGGTGCACTTCGGTCAGCGTGCCGACCGTACTCTTGCGGCCGCCGCGGCTGGTGCGCTGCTCGATGGCAACCGTGGGCGGGATGCCGAAGATTGCATCCACGTCCGGCCGCCCGGCGGGCTGCACGAACTGCCGGGCGTAGGCGTTCAATGATTCGAGATAGCGACGCTGGCCCTCGGCGAACACGATGTCGAACGCCAGCGTGGACTTGCCCGAGCCCGAGACGCCCGTTACGACGGTCATGCCGGCGCGGGGAATCTCGACGTCCACTTCCTTGAGGTTGTGCTCCCGGGCCTTGTGCACCACGATCGAATCGCGGGGCGCGTCCGCGACGCGTTCGAGCAGGCTCGGCACCACCGGCAACTCGGCGCGACCAGTGCGCAGCACTCGCTGCCGCTCCGCCTCGAATTCGACGAGCGCGCGTCCCGTGTGCGACTCCTTGCAGCTGGCGACCTGCTCGGGCGTCCCGGACGCGACGAGCGTGCCGCCTCGCTCGCCACCCTCGGGCCCGAGATCGATGATCCAGTCGGCGGCGCGGATCACGTCGAGGTTGTGCTCGATCACGACCAGCGAATTGCCAGCGTCCATCAGCCGGCGGAATGCGCCGAGCAGTTTCGCGACGTCGTCGAAGTGCAGGCCGGTCGTCGGCTCGTCGAACAGGAACAGCTTCGATTCCCCGGCCTCGCCGCCACGGCCCGCGGCCACGAGGTGCCCGGCGAGCTTCAGGCGCTGGGCCTCGCCCCCGGACAGCGTTGGAACGGGTTGTCCGAGCCTCAGGTAATCGAGCCCCACGGCGACCAGCGGCTCGAGGCACTCGAGGACCTCGCGATCCCCGGCAAAGAAGCCGGCGGCCTCGGACACCGTCATGTCCAGCACGTCGGCGATGCTCGGCGCGGGCCCGCTGCCACGGGCCAACTTCACCTCGAGCGTTTCGGGCCGGTAACGTCGCCCGTCGCAGTCGGGGCAGCGCAGGTACACGTCGGAGAGGAACTGCATCTCGACGTGCTCGAAACCGTTGCCGCTGCAGGTTGGGCAGCGCCCGGTGCCGGAGTTGAAGCTGAACGTGCCCACCGTGTAGCCGCGCTCGATCGCGACCGCCTCCGCAGCGAAGCGCTTGCGGATCACGTCGAACGCGCCGACGTAGCTCGCCGGGTTCGAGCGCGTCGTGCGCCCGATCGCCGTCTGGTCGACCATCACGACCGCCGCGACGTGTTCGGCGCCGCGCAGGGCACGGTGAGCGCCCGGCGATTCCGTCGGCTTGCCCTTGGCGCGCAGCAGCGCCGGATACAGCACGTCCTGCACCAGCGTCGACTTGCCCGAGCCGGAGACGCCCGTGACGCACACGAGCCGCTGCAGCGGGATCTCGACGTCCAGATCGCGCAGGTTGTGCTGGCTTGCGCCTTCGACGACCAGGCGCGGTTCCCCCGGCTGCGGAGGGCCGCGCCGCCCCGCAGCGACCGCGGCGTCCTTGCGGCCCGACAGGTACTGCGCGGTGAGCGTGTCGGAGCGATTTGCCAATTCACCGGGCGTGCCGTTAAACACCACCTGGCCGCCGTGCTCGCCCGGGCCGGGGCCAAGGTCGATCAGCCGATCGGCGGACAGCATGATCTGAGGGTCGTGCTCGACCACGAGCAGCGAGTTGCCGTTGTCGCGCAGCCGCAGCATCACGTCGATCACGCGGCGCATGTCGCGCGGATGCAGGCCGATCGAAGGCTCGTCGAGCACGAACAGCGTGTTGACGAGCGAAGTGCCGAGCGCGGTGGTCAGGTTGATGCGCTGGACCTCGCCGCCCGACAACGTGCGCGACTGCCGATCGAGCGTCAGGTAGCCGAGCCCGACGCGCACCAGGAAGTCGAGGCGCGAGCGGATCTCGCCGAGCAGCAGGTCGGCGGCTTCGTCGAGCGGCGCAGGCAGCGCCAGGTCCGCGAAGAAGTCGCGTGTGCGCTCGATCGGCAGCAGCATCAGGTCGTGGACGTTCAGCCCGCGCCCGTCCGCGCCGGTTCCGAGCCGCCACAGCAGCGCCTCGGGCTTGAGCCGCGCCCCGCCACAATCGCCGCAGGGCGTGTAGCTGCGGTACTTCGACAGCAGCACGCGGATGTGCATCTTGTAGCTCTTCGTCTCGAGCCAGGCGAAGAACCGCTTTGCGCCGTACCAGACCTTCTTTTCCCAGGGACCCTCGCCGTCGATGACCCAGCGACGATGCTCGTCGCTGAGCTCGGACCACGGCGTGGCTAGCGGAATGCCACGCTTGCGGGCGAACCTGACGAGGTCGTCCTGGCATTCGCGATACGACTCCGTCTGCCAGGGCCGGATCGCGCCGCCGCGCAGGGTCCGCGACTGGTCCGGAACCACGAGGTCGTAGTCGACGCCGATCACGCGCCCGAAGCCGCGGCAGGTATCGCAGGCTCCGAGCGGCGAATTGAACGAGAAGAAGCTCGGCGTCGGTTCACGATAATGGATGTCGCAGTCGGCGCAGTGCAGGTCGGTCGAGAACTTCCTGACAGCGGACATGCTCTTTTCCGGGTCGCCGAAAAGGAGAATGTCCCCTTCCGCGCGCAGCGCAACGCGCCCGCGCCCGACGCGCAGCGCGGCCTCCAGCGCCTCGAGGATGCGACTGGGGCCCGCACCAACAAGCCGGAACCGGTCCTGCACGATCTCGAGCGTCTTGCCGTCTTTCGAGTGCACGCGCGTGTAGCCCTGCTGCTCGAGCAGCTGCAGGACCTCCCGCTCCCCGAAGTTATCCGGAACTATGACCGGGAAAGTCACGACCAGGCGCGCGTCGGCGCCGATGCCGCTCGATTCGAGTTCGTGCAGGATGCTTTCCGGCGAGTCGCGTCGCACGGGCTGCCCGCAGCCACGACAATAGAGACGCGCCGCGCGGGCGTAGAGCAGCTTCAGGTGGTCGTTCAGCTCCGTCATCGTCCCGACGGTCGAGCGCGACGTGCGCACCGGGTTCGTCTGGTCGATCGCGATGGCCGGCGGGATGCCCTCGATGCGGTCCACCTGGGGCTTGTCCATCCGGTCGAGGAACTGGCGCGCGTACGGCGAAAAGGTCTCGACGTAGCGCCGCTGGCCCTCCGCGTAGACCGTGTCGAAGACCAGCGACGACTTGCCCGACCCGGACACGCCGGTCACTACGACCAGCTGCCGCAGCGGGATGTCGAGGTCGAGTGCGCGCAGATTGTTCTGCCGCGCGCCCCGGATCCGGATGGAGTCGTGCGCGGATACTTTCATGGGAACCCCGTCCGCGGTGGGTGGATGCGGCCGGGGAGGCCCACGCTACCACGATCCGCCCGGATGACGGATACTTTGCCGCACAACTATTCCAATGCCGGGAAGCCCCATGCGTTTCCTTTCTGCCCTGATGCCGCGCGAGGCGCGGTTTTTCGCCCTGTTCAACCGTCATGCCGAGCTGATCGTCGAGGGCAGCCGGGCGACCGCGGAGCTCGTCCGCGACTACGCGGACGAGGTGAAGCGAGCAGCGCTGATCTCGCGGATCGGCGACGTCGAGCGCAGCGCCGACAAGGTCACCTACGAGACCGTCCAGCTGCTGCACTCGACGTTCATCACACCGTTCGACCGCAACGACATCCACCGGCTGATCTCGACGATGGACGACATCCTCGACCTGATCCAGGACGCGGCCGAGTCGATGCACCTGTTCGACATCCAGACGCTGCCGCCGGAAGCGCCGCAGATGGCCCGGCTGCTCGAGGACTGCTGCGAGCAAGGTGCAGCAGGCGGTGGCGCTGCTTTCATCGATGGACAACGCGCCCAGGGCGCTCGCGCTCGCGCAGGAGATCGACGCGCTCGAGAGCGAGGCCGATGCGCTCGAGCGCGCCGGGATCTCGAGGCTGTTCCGCGAGGAGCAGGACGTCCGGCAGCTGATCAAGCACAAGAACGTCTACGAATACCTCGAGAACGCGATCGACAAGTGCCAGGACGTCGCCAACGTGATCGAAGCGGTGGTCGTGGAGAACGTCTGAGCATGGATCTGCAGATCCCGCTCGTGACGCTGGGCGTGCTGGTCGCGCTTGCGCTCGTGTTCGACTTCATGAACGGCTTCCACGACGCCGCGAACTCGATCGCGACCGTGGTCTCCACGGGCGTGCTGCGGCCCTACCAGGCGGTGGCCTGGGCAGCGTTCTTCAACTTCGTCGCGATCTTCATCTTCCACCTGAAGGTCGCCGCGATGGTCGGCAAGGGCATCGTCGATCCGGTCGCGGTGGACCAGTACGTGATCTTCGGGGCCCTGACGGGCGCGATCGCCTGGAACCTGATCACCTGGTACTACGGCATTCCGTCGAGCTCGTCGCACGCGCTGATCGGCGGCCTGATCGGTGCGGCGATCGCCAAGGCCGGCACGGGCCCGCTGCTCGCGCCGGGCATCATCAAGACCGCGGCTTTCATCTTCATCTCGCCGCTGCTCGGCATGCTGCTCGGCGGCCTGCTGATGGTCGGCGTGTCATGGGCCTGCCTGCGCTCCGCGCCGCGGCGGGTCGACCGCTGGTTCCGGCGGCTGCAGCTCGTGTCGTCCGCGCTCTACAGCATCGGGCACGGCAGCAACGACGCGCAGAAGACCATGGGCATCATCTGGCTGTTGCTGATCTCCGCGGGCGTCACGACGAAGGATCACCTGCCGAGCTGGGTGATCGTCTGCTGCTACGTCGCGATCGCGCTCGGCACGATGTTCGGCGGCTGGCGAATCGTGAAGACGATGGGACAGAAGATCACGAAGCTGCGTCCGGTCGGCGGCTTCGCGGCGGAGACCGGCGGCGCGATCACGCTGTTCCTCGCGTCGAGCCTCGGCATCCCGGTATCCACGACGCACACGATCACCGGCGCGATCATCGGTGTCGGCTCCGCGCAGCGCACGCGAGCCGTGCGCTGGGGAATCGCAGGCAACATCGTGATCGCGTGGATCATCACGATGCCCGCCGCCGCGCTGATCGCGGCGGGCGCGTACTGGCTCGGCAAGGTGTTGATCTGAAATGACCCGCAACACGGCCGGCCGCTACCCGCACCTGCTCGCCCCGCTCGACCTCGGCTTCGCGACGCTGCGCAACCGCGTGCTGATGGGCTCGATGCACACGGGCCTCGAGGACCACGCGAAGCTGTTTCCCCGCCTGACGAAATATTTCGCGGAACGCGCGCGCGGCGGGGTCGGGCTCATCGTCACTGGCGGGTTCGCGCCGAACATCGAGGGCTGGACGTCGCCGTTCGGCGGACGGCTCACGACGCGCGCGGCCGCGGCCCGGCACCGGCCGATCACCGAGGCAGTGCACGCCGAGGGCGGCAGGATTGCGCTGCAGATCCTGCACACGGGTCGCTACGGCTATCACCCGCTGTCGGTGGCGCCGTCACGGATCAAGTCGCCGATCACGCCGTTCACGCCGCGCGCACTCTCGGCACGCGGCGTCGAGCGCCAGATCCGCGCGTTCGTGCGCTGCGCCTCGCTCGCACGGGAAGCAGGCTACGACGGCGTCGAGGTGATGGGCTCCGAGGGCTACTTCATCAACCAGTTCCTCGTGCAGCACACGAACCGGCGCACCGACGAGTGGGGCGGCGACTACTCGAACCGGATGCGGCTGCCGGTCGAGATCGTCGAGCGGACCCGCGAGGCGGTCGGCCGCGACTTCATCATCGTCTACCGCCTGTCGATGCTCGACCTCGTGCCGGACGGCAGCAGCTGGGACGAAGTGGTGCTTCTCGCGAAGGCGATCGAGCGGGCGGGCGCCACGATCATCAACACCGGCATCGGCTGGCACGAGGCGCGCGTACCCACGATCGCGACGTCCGTGCCCCGCGCCGCCTTCGCCTGGGTAACGCGCAAGATGAAGAGCGAGGTCGGCATCCCGCTCTGTACGACGAATCGCATCAACACGCCCGAGGTCGCCGAACAGGTGCTGGCCGACGGTTGCGCGGACATGGTGTCGATGGCGCGCCCGCTGCTGGCCGACCCGGACTTCGTCAACAAGGCCGCCACCGGACGGGCCGACGAGATCAATACCTGCATCGCCTGCAACCAGGCGTGCCTGGATCACGTGTTCCAGCGCAAGATCGCATCGTGCCTCGTGAATCCGCGCGCGGGCCACGAGACGGAACTCGTGTACGAGCCGGCACAGGCGGTGAAGCGCGTCGCGGTCGTCGGTGCGGGACCTGCGGGCCTGGCCTGCGCGACGGTGCTCGCGGAACGCGGGCACTCTGTCGATCTGTTCGAGGCGGCGGCCGGGATCGGCGGCCAGTTCAACATGGCGATGCGCATCCCCGGCAAGGAAGAGTTCGCCGAGACGCTGCGTTACTTCGGCCGGCGTCTCGACGTCGTCGGTGTCCGGGTCCATCTCGGTACACGTGTAACGGCAGAGCAACTCATCGCCGGCCGTTACGACGAGGTCGTGCTCGCAACCGGCGTGACGCCACGCGATCCGCGGATCGACGGCGCCGACGAACAGCGACGCGCCGGGCGCCTGCTGTCATACGTCGACGTGCTGCTGCACGGCCGGCCCGTCGGCCGCCGCGTCGCGATCGTCGGCGCCGGCGGCATTGGTTTCGACGTAGCGGAGTTCCTCGTGGCCGGCGAACACTCGACGGCGACAGACGCCGCGGCCTGGATGGCCGAATGGGGCGTTGGCGATCCGGCGGCGAGTCGTGGCGGCCTTGTGCAGCCGCGGATCGAGCCGCCTGCACGGCAGGTGCACCTGCTGCAACGCAAGGCCACGCCGCTCGGCAAGGGCCTCGGCAAGACGACCGGCTGGATCCACCGCGCGGCACTGCGGATGAAGCGCGTCGAGATGATCGGCGACGTCAACTACGAGCGAGTCGACGAGCGCGGACTGCACGTCACGTTCGGCGAGACGCACGAGAAGCCGATGCTGATCGAGGTGGATACGGTCGTGCTGTGCGCCGGGCAGGATCCGCAGCGCGAACTGGCCGCGCCGCTGCAGGCCGCCGGCGTCAAGGTGCACCTGATCGGCGGCGCCGACGTCGCCGCGGAACTCGACGCCAAACGCGCGATCGACCAGGGCTCACGACTCGCCGCGAGCCTCTAGCCGCGCGACGTCACTGCAGGGCGAACGGCACCCGCGCCCGGCCGGTCGCGTGCTCTTCCGCGCGCTTCGCGGCGTGGATCGCCTTCAGCAGCTGCGAGTGAACCTGCACCTCCTGGCCCGACAGCAGGAAACGGTCCGCAAGCTCGAGCACTCTCTCGAGCAGGTTGCTGCGCTGGTCCAGGTACAGCAGCGTCTTGCCAAGGTGACGCGGGTCGCGCGCCTCGACGTGCAGCACCTCCGCCGTCCTGAGCGCGATGTCGTACTCGTCGGGCGACGGCTTCTGGCGATAGACCGGCTCATGCTGGTCGGTGCCAGGCACGTCCGCAGCGGCCGGCCGCGACGGCTCCAGCGGGCCCTTGCGAGGCGGTCCATGCAGCAGGCTCTGGATGACGTCGCTGGTCGTGAGTATCCCGATGACGCGCTCCTGCTCGTCGACGACCGGGACCGCGTGCACGCCGGCTTCCGTCATTCGTTCGGCCGCGTCGCCGACGCTCGTGTGCGGCTGCATGCTCAGCACCGGCGTGCGCATCAGCTGCTCGATCGTCATGCACTCGTCCAGGAATCGAGCCCGGTCGGCGGTCGCCTTCGGCACGAAGTACTCGAGCTTCATCACGTCCGCCGAGCTCAGCATGCCGGTCAACTTGCCGCTCCGGACGACGGGCAGGTGGTGGATCGGGTACTGCAGGAAGCAGTCCAGCACTTCGCTGACGGGGCGGTCCGCTTCGATCACGACCACGGTCTCGGTCATGACTCGCGATACGGGTTCTTCGGGTCTCATGTCATGCCTCGGCGCACAGCCCGGCGCAGATCCGCCTGCGCTGGACCTGGGCGCGCGCTCAACCGACGCAAGGCTGCGCCGGCGGCGGTGCGACTGGACATCCGTACTGCCCGCAGCGCTGCCGACGGGCTAGCGTGACGTCGCTTCAAACGCGCCGCGCATCGCCGCCAGGGACTGCTGCATCGGCGTCCAGCGCTGGCCGCCGATCAGGCCGCCGTCGACGACGAGATCGTGGCCGTTGACAAATGACGACTCGTCGCTCGCGAGGAACAGCGCCGCATTGGCGACGTCGTCGGTGAGACCCGCACGGGGAATCGGCTGCATGCTGGCGAGCGCCGCCTTCACCGCGTCTGCCGTCTGCTCGGCCCGGTCCGCCGGCAGGCCCGCGGCCTTGCCGAAGATGCCGGTGGCGATGCCTCCCGGCGAGATTGAGTTCACGCGCACTCCCTTTTCGCCGAGCTGCATGGCGACGCAACGCGTCACGTGGATGACCGCCGCCTTCGCCGCGGAATACACCATCGACGAGGAAAACCCCGCGCGATGGCCGGCCACCGACCCGTTGTTGATGATGCTTCCCGATCCCTGGCGCATCATGACCGGCGCCACGTGCTTCATGCCCAGAACGACTGATCGCAGCAGCACTGCGATGGCGGCGTCGAATCCTTCCAGCGGCACGGTCTCGATGCCGCCCGTTGGCGCCGGCCCGCCTGCGTTGTTGAACATGCAATCGACCCGCCCATGCCTGCCGACCGTGAACTCGACCAGCGCCCGAATGGCGTCCTCGTCAGTGACGTCGGTGCGAACGAAGTCGCAGCTCGCGCCGAGCGAGCCTGCGACGGCTCGCCCCTCTGCCTCGCGGCGGCCGGCGATGATCACCCGCGCTCCCTCTGCGGCGAACACTTCGGCCGTCCTGCGGCCGATGCCGCTGGTCGCACCCGTGATGATGCAGACCTTGTCGCGCAATCTCGCCATCTTGCCTCCGTTCGTCAGACGCTTTCTGCGCGGGTGGTGCCCGGGGCGACCCCTGCGCTGTCGAGCAGCATCTCGACCTTGTCACGGTAACTGCGGCTCAGCTTGATCTCCTGGCCCGACTGGAGCCGCAGGAAGCACTCGCCGTTCAGGTGCGCTCGCAGCGCCGCAACGCGCGCGAGGTTGACGATCGTCGAGCGGTGCACGCGCTGGAACAGCCGCGGATCGAGCATTTCCTCGAGTTCCTTCATCGTCGCGCGCAGCACGTGTGTCTGCCCCGCCGCGTGCAGGCACATGTAGTCGCCGGCAGCATCGACCCAGTCGATGGTCGACACGTCGAGCCGGATCGTCTCACGGCCGACACGGATCGGCAGCACGGTCGCATGGCGACGCACGGTGCGTCCGGCGGCGGCAAGCGCGTCGGCCTCGATCTCGCCCTTGCCCGCGGTCTCGGCGAGCAGCGCCATCAGCTGCTCGCGCTGGGCGACAGCCCGCTGCTGGTGCCACTGCGCACGCACGCGATCGAGCGCTCGCGTGAGCCGGTCGTCGTCGACGGGTTTCAGCAGGTAGTCGAGTGCGTGCGCGTCGAAGGCCTGGATCGCGAAGCGGTCGAACGCGGTCACGAACACGATCATCGGCAGGCTCTGCTGCGGCACCTGCGCGATCACGTCCAGCCCCGACAGGCCCGGCATCTGGACGTCGAGGAACATCAGGTCCGGAGCGAGCTCCGTGATCGCCGCGATCGCCTCACGGCCGTTCGCGCACTGGCGGACGATCTCGATGTCGGACGCCTCGCGCAGGCGCAGCTCGAGCCCGCGACGGGCGAGCGGTTCGTCGTCGACGATGATCGTGCGGATGCTCATGGCTGGGCGGCCCGCTCGAATGGTAACTCGATCTCGATCCTGAGGCCCGGACGCGCAAAGCGCACGGCCATCTGCTGGTGCTCGCCGTAGAGCACAGCCAGGCGCTCGCGAGTGTTGCGATACCCGACGCCGCGGCCGTCGCCGAGCGTGACGCCCACCGGCAGGCCCGGGCCGTCGTCCTGCACCACGAGCCGCAGGGTCCTCTGGTCCCTGTGCGCCTCGATCCGCAGCCGGCCGCCCTCCTCGCGGGGCGCGATCGCGTGCTTCAGCGCGTTCTCGATCAGCGGCTGCAGGATCAGCGACGGCACCAGCGCAGGCAGCGCGGCGTCCTCGACGTCGAACTCGAGGCGCAGCCGCTCGGCAAAGCGCAATTTCTCGATGCCGAGGTAGAGGTCGAGTGCGGCGAGCTCCTCGCGCAGCGTCACCTTCTTCATCGGGTCCTGGTCGAGCGTGTGACGCAGGAACTCGGACAGCCGCCCGACCGCCTGGTTCGCGACCTTGCCTTGGCCGTCGAGGATCAGAGTCGAGATCGCGTTCAGCGTGTTGAACAGGAAGTGCGGGTTCAATTGATAGCGCAGCATCTTCACCTGCGCTTCCTGCGCGAGCGCGGAGGCCTGCAGCGCGGCCTCGCGCTGCTGCTGCAGCGTCTCGTAGTACTTGATGCCGAAATACAGGCCCGACCAGCAGACGAGCAGGTACGTGGAGCTCAACGTGCCCGTGAAGATGCTGTACCAGTGCTCGGCTTCCATCCAGTCGCCGACGAACACGCCGTACGAATAGTTGATGGTCGCACGCCACGCGAGCGCCGTGAGCCACGCGATGACCAGTACGCCGGCGATGATCACCGGCGGGCGGCGACCCCAGAGCCGGCGGTACACGTAACGCAGCGGCGCCGACAGCAGGAAGCCGCTTGCAGCGGCGGCGAGGACCACCTTGATGTAGGACGCGGGCTTCTCGTACAGCAGTGCGCCAAGGTACTGCGTGATCAGGTACGCGCTCCAGCCGAGCGTGTGCAGCGCCCAGAACAGCAGGTTACGGTTGCGGCGCAGGTCGTCGAGGGTCACCGGCGGAGCTTAGCGGCCGGGCAGCCAGCCTGGAAACGGTTCATCGCCGTGAAGCTACAGTTCGTCGTATTTCCGGCTCGACCCGCGCGCCTTCTCGACCGGGTACTTCTGCCCGTTGCGCACGATCTTCGCGAACGCCGCGCGCTCGAGATCGACGTCGAGCTTGTCCGCGAGCCGCACTAGGTACAGCAGCACGTCGGCCAGCTCCTGCTCGACAGCCGCGCGGGTCTCCGGCGGCAACTCGCGGGCCTGCTCGTCGGTGAGCCACTGGAACGGCTCGAGCAGCTCCGCAGCCTCGACCGCGAGCGCGGTCGCGAGGTTGCGCGGCGAATGAAACTGGTCCCAGTCGCGCTCGGCCGCGAACTCCCGGAGTGCGTCGCGGAGCCGGACCAGGCTGTCGGTCATGTGCGGGGAGACCCCGCGTCAGGGAATCTGGATCTTGCCGCGCGGCGGCAGGCCACCCTGCCCGGTCAGCGCCGAGGCCGCCCCCGCTTCCGGGATGACGATCGACGAAGCCTGCTGCCGGCGCATCTCCTGCAGCTCCTGCATCGTTTCCTCGAAGGCCATCTTCGCGCCCGCGGCGAAACCCTCGCAGGCCTCGGCCAGCGTCTTCGCGTCGATCTCGAAGCTGAGCGGCAGCGCACCCGCGGGCGTCATGATCTGGGCCTGGCCGACATAGGAAGCCGCGCGCGCCGGGTCCGGCGTGCCGTCGGCCTTCACCGGCGTCAGCACCCGGATCGTGCCGACCCTGCGATCGGTGAACATGTCCTCGCGGTACAGGTCCTGCGAGTCCATCTTCGGTTCGGGGGCGTTGCTCGGGCCGGCCATGGGCGAAATCCTCAGGAAGAGTCGGATCGACGGATCCGGGGCGGACACGGTACCCGAGGCCGGTCCGCGCGACAACGACCAGCCCGGGTCAGAACTGGGCGTCCGGGCCCTGCCCGGTGGCCGGCGGGTTCCACAGGCCTTCCCGGGGCCAGGGCGTCAACGCGACGTAATACAGCACGATCAGGTTCACCAGCGGCAGCGACGCGATGATCGCGAGCCACGGCGGAAATCCCATGCGGCCGAAGATCTTCCAGAACGGGACCACTTGCAGCAGCGACAGAATGGCAATCCAGCGGATCACGTGGGCTCCGGTACGGTGGCGGTATGCGTGATTCTAGGCCTAATGCCCTGGCCGGCGGCGAACACTCGCCGGGGCCGTTCGCACTTTGCACGAGCCGTCCGGCTCACCATACTGCGCGGATGTTGCCGGACCCCCACGCAAGCCCGCGCCGTTCCACGCGGTGGTGGACCCCGCTCGCACTCGTCCTGGCCGGCCTCGTTGTCGCCGGCTGCCAGACCGTGCATGACCTGCTGCCGGAATCTCGCAAGGAGCAGGCAGCCTCCGCCCGTCTGCTGCAGCTCCAGTCGCGCAACATGCGATTCGCCGACGAGTACGTCGGGCGCCTGCTCCGCGTCACTCGCAGCGCCGAATACTCCATGACCGACGCGCAGCAGCGCTACATGCTCTCGGGCTGGCTGCTGGCGCAGGCCAACTCGGCTTACATCGACGCCTCGGGCGAGAGCCCGATCATCAGCACGCTCGACCTTGTCTCGCTGGCCACGCTCAGCCGGATGATCGTGGAGGAATTTGCGCCCGAGCAGATGCCCGACCAGGCGGCCGCACTGATTGCAGCGCACCGGGAACTGGAAGCGCAGGCCTGGCAGCTTGCGACGGAGATCCTGGACCCCGCGCAGCAGGCGGACCTTCGCCGGCTGCTCGTCGACTGGCGCGCGAAGAACCCGGGCGCGCAGAACGCGCCGTTTGTTCGCTTCCAGCAATTCGTGGCCCTGATACCGGCAGAGGGCGAGCAGCACCGCAAGTCGCTGATGCCGAGCAGCCTGATGGCCGTCGTCGGCCTCGACCCGATGGCCGGCCTCGACCCGGCGGTGCGGCAGGTCGAGCAGTCGCGGCTGCTGGCTGAACGCGCGGTCTTCTATGCGCAGCGCGTGCCGGTCATCATCGACCTGCAGCTCGACCGCTCGCTGAACCGGGTCGCGGCAGGCCCCGAGTCGCTGAAACTGCAGCGGCAGACGGCGAGCCTGGCGGACTCCGCAGCACGGTTTGCGACCAGCGCCGAAGCGCTGCCCGACGCGTTCGCGCGCGAGCGCGAGGCGCTCGTCAACCAGCTCTCCGCGCTGCTGCAGGCCCAATCCGCCACGCTGACGCCGATGCTGCTCGAGCTGCGCGGCGCCCTCGAGGCGGGCAACACGACCGCCACCTCCGTGGACCAGGCCGTGCGCTCGATCGACACGCTGGTCGCGCGCTTCGAGCACAAGCCCGGCGAGCCTCGTGGCAAGCCTTTCGACGTCAACGAGTACACGCAGGCCGCGGCAGAGATCTCTCGCGCTGCCGGTGAACTGCAGCGACTACTTGGCTCGGTCGGCACGCAAGCTCCGCAGGTCGGCAACGCGCTCGAGGCGGGCGCCACACAGGGTCGTGCACTCGTCGACTATTTCTTCGTCCGCGTGGCGTGGTTGATCGCCCTGCTCTGCATCGGGCTGCTCGCCACGCTGCTGCTGTATCGCTGGCTCTCTCCGCGCATGCGCACCACATGAAAGACCCGCATCACGACATCCGCGCCCCGCGCGGCACCACGCTCTCCGCCCGCAGCTGGCTCACCGAGGCGCCGCTGCGCATGCTGATGAACAACCTCGACCCGGACGTGGCGGAGCGGCCGGACGATCTGGTCGTCTACGGTGGCATCGGCCGGGCCGCGCGCAACTGGGACTGCTACGACCGCATCCTGAAGGCGCTGCGCGCGCTCGGCGACGACGAGACGCTGCTGGTGCAGTCGGGCAAGCCCGTGGGCGTGTTCCGCACGCACCCCGACGCGCCGCGCGTGCTGATCGCAAACTCGAACCTGGTCGGGCGCTGGGCAACGTGGGACCACTTCCACGAGCTCGACCGCAAGGGACTGATGATGTACGGCCAGATGACGGCCGGCTCGTGGATCTATATCGGCAGCCAGGGCATCGTGCAGGGCACGTACGAGACGTTCGTCGAGATGGGCCGCCAGCACTACGGCGGCGATCTCGGCGGCAGGTGGATCCTGACGGCCGGCCTCGGCGGCATGGGCGGAGCGCAGCCGCTCGCGGCGACGATGGCGGGCGCGTCGATGCTGGCCATCGAGTGCAGGCCCGAGCGCATCCGCAAGCGGCTCGACACGCGCTATCTCGACGTGCGCGCGGAGACGCTCGACGAGGCGCTGGCCGCGATCGAGCGCGCGACGCGTGAGCGCAAGGCGGTCTCGGTAGGGTTGCTCGGCAACGCGGCCGAAGTGCTGCCCGAGTTGCTGCGCCGGGGCGTGCGACCTGACGCCGTCACGGACCAGACCTCCGCGCACGACCCGGTGAACGGCTACCTGCCCGAAGGCTGGACGCTGGAGCAGTGGGACAGCCTGCGCGCCAGCGATCCGCGTGCAGTGGAGAGCGCGGCGCGGCGCTCGATGGCGAAGCACGTCGAGGCGATGCTGGCGTTCCAGAAGCTCGGCATTCCCGGTGTTCGACTACGGCAACAACATCCGCCAGGTCGCGCTCGACGAAGGCGTGAAGGACGCGTTCGCGTTCCCGGGCTTCGTGCCGGCGTACGTGCGACCGCTGTTCTGCCGCGGCGTGGGTCCGTTCCGCTGGGCAGCACTGTCGGGCAACCCGAAGGACATCTACCGCACCGACCAGCGCGTCAAGGAACTGATCCCGGACGACCCGCACCTGCATCGCTGGCTCGACATGGCGCGCAGCCGCATCCAGTTCCAGGGGCTTCCCGCGCGCATCTGCTGGGTCGGCCTCGGCGAACGACACAAGCTCGGCCTGGCGTTCAACGAGATGGTGGCCCGCGGCGAGCTCGAGGCGCCGGTCGTGATCGGCCGCGATCACCTCGACTCGGGCTCGGTCGCGAGCCCCAACCGCGAGACGGAGGCGATGCAGGACGGCTCGGACGCCGTGGCTGACTGGCCGCTGCTGAACGCGCTGCTGAACACCGCGAGCGGTGCCACGTGGGTCTCGATTCACCACGGCGGCGGCGTCGGCATCGGGTATTCGCAGCATTCGGGCGTCGTGATCGTGTGCGACGGCACGGCCGCCGCAGCGAAGCGCATCGAGCGCGTGCTGTGGAACGACCCGGCCACGGGCGTGATGCGGCACGCGGACGCGGGCTATGGCATCGCGATCGACTGTGCCCGCGAGCACGCGCTGAACCTGCCGTTCCTCGACTGACCCTCACCTGATGCTCACGCTCTGGCGCAACGCACGCATCGCAACCTGCAATGAGCAGGCGCAGGTGCACGCGCCGGGCGCGGTCGTGACGCGCGCAGGCACGGTCGAATGGGTCGGTGACGCGAGCGAGGTTCCCGCCGGGCTGCGACCGGACCGCACAATTGAACTGGCTGGACGCTGGCTCACTCCGGGCCTCGTCGACTGCCACACGCACCTGGTGTTCGCGGGACAGCGCTCGAGCGAGTTCGCGCGCCGAACATCGGGCACGAGCTACGCCGAGATCGCGCGCGAAGGCGGCGGCATCCTGGGCACGATGCACGCCACGCGCGGGGCCAGCGAGGATGCGCTGCTGGAGCAGGCACGGCCGCGGCTGCTGTCGCTGCTGAACGAAGGCGTCACCACGGTCGAGATCAAGTCGGGGTACGGGCTCGCGCCCGACGCCGAGGCGAAGATGCTGCAAGTCGCGCGCCGGCTCGAGGCCGGGCATCCGGTCACGGTGTCCACCAGCTACCTCGCCGCCCACTCTCTGCCGCCTGAGTTCGCCGGTCGTGCGGACGATTACATCGATGCGATCTGTCGCGACTGGTTGCCGTCGCTGCACGCACAGGCGCCGGGACTGATCGATGCCGTCGACGCCTATTGCGAGGACATCGCCTTCTCGGCTGCGCAATGCGACCGCCTTTTCTCGGCGGCGCGGGCGCTCGGGCTTCCCGTGCGACTGCATGCGGAGCAACTGTCGAACGTCGGTGGCAGCCGGGTTGCGGCGCGCCACGGGGCGCTGTCGTGCGATCACCTCGAGTACGCGAACGGCCTTGACGCGGCCGCGCTCGCCCGCAGCGGCACCGTCGGCGTGATGCTGCCGGTCGCGTTCTACACGCTCGCCGAAACGCAGCTGCCCCCGTTCGACGCGTTGCGCGCGCACGGCGTGCCGCTTGCCGTCGCATCAGACTGCAATCCTGGCTCGGCTCCCGGCGCGTCGTTGCTGCTGGCGATGAACATGGCCCGGCGCCTGTTCGGCCTCACGAGCGAGGAAGTACTGCTCGGCACCACGCGGCATGCGGCACGCGCGCTCGGCCTGCACGACGTGCGCGGTTCGATCGCCCCCGGGCGCGCCGCGGACTTCGCCGTATGGTCGATAGAGACTCTGGACGAACTCGGCTACTGGGTCGGCTTCAATCCCTGCAGCATGGTCGTGAAGGACGGCTCGATCGTGCTCGAGCGCCCGGTGTGAGGAGCTTGACGTGACCCATCGCATTGACATGAGCCTCTGGACCGGCCGCGTCGATGCGCTCGACGGCGAGCCTGGCAAACGCTGGCACCAGGTCGTCCGCGCGGCGGATGGCGCCGACGGCCCTGGCGTTACTTTGCTTGGCTTTGCGTGCGATGCAGGCGTGAGCCGTAATCACGGTCGGCCCGGCGCAGCGGGCGGACCGAGAGAACTCCGCCGCATGCTCGGCAACCTGGCCTGGCACGGCGGCGAGTCCGGCCGCTTGTACGACGATGGCGACGTCGCGTGCGACGGCGACGAGCTCGAAGCCGCGCAGTCTGAGTACGCGGGCCGACTTGCCGCGCTGCTGCGCGCTGGTCACTTCCCGATCGGCCTCGGCGGTGGCCACGAGATCGCCTGGGCCGCCTACCAGGGTCTCGCCCTCGTGGCTCGGGTCGGATCCGCGGCTGCAACGTCTCGGCATAATCAACTTCGATGCGCACCTCGATCTGCGCCAGCCCGAGAGACCGGGCCGAGGCACGTCCGGCACGCCTTTCCTGCAGATCGCCGAAGCGCGGGCCGCGGCAGGGCTCGAGTTCCGTTACCTGTGTGTCGGCGCAAGCAAGGCGTCGAACACCGCTGCGCTGCTCGCGAGGGGCCGGTCGCTCGGCGCCGAGATCGTGTTCGACATCGACGTGGCCGCAGCCGAGACCGAGCGAACGTTGCACCGCTTCGTCGAGGAATCGTCGGCGATCTACCTGACGTTCTGCCTCGACGTGCTGCCGCCAGCCGTCGCACCCGGGGTCAGCGCACCCGCCGGTCTCGGAATCGCGCTGCACCGGGCGATGCAGTTGCTGCGCGGGGTGCTCGCTTCGTGCAGGCACCGCCACGCCGGGAGCAAACTGCTGCTGGCGGACGTCGCCGAACTCAACCCGGTGCACGACGTCGACAGTCGCACGGCGCGCACCGCGGCCAGGATCGTCTACGAGATCGCGGGATTCTGAGAGCGGCTCTCGGCCGGACGCGTGCAGCAATGCGTCCAATGGGCCTGGCTTTTGCCGCGACCCGGATCGTTGCGTATCCTGCCGCGATGATCGCAAGACACACCCCCGCAGGCGCATCCGCCCTCGCCTTCGTCGCTGCACTCTGCATGCTCGCCGCCTGTGCGCGCAAGGAGCCGCCCGCCACCCCGGAGGTTGCCCCGGCGACGACGGTCACCGCTGCGCCCGCACCTGCAGCGGACCGTCACCTGCCACCTGGTATCGACTGGTACCAGGGTGACGTGGACGCGGCGTTTGCAGCGGCCAAGGCTGCGCCGAAGCCGCTGTTCCTCTACTGGGGCGCCGAGTGGTGCCCGCCATGCGCGCAGATCAAGTCCACGATCTTCAACCGCCGCGAATTCCAGGAGCGCAGCAAGCTGTTCGTTCCCGTGTACCTCGACGGCGACACGCCGAGCGCGCAGAAGTATGGCGAGCGCTTCGGCGTCGTGGGCTACCCGACGATGATCCTGTTCCGTCCGGACGGCACGGAGATCACGCGTCTGCCCGGCGGCGTCGACGTGGATCGCTACGCGAAGATCCTCGATGTGGCGCTGGCGGACGCGCGCCCGGTCAAGGAAATCCTCGCGTCGGCGACGAGCGGCGGCGAAGTCTCCTCGAACGACTGGCAGCTGCTCGCCTACTACTCCTGGGGCACGGACAACGGTCGCGTGCTGCCGGCCAAGGACCGTGTGGCCACGTTCCGCACGCTGAGCAGGCGTTGCCCCGTCGAGATGCAGCCCGACTGCGCCCGGCTGTTTTTCGAATACCTGGATGCGGAGTCGTCGGTAAAACAGGGTGGCAAGAAAGGCATGACGGGGCTCGAGCGCGCAACCGCCAGGCGCCAGTTGCTCGCGCTGCTCGCCTCGCCTGCGGTCGGACGCGCCAACACGGACAACCTGATGTACGGCCCCGAGAGCGTCATCGGGCTGCTGTCTACCGCGGGCAGCCCGGAGCGGAAGGAACTCACGAAGGCATGGAGCGCCGCGCTCGACCAGCGCGGCGGAGATGCCGGCGCCCCACTGTCCGCGCCCGAAAGCCTGAGCGTGCTGCGCGCCCGGGTGCTGCTGGCAAAGCTCGACGCACCCGATGCGCCGCTCCCTCCAGCACTGCTGGAGCAGATCCGCGCGTCGGTCGCCCGCGTCGATGCGCAGACGACGGACTCGTATGCACGCCAGGCTGTGATCAACTCGGCCGTCGGCCTCTACTGGGAGGCCGGCCTGGGCGACGACGCGAACAAGCTGCTGGTCGCGGAACTGGAGAAGTCGAAGTCGCCGTATTACCTGATGCTCGACCTTGCGGACCTTGCGGAAAAGGCCGGCCGCAAGGACGAGGCGGTGCAGTGGCTCGCCCGCGCATACGATGGCGCAAAGGGCCCCGCGACGCGCTTCCAGTGGGGCTACAGCTACCTCGTCGGGTTGCTCGAGATGACGCCGGAGGACTCGAAGACGATCGAGAAGACCGGCCTGCAGGTGCTCGGCGAACTCGACGGTGCGCCGGACGCGTTCTACCAGCGCACGCGGATGCGCCTCGAGCAATTGAGCGCCAAGCTGCTCGAATGGGGCAAGACCGGCGAGCGCGCAAGCGTGATCGACACGCTGCGTGACCGCACGGTCGAGATCTGCCGCGCCATGCCGGAAGGCGACCCGGGCCGCGGCAACTGCGAGAGCTTCCTCAAGCCAGCCGCGCAGCCCAAGCGGGGCGCGTGATCGAGTACTTGACCGCCGCGCGCTCGTGTTCCGCACGCCCGGCGATCACGTCGTCCGGGTAGACGAAGTCGTTCTCGAACACGAGGCCGCACTTCTGCATCACTCGCTGCGACGCAAAGTTGCCCGCCAGCGTGCGCGCCGAAACCTTGGCGGCGCCCACGCGTGTGAACGCGTGAGCCAGCACCGCCCCGGCCCCTTCCGTCGCCAGCCCGCGACCCCAGGCTACGCGCGCCAGGCGGTACCCGAGTTCCTGCTCGTCGGCGTCGATGCGATCGGGTCGCAGGTGGAACCAGCCGAGGAAGCCGCCGGACGCCCGATCCTCCGCGGCCCAGTACCCGAGCAGCGGCGTCGACTCGTAGATCGCGAACCAGCGCGGCAGGATCACGTCCTGGTACGTGGCCCGCGGTGTCGGCACGCCATAAGTTATGTAGCGCATCACCTCGGGGTCCGAGTCCAGCTCGACCAGCCGGTCGACGTCGTCGGGCGTGAAACGCCTGAGCCGCAGCCTTTCGGTCTCTAGTAGGATCGCAGTCAAGAACCCTCCCCTGCCCATCTCATGCCCGAGCAGATCTACGATTTCCGCAGCGACAACGTCGGCGGCGCCGCGCCCGAGATGCTCGAGGCGATCGTGGCCGCCAGCGCCGGCACCGAATCGCCCTACGGCGACGACGATTACACCCGCCGCATGGTGCAACGTTTCAGCGCGGTGTTCGAGCGTGCGGTGCAGGTCTTTCCCGTCGCCACCGGCACCGGTGCCAACTCCGTCGCGCTGGCCGCAATCGCCAATCCGTACGGCGCAATCTATTGCCACGAGACGGCGCACATCAACGTCTACGAGTGCGGGGCCCCGGAGTTCTTCACCGGCGCGAAACTGGTGGGTCTGCCGGGACAGGACTTCAAGCTCGATCCGGCTGAGCTCGATGCGTCGCTCGCGCTCGCGGGCCGCGGCAATCCGACGCGCGTGCAGCCTTTCGCACTCAACCTGACGCAGCCGACCGACTTCGGCACGCTCTACACCGTGGACGAGGTTGCCGCCCTCGCGGGCGTCGCGCGCCGGCATGGACTGCGGGTGCACATGGACGGCGCGCGGTTCGCGAATGCGGTCGCAGCTATCGGCTGCGCACCCGCGGACCTGACGTGGCGCGCCGGCGTGGACGTGCTCTCGCTGGGCGCCACGAAGAACGGCGCGATCAATGCGGAGGCGGTGGTCGTGTTCGACGAGTCGCTCGCCGCGACGATCCCCTATCGCATGAAGCGCGGCGGGCAGGTGCTGTCGAAGGCGCGCTTCGTGTCGGCGCAGCTCGAACGCTACGTCGCCGATGATCGCTGGCTCGAGCGCGCGCGGCGTGCCAATGCCCTGGCTGCGGATCTCGCGCGGCGCCTGCAGGCGATCCCGGGCGTGTCGCTGGTGGCACCGGTCGAGATCAACATGCTGTTCCTGCGCATGCCGGACGCGGCCGTGGACGCGCTCAACCGCGGGCCGTTCCATTACTACAAGCTCGGTCACGACGTGCGGCTCGTGTGCCGCGCCGACCAGGAACCCGAAGGTATCGACGCACTGGTCGAGTGTGTTCGCGGAGGTGTCGCGTGATGCAGCGCTACCGGCATGCCTGGTGCTGGCTCCTCGTCGCGCTTGCCACGGCGCTCGGTGCGGCGACCGCAATGGCGCAGGACCTGGAAATCATCGACCTAAAGTACCGCCGCGCCGACGACATCATTCCGATCGTGCAACCACTGCTCGATCCGGGCGGCGTCCTGAGCGGCGTGGACGACAAGCTGCTGGTCCGGACCACGCCGGCCAACCTCGCGCAGATCCGCCAGGCAGTGGCGGCCGTCGATCGTCCGCAGCGGCAGCTGCTGATCACGGTGGGCCAGGGCACGGTGACCGGGCTCGACGCAGCCAGCGCACGCGGTACGGCAACGATCGGCGGTGGCGACCTGCAGGTCGGCGTGAACCGTCCGCCAGCGGCGCAGCCCGGCGCACAGGTGGTCGTGCGAGGCAGCACGCAGCAGGCCAACCTGCGCAACCAGAGCAGCGTGCGCACGCTGGAAGGCAGCGAGACCTGGATCGGGATGGGGCAGTCGGTGCCGTTGACGACGACGCAGGTTGCGCCCGGCTGGGGCCGGCCCGTGCAGACTTCGACCACATACCGCGACGTGAGTACGGGCTTCTACGCGACGGCCCGGGTGAGCGCCGACCTCGTGACACTCGAGATCTCGCCCCGCCAGCAGGACTACCAGCCGTCACGCGGTGGCGGCACGGTGCAGACGCGCGGCTCGAACTCGGTCGTCACCGGACGGCTCGGCGAGTGGATCGAACTCGGCGCAGTGCGTGAAACGGACAGCGGGAGCGCGTCCGGGCTGCTCGTCTGGGGCCGCCACACCGGCGGCTCCGAGTACTCGGCCTGGGTCCGGGTCGAAGAGGTCCGCTAGGGCGTCGGCTGCAGCTGCGGCGGGGCCGTGACCTCGACGCGGTCTACAAAGTAGTCCGTCTCGCCGAAACAATTCGTGGGCAGCCCGCGGTGCTCCGCATAATGCAGCCGGACGTGCTGGCCGACCGCCTTGTTCAGCTCCTCGACAACGGACTCGTCGCGCACGCTGAAGCTCCAGATCTGCGGCGCAACACCTGCGACCACGTACATCGCGAGCTCGCCCTCATAAGTCTTGCAGACCCACCCGCGCTGCGAGAATTTCTGCAGCACGCCGGCGCGCTCACCGTCCGAGTAGCTCCACCACAGCATGAATAGCGTGTAGAGCACCACGAGCGCCGCCAGCGCGGCCACGAAACCCAGCAAGTACCACTTGAAGCGACTGCGCCGCACGGGCGCAGGCGTGGGCGTCGGCATGGGTGCAGTCGGCGTACTCATAGCTGTGACTCGATAGGCAGGGCCCGCAACAGGGTAGCACCGAAGCGGCGGCCCACGCTCGCATCGGGCTCGTCCTCGTGCGTGCGCTCCTGGCCGTTCGAGCGATCGTGCCAGACGAGCCCGTGCTCGCGGTCGAGCTCCACCCGGTAGCTCAGGTCGGGCGAGGTGTTCTGCTCGAACTGCGTGCGCAGCTGCTCGGCGAGTGCGGGGCTGTCGACCAGCACGCCCATCTCCGTATTCAGGTTCGCCGACCGTGGATCGAGGTTCATCGACCCGACGAAGGCCCAGCGCGAGTCGACCATCATCGCCTTCGTATGCAGCGTGGCGTGCCTCGACCCCGTTACGCTGATCCGGCCGTCGCCGGCTGCAGCGTCCGTCGAGCGCTTCATTTCGTAGAGTTCGACGCCGCCGCGCAGCAGTGCGCGGCGATAGCGGGCGTAGCCCACGTGCACCGCGACCACGTCGGTCGCTGCAAGAGAGTTCGTCAGCACCTCGACGCGGATGCCGCGCTCAACGGCTTTGACGAGATTCGCGGCGCCCTCCTTGCCCGGCACGTAGTAAGGCGAAACGATCAGGATCTCGCGCGTGGCGCCCCGCATCACCTCGGTCAATCCCTCCAGCACCCGCGAGCGGTGCAGGCCCTCCTCGGTCGCGCCGATCTTCGCTGGGTCGTCGGCCAGCAGCCGGATGTCGCGCACCTTGACCGGCGGTGGCGCCTGCGCCAGCAGCTCCGCCCGTCGCTTCGGGTCGCGCAGAGTTGCAATGTACGACGTCTCCCCCGCCTCCTGGTGGAACTCCGCTGCCGCCGTGACGAGCACCTGCAGGTCTTGCTGCTTCGGGTGGAAGACGTCGAACCTGGACACCGGCACGGCGTCCACGCTGTTCCAGTACTCGTCGAACTCCCGGCTGACCTCGCCCACGACGGGGCCGGCCAGCAGCACGTCGGTGTCGCTGAAGTTCATCTGCTTCGACGCGCCGAAGTACTCGTCGCCGACGTTGCGGCCACCGACGATCGCGACACGGTTGTCGGCGATCCAGGCCTTGTTATGCATGCGGCGATTGAGCCGCGTGCCCCGCAGCATGAACTCGCTCCACTGCCCGATCACGCCGTAACGGTCGTAGAACGGGTTGAAGATGCGCACCTCGATGTTCGGGTGCAGGTCGGCCGCCGCGAAGATGTCGTGGTTGGCGCGGGCGTCCATGTCGTCGACCAGCACTCGCACCCGGACGCCGCGCTCGGCCGCCCGCATCAGTTCCGCGGCGAGCAGCTTGCCCGTGAAGTCGGCGTTCCAGAGGTAGTACTGCACGTCGATGCTGCGCTCGGCCGCGGCGGCGGTGCCTGCGCGGTAGGCGAACGCGAGCGCGTTCTGCTGCACCAGTTGCACGCCCGAGACGCCGGGCTCGGCGCCGAGCCGCTGCAGGATCATCTGGTCGAGCCGCGTCGACTCCGCGGGCGGGATCGCATAGCTCGGCTCGATTCCCTCGAGGCGCGGCGCAGACGCGCAATGCGCCAGCAGCGGCAGAACCGCAAGCAGCAGCCACCGGGCAAGGCGCCCGGCGGCCAGGTTCGGCTCGCGTCGGTCCTTCGCACGCACGGTCATCGATTTCGAATCAGCTGCCTGTCTGCGCTGCAGTCGCGTCGAGGAAGCCGTCGATCCGCTCGATCATGTACGAATGGAACGGGTTGCTGCGCTGGCGCGTCAGCACCCAGTCCGGGATCGACAGCACGCCGTTCTCGCCGTGCACCGAGACCCGTCCCAGCTGCACGTGCTTGCCGGGAAGCGGGGCGTCGCGGCCGGCAGGTGACGTGTCGTATCCGGCGGGCGGTTCGTAGCCGTACAGCGGATCGTCCGGCGGAAACGGCAGCGCGACGTGTGCGAGCGAGAACACGGCCCTTGGCCAGGCGAGCTCCAGCAGCCGCGTGGACTGCGTGGATGAGCCCGGTGGCGCCCTCAGCTCACGCACCTGCTCGGTTGCGGAGTCCTCGTTCGTGATCACGGTCAGCGCGAAGGTCCGCTGCGGCATCGCGAGCAGCTTCGCGGTCAGCGGTCCCGGATCGGCGACCAGCAACGCCCTCGCCGCGTCGAGACGGTTGACGTCGAACAGCACGAGTTCGTGCCGTTCGGGCGCCAGGTGCTCGAGCAGTGCATCCACGACCGCCTCCGCACGGACTGTGGAGTCGACCGTCGAAAGGAATGCGAGCACCGGCGGAAAGCCCGTGATCTGCTGCTTTTCGGCGAGCCGGTGGACGCGCTTTGCAACGCCGCTGGTCAGCCGCTGGGTCTGGCCGGCCGCGTTGAAGCTGAACGACGAGTACTTGTACGGATCGAATTCCGGCACGATCTCCTGCCAGGCGGCGCGGCCGAGCCCCGGCACCGACGAGATGCCGGTCCGCATCCGGGCCACGACCGCGAGCGGCGAAATTCCGATCGCGGGCGACAGCAGCACGAGGCCCGCCGGCCGCGGCAGGTCCTGCCCTTCGAGCACCGCGACCGCATAGTCGACGGACAACGCCGCACCGTTCGAGTACCCGACCAGGTAGATCGGCCGGTCGGGTCCCATCCGCTGGCGCAGGTCGCGCATCGCCATGCGCACGGCAGCCTGCATGTCCTCGACCTCGAACGACACCAGGCCCGACGGCGCCGTACCGTGGCCAGGTATCCGCAGTCCCACTACCTCGAGTCCGCGCGAGGCGAGGTGCTCGCCGATGGAGCGCATGCTGTACGGCGAGTCGGTCAGCCCGTGCAGCAGCAGCGCCGCGCCCTTGGGCTGGCCCGGAACGATCTCGAACGTCCGGTTCCAGTTCGAGGGCCAGATCCCCGGGTCGCTGCGACTGCCGGCGTTGAATCGGTTGAAAAGCGTGCGGTCGCCCGGTTCGAGGCGGTCGACGATCTTCGTCTTCAGCTCCGCGAACAGCCGATCCTCCAGGGCCCGGTAGTCGGCAATCGTCCGCACGTCGCCAGCCTTGGCCGCTGTGAATTCCTGCTCGAGGTGGGTCGTGTGCCAGACCTTCGGTTCGGGCCCGCTGCGCAGGAACCAGACATAACCGCCGACGGCGATCAGGGTCAGGCCCAGCAGCACGGAGCCTAGGGCTGCGACCAGCAGGCGAAACAGCGGCTTGATCATGGTTCCTGGTGTCCTTTCGGCCTGTGGTGGCCGGCCCGGGATCATAGACTGACCGGGGGCCCTCTCGTAAAACCCGAATGGCCGGCCGGCCGCGGCTGGGCGAGCATCGCGGCTGCTCCGTGCACAGGGTGCCGCCGTCGTGTCGCGCCAACGCCTGCCGCAGATCCTCGCCTACATGACGCCTTTCCCGTACTCGATCGACGTGGACGCGCCGCTCGCGGAGGCGCACGCGTTCCTGCGCGAGCGGCACATCCGGCACCTGCCGGTGACCGCGCATGGCCGGCTCGCCGGGATCCTGACCGACCGCGACATCAAGCTCGCGCTCGGGCCGGACTTCGACTCGCCGCCGGAGCGCGAACTCGCGGTACGGGACGTATTCCAGCCGGATTCCTACGTCGTGGATGCCGGCGAGCCGCTGGAGGCGGTCGCCACGACGATGGCGGAACGGCACGTCGGGTCGGCACTGGTGACCCGAGGCGGCAAGCTGGTCGGCATCTTCACGACGACCGATGCGTGCCGCGCGCTGGCGAGAGTCCTGCGCGAGCAACATCCCGATCGGGGACCCGACGAAGTGGCCTGATCGCCATGCATACCGACCCGGCCGCCGCGCAGAGCTCGACCGCGACCGTGGTCACGGGTCCGTTCAACTCGCAATGCGCGGACCGGCTGCGTGAAGCCGCCGACCTGCTCGACGTCCAGGGCGCGAATCCGTTCCGGATTTCGGCCTACCGGCGCGCCGCCGAGACGGTCCGCGACCTGCCCGAGGACCTCGCGCGCCTGATCGACCGGGACGGCATCGCGGGCCTCGAGGCGCTCCCGGGCATCGGGCGAGGTATTGCCTCTGCACTGCTGGAGATGAACCGCACGGGTCGCTGGATGCAACTCGAGCGGCTGCGCGGCAACGCCGACCCCACCCAGCTCTTCACCGCTGTGCCAGGGCTCGGGCACCGGCTCGCGGAACGCATCCACGACGAACTGCACATCGACACGCTGGAGGCGCTCGAGGTGGCTGCGCATGACGGCCGTCTCGAGACCGTGCCTGGCGTCGGTCCTCGCCGGGCCGCGGCGATCCGCTCCAGCCTGCAGACGATGCTGTCCCGCGGGCGGCCACGACGATCCATCGGTGCAACCGAGCAGGGTTCCCGGAGCGAGGCCGGCCCATCAGTCGCAACGCTGCTCGACGTGGACCGGGAGTACCGCCTCAAGGCCGACGACTACACGCTGCCGACGATCGCACCGAAGCGGTTCAATCCATCCGGTGATGCCTGGCTCCCGGTCCTGCACACGCAGCGGGATGGGTGGCACTTCACTGCGCTCTTCTCGAACACGGCGCAGGCGCACCAGCTCAACCGGACGCGCGACTGGGTCGTGATCTATTACTACGACGACGAGCACTCAGAGGGACAGCACACCGTGGTGACCGAGACGCACGGCCAGCTGGCCGGCCGGCGGGTCGTGCGCGGCCGCGAGGCCGAGTGCCGCGCGCACTACGGATAGGAAAACAGGTGCCAGGCACCGAATTTCCTGCCGGCTGAATGCGCGACGGAAATTCGGTGCCTGGCACCTATTTTCCTAGCCGTTCACAGGAAATACGCCACCGCGAACACGCCGAGCATCGTGAACACCAGCGCGAGCTTGGCAAGCGTGCCGAAGATCAGGCCCATCCAGGTCGCGAATCCCGCGCGCGTGGCCTGCTGCATCCTGCCGTGAGACAACATCTCGCCCGCCACCGCGCCGACGAACGGCCCGAAGATGAGCCCGGGGATGCCGAGCAACGCTCCGCCTAGCGTGCCCAGCATCGCGCCGATTACCGCGAGCTTCGTCGCACCGACGCGCTTGGCGCCGAGCGCCGTGGCAGCGAGGTCGATCGCGAATGATGCGATCGTCAGGATTCCCAGCAGCGTCAGCGTGAGCCAGGACACGCGCTGAAAATCGTCGGCCCAGGCGCCGACGACCAGCCCCGCAAAGACGAGCGGCACGCCAGGCAGCGCAGGCAGCACGGAGCCGGCGAGCCCACCCACGACGAGCAAGGCAGCAAGCAACCACAATCCCGTCGATGCCGACATCGCACACCCTCGCATCAAGGACAGCGCTGATATTGCACGGCGCGACGGTCCGCGTCATCCGCTCGCCGGACGTTAAACTGCACGCCGCATGATCCCCTTGCCGTCACTACCGATCCTGGAAGCCCTGCCGGCACTTCGGGATGCGCTCGCCACGCACCGCAACGTACTGCTCGAGGCCCCTCCCGGCGCGGGCAAGAGCACTGTCGTGCCGCTGGCGCTGCTCGATGCAGGCTGGCGCGGCGACGATCGCATCCTGATGCTCGAGCCGCGGCGCATCGCGGCGCGCGCCGTCGCGCAACGCATGGCCTCGACATTGGGCGAGCAGCCGGGTGAGACGATCGGTTTCCGCACGCGGCTCGAGACTCGTGTCGGCACGCGCACCCGGATCGAGGTCGTGACCGAGGGCATCCTCACGCGAATGCTGCAGCACGACCCGGCGCTCGAAGGGGTTGCCTGCGTCGTGTTCGACGAATTCCACGAGCGCAACCTGCAGGGCGACCTCGGCCTCGCCCTGTCGCTCGACAGCCAGCGTCACCTGCGGGACTCGCTGCGACTGCTGCTGATGTCGGCAACGCTCGACGGCGACGCGATGCTGCGCGCGCTCGGCGACGCGACCGTCGTGCGCTCGCCCGGACGGATGTTCGACGTCGAGACTCGCTACGCACCGGCCCCACGCGCCGACCACCCCCGCGACGTTCGCATCGAGGCGCACGTCGCAGCGGTCGCCGCCCGCGCGTTGCGCGACCACGACGGCGACGCACTGCTGTTCCTGCCCGGCGCCGGAGAGATCCGGCGCGTGATGACCGCGCTGGCCGGATCGCTGCCCGATGGCGAGTTCAGCCTGCTGCCACTGTATGGCGACCTGTCCGCCGCGGAGCAGGACGCCGCGCTGCGACCGGACGCGCGCGGCCGGCGCAAGGTCATCGTCGCGACCAACATCGCGGAAACCAGCCTCACGATCGACGGCGTGCGCATCGTGGTAGACGCGGGCGTCGAGCGCCGCCAGCGATTCAATCCGGCGACCGGCATGAGCCGCCTCGAAACCGTGCGCATCTCGCGTGCGTCCGCCGACCAGCGGCGTGGCCGCGCAGGCCGCACTGCGCCCGGCGTGTGCTACCGGCTCTGGAGCGAGTCCGCGCACGATGCGCTGCTGCCACAGGCTCCCGCGGAAATCCTCGAGGCCGACCTCGCGCCGCTCGCGCTGGAGCTCGCGGGCTGGGGCTGCAACGATCCGGCGTCGCTGACGTGGATCGATCCACCACCCGCGGCCCCGTTCGCACAGGCAAGGGACCTGCTTGCCGGACTCGAGGCCGTGGACACGGCGGGACGAATCTCGTCGCTCGGCCGCGACATGGCCACGCTCGGCCTGCACCCACGTTTGTCGCACATGGTGCTGCGCGGACGGGATCTCGGCCATGCGCGCCTCGCTTGCGAGATGGCCGCAATCCTCTCCGAGCGCGACCCGTTGCGGGCGCCCCCGGGGTTCCGCGATCCGGATCTCAGTCGCCGTGTTGAGGTGTTGCGCGGGCGACCGCCGCCACCGGGCATGGACGTGGATTCCGGCGCCGTGCGGCGCATCGAGCGCGTCGTGCAGCAGGTCGAACGCCAGCTCGGGCGCCTGCAGCGAGCGCAGGTCCATGCTGCGTCCCCGGTCGACCAGGGCCAGGCGATCGGGCTGCTGCTCGCGTTTGCATACCCTGACCGGATCGGGCGCACGCGCGGGGCCGGCGATGGCCGTTACATCCTGAGCGGCGGCCGGGGCGCGGTCTTTGCTGAAGCCGCCGCACTGGGGCGATCGGAGTTCATCGTCGTGGCCGCGCTCGATGCAGGCGAACGTGAAGCGCGCATCCAGCTGGCATCCGATCTCGATGCCGCATTGCTGGCAGTTCACTTCGCCAGTGCGATCGAGGTGAAGGAAACCGTCGCGTGGGACCCCAGGGACCAGCTCGTCGCGGCGCGACGCGTGCGTCAACTCGGTGCGCTCGTGCTTGCCGACGAGCCGTTGCGCCGAGTCGATCCGGGCGCTTCGCTCGCCGCGATGCTGCAGGGTGTCCGCTCGCTCGGGCTCGGATGCCTGCCGTGGACGAAAAGCCTCACGCAGTGGCGGGCGCGCGTGGCGCTGGTCCGCGAGCACGACCCGCGCGGCCGCGACGGGTGGCCGGATGTCTCGGATGCGGCGCTGCTCGACTCGCTCGAGTCGTGGCTCGCACCCTGGCTCGAAGGCATCACGCGACGCGACCAGTTGCCGAAGCTCGATCTCGCCGGCGCGCTGCACGGCCTGCTCGACTGGAACGCGCAGCGCCGGCTCGACGAACTCGCGCCCACGCACCTCGCGGTGCCGAGTGGGTCGAGGATCGCTGTCGACTACGACAGCGGCCTGCCGAGGCTGAGTGTACGACTGCAGGAAGTCTTCGGTCTGTTCGACTCTCCGCGGATCGTGGACGGCAAGGTCCCCGTCACGATGGAGCTGCTGTCGCCGGCACGTCGTCCGGTGCAGGTCACCGGCGACCTTGCGAGCTTCTGGTCGCGTGGCTATCACGACGTCCGCAAGGAACTGAAGGGCCGTTATCCGAAGCACTACTGGCCGGACGATCCGCACGAGGCCATTGCAACCCGGCGCGTCCGCCCCCGCGACGGCGGTTGACGACGAGATTCCGGACGACGCGGAACGCCACTAGACTGCTGCGCCATGTCGTCGTCCGCGCATCCGCAGCACACAGCACCAGCCTTGCCACGGCTGATCGCATTGCTGGTGTTCGGGGTACTGCTTTCCGCCTGCAGTCCCTTCCAGCGCGGGACGCCCGAGCCCGCGGCATCGAACCCGGGTACCGCCGCATTGCTCGCGGCCGAATCGCGGATCGGCTCGCCGTACCGCTACGGCGGTGCCGGCCCCGACGCGTTCGACTGCAGTGGCCTCGTCGCCTACGCGTACCTGCAGGCTGGCATCAAGTTGCCTCGCACGTCGTCGCAGCAGTACGCGATCGCGCGTCCCGTGCCGCGCCGTGACCTGCGTCCCGGCGACCTGGTGTTCTTCCGGCTCACCGGCCGTGAGGTGAGCCACGTCGGCATCTACGCCGGCGGCGACCAGTTCGTGCACGCGCCACAGAGCGGCGGCAAGGTGCGCATGGCGAGCCTCGACGACGAGTGGTTCCGCGAGCGGTACGCAGGAGCAGGGCGACCCTTATTGATCAGCGCCGCCGTCCGAGCCAGCGCTGCGACTTCTCGAGCGCAATCAGGTCGGCCGTCTTCGTGAACCCCAGCCGCTGGGCGTGCTCGAGCGCGATCAGCAGCAGCTGTGCGTTCGCGTAGGCATCCGCGATGGCGTGGTGACGGCCGATCGGGGGCAGTGCGAAGTGCCGCGCCCAGTCGTCCAGCGAGTCGTTGTCGGTGCCCGGCACCAGCGCCGGCAGGATGCAGGCCAGGTCCAGGAACCTCACGTTCACGCGAATACCGAGGCATGAATGCAGTTCCCGCTCGAGCACGGTGGCATCGAACTCTGCACGGAATGCCACCGCCACCGCGCCGTCCAGGTACTCGAGGAACGAGACCAGCGCACTTACCGGGTTGGCGCCGCCGCGCTGTTCCTGCCCGCCGATCTGGTGGATCAGGATGTTGTCGACGCCGCTCTCGCGCTCCTGCCGCACGACGACCTCGAATGCGTCGTCGTGCCGCACGGCGCGTGCCGTTACCGACACCCCGCCAATCGAGATGATCCGGTCCGCGTGCATGTTCGGGCCCGTCGTCTCGAGGTCGAGCGCGACGAAGCGCGCCAGCGACAGCAGCCCGGAGTCGCTCCAGCGCTCTTCCGCCGCGCGCTCGCGGGCACGGATCCGCAGCAGGCGCAGGCTGTCGCGCACCGCGGGCGGCAGCGCACGGCGCGTGCGTCGCGCATCAATCAGCCATTGGAAAGGTATTGGCATGCCGGTTCGCGCCTGCCCGGCCCTCACTGGCCGATGGTCTGCTCCAGCCGCTGCTGCAGCGACCGGGCCTGGCGGAACGCTTCCTTCAGCATCCGTTGGTCGAGGTCGTTCAGCGCGTACGGATCGATGCGGTTCAGCGACATGTGCGGCCTCTGGTCCGCGTCCGCCCGGTCCGCGTCGAGCGCGCCACGCTGCGCGCGCAGCCGGAGCATCTGCAGGAAGTGGTATGCCTCGACCGCCGAACCGGTTTCGCGCTCGTCGATATTGAGCCGCCGTCCCGCGAGCCGCAGCCGCTGCGAAGTATTGGTGTCCGCGATGCCGAGCGCGAGCGCGAACGCCCGGGCCGCATCGACGAAGATGCGCGTGCCGTGGCTCTTCAGATCGATGGTGCCGGCGTGCTCGCCGTCGTCCGTGCGAAACGTGCGGATGCGGCCGAGCGGCGGCTCGGCCTGCAGCGCGTTCGCGACCAGCAGGCGCTGGAACAGCCGGTTCTCCGGCGTCACGCCGCCAAGCCAGCTCCGCAGGCTCTCCGCGAGTGCGTGATTGCCGTACAGCGACCGGAAATCGAAGAATATGTTCGCCTGCAGCAGTGCCTGCGGTGTCGGCTCGCGGACCCAGAGCGCAAAGCGTGATCGCCACTGCTCAGTCGTGAGGCAGTATTCGGGGTTGCGGGCCATGATGTCGCCGGCGCACAGCGGGAAGCCGAGCTCGGCGAGCGCGTCGTTCGCCGTGCGCGCGAACAGCAGCAGGCGCTGCCGTACAGCGTCGGCTTCGTCCACCGCGCACTCGAACAGGATTGCGTTGTCCTGGTCAGTGGCCACCGTCTGCTCGCGCCGGCCCTCGCTGCCCACCGAGAGCCAGCACCAGTCGAGGCCGTCGAGGTCGAACCGCGGTACCAGCAGCGAGAAGAGCCGGTCGGTCAGCACGTCGTTGAGCGCGGTGATCGTGTGGGTCACCGGCTCGGCGGCCGCCCCCTGCGCCACCAGGTTGTCCGTCAGCGAGTCGATATCGCGCCGGGCACGCTGCAGCGCGGTGAGGTCGTTCGCAAGCCGGATCGACTGCACGATGTGGCGCATCGTGACCCGCTGCAACGCGAAGAGGTCGCGCTCCGACACGACGCCGATCAACTGTCCGTCGCGGGTCACCATCACCTGGTGATAGCCGAGCTGGGCCATCAGCGACAGCGCTTCCTGCGCGGTTGCAAGCTCGTCGAGCGTGCCTGGCCCGGGAGACATCACCTCCGCGATCGGTGTCGCAAGATCGAGACCCGGCAGTACCACGCGGTCCAGCAGGTCCGTGAGCGTGAAGATGCCGACCGGACGCCGCTTGTCGTCGACTACGGCAATCGACGCGACGCGCTCCTGGCGCATGGCAACCAGCGCGTCACGCACCGGCGTGCCGGTCTCGCAGTGCACGGGTTCGCGGCGCACCATCGACCGCAGCGGCTCGAGCAGCGTGCGCTGCTCGACGGCGCGCTGGCTGAAGTTGTGGCGCAACTGGCCGAGCGACTGCTGCACGATGCTCTCGAGGATCGCGGTGCAGTACTCGGCGAACGGCTGTGAACGCAGGCGCAGCGACTCGAAGTCGTCGCGCGTCAGCTGGAAGCAGAAGACATCCTCGGTCGCCTCGAAGCGGCGCGCACCGGCGACTCCGGCTGCAAGTGCCGCGACCGGGAAGCACTCGCCCGGCCCGCGCACCTCCTCGTCCGCGCCGCTCGAGATGTTGCGGACGGCGACGTGACCGCGCTGGATGATGTGCAGGTACTCGGCGACCCCGGTCGTGGGATCGACGATCGTCGTGCCGACCGGGAAGTATGCGAGCCTGACTCGCTCGGCGACGAACTCGAGGTCGCCGCGGGCCATCCGCGAGAACGGCATGTGGGCCCGCAGGAAGCGGATCGTGGACTCGGCGATGAGTACCGGTGTCGACATGGAAGGGGACATTCTCCTGTTCCGCCGCCGGCCGTCCAGCGGCGGACGCCAGGAGAATGCCCCCGTATCGTCAGTGACTCGTGGCCTTCGTTGCCAGGATGCCCGTGTTCTGGCGGGCGTAGACCTCTGGCCACAACTCCTCGGAGCGCCGGTCGCGGAACAGCAGCGAACCGAGCAGCACCGCGAGGAACCCGAGCGGGATCGAGATGATGCCGGGGTTCTTCAGCTGGAACATCGGCTTCTCGAGACCCATGATCGACACTTCCTTGCCCTCGACCTTGGCCATGTCGTCCTTCGCCTTCTTCACGGCCTTGTCGAGCGTGGTCGTGTCCGTCTGCGCCTTCGCCACGGCCGCGGCGTCACCCGACGCCAGTGCCGCCTCGATGGCGCTGCGCTTCGCCGCCTCGCCGTCGAGCACCTTCTGCGACGCCTCGCGCACCGCCTTCGGGTACGTGACGTTCGGCGACACCAGCGTCAGGCCGACCGCCACCACCGTGCCGACGATCATGCCGAGCACGATGCCGCCGGTGCTGCACCGCTTCCAGTACAGCGTCAGCAGCACGCACGGGAAGTTCGCCGACGCCGCGACCGCGAACGCCAGCGCCACGAGGTGCGCGACGTTCTGACCCTTGGCCGCGATGCCGATCGTGATCGCCATCGCGCCCACGATCACGGTCGCGATGCGGGCTGCGCGGACCTGCTGCTGCGGCGGCACGATGTCGCCGCCGTGGTACACGCCCACGTACAGGTCGTGCGCGATCGCCGACGCCGCCGCGAGCACCAGGCCCGCGACCACCGCGACGATCGTCGCGAACGCCACCGCCGACACGAACGCCAGCATGAAGTTGCCGAGGAACGAGTTCGGCCCGCCACCCAGGAACTGCGCCAGCAGCGGCGCGGCCATGTTGCCGCCGGCGTCCACTGCCGCGATCGCCTGCGGGCCGACGTTCTTCGCGGCGCCGAAGCCGAGGAACAGCGTCAGCACGTAGAAGCCGCCGATGATGCCCATCGCCCACACGACCGACTTGCGCGCCGCCTGCGCCGTCGGCACGGTGAAGAAGCGCATCAGGATGTGTGGCAGGCCCGCGGTGCCGAACACCAGCGCCATGCCGAGCGAGATCTGGTCGATCGGGTTCTTGAAGTACAGCCCCGGCTCGAGGAAGCGCTGGCCCAGCTCGGTCGGCGACATGTTCTTCGC
>CAVOKQ010000015.1:0-46400 GCA_963696545.1 uncultured Gammaproteobacteria bacterium
AGAGGCCGCCCTCCACGTGCAGCAGGAAAGCATCACGCTGCGCGGGCGGGATGCCTGCCAGGGCTGCGACCAGCCGTCGCCCGCTCTGTGCATCGATCGTGATCGACAGCGGATCCGTCGTCGAGTCGTCGTCCAGGCTCGCTGCGTCGACGGCCGTGTCGGTGCCTTCGTCCTGCAGCGACGTGAACCACGTGCCGCGTTGCGAGCGCCAGTGATCCACCAGGCGATGCCGCGCAATCGTATAGAGCCACGTCGTGAAGCGTGCGTCCGGCGTGTAGCCATCGCGTGCCCGCACGATCTTCAGCCAGACGTCCTGGTGCAATTCTTCCGCGCTGGCCGCGTTGTCCGTGTGACGCAGCAAGTACCGGTAGGTGCCGCCGCGGTGACGCGCGTACAGCCGTTCGAACGCGGCGCTGCTGCCGCCCGCGTAGGCGAGCATCAGCGTCTCGTCCGACTCGGTCCCAGGTGTGTTCCGCGCAGGGCCCATCGTGCGCCGAGTATCGATGTCACGGCCGTGCGCGGCAACCGCGGTGGTCGCTTGTCGCGCACGATTGCCGGGCAACCGCATCCTCACGGATCCGGAACGAATCCGAGCGTCGCGGGGAACGGATCGGGATCGTGCCAGCGCGGACTCGGCGGCAGCACACCCATCGCCACCAGATTCTCGCGACGGTCGTAGCGGATCACCACGCGCTGGTCGGGGCGATCGCTTGCGCGCTCGAACTCGACGCGCTCGACAGGCGAGTATTCGCGCCGGCCGTGGCCGGTGCCGATGGACGCTTCCATGCGCGGTGCTGCGGCCTTCTGGTTTCTCGAGGCCGTGGCATCCTGTGCCGATGCACCGGCGCTCGCCGGCTCGGGCAGCGACGAGTCTTCGCGGCTGAGGTAAGGCGCTTTGGCCTTTTCGCGGAACATCGCGACCCCGATGACGCCAAGATCGTCGGGCCGTCCGGTGCGTGAGGCATACGAATCGGATGGATCCGAGAAATAGAAAGCAGCGGTGCGGTCGAAGTCCTTGCGCCAGCCCTGGATGTTCACGTAGTCGCCGGGTTCGATCACGTAGCCGGCCTGGTCGGTCGAGGCGGTCTCACCGGTCACGACGTTCACGCCGTCGACACTGACGACCGCAAGGACGCGTACTCCGGTGCAGTTGCGCACGCGAACCGCATACTCGTTGCCTGGCGTTCCAACGACGTATCGTTGGCCATGGTGCCTATAGGTCTCCAGGGCCTGGCCGGCATTGCGGTCGTAGATGTCTACGCGCGCGGTTGAGCACGCCGTCGTTGCGGCCGCAGGAAGAATCGTTGCTGCGAGCACGGCGGCGACGACCAGCATCCGGTCGGTGTTGCGCGAGGCTTGGGCGGTCATGGGCGGGCTCCGTCATGGATGGTTCATCCCTGTAAACGGTGCGCGGGGCCGGCCGGGGTTAAACTGGCCGCTAGTGACAAGTCCGGCAGGCCGGGCTTGCTAACATTCGGCGAATCAACCGCGGAGACGATGCATGCCTGGTTACTCGAGACGGATTGGATACCTCGGTTGCGCGCTGCTGGCGTCCGTAATGCTCGCCGCCGGCACGGCGCAGGCCGCGAGCCCTGACGAGCAGCGGGCAGAAATCCGCAGCAACGCCATGAGCACGCTCGATCAGTTGTATGCGACGCAGCCTGCGGCGCGGCAGGCAGTGCAGAACGCCGCGGGCTACGCGGTGTTCAGCGAGATCGACACCAAGATCCTGTTTGCGGGCGGCGGCGGCGGAAAGGGCATCGTGGTCGACACGATCTCCGACCAGGAGACATTCATGCTGATGGCCACGCTGCAGGCGGGCTACGGCATGGGCATCACGAAGATGCACCTCGTCTGGGTCTTCCAGAACGAGGCCGACGTGAAGAACTTCATTGCGAACGGGTACATGCTGGGCGCCGACACCAATCTGCAGGCAAACCCGGGCGCCGGCGGCGCGATCTACCAGGGAGCTGCGCAGATCCAGCCCGGCGTGTGGCTTTACCAGCTGTCGGATGCGGGGCTCGCGCTCGACCTGACGGTCGAGGGCACCAAGTACTTCAAGGACCCCGACCTGAACTAGGAAACAGGGGACAGATAAATAGGTGCCAGGCACCGAATTTCCGGTCGGAAATTCGGTGCCTGGCACCTATTTTTCTCAGCTGCCGGCGCCCATCTGGCTCTGGGTGTAGTTCTGGATGCCCATTTCTGGGATGAGTTCCAGCTGGGTCTCGAGGAAATCGATGTGCTCTTCTTCGGACTCGAGGATGTGCTCGAACAGTTCACGCGAGACATAGTCACCGACAGATTCACAGTGGGCTATGGCAGCCTTCAGGTCCGGGTGTGCCTTCATCTCGAGCTTGAGATCGCACTGAAGGCAGTTCCTTCGAGATGTTCGCCGATCAGGAGCTTGCCGAGTTCCTGGAGGTAGGGCAGGCCTTCGAGGAAAAGGATGCGCTCGATCAGCTTGTCCGCATGCTTCATCTCGTCGATCGACTCGTGGTATTCGTAGGTCGCCGAGCTTGTCGAGCCCCAGTTCTTGAACATCCTCGAATGCAGGAAGTACTGGTTGATCGCAGTGAGTTCGTTCATCAGCACGACGTTGAGGTGCTGGATGACTTTCTGGTCGCCTTTCATGGCGATGTACTCCCGGGAAACGTGGATGGGATGGGGCAGGGCCCCGTCTGGTCAGGAAGCGTGAGGCGTCGGCTGGCCGGACGCAAGGGCCCGCTCGTCCAGCAGCTGGCGGGCGCAGGGTTCGCATGCACCGCAGCAGGTGGCGACACCGGTGCAGTACTGCAGCTGCTCGAACGAGCGCGCACCCTCGCGGATGGCCTGGTCGAGCCGCTTTTCCGAAATGCCGTGGCAGACGCAGACGTACATGGTTCGGGGCCTCGAGCGGGATCCTAGCTGCCTCAGGACCCAAATGCAAATGATTCCTATTTAGGTATTTTCCGAAACCACCTGTGGTACAAGGCTCGCCCGCCCGGCAAAGCCGGGACTGGAACGGAACCGGACGCAGGTGACACGGGCAATCAACCAGGATAGGAGCGCGCGCGATGTCGGATCCGCCTGACCAGCGGGACTCGGTTGAACGCGCCCTGATGGACCGGTTCCGGGACCGGGCGAACCACGTTCCCGAACAACCGCCGCGGCGTCTGCTGCAGTACGCGGTCGCGGGGCTGCTGTCCGTAGCGATCGTGTTCCTGGTCCTGTTCGGATTCGACAGGTTCCTGACGAGCGTGCAGAAATTCATGGAGATCGAGGTCGAGCAGAGTGCGCCGGTCACTGCAGAGCCCGCGCCGACTGACCCGATTCCCGCGTTCGTGGTTCCTGCCGACGTCAGTCCGCCACCGCCGGCGGATCCGGGTCTTCGTCCCAGCCCGCCTCGGGCTCCGGATAACGCGCCAGCCACTCCCCGATGAGCCGCACATGTTCGCGCTTGTCCTCGGCCATTTCGGCCGCGGCAGCACGCACGTCGGCCGGCAGCTTCGCAGCAGCGAAGCGCTCGAAGAATTCCGCGGCGCGACGTTCGTTGTGCTCGGCCAGTTTCAGCGCGTGGTACGGCTGCATCAGGTAGTGCAGGTCACTGTAGTCGGTGGTCTCAAGGGCCTTCCGGCGTCTCCCAGCGAAACGAGCTCGTGTCCGGAGCGCGGGTCCAGCCCATCTTCGCCATAATCTGGTCGCGGTGCTTGCCCTCGATCCGCGCGAGCTTCGCGAAGAGTTCGGCCACCTCGCGGTTGTGGTGCGTGTTCATCTGTTCCGCGAGTTCCGCGTAGCGTTCCGCCGCCTCGACCTCCATCGCCCAGGCGTACGTCATGAACTCATCGACCGTGCGCGGCAGCTTCCTCTTCATAGCGCGAACCTCGCTTCGAGCACGCTCTCATCACGATTCGCCCGCTGGCCACGCGGGGAATAGGGCTTGCGGTCGCCGGCATACAGGACGCCGAGGTCGAAGCCGGTGTCACGCAACATCCGGCGCGCCGCACGGTGCGATGTCCGACGTCGGCCTGATTGCGTCCGGCTTCGCGATCCTTCTTCCAGTCGCGCTGCTCGGGCCGGAAAGTGACGCAGGGCGACAGCACTTCGACGAACGAAAATCCGGGATGCCGCACCGCCTGGACGATCAAGTCGGCGAGTCCGTTCGGGTCGCCAGTGAACGCGCGCGCGATGAAGTTCGCGCCCGACGAAAGCGCGACGACCATCGGATGGAATTCGCGCAGGCCCGTGCCGTCCGGCGACAGCTTCGAGTCCCAGTCCGGCTCGGTCGTGGGCGAGGGCTGGCCCTTGGTCATGCCATACACACGGTTGTCCATGACGATGTAGGTCATGTCGACGTTGCGGCGGCACGCGTGCAGGAAAGTGGTTGCCGCCGATCGAGTAACCGTCGCCGTCGCCGCCCGTCACGATCACCGTCAGGCTGGGCCGCGCGATCTTGAGTTCCGTGCCTGCCGCGAGCGCCCGTCCGTGCACGCCGTGAAATCCGTAGCAGGTGGTGTATGCGGGAATCCGCGACGAGCACCCGATGCCGGACACGACCGCAACGTTTTCGGGCTGCAGCTCCATCTTCGCGAGTGCCTTCGCAAGCGCGTTCACGACGCCGAAGTCGCCGCAACCCGGGCACCACACCGGCTTGATGTCGGACTTGAAGTCCGCGTGAGTCAGCGCCTCGTTCATGTGCGGCTCCAATCGATCAGGTGGCGACGAATGTCGCCCGGGTTGAACTGCATCGCGCCCGGTCGATGCAGTGAAGTCAACTTGCCGGGCAGGTCGTATCGGGCCCGCAGGTATCGATAGAGCTGCCCCGGGTGGTTCTGTTCGATCACGATGACCTTGCGCACACCCTCGAGCGCTGCGGCCAGCCGCGCCGGCTGGGCAGGGGCGAGCAGTCGCATCGAGACGAGCCGTGCCTGCACGCCGTCGGCGTGCGCGCGGGCGAGGCCTTCGCGGACGATGCCAGTGCAACTGCCGAACGTGACGATCGCGAGATCTCCCTTCGCCTTCGACGTCGGCCCACAGCTCGCCGTAGTCCGCGAGCTCGAGCTTGCGGCGCCGCTTGTCGAGCTGCGCGAGGTGGTCGGTTCCCCTGCGACTGATGGCGTACCGCGCTCGCCGTGCTCCAGGGCGTACTCCGCCGTGTATGCGACCCCGGCCGTGCCGGGGATCGCCATCGGCGAAACTCCGCTGCTCGTCACCGCATAGCGCCTGTATCCGGGCGCGTTCGATGCGGCGACCACCCGTCCGGCACCGGCGTCCTAGGCGGTCCGCGGGAGGTCGATCACCGCGCGCGTCTGGCCGAGAACTGGTCCGACAGCACGATCGCCGGCGACTGCAACGATTCGGCGAGTCGTACGGCCCATTGCGTCGTACGCAGGCAGTCCGCGACCGAGTTCGGGGCGAGCACGAGGTGCGGCGCGTCGCCGTGCAGTCCGTACAGCGCGATGTTGAGGTCGCCCTGCTCGGACTGGTCGGGATGCCGGTGGACGGTCCAACGCGCATCACGTCCACGACGACGATCGGCGTCTCGGAGGCGACGGCCAGGCCGAGCGACTCGACCATCAGCGCGAGGCCGGGACCCGAGGTCGCGGTCAACGCCGGCACGCCGCCATACGAACCGCCGATCGCCATGTTGATCGATGCGAGTTCATCCTCTGCCTGCACGAGCGTGCCACCGACTTCAGCCAGCGCGGGGCTCATCCACTCCAGCAGTTCGGTAGCCGGCGTGATCGGGTAGGCCGCGACGAAACGCACGCCGCCCTTGATCGCGCCGTAGCCGGCGGCTTCGTTGCCGGTGAGCAGCCAGCGCTGGGCGGTGCGGGGCGGTGCCGGCAGCAGGGAGAAAGTCCGGGACATTGCTCCGGCCGCTTCCCGGCCGGCGGCGACAGCCGCGAGGCTCGGCACAAGTGCCGCCGGTCGTTTCGCCAGCGACTTTTCGACGGCCCGCGTGACGGCTTGCTCTGGAAGCCCGACCAGCGCCGCCACCAGCCCGAGCAGCAGCATGTTCGCCCGCCCGTCCGGAATGCCCTTCGCTATCTTCTTCAGAGCGACCTGCGCGAGGGCGGCGCCGGTCCGTGTGAACACCTCGTGCGGCTCGCCCTGGTCGGGGTCTCCGATGATGAGGCTGCCCGGTCCGAGCGGGATCTCGGCGCCGAAGCGGTGCACGTTCTCCCAGTCGACGGCGGCGAGCACGTCGAAGTGGTCGTCCATGCATTCGGCCGCGCGGCAGGAAATGCGGATCATCGCCGCGGCTTCGCCGCCTCGGATCTGCGGACCGGAGGAGCGCGTCATCAGGGCGTAGTAGCCGGCATGGGCCGCCGCCTCGAGCAGCATGTTGCCGGCCGTCATGACGCCCGCGCCGCCGCTGCCGGTGAGTGCGATCGATACGCTGGTGTGGCGCGGCGTGGGAGCCGTGCCGGGACTTTCGGTCTGTTGCATTGCGGCGCTATTGTAATAGTTGCCGGGCCGGAAGCTTAAGAGTATTGGCCAAGCGACCCGGCAGGAGGCGGTGATGGGCGATGTTCAATCCGAACTGGCTGTGCCGCCCGAAGTGGCGGCGATTCGTGATCGCGGTTACGCGAGTTGGGTCAATGCAGAGGTGGCGGCGGCCATCCGCAATCAGTTTGCGGCCGACCGCATCCCTGTGAAGGGCATCCGGCACGTTCGCATCTGGGGCATCCAGGTGGATGACGAGCGGGAGCTCCCAGGCCACGAACGCACGATGATTCCCGACGAGGAGCTGTGGCAAGTCGAGCTCGAGGCGGCCGACGGGTCGCGTTTCGAGGTCAATTCCCAGCTGCTGGTCCCTGCGCCACGCTGAGCGGCTTGCCGGCTGTCAGAGCCTGAGCAAGCGACGCGCCAGGTAGCTGCGCCCGTCATCGTCGAGATAGACGACGATCGCTCGCAGTGCGCGGCACTTACGTTGCCGCACCAGTACCGGCGAAATGCCGAGGCGTGCCGCGATCTCTCCGGGCTTGAGTCCGTCGGCCAGGCTCAACTGCAGGATCTGCCGATCGCGGATGTTCAGCAGCGCGAGCGCCTTGAGTGCGAGGTCGCGACGGTCCTGCATTTCGTAGTCATCAGTCGGATCGCTGCCGAAGGCATCCGGGTTCAGCGCCATGGTCCGCGGTGCGCGGCGGGCCGAGCGGATGTAGCCGTTGATGATGTTCGCGGCAGTGCCGCGCACGAACCCGCCGAGTTGCCCCGTATTGCGCACGCTGCCATGGCGGAGCGCCGTGATCACGGCCATCAGCACCTCGTCCATGAGTTCGCGCGCAGCGTCGCGATTGCGCGTGCGCGACAGAGCCATCGCGAATACACAATCGCAATAGAGGCCCACCAGCTCGGCCTCGGCAGCGCGGTCCCCCTTCCCGATGCGCTGCGCGAGTGCCTCGCTGTCGTCGACGCCTGCGACGTTCTTCTGTGGCGCCACGCGAGTCTCGCAACGTTCCTGTCGCTATTGGCTGGATGCTACGCCTGCGCTGCGCAGGTGTCAGTCCCGGCGCCGGCCTGCGAATGAGTCTCGGTATCTGCGGGGTACCGCCCGTGGCGGTTCCCGCGACAATGCGTCTCCGGCTGCAACGCCAGGTCGCACGGCATGAACCTCGCAGAGTCACTGCTCACCGCGCTACGGGACCACGGCGCCCGCCAGGTATTCGGCATTCCGGGCGACTTCGTCCTGCAGTTCTTCAAGGTCGTCGAGGAATCCGCGATCCTGCCGCTGCATACGTTGAGCCACGAGCCTTCGGTCGGCTTCGCGGCCGACGCTGCGGCCAGGATCAGTTGTGCGCCGGGCGTCGCGGCGGTCACCTATGGTGCTGGCGCCCTCAACATGGTGAATCCGGTGGCGGCCGCGTATGCCGAGAAGTCGCCACTGGTCGTGATTTCCGGCGCGCCCGGGCGCAACGAGGCGCGCTCCGGGCTGTTGTTGCACCACCAGGTGAAGCGCATCGACTCCCAGATGCAGATCTATCGCGAGATCACCTGCGACCAGGCGCTGCTCGACGACCCGGCCAGGGCTCCCGAGCAGATCGCCCAAGTGCTGCGCATGTGCCTGGTGCAGTCGCGGCCGGTGTATTTCGAGTTGCCGCGCGACCGGGTGTTCGACCAGTGCGGCCCGGTGCAACGGCTGCCCGAGGCCGAGTACGACCCGGAAGCAGTGACCGCGTGCGCCGACGAGATCATGGAGCGACTCACGCAGGCGGCACGCCCGGTGATGATGGTCGGCGTCGAGGTTCGTCGTTTCGGCATCGAGGCTCGCGTGGCCGAGCTCGCGCGCCGCCTGCACGTGCCGGTCGTGACGTCGTTCATGGGCCGCGGGCTGCTCGCGGAGGCCCAGGTGCCTGTTGTCGGTACGTATCTAGGGCTCACTGCGCACCCCGACGTCGGTCGCCCGGTCGAGGAATCCGATTGCCTGCTGCTGTTCGGGGTCACGATGTGCGACACGAACTTCGGCGTGGCCGAAGGCCGTGTCGATCATCGCAACAGCATCCTCGCAGCGGACCGATCCGTGACGATGGGTTTCCATCGCTACGCAAACATCCCGCTGGCCGCGCTGGTCGACGAGCTCGTGCGCCGGCATGCCGACCAGCCGCTGCGATCGGCGGGAGAACCGACGCAATATCCGCGGGACCTGGCCGACGACGACGGTCCGATCGCGCCGGTCGACATCGCGCGCGCGGTGAACGACCTGTTCGCGCGTCGCGGCCGGATGCCGCTCGCGAGCGACTGCGGCGACTGCATGTTCACCGCGTTCGAGATCGAGAACACCGAGATTGTCGCGCCCGGCTACTACGCGACGATGGGGTTCGGCGTGCCCGCCGGGCTCGGCGTCCAGGCCGCGACCGGCCGGCGGCCGCTGGTGCTGGTCGGGGATGGCGCGTTCCAGATGACTGGCTGGGAACTCGGCAACTGCCGCCGTAACGGCTGGGATCCGATCGTCATCGTGATGAACAACTCGAGCTGGGAGATGCTGCGCGTGTTCCAGCCGGAGTCACGCTTCAATACGCTGGACGACTGGCATTTCGCCGAGTTCGCGGCTCCGCTCGGCGGCGACGGCGTGCGCGTCACGACACGCCGCGAGCTGGCCACCGCGCTGGAGCGGGCGGCCGCCACCCGCGGCCGATTCCAGCTGATCGAGGCAGTGATCCCGCCCGGCGCCATGTCGCCGACGCTCGGGGGGTTCGTCGGCGCGCTCAAGCGACGGCAGCGACGCTGACCAAGACGGCCATCGGATTGCGGCGGAGCCGTATGACGATTCGTCCGGCCATGTGCCATGCTCGCATCTCGTAGATGTCCAGAATCGAATCGCCCGGCCAGCCGACGTTTTTGCAGCGCAGCGCCCTCGCGCTGCTGCGATTGTTCGGCTGGAAATCGTCGTTCGTGTGGCCTCCGGAACCGAGGGGCGTGATCATCGTCTACCCGCACACGTCGAACTGGGACTTCCCGATCGGCGTGCTGTTTCGCATCGGCAACGGGCTGCCCGCCAACTGGATTGGCAAGGCAGAGATGTTCCGGCCGCCGTTCAGGAGACTGCTCGAACGGATCGGCGGCATTGCGCTCGATCGTCGTGCGTCGGTCGGTTTCGTCGACGCGCTGCTGCGGGAGTTCAGGCGGCGCGACTGGATGTGGGTTGCGATCGCGGTGGAGGGGACCCGTTCGCACACGGACCACCTGAAGTCGGGCTTTTACCAGCTCGCCACGGCCGGGGACATGCCAGTTGCTCTCGCCTACATCGATTTCAGGACCAAGACCGTCGGCATGGACACGTATGTCCGGTTCACGGGCGACCGCGACCGGGACATGGAGACGATGCGACGCTTCTATGCCGACAAGCGCGGCCGCCGGCCCGGGATGGAGGGCGAAATCCGCCTGAAGAGTTGAGACCGCTCAGCGGCGCGTCATGCAGGTCATGCAGGTAACGATGCGCACCGCGCGTCGGTTATCCGAGATTCCGGCGCGCGGCCGTCTGCGCGATATTCCCGGCCCATGAGCCGGTTCGCATTCATCCTGCACCCGTTGACCGTGGACTACCTCGGTAACCACCCTCGGTACCGATGGACGCGGAGTCTGCCGCGCCAGTGGGTGGAGGTCGCAGCGGCGTACATGCCCGGACGGCTCGTCGGCACCGTCAAGGGCGGTCGGTCGAAGGCGACCGGCCGGCCTGTCGACGGCTTGATCTATGCGCTCGGGGCGACGCCGCGACAGATGCTGACTCGTTCGCCCGAATTCACATACAGCCGCCTCAATGCGGCCGTGCAGGATGCCGCCGACCATGGCGCCAGGATCGTTGGCCTCGGTGCATTCACGAAAGTCGTCGGCGATGCCGGCGTCACCGTAGCGAAGCGCGCACCGATTCCGGTGACCACGGGCAACAGCCTGACGATTGCGGCGACGCTCGAGACGGCCAAGCTCACGGCGAAGCGGATGGGCTGGCGCGATCTCGCGAAAGGCAGGGCGATGATCGTCGGTGCGACCGGCGCGATTGGCTCGGTGTGCTCGAGGCTGCTCGCGGCGGCCGTCAAGGACGTGGTACTCGTGTCGATCGAGCCCGAACGTCTCGCGGCGCTGAAGGAAAAGATCCTCGAGGAGACGCCCAGCGCGAAGGTCGAAGTCGACCTCACGACGAATCGCCGGGTCGGCGAGTGTGACCTGATCGTCACTGCGACCTCGGCGTTCGGCCAGCGCGTGCTCGACGTCAGCCAGTGCAAGCCGGGCGCGGTGATACTCGACGTGGCGCTGCCGCCGGACATATCGGCGGAGGAGGCGGCCACGCGGCCGGACGTGCTGATCGTCGAGAGCGGCGAAGTCGTGTTGCCGGGTCCGGCGCGATTCAGCTTCGACATCGGGTTGCCACCGGGAGTGGCTTACGCGTGCCTCGCCGAGGCGGCGCTGCTCACGATGGAGGAGCGCTACGAGTGCTTCACGCTCGGCCGCGACGTGCCGCCGGCCCGCGTCAAGGAAATCTACCGCCTGTTCCGCAAGCACGGACTGCAGATCGCGCCGCTCAGGACGTTCGGCGAGTTGCTCACCGACGAGATGGTCGCCGAGAAGAATGCACGCGCGGAGGAGCTGCTGCGCGACCCGAAGCTCCTGAAGCGTGTGAAGGCGGAGGCAGCTGCCAAGATCGCCAGGATGCCGCCGCGCGCGAAGGGCGTTGTGGGCGTGACGATGCTCAAGGCCTGAGTTCGGCCCGGCGGCGCCTGCCGCTCAGAACCGATACTGCAACTCGAACAGCACGGAGTCGAAACCCGTGTCCTTCTTCGTGTAGAGCAGTTCCCCGTCGATCGTCAGCGACTGCCCTTCGAGACGCAGCAGCCACGACGGCGTCGGCGCGAATCCCAGCCCCACGCCGAACGCGAAATCGGTTCCGTCGGCGTCGTTCTGGCCGCGGAGTTGCGTGCCTGTGGTATTGCTGGTCAGCAGCTGGTCATTTTCACCTTGCCAGAAGCCGACCCCGGCCCGCAGATAGAGTTCCCAGCGTTTCGCGAACGGCAGGATGCCGAGTACGGAGAGTTCCCAGGCGGAGATATCGAGCGTTGCCTTTGCCTTGAACGTGCCGGGGTAGCCCTCCACAAGCACGTTCGACTGGTTCCACTGGATGGTGCCAGGGTCGATGTAGTTCACCTCAGCGGCGAGGTACGGCAGGAAGCGGTAGCCCGCGTGAGCAGTGAAGCCGTAGGCGCCGTCGCCTTCCTTGTAGTATGCGCAGCCCCAGAGGCCGCAGTAATCGTCGTTGGAGTAGTACCCGCTCACTTCGACGCTGACCGTCGACCAGGCGAGGCCTCCCCCGAGATAGAAGCCCTTGCCGTCGTCCGCCGGGAGCGACGTGTCGGCAAGAGCCGGGCGTGCGAGTGAAGCGAGGGCCACCAATGCGAGGGCGGGGATTGGGAGCCGAAGCCGATGTGATTTCATGGGGGCCTCGTCGGAACAGGCCGTCTACATCGCGTTCCGTTCACTTATATGGACTCCGCGGCGTGCCCGCATCGTGAATTCCCGCGTGAGAGTCGGGCCGCGAAGTGCGAGAATCAAAGTTCATGTGCCCTGGAGGTCGAAGTTCGTGAAGCATCGAATCTGGGTCTGGATAGCCGCGGCTCTGCTGGCCGGCTGCGCGCAGATTCCGGACGGCATCGAGCCGATCAAGGACTTCGATGCCAACCGGTATCTCGGCACGTGGTACGAGATCGCGCGGCTCGATCACAGCTTCGAGCGTGGTCTCACCAAGGTCACGGCGACCTACACGGCCCGCGACGACGGCAGCATCGACGTGCTCAATCGCGGCTTCAATGCGGCGAAAGGCGAGTGGGACGAGGCGCAAGGCCGGGCGAAGTTCGTCGGCGCGCGCGACGTGGGGCAGCTGAAGGTTTCCTTCTTCGGGCCGTTCTACGGCGGCTACAACATCGTGGACCTCGATCCCGCCTACACGCACTCGCTCGTTGTCGGTCCGAACAGGTCTTATCTCTGGATCCTGTCGCGCGAACCGAATCCGCCCCGCGAAGTGGTCGATCGCCTGGTCGCGCGTGCGAAGTCGCTGGGCTTCGACACTGGCGCCCTCGTGTACGTGAGTCACTGAGGCCGCGATGAGCGTCGCCGCAATCATCCTCGTCGTCACGGTGGTCGTGAGTCTCGCAGGGCTTTACGGCTCGCCGAAGATCGTCGAGCGCAGCCTGTTCCGTCCGTTCTGGTTCCTGCGCAAGAAGCAGTACGAGACGATCGTCACCAGCGGCTTCGTGCACGCCGACCTGCCGCACCTGATCTTCAACCTGGTCACGTTCTACTTCTTCGCTTTCCAGCTCGAGAAGCAGATCGGCAGCGCGCGGTTCGCCGCGCTGTACCTGATCGGGCTGGTGGCGAGCGACATCGGCACGTACTTCAAGCACCGCAACAACCCCGAGTACGCGTCGCTCGGTGCTTCGGGTGCGATCTCGGCGGTGCTGTTCGCATCGATCGTGTATTTCCCCTGGCAGAAGCTGTTCATCATCCCGATCCCGGTGCCGATCCCGGCCCCGCTGTTCGCGATCGGATACGTGGCGTACTCGTGGTATTCAGCCAACCACGCGCGCGGGCGAATCAATCACGACGCGCACCTCGGCGGTGCACTGGCCGGGCTTGCGTTCGTGCTGCTGACTGACCCCGGCGCGTACGCTCGCCTCGCGTCGTGGGCCACGGGCTAGGCGCGGTTACGCCATCGGTCCGGCGGGGTTGCCGGGTCGGCGGCGTGGAGGCAGACTCCCGGCCATGACTCTGAAGGAAAGGGTCGACGCAATTTTTCCGGAATGGCAGCGCTGGTATCCCAGCCTGTTCGACGCCGCGGTTGACCTCGGCGTCATTCGCGCACGCGTCTGCGACCCATCCTCGCTGTTGCTGTCGAATCGGCACGCTGGAATCCGGGCGGCCGCCGAGGACATGCACCGCCGCAAGTGGAGCGCCGAGGAGAACGAGCCGGAAGAGTAGGGGGCGACTTCCCCGGCCGCTGCGAGCGGCAGGTCCGCTCACCAGCAATGCCAGACGTCAGTCGGCGATCGCCGGCTGCCCGCTCGCAATCCGGGGCCGGCGCGTGAACCACACGAAGCACGAAAGCCCAACGCAAGGCACGAGCTCACGTAGAAGTAGTCGAGCGTCGAGAGCAGGTACGACTGCTCCACCAGTCCGCGGTTCAGCACCGCGATCGACTGCGCGTCGTTCAGTCCCAGTTCGTGGAGTCTTGCCAGCGACTGCTGCAGCGTCGGGGAGTAGGCGCTGGAGGCCTCGGCCAGGCGGCTCTGGTGCAGCTGCGCGCGGTCGTCCCACACCGTCGTCGCGATGGACGTCGAGAAAGCTGCAGCCGTGATGCGCAGGAAATTCGAGATGCTGGTGGCCGCCGGCATGCGCTGTGGCGGCAGCCCGTCGAGCTGGATGCTGACCACCGAGACGAAGAAGAACGCCATGGCCATGCCCTGCAGGATCATCGGCAGCATGAAGTCGCTGAACGCGGCCTGCGAGTTCAGCAGCGACCGCACGTACAGGCCGCAGGCCATCATCACGAAGGCGATGCTGGCGAAGATGCGGGCATCGAAGCGCGTGACGTTGCGGCCGACCCAGAGCGAAAGCACCATCGCGACGATGCCGGCTGGCGCCTGCACGATGCCAGCCCAGGTCGCGGTGTAACCCATCTGGGTCTGCAGCCAGAGCGGCAGGATGACCACGTTGCCGAAGAACATCGCGTACCCGACGCAGGTCACGAGGGTGCCGACCGTGAAGTTCCGCCGCTTGAACAGGCTCAGGTCCACGATCGGGTGCTCTTCGGTGAGCTGCCAGATCAGGAATGCGACGAACCCGACAGCGGCGATCGCGGCCAGCACCACGATGCGCGTTGACTCGAACCAGTCGGCATCACGGCCGGTGTCGAGCATGATCTGCAGCGCTCCCACCCAGACGACCAGGAGCGCGAGACCGATCCAGTCCACCGGCAGTCGCTCGGTCGGGCGACTCCTTGTCGTGCAGCGCGCGCCAGCACAGCACCGCGCTCAACAGGCCCACCGGCAGGTTCATCAGGAAGATCCAGGGCCAGCAGTAATTGTCCGAGATGTAGCCGCCGAGCAGCGGTCCGGCGATCGGCGCGATCAGCGTGGTCATCGACCAGATCGCGAGCGCCGTGCCGCGCCTCGACGCCGGGTAGATCGACATCAGCAGCGCCTGCGAGCCCGGGATCATCGGGCCCGACACGGCGCCCTGCATGACGCGGAACGCAATCAGCGACTCGAAGCTCCAGGCGATGCCGCACAGGAACGAGGCGATCGTGAACAGCGTCACCGCCGTGACGAACGTGCGCACGACGCCATAGCGGCGCATCAGCCAGCCCGTGAGCGGCACCGAAATGCCGTTCGACACCGCAAATGAAGTGATGACCCAGGTGCCCTGATTCGCGCTGACGCCGAGACTGCCGGCGATCGTCGGCAGCGACACGTTGGCGATCGTCGTGTCGAGCACCTGCATGAAGGTGCCGAGCCCGAGCGCGAAAGCGGTCAGTCGCCCGCGTGCCGGGCGGCAGCGGGATCAGCGGCCGGTCCTGTTGCGCGCCCGGCCTGCTCATCAGGTCTCCGGCCGGGCGTCCGGAGTTCGTTGCGATGACTTCCTCGATCAGCGCCTCGACCGCCGGATGACGCTCGGCGCGCGCCGCGATCGACGCTGCGACCTCCGTCTGCGGCGGCGTCAACACCGGGCCGGACTGATCGTGCAGGTCCACGGTCACGTGCATTGACAGCCCGATTCGCAGCGGATGCTCGCGAACCTGCTCTGGATCGAGCGCAATGCGCACTGGCACGCGCTGCACGATCTTGATCCAGTTGCCGGATGCGTTCTGCGGCGGCAGCAGCGCAAAGGCGGCGCCGGTACCGGGCGAGATGCCCTTGATGCGACCCGAGAACGCCACCCGCGAACCGTACAGGTCGGCTTCGAGCTCGACCGGCTGCCCGATACGCATATGCTGCAACTGCACTTCCTTGAAGTTCGCATCCACCCATACGTCTTCGAGCGGCACGATGCCCAGCAGTGGAGTGCCCGGCGCGACCCGCTGGCCGATCTGCACGCCCTTCTTGCCGACGACGCCGCGAACAGGCGACACGATCGTCGTGCGCTCGAGCGCCAGCGCCGCGTCGCGAACTCGTGCCGCCGCGCGCAATACCTGTGGATGCTGCTCTGGAGTCGTGCCTTCGGTCTGGGACAGCGCGACGTTCAGGTCCTCGCGTGCCGCACGCAGCGCCGCCTCGAGGCCGCGAACGCTGTCGCGCGCATGCGCGACTTCCTCGGCAGAGACGGCGCCACCACCGGCGATCGAGTTACGGCGGGCGAGGTCCTGGCGCGCTCGCTCGAGTTCGGTCTCGCGAACGGCGACCTGTGCCCTGAGGCGGTTCACCTGCATGAACGTGCCGCGCACCTGCCGCACGGTGTTCCCGAGATCAGCCACGGCCGAGTCCATCGCGACGCGCGCGTCAGCGGGATCGAGCTCGAGCAGCGTCTGGCCGGCGGCGACTGTTTCCGTCTCCCGGGTGTGGATTGCACGCACGCTGCCGGGGACGTCCGCCGTGATCTGCACGATGTTGCCGCCGACATAGGCATCTTCGGTCGAAACGTGCCAACGGCCGTGGCCATTCCAGTAGACGGCCCAGGCCGCAAGTGCCAGCAACACGATTACCGCGAGGATGATCAGACCACGCCTGCGTGCGGGGCTGCCTGCCTCGCTGGCCGTTTCCGGGGGGGTACTGCTCACTTCGCGGTCTCCTTGTGGCCGGGTGCCGCTGCACCCGCCAGCGCGGCCGGTCCTGTCGGGTCGAAACTACCGCCGAGCGCGACCAGCAGCGCGACGCGTGCCTGCGTGCGGTCGGCGAGCAGGTTCACGCGGCTGCGACGCATCGCGAGCACCTGCGTCTCGGCGTTGAGCACAGTCAGAAAGTTCGTGAGGCCGGCGCCGTAGCGCTGTTCCGCCAGCGCGTACGCCTGCTCGGCGGCATCAAGCGCACGCCGTTGTTCGGCGAGCTGTACGTCCAGCGATTGCACGCGCGCGGCCTGGTCCGCGCCCTCGCGCACAGCGCGCAGCACGGTCTCGTTGTAGCTCGCGACCGCCGCGTCGAGGTCCGCGCCGGACTTGCGGTACTCGGCCCTCAGTCGCCCGGCGTCGAGGATCGGCAGGTGGATTGCGGGGCCGAGCGTGTACGTCTGCGAGTCACCCTTCGGCAGCACGTCGAGCCCGACGGCCGTGAAGCCCGCGAACCCGATCAGGTTCACGTTCGGGTAGAACGCTGCGTGTGCCGCTTCGCGTCCTGCCTGTGCAGCCGCGACGCGTGCCTTGGCCGCGGCGATGTCTGGCCGGTGAGCGAGCAGGTCCGCCGGCAGCGCACTCGGCAGCGGCAGGGCGCGCTCGAGATCGAGACTGGGCGCGCCGATCGATTCGTAGGCATTCGCGCCCTGGCCAGACAGCGCCGCGAGCGTATGAACAGCCAGCTCGTGCCCGACACGGGCCTGCTCGTGTTCGACATCCGCCTGTGCGCGGTTCGCTTCGGCGGTCCGGAGCTCGACATTGCTGTCGAGTCCTGCGGCCACTCGCTGCCTGGTGAGCGCGAGCAGGTTCTCGCGCTGCCGCTGCGTCCGCGCGGCCAGGCGCTCGAGGTCCGTCACGCGCTGCAGGTCGACATACGTCTGCGACACGGCCCCGGAGAGCGCAAGTGTCGCGGCCATCGCGTCGAACTCGGCTGCCCGCGCGGCTGAGCTCGCCTGGTCGACGATCGCGGATTGCCGGCCCCAGAAGTCGATGTTCCAGACCAGGCTGAAGCCGACTCTGCCGTCCCAGAACGTGGAGCCAGCATATGGCGGCGGGTAGATGTAGTTCGCGCTGACCTTCTGCCGGTAGGCGCTGAGATCGAAGTCTACGCGCGCGCCGTCGCCTGCACCGGCGACCACGGCCTGCTCCCAGGCGCCGCGAACGCGAGCCAGCGACGCGGCGAGGCTTGGGCTGCCCGCGAGCGACTGGCTTACGAGCCGGTCGAGCTGGGGGTCCCCGAACGCCAGCCACCAATCCTCGGCCGGCGCGACGTAGGCTGGCCCGTTGAGCCCGACGGCGGCGGGCTGAATCTCCGCTTCGCGTGGGCCGCCCTTGGGGGTGCTCACGCAGGCTGTGATGGCCAGCGTCAGTGCTGCAGCGAGCGTTGTCCGCGTCGAGCGCTTCATTTCGCGCTCCGCTTCCGGCTCACGGATTTCGCTGCGCGTCGAGCCGGTCGCTTGTCCGCGTCCGCCGGCGGCGCCGCAGCCGGCGGCTCGAGCTGCTGCAGGTGATCGACTAGGCGCCGCAACAAAGTGCGCATCTGCTCGAACTCGGTGCGCGTGAACGGCGCGAGCGCCGTGTTCATCTCGTCCACCATCACCGGCAGCAGTTGCTCGATCGTGCGGCGGCCCAGCGCGGTGAGCCCGAGATCGACGACCCGCCGGTCGTTCGTGCTGCGTCGGCGGGTGATCAGGTCGCGCCGTTCGAGCTGGTCGATGACGCGGGTCAGTGCGCCGCTGTCGTGCCGGAACTCGCGTGCGATGTCGGAAGCCGTGTGCGCGAGCCCGTCGCGCAGGTAGACCAGGATGATCCACTGCATCAGCGTGAAGTCGTGGCCGGCGAACGCGGCCTCGATGCGCTCGTGCATGACCGAGTACACGCGACGCAGCAGGTAACCCATGCTGTCGCGGGCCCGGTACGTCGCCGCGCGGTAATGTTGCTCAGGCATTGGTAGCTCAGGCGGTCACTGCCTAGGCAGGCAATTATCGGGGGCGAAAACCGCCTGAGTCAAATTCGCCGCGATGACGGGCAGGGGCGGCCGGCAAATGGCCGGCGGCGGGTGTCAGGCAGGCGGGAGCAGCCGCTCTTCCCGATAGAGGCGCAGCACGAATTGCCCCGACGGGCGCTGGCGAAAACGCTCGACTTCGGCCCGCCAGCCGGCGTCGAGGTCGTCCAGCGTCAGGGGCCGGCCGCGCAGGCTGCGCCCTGCATATTCAGGAGGCAGCACGGCCAGCGCCGCAAGACTCGCAAAGGTGATGTCGGCGAAAGTCAGTGATTCGCCGAGCAGGTAGCGCCGGCCGTCGGCAAGCATCCGGTCGACTTCGTCGAAGGTCTCGCGCGTCCTGGCGAGCGCCTTTGAACCGCGGGCCGGCGTGACGCCGAGCATTCGCTTCACGGCAAACACGAGAACGGGCGAGCCGAACCTGAGTGCGGCTCGCTGCCAGGCAGGGATCTGTGGCTCTTCGATGCCCCACGACCGCAGCGTGAGATCGCGCCGGCCGAAGATGTGCCAGTACGCCCACACGCGGACATCGTTGCCGAGGCGGCGGTCGAAGCGTTGCTCGAGCTCGAGCGCCGCTGATGTCGGCTCGAGGAAACACGTTCGTTCGGTGGGCAGCCGTCCGGCGAACTCGCCCCACAGGTACCGCAGGATGCGCGGTGAATCCCCGATTCGCGTGAGTCCAGGCGGGACCTCGAGTGCGGGTACCGTGCGCCCCGTGATGAGAACGCCGAGGATGCCGACGTTCGGCACTTCCTCGTAGACGACGCCGAGTCGGTCCAGGCACCAGCGCACCTTTTCCGTGTAGTGCGAGAAGGAAATCGTGTGGAGTCGCAGCTGGTCGTCGGCCCCAGCTGCCGCGACGCGCATCGCCTTGAGGCGCAGCGCCATTCCAACGAGCCCCATCACGACGCTCGCGAGCAGGGCTGCACCCGCACCCCAGCCGAGCCAGCCGACAACGACGGGCAGCGCGTACAGCGCCAACGTGTGCAGCGCCCTGGGCTCGTGGAGTCTCACGCGGCTTGCCGGTGCTTCAATTGCGCGGCGGCATCGCGTCGAACTGCGGGATCGAATCGGTGATCCGGTCCCAGCTGGCCTTCGACGCCACGAAGATGTGCGCCGCGGGCTCGATACCCGGATCGGTGTCGAGCGAGCCGGCCGGTACGTTCACCACTCCGCGCTCCAACGAGACTCGCGGCAGTTCGCTGCCGCACCGTGCGCAGAATGCCGTGCCGAAAAACTGCGCGTCTGGAAGCTTGTAGTCCCGCACCAGTTCGGCGCCGCGCACCCAACGAAAGCCGTCCGCCTTGTAGAAGACGTTCGCGGCATGTGCGGAGCTGCGTCCGAGCCGGCAACGGGAGCAGTGGCAGTAGAACATCCGCATCGGCGGGCCGGAGATCTCGTAGGCGACGCTGCCGCAGAGGCAGCTGCCCTGGGCGTCGTCGCCACTCGCGGCAACCGTCGCGCGCGGCGTTGCACTCATGCCGAACTGCGGCGGGTACTCGTCGAACTGCGGGAGATCGTCGGTGATCTCGTACCAGGGCGCCTTCGACGCAACGAACATGTGCAGCTGCGGTTCGATGCCGAGATCGCCCTCGAGGTTGCCGGCCGGGCAGATCACGAGGCCGACGGCCTGGTTGCCTTCGGGCACGACCGATCCGCAGTGGCTGCAGAACGAGCGATGAAAGCCTGGGGAAGAAGCGTAGCGCACGATCGCTTCCTCGCCGGCCGTGTAACGGAACCCGGCGAGCGGCGCCGCAGACCAGGTTGCGAACGGCGTGCCGTGGTGCTTGCGGCACATCGAGCAGTGACAGTGCAGCATGTTCGTGAAAGGTCCGTCCACTTCGTAGCGGACGGTCCCGCAGAGACATCGACCCTGGGTCATGGCGCAGGCTCCCCGAGTGTTCTTGTGCTGCGCATCATCGCGCTCCGTGCGCGGACAGTCCACGCTACTGAAACGTCACGGCTGCCCATCAGGCCCGGTGCGGGGCGGAGCGCCAGCACCCCGCGACTCGCAGGTTTCCGAAGTGCGGCGCTGGATGATCCCGGCCAGCTGCTGCACGCCAGGCCCGGCCGTGTCCCGGTCCGCGTAGACGAGATACAGCGTCACGTAGCGCTCGCGGCCCTGTTCCAGTGGCAGCGGTACGAGACGGCCTGAGTCCAGTTCCTCGCGGATGCTCTCCTCGGGATACCACGCGTAGCCCAGGCCCATGCATGCGGCGCGGATCGAAGTCGCCTTGCTGGTCACCGTCCAGCGCTGTTCGTTGAGCCAGCCGCCGCTGCGGCTGCGCAGTGCGCCCGAGTCGCGCACGACCAGGTGGCGGTGCTGGCGAAGATCGTCGAGGGTGAGCGTGCGGCCGAGCTGGTGCAGCGGGTGCTGTGGAGCGGCGGCGCACACGAACCGTACCTGCATCAGCGGGTCGCCGAGGAATCCGCCGGGGACTATTCCCCCGATCGCGAGGTCGGCGCTTCCTTCGGTGAGAGCATCCTCGGTGCCGCCAAGCACCGACTCGATGAGTTCGACGCGGATTCCGGGATGTGCGCGGCCGAATTCCGCGAGACATTCGAGCAGCAGCCACGTTGGAAAGATGATGTCCGCCGCGATGCGGATCTCCGGTTCCCAGCCGCGCGCGAGTTCGGCCGCGGCGCGCTCGAGGCGGCCTGCTTCGTCGACGAGTGCCCGGCCGCGGCGATACAGCACGTGACCAATCGGTGTCAGCGCTGCCTTGCGGCCCTGCAGTTCGAAGACCTTTACGCCCAGCAGTTCCTCGAGCTTCTTGATCGTGTACGTGACCGTGGATTGGGTGCGGTGCAGGCGACTCGAGGCCTGTGCGTACCCGCCGGCCTCGACCACGGCGACGAGGGCGGCCCACTGGTCCAGGGTGATGCGGGGCTGGCTCACGTATCTATCCACTAGATTGATTGTGACTAATTTATCGTTTTTTTTATTGACTAGATAGATGGAGAATGCCTGCCCAGACGCCACGATTGCTCAGCCCATCAATATCAATAAGGACCCTCGCCCAATGACCCACATCCTTCAGATCAACAGCAGCCTCCACGGCGAGACGGCCCAGTCGTCGCGCCTCGCGAGCGAATTCGTCGCCGCGTTCCAGGGATCCGATCGACAGGTGCCGGCGACCAGTACGACGACCCGTGATCTAGCGAGCCAGCCGGTTCCGCACCTGACGGCGGAGCGTCTGCAGGCGCTGTCGACCCCTGCGGCCGAACGCACGCTCGAGCAGCAGCGCGTCGTTGCGGAGTCCGACGAACTCATCGACGAGCTGAAGCGCGCCGATGTGATCGTGCTGGGCCTGCCGATGTACAACTTTGGCGTGCCTTCGACGCTGAAGGCTTACTTCGACCATGTCGCCCGTGCGGGCATCACGTTCCGCTACACGGGCAGTGGTCCCGAGGGACTGCTGAAGGGCAAGAAGGCCTACGTCTTCGCGACCCGTGGAGGACGTTACGCTGGCACACCGTCCGACCTGCAGACCGCCTACGTCCGCCAGTTCCTCGGCTTCATCGGCATCGGTGACGTAGAGTTCGTCTACGCCGAAGGCCTTGCTCTCGGCGCCGAGCAGCGCAGCGCGGCCGTCGCCGAAGCCCTGTCTCGAATCAACCAACTCGCAGCGTGAGCACCATGAGCACCACACAGAATGCCGCGGACCTCGTGGGCCGCGTCCTGATCTCCCTGATCTTCCTGCTGTCCGGCCTGCACAAGATCGGCGGCTACGCAGCCACGCAGGGCTACATGGCGGCGATGGGCGTGCCTGGAGCGCTGCTGCCGCTCGTGATCGCGCTCGAAGTGGGCGGCGCAATCGCCATCATCCTCGGCTACCACACGAAGCTGTTCGCGTTCCTGCTCGCCGGCTTCTCGATCGTGTCCGCGCTGCTCTTTCACAGCGCACTCGGCGACCAGGTGCAGTTCATCATGTTCATGAAGAACCTCGCGATGGCCGGCGGGTTCCTGTTCCTGGTGGCACGCGGTGCGGGCGACTGGTCGCTCGATGCCCGTCGCGCCTATCACTCCACGCCGGACGCGACGCAGCCATGACTACACGCGGCCTGCAGGCGGTCATCGAGTCGGTGGCGGCGTCCGATGGCGCCGGCGTCAAGCTGCGCCGCAGCCTCGGTAGCGGACCGAACCTGCGCTTCGACCCGTTCCTGATGCTCGACGAGTTTTTCTCCGACGACCCGAACGACTACCTCGCGGGCTTCCCTTCGCATCCGCATCGCGGGTTTGAGACCGTGACCTACATGCTCGACGGCAACATGCTGCACGAGGACAGTTTCGGGCATCGCGGCGAGATCGGTCCCGGCGGCGTGCAGTGGATGACGGCCGGGCGGGGCATCATCCACTCGGAGATGCCGCAGCAGACGGAGGGCCGGATGCGCGGCTTCCAGTTGTGGCTCAACCTGCCGGCGCGCGAGAAGATGAAGCCCGCGGCCTATCGCGAGATTCCGCCGCGTGAGATACCGACGGCCGCGCTTGCCGAAGGCGGTGAGGCCCGCGTGATTGCAGGAACGCTGCAACAGGGCGAAGTGAGCGTATCCGGGCCGATTGGCGGGCTCTCGACCGAGCCGCTGTATTTCGACATGCGGCTGCCTGCAGGAGTGACGGCCACGATCCCGATCCCCGCCACGCACAACGCTTTCATGTACGTGTACGACGGCGATGCGGTCGTAGGCGAGGACGCGCGTGCGCTCCCGTTCCGATCTGCTGGCCTGCTCACCAGCGGCGACGTGGTACGGGTGAGGGCGGGCGCCCGTGGCGCAGGGCTGCTGTTCCTCGCCGGGCGGCCGATCGGCGAGCCCGTCGTGCAGTACGGCCCGTTCGTGATGAATTCGCCGCGCGAGATCGAGCAGGCGATCACCGACTACCAGCGAGGGACGTTGTCCACGCCAGCCTGAGAGCGGGCGACCGGAATCAGGCGGCCTGCCGGCGATAGAAGCTCTTCTTCAGTCCTTCGGTGCCCGCGACGTAGAGCCCCACGATCGCCGCCAGTGCGAGCATCACGCCGGCCGGCAGCGGCGTAAACCCGATCAGTCCCGCGCCCGGCAGGAACGGAATCGCGAACGTGAGCAGCACGACGGCGACCGAGCTCCAGAGCAGCAGGGTTCCCGGGCGGCTGCGCCAGAAGGGCCGGCGAGTGCGCACGACCAGCGCGATCACGAGCTCGGTGAGCAGCGACTCGACGAACCAGCCGGTGCGGAACAGCTCCGGGCCCGCCGCGAATCCCCACAGCAGCAGGCCGAACGTGATGAAGTCGAACACCGAGCTCAGCAGGCCGAACTCGATCATGAAGCGGCCGAGGAACTTCATGTTCCAGCGGCGCGGCTTCTCGACGAGTTCGCGGTCGACACTGTCGTCCGCGATTCCAACCGCGGGCACGTCTGACAGGAAGTTGTTCAGCAGGATCTGGCTCGCGAGCAGCGGCAGGAACGGCAGGAACAGCGACACGACCGCCATGCTGATCATGTTGCCGAGATTGGCGCTGGTGGTGGTCAGCACGTACTTGATGGTATTGGCGAACGTGCGGCGGCCTTCCTCGATGCCGCGACGGATCACGTCGAGGTCGCGCTCGAGCAGCACGAAATCCGCCGCCTGGCGAGCCACGTCCACGGCGCCCTCGACCGAGAGGCTCGTGTCCGCGGCGTGCATCGCCGGCGCGTCATTGATGCCGTCGCCGAGGAAGCCGACCACGTGACCGGTCTTCTTCAGCGCGAGGATGATGCGCTCCTTCTGGTTCGGGTCCACTTCGACGAACAGATCGGTGAGCTCGGCCGCGTGCCACAGCGCCTCGTCGTGCAGTTCGTCGAGTTGCTGCCCGGAGAGCACGCGCTCGTGCGGCATGCCGACGGCGGCCGCAACGTGGCGCGCCACGGGGCCCGCGTCGCCAGTGATCAGCTTGAGCGAGACGCCGAGGTTCGCGAGGTCCGTGATCGCTGTGGATACGCCTTCCTTCGGGCGATCGAGGAAGGTCAGGAATCCCTCGAACTCGAGGTCGTGCTCGCAGTCGCGGTCCACGCTCTCCGCGTCCTGCAGGGGGCGCGTCGCCAGGGCAAGGACGCGGATTCCCTGGTGAGTCCAGGTTGCCGCGCGTTCCCGCAGCGTTTCCCGGCCTCGATCGTCCAGCGTTCCGCCGCTTGCGACGGTCGAGCACGCCGCCAGCATCTGCTCGAACGCGCCCTTGGTGATGAGTCGCAGGCCCGCCGCATCACGCACCGCGACGCTCAAGCGCTTGCGGACGAAGTCATACGGAACCTCGGCCACCTTCTCGGCTGCTCCCTCTGCAGGCCGATGCGCCTCGACGATGGCTTCGTCGAGCGGATTTACCAGGCCTGACTGCAGCGAGGCATTGATCGCCGCAAGTTCCAGCACCCGTGCTGAAGCCTCGCCGTCGAGTCCCCACGCCCCGTGCAACTTCACTACGCCTTCGGTGAGCGTGCCCGTCTTGTCGGTGCACAGAACGTCCATGCTGCCGAGGTTCTCGATCGCGTTCAGTCGTCGCACCAGCACGCCGTGCTCGGCCATGGCGCTGGCGCCGCGCGCGAGGTTGATGCTGAGGATCGCCGGCAGCAGTTCGGGACTCAGGCCGACGGCGAGCGCGATGGAGAACAGCAGCGTTTCGACCAGCGGACGGTCGAGCAACAGGTTGACCGCAAGCACGATCAGCACCATCACAGTCATCGCACTCGTGAGCAGGTAACCGAAGTGACGTATGCCGCGGTCGAATTCCGTCTCGGGTGGCCGCAGCGTCAGGCGGTGGGCGATCGCACCGAACTCGGTGCCTCGTCCGGTGCGGACGACGAGGCAGCGCGCATTGCCGCTGCGCACGTTGGTGCCGAGGTAAAGGCAGTTGTAGCGCCGGGCCAATGGGGCGTCGTGCGCCACCTGTCCCGGGCGCTTGCGCACCGGAAAGCTCTCACCGGTCAGTACAGATTCGTTGACGTAGCAGTCGGCGGCTTCGATCAGCAGCACGTCTGCCGGAACGATGCTGCCGGCAGACAGCATTACTGCGTCGCCCGGGAACGACGTCGGTGATCGGCACCGCACGTGGCTGGCCGTCCCGGATCACGCTCGCGTGCACCTGCACTCGCGCACGCAGTTCCTCGGCAGCCGATTGCGCGCGGTATTCGCGGGTGTAGCCGATGCCGACGCTGGCAACGACGATGGCGAGGATGATGACCGCGTCGATCCACTCGCCGGTGACGACAGACAGTCCCGCGGCGAACAACAGCAACAGCAGCAGCGGGCTGCGCATCTGATTCCACAGCACGCCGAATCTCGTGAATCGCTCGCGTTCGCTGATCTCGTTGGGCCCGGTCTCGGCGAGACGACGCTCTGCCTCGGCACTCGACAGGCCGTCGGCAGGCGCGTGCAGTTGTGCAGCGACGTCCTCCGGCGACATCGTCCAGTACTGCGGCAGGTTATCCGGCGTCGTTGCATTGCCGGGTGCAGCCGCGAGCCGACGAGAGAAGGCGAGCCCGGGCAGCATCGGCAGCCAGAAGCTGAGCCCGCGGAAGAGCAGCGTTGCAGACAGTCCGACCGGAACCGGAATGCCTGCGAGCGCGAGCGTAGCGACGGACGCGGCCTCGAAGGTGCCGAGTCCGCCGGGCATGAATCCGAACGTCCGCAGCAGCGACGAGATCATGAAGCTTGCGAACACGGCCCCCGGGCTCGCGGACGTGCCGAGCGCGCGGATCAGCACCCACAGCGTCGCTGCATCGAGCACTGCGATCGTGATCTGCAGCGCGGTCGCGCGCGACAGCACGGCTGGATTGCGCGCCAGCCTGGGTTCCGCCTGCTGGAGCAGGTTGAGCGCGCGGCCGATGCCGGGCACCTTCAGCAGGCGTGCCGCCCAACGGCCAGCAACGCGGCCGGACAGCGACAGTACCGCGACGGCGAGCGATGTGCCGAAGACGAAGAACAGCGCGGCGACGGCGACGATGAGCGCGTTGGCGTGGCCCTGTCCGATCACGATCGCGAGCGCAACCGCCAGGCTCAATACATAGCCTGCGAAGTACGAGGCCGTGTCCACGGCCACGGCTGACATGACCAGGGGTCGCGAGAGACCACGCGCCTCGAGGGCCTGCGTGACGACCACCGTACCGCTCAAGCCAACCGAGGGCAGCGCCTGGTCGACGAAGAGTTTCGCCAGGCTGAGCCGATAGGCGATGCCGAACGGCAACTGCGCGCCGGCCCTGTGCAGCACGATGCGCCAGACCTCGGCCTGGGCCACGTATGTCATCGCTTGCAGGCCCAGCGCCCACAACAGCCACCAGGGTCGCGCTTGCTTCAGCAGCGTGACAAATGCACGCTCCTCGGCGACATGGGCGACCACCAGCACGACCGCGGCCAAGGCGGCGGCGCCCAGCAGCCACGGGATCCAGCGTGTGGTAGTGCGGGCCGTCATGGAGCGACCCGGGCCAGGTGACCCGAATGCCTGGCCAATATGCGCGGTTCCCGGGCCGGAGGCCAGATCCCGGAATCGCGGCAAACCGCGACCGGAGATCCCCCGTATTGCGGCAGTCCGCAACCGTCAGGCGACTCGCGCAGGCGTATGCTCGCGGCGGTGCCGGCTGTAGGGATGCGATCGCCATGAGCCACAAGCACGAGCAACTGCTGCGGACGATCTTCCACGACCCGATCAGCGCCAACATCCACTGGCGCGAGATCGAGTCCCTGCTGAATCACGTCGGGGCGGACATCGAATCGCTGTCCGGCGCGAGGATCCGCGTGAAGCTGAACGGTGCCGAGGGAATCCTGCATCGGCCGCACCACGGCAATACGCTCGACAAGAGCGCCGTGCGCCACCTGCGCGAGTACCTCGCCCACGCGCGGATGACGCCTTCGCAGTACGAAGCCACGCGCGAAGCGCAGCACTGAGCCCGGCGCGGGCCGGCCCCCGTCCGTCAGCCGGGCGGTGGTGGCGCGTTGGTCCTTGATACTGCGCTCGTGGTCAGGGCCACAAAGACCATCGCCACCACGACGCCCAGTCCCAGTTGCCACGGCAGCGCCGCAATGCCAAGGATCGCGGCACCGGCGCTGGCACGTATGTTCTCTCGCCGCGCGTAGGCCGCGAGCGCCAGCGCGACGGCCAGTGCGCCTAGCCCGGCCGTGGCGCCTAGAGCAATCTGGTCGAGATCTTTCTTCTGCGGCGGAGGCGGCCGTCTTTCAGGCTCCGGCACGCCCTGGATCGCCTCAAGCGCTCGCTCGTAGAACGATTTGGCTTTGTCCTGGATGACCTGCTCGATCGGCGGCGGCTTCACGAACGGTCCCGCGGCCTTGTGCACCGCGCCGAGCGTGAGTGCAGCCGCACCCAGCACGAGCGCGATCGACGCGACCCAGGAACAGCGTGGCTCGTTCATTTCAACGTGGCGATTTTCGCGATGTCTTCGGGCTCGATCTCGACCGCGCGGCCGAAGCCGCCGACCCACAGGCCCTTCTGGAACTCGAGCCGGAACAGCGTGAAGTCGCCGAGGTTGAACGTGATGCGGCTGTCCGGAAAGCGCTCCAGGTACCAGGCCCGGCCTTCCTCCCACTCCGCGCCCTTGCGCTCGAGCGGGCGCACGATGCATTCAAACGTCGCGCGCTTGATCTGCAACGGGTCCTTGCCCGCGGCGTACTGCTCATGCAGCAGGATTCCGACACGCGCACCTTCCGTGAGGCCCTGGGTGTGCTTCGACAGTCGCGACGCATGAATCATCACGCCCGCGTAAGCGGGCAGCACGATGAATGGCAGCAGCCCGGCATAGGGCGCACCGTCCGCAATCACTGCGAGCGCCAGCAGGCGCTGTTCATCGAGCAGTTCGCGAATGGACCTTGCGGTGGACTTGAGCATGGCGGGTGTGACTCCTGGTCAACGATTCCCTGCGTACGCCGAGGGCTGCTGGCCCGTGAAAAGAAGAGGGCGCCCCGCGGCCAGGCAGGACGCCCTCGATTCGATCATTTCCTGATCAGTATTGCCACCATGCAGCTACTGACGCGTGGTCCGTCGGCCAGAGGCTCCTTCCCGGCGGGCCGAGACGGTCCGCGGCGACTTCCCCGATCAGCCGCGCGTCCTTGACGATGCGCGGCATCTCGCGGGTGAGGATCAGGTCGATGCGGCGCGACAGCAGTGAAGCGCGATTCATCAGGTCCTCTGCCTGGCAGCAAGTGAGGCCGGCGACATTGCCCGGACGATACTGCCAAACGTCGAAGAGTCCGGCGCCAGCAAAGAGCATGTACGGCGTATCCAGCGGCGAGGCTGGATCCTTTGCATCGTTCGGTGCCGAATTCATGTCGCCAACCAGGATCAGGCGCTTGTTAGCGGGCGTCGCTGCGAGCGCTTCAATGACTTGCACTGCCTGCAGGGACTGGACGATGCCGACGAACCCGTCCATGTATCCGTTCTCGAGGTGCGTGTTAACAAACCTGTAGTCCTTTCCGCCCACTTTCACGTCGACCATCTCGAACCCGTGCAGGATGTATGCATCCGGGCCGAGAGGTGGCAGCGGATAATTGGTATTGAATGTGCAGCCGTCGCCTGCCAAGAACGTAATTTTGCATGGGTAGCCCTGGCCCGGTATCACGCGCGTGAAGGGAACATCGCTGCGCACAAAGATCACGTCCCGGTCGAGCACCGAAACGATGCCGAGGTTTCCTCTGCTATCCTGGAACGGGAGTCCGACGGCAAAGTTCTCGATGTAGGCAGCCCTCTTGTATGCGCTGCCGAGAGCTGTCTCCGTGAGCGTCAGGTGATCGCCCCAGGCACCGGCAAATTCCGGGTTCGTGCAGGGCGCCGCCGTGGCTGGCTCGCAAGCGACTCTCCATACCTCCTGCAGTCCGACAAGGTGGGGCTTGCGAGCGAGTATCTCGTTCGAAAGCGCATTGACGCGATCTACGGTTCGATTCGCCGCGATCGTTCCGATCACACCAACGACCGCACTGTTGATGATCGCCGGATCCCCAGTGGCAATCGCCGGTATCAGTGGGAACAGGTTGGCTCCGATGTACTGATTCTGGGTCATCACCTGTATGTCGAGTGACGACGCCGGGCCCGCGGATGCGGGTCCCACGATGCCGAGCAGGGTCGCTGTGAGCGACGCCAACAATAGTGAACGTCTCATTTGGTTCCCTCCGCAGCGTTTCCAATGTGTCGTTTCAGCGGGCCGCACTCCCCGCATGATGGGCATGCTGCTCCGGCGCGCAGCCCGGCACCATCAGGACTTGTGGAAATTTGACCTAATCAGTAGCGCTGGACTGCAAGCGGGTCAGGCCCGCAAGCGATTCGCATGGACCCATTCCAGAAAGCGCGCCACCGCCTGCACCGAGTGCATCGCGCGAAAGGAACGGAAGATCTCCCAGGCGTGCTGCGCACCGGGCAGTTCCGCGTAGACGACGGGGTTCCGTGATACCGCGCGCAGTCGGTCGACGAACAACCGCGCCTCGGCATCGCTCGCGAGCGAATCGTGGGTGCCATGCAGCACGAAGAAGGGCGGCGCATCTGGTCTCACCTGTTCGATCGGCGATGCGAGGTCCCAGAGCGTGGGATCTGTTTGTGGCGAGCAGGGCATCACCGTCTCTTCCAGCCACTGCACCATGGTCGCGCCACTGCCCTTCAGTCCGTGGCGATCCTTGAAGTCGTAGACGCCGTAGAACGGCACGCATGCGGCCGCGCGCGTGTCGGCCGACTCGAATCCCGGCTGCAATCGCGAATCGTTCGCGGTGAGTCCCATCAGCGCCGTCAGGTGCCCGCCTGCCGAGCCGCCGGTGACGGCGATGAACGAGGGGTCGCCTCCGTAGTTCGCGATGTTCGAGCGGATCCATGCGAAGGCGCGCTTGCAGTCGACGAGGTGGTCCGGGAATCGTGCCCTCGGGCTAAGTCGATAATTCGCAGCGACGACGATCCAGCCGCGCGCGACCAGGTGATGGATCAGCGGCAGAGCCTGCTCGTGCTTGTTGCCGACGACCCACCCGCCGCCGTGAATCTGCAGCAGTACGGGTGCGTTGCTGCAACCGCCGCGCGGCCGGTACACGTCGATTACATGACGTTCGTGACCGTCGGCATATGCGAGGTCGCGAAGACGCTCGACCATGGGGTCGCGGAAGCTGAACGGCAGCGCGAGCTCCCTGAGCGGCACGGAGTCGCGCAGCAGCGTGCGCCGCGTGGCAGGGATCGAGTTACGGTAGTTCGCTCCAAGCCCAGTCTGCAGCGAGAGCTCGAGGATCTGCTGCGTCGGCCGTGTCCGCCATTGCATCAGCAGCAGTCCGAGCCAGGACGCGGCCATCAGCACGAGTCCGATTCGCCCCGGTGCGAAGTCGAACGCATCGCTCCACCAATGGAAGCCGAGCGCGACCAGCGCCGACAGTGCGAGGTGGAACAGCGCGAGCTCGCTCGTGAGCCAGCCCGACAGGAACCAGAACATGTTGCCCCAGCCGAGGCGCGTGGCGCGAACCAGCCCCGTTACCGTCATGATTGAGCCGAGCAGGGCGAGCGCAAGGAACACCCATGACGAAAGCGGCGCACTCATGAACGAGTCTTGCGCTCTCAGCGCGTCAGCCGGTACATCAGCAGCGCGGCGCGTTGCGTCAGCATCGGCAGGCTCGGCAGCTCCAGGTACTCCCCCGGCGCGTGATCGTTCTCGCCCATCGCACCGAGCCCGTCGAGGCAGGCGAGCCGTCCGCTGCAGACGAACGAAATGTCGCCTGCACCACGTTCGGCAGGGTCTTGCGCCACGATCGGGCCAGCGCCAAGGTCGCGACTCACTGCATCGAGCACCGACAGCACCTGCCGGTTGCCATCCGTCGGTGCCATCGACGGGTACTCCTTCTTCACCGTGATCTGCGCCGATGTGCGCGGCAGATGCTCCGCCACGATCGCGGCCATCTTCGACTGCGCCGACTCGAACTGTTCCTGCGTCAGGAAGCGGATGTCGCCTTCGACCTGCACTTCGCGCGGAATCACGTTGGTCTTGCCGAGCGCGGTACCGCTCTTCGCGGCCTCGTCATAAGTGACGTTCGTGCCACCCACGATCACGGACGGGTTGTACGTTAGGTAAGCTTCGCGGAGATCGACGCGAAATCGATCGAGAATCCGCGCCGCTTCGAAGATCGCGCCGTAGCCGCGACTCTCGCGGAAGATGCCGGACGAGTGGGCCTGCTCGCCGGTCACCTGCAGCCGCCACGACCCGATGCCGCGCCTGCCGACCACCGCGACCCCAGGTGCTGCGCCTTCGAAAGCGAGCGCAACGTCGCTCTGCTCGGCGGCTTCGAGCAGCGCCTTGCGACTCACGGACTGCGGCTCGCCCGTGTCTTCTTCGTCGCCGGTGAACACGACCGTGATCTGCCGTCCCTTCAGTGCCCCGGTGGCGTGCAACGCGCGCAGTGCCTCGACGATGATCACGTCGCCACCCTTCATGTCCGAGGTGCCGGTGCCATACGCGCGATCACCCTCGACCCGATACTTCTCCCCCTGCAGCACGGTGTCGAGATGCCCGATCAGCAGCAGGCGCCTGCCTTTCGTGCCCCGGTGGACCGCCACCAGGTGACCGGCGCGATTCACGTCCGCCGGCAGGCTCACCCAGCGCGTTTCGAATCCCAGCGCGGCAAACTCGCGGGCGAACACGTCGCCGACCTTGCGGACGCCCGCGTGGTTCTCGGTGGCGCTCGGGATGTCGACCGTCTCCTCGAGCAGCGCCAGCGAGCCGGCGCTGTTCGAGTTCACGACCGCGACGATGCGTTGCTCGGCCGTCGGGAGACCGTCGGCATGGGCAGTCGGAGCCAACAGGGCGGCGAGAAGCAGGGGAACGTGGCGCATGTCGTCTCGTGCTGAGGGCGAAGGCGCGCCAAGTTAGCATCCCCGTCGCCTTCATTGAACCTCGGCGCGGTCTGGTAGAGTCCGATGCATGTACTTCTGCCGTCCTGAACACGCGCACGACGTCGCCGCCATCCGCGGCGTGCTCGAGGCCGCGTTTCCGACGCCGGCCGAGGCAAGGCTGGTGGATGCACTGCGCACGAACGGCAGGCTCTCGGCGTCGGTCGTCGTATCGGACGGCGCCGGGGTGATCGGGCACATCGCATTCAGCCCGGTGCAGGTTGGTGAGGCTGGTGGTCTCGGACTGGCACCGATGGCGGTGCTGCCGGAGCACCAGAGCCAGGGTGTCGGCGCGCTGCTCGTCCGCGAAGGCCTCGCGACATGCGCCGCCCAGCGAGTCGGTTTCGTCGTCGTGCTCGGCGAGCCCGAGTACTACGGCCGTTTCGGATTCGAGCGCGCAAGCGCACGCGGCCTCGACAACGAGTACGGTGCCGACGAAGCGTTCATGGTGCTCGAACTCGTGCCCGGTTCGTTGCCGGCGCAGGGCGGTCTCGTCCGCTATGCGCCCGAGTTCGCGCTGGTGGGCTGAACCGCCGCGCAAGCGCGGATAACACCGCGGTCAGGGCTTGAGGTGACGACGCAGGAATTCTGCCTGGTCGGAAACGCTGCGCTCGAAGTCCAAGCCGAAATAGGGATCGAAGTGACCGATCGGATAGCGCTTCACTTCACCGAGCGCACCGAGGCGTTTCACTACCTCCTCCGACGCCGAGACCGGCGCAACGCTGTCGTGCTCGCAGATCTGCACCAGCACTGGGCAGCGTGCCTGTGCTGCGTAACTGACCGGGCGATAGAGGCCGACGAATAATGCGATGCGCGCCGCCACTTCGAAGCGGAAGCCCGGCTGCGCCAGCGCGCGGTATCCCGCGTCGGCATCGGCGCTGCTCATCACCGCGAGCGTGCCAGGCTTGCCGACCGTCGGGATGTAATGCGTGTGCCCGAATGGCGCACCGCAGAGATCCCGCAGTCCGTGCCAGCTGAGGCGCAGCAGGTGCCCGATGCCGGCATAGCCGACGATCGCGCGCACCGCAGCGACGCCGTCCATCATCGGGCACTGAGCCACGGCTGCGGCAAGCCCCGGAATCTTTGCCGCCGACACAAGCGCATGGCCGCCGGCGAACGACGTGCCCCAGGCCGCGACTCGTTGCTGGTCGACGCCCGGCAGCGTGCGCGCGAAATTCACCGCGCTCGCATAGTCCTCGAGTTGCTTGCGGACCGAGACGAGTTGGCGCGGCTCGCCGTCGCTGGTGCCGAAATGCCGGTAATCGAACAGCAGCACGAACATTCCCGCCGCGGAGAAGCGTTCCGCGTAAGGAGCCAGTGAGGCATCGCGGGTCGCGCCGAAGCCGTGCGCCATGACGACGCACGGGCGTCGTGTGCCGGGCGCTGCGGATTCCTGCGTCGGTTGATACAGCCATGCGCGGCACAAGGCATCGCCGCTGCGGAACTCCACGTCGGTGCGATTCACGCGCGTGTCGCTCATGGCAGCAGCGACACGCCGATCAGCGCGCGGTGTCCCCAGGCCACGAAGATCGCGTACAACGCGAGCCCGCCGACCATGGCGATCGCATCGTTGTATCGGCCCGGAGGTGCGCCCGGCACTTCGCGCACGGGTCGCTTGCCGACCGATATGCGGTCGAGCACCGCCCATACGAGGAAGCCGCCGAACAGCAATACGTCGCCGAGTATGCCGTTCGCGAGCAGGTGCGCGAACGCCCAGACCTTCGTCGCGGCCAGCATCGGGTGCTGCACCTTCGCCTTGATGCGCCCCGGGAAGTACGCGGCCAGCAGCAACGGGAACGCCGGCAGCATCAGCAGCATCGCGACGTGCCGCATCCACACCGGTGGTTGGTAGAGCACGACCGGTTCCTGGCGCGCGAGGTTGCAGCCGTGGACCAGCACGACGAACGTGGCGATCGAGGCGACCGAATACACCCGCTTCCAGTTCAGCGCACCGACGCGGGCGATCATCGAGTCGCGCCACGCCGGCGCGAAGATCGAGATCGAATGAATGCCGAGGAAAGCAACGAGACCGGCGATCAGCCACAGCATCCTGGTATCTCCCTCGGTTGGTGAATCAAGTCAACGGAGCCGCATCAGCTTCGCGGCCGACGGATTCGTGCCCTTGAGCCAGCCTTGCACGCCTTCCGTGTAGCTGCGCAGCAGGTCCGCCGCGAAATCGGAGAATACGCGCACCTTGGCCGACTGGTGGCCCGCCGACGGGTAGACCAGCGACATCTGCGGTCCCGGCACCGCGAAATCCCCCAGGATCATTTTCAACTCTCCGCGGGAGAGGTACTCGGCCACGATGATGTCTGGCGAGCGGACGATTCCCAGTCCGGCGGCGGCCGAGATCACCGGTCCGTCGATGCCGTTGAACTGCATTGCGAAGTTGAGCTTCAGGCGCCGCGGCGTATAAGGCGGCGGAAAGGTCCACTCCGGGCTGCCGCCGTCCGACGGGGAAACGGCCAGCAGGCGGTGCCCGCGAAGATCGTCGGGCGTCTGCGGCTCGCCATGATCCGCGAGGTAGGTGGGTGCAGCACAGGTGACGATGTTGATCTGCGTCACCCGCCGCGCGACGAGTCCCGTCTGCCGGATCGGCCCTACGCGCAGCGCGACGTCGACGCGCTCGGCCACCAGGTCCACGACCCGGTCGTTGAGCCGGATGTCGAGCTCGATCGCGGGATAACGCCGCGTGAACTCCGGCAGCGCAGGCAGCAACAGGTAGCGACCGAAAGCCACGGGCACGTCGACGCGCAGACGTCCCTCGGGTTTCGAGCGCGCACCTCGCAGCGTTTCCTCGGCGTCCTGGATCTCGTCGAGGATCCGTCGCGTGCGCCGCAGGAAGTCTGTGCCTTCCGCAGTGAGGTTCACGCGGCGGGTGGTGCGGTTCAGCAGCCGCGCACCGAGGTGCTTCTCGAGTGCAGCGACGTGCGCACTCGCGGCCGCACGGGAGATATCGAGCTCGTCGGCAGCCTGGGCAAACGAGCCCCGCTCGGCGACCCGTGCGAAGACGCGCATGGCGATCAGTTGGTCCATCTTTTTATTGTTCAGGAATACGGAACGGAGAGCAACGACTGAGGCTATTTATCGGAATAGCGGACAGGACTACCTTGGCCCCCGTACGCAACCAATGGAGGATCCAGTCATGTTCAACCGCACCAACTCAGAAAGCCGCTTCCTCGCCGGAGTGGTTGCCGCCCTCGCGGTATCGGTCCTGGTCGTCTTTGCCTCGCTTGGGCATGCCGTGGGCTACGCCGCTGCCTATGCCTGATTGGAAGGGTCTGCGGGGAGCGGCACACTGCGTCAGGCCGCCCCCGCAGCGACACAGATCCGTAACTCGATGTTTTTAAATAGATAATAATGTCGCTGCAATGTGACGTACCGCACGTATTCGTGCTGCATCGCAGCAAGAATTGCGCTATCATGTCGCCGTCATCAAAGGACTGAGGCGCGACCCGCGGGGCCGCCAGACGATTCGCCCCGCAGGTGCCGGCTCCAGTCAGCCAAAGGAGGCATCATGACAACTCAGGAACGCACCTACTCACTGCTGATGCTCGCCGCACTTACGGCCGCGGTCGTCGTGACCTTCGTGGCGCTTATCCACAGCTGGGGCGACCTGCAGCTCTTCTGGTAACGGCATTACCGGGACAGGGGGTGCCATGTAGCAGCGGGCTGCCCCCGTCCGCCGCTTGCCACGGCGCCCTGCTGCCGGCAGGCCAGCATAACCCACTGATTCAACGATAATTACCGCCCGGTACCCGCGGTCGGCAGCACGCCCAGTGCGTCGGCGTGCAGGCTCTGCACATATAAGTCGCCCTGGTACTCGGTGACGCCACTCGTCTCGGGCAGGCGTCCCGCCGGGTCCTGAAGGTCAGCCACCACGCGACCGGTCTCGTCGAATGCGATCACGTGGCCGTAGGCCGGCGGCACGGGCCACATCATCTTCGGCAGTCGCAGGCTCATGGCCCGCAGCCATGGCTTGCTTGCCAGCTTGTCGATCACCGGGCTGCGAGGCTTCGTGAAGCCCGTCCAAAGCCGGCCGTCGGCGCTGCGGGTCAGGTTATCCGGGAAGCCCGGGAGGTTCGCGAGGATCACCCGCGCCTGGGGATGTCGCGTGTCACCCGCGATCGTCCTGGCATCCAGGTCGGCGACCCGGACGTCCACCTTCCATATGCGGTACTCGCCGGTTTCGGCGATGAACACGTGCGACTCGTCGCCGGACAATGCCACCCCGTTCGGAAAGCACAGCCCGCCGATGATCAGCCGCACCTGCCTCGTCGCCGGCTGGTACTCGAGCACCCGGCCCGTGCACGAGTGCTCCATGATGTCGAGCAACGCGGCGTCGAAAGTGCCCAACTCGACGGGTGAGAACCGGCGCGACGCATCGGTGAAGATCATCCGGCCGTCCGCCGCGACCACGACCGCGTCCGCATAGAGGATCGGGTCGTCGCCGACGTGGTCGGCCAGCACCGTCACCGAGCCATCGCTGCCGACCGACAGCAGGCCTTTCATCGCGTCCGCCACGATCAGGTTGCCGGCTGCGTCGAAGTCGAGTCCGAGCGGGCGACCGCCGGTGTTGACGACCGTTTCGATGGCGGTGCCGTCAGGATTCATTCGCAGCACCGCGCCTGACAGGACGCCGGTGTACAGCCTGCCGTCGGGACCGAACTCGATGTGCTCCGGACCGACCTCCGGTGCCACGGAAATCGATCGCAGGGCCGCGAGACGCTGATTGCTCGAATAAGGCCCGGCGTAACCCGCGGAAGTGGGGGCCTGCCACGCGACCGGGTCGATCGGCACGGGCCACAACAACAGGTACGCAGCCGCCAGCGCCACGATGATCCCGAACCACTTCAGCAATCGATTCATTCCCGCCCCCGGTGACCGCGTCGTCCGCGCGTGTTGATCGACGGCGAAATCTTGCGCGTCGCACCTCGCGCCCGCAATGCACGCCGTGCGCTTGCCGCGGGAGCCCGCACTCCCTAGCATCCGGTCGCATGCAGCAACTCACACTGAACCGCGCCTGGTACCGCCCCGAGCATCTCGATTTCCGCGAGTCCGTGCGGCGTTTCGTGGCCCGCGAGATCACGCCTCATGTGCAGCAATGGGACGAGGCCGAGTCGTTCCCGCGCGAGCTGTACCGCAAGGCTGCGGACGTCGGTCTGCTCGGGCTCGGGTTTCCCGAAGAGTACGGCGGGATCGGCGGCGTCGACTACTTTCACCGGCTGGTGGCGTGCGTCGAACTCGCGCAGTGCGGTTCGGGTGGCGTGCTTGCATCGTTGATGTCGCACAGCATCGGTTCGCCGCCGATCGCCGCGGTCGGCAGTGCCGAGTTGAAAGCCCGCGTGCTCCCGCCAGTGCTCGCCGGTGAGCGCATCGCTGCGCTCGCGATCACCGAGCCCTCGGGCGGGTCCGACGTGGCCGCGCTCAGGACGACTGCCGTGCGCGACGGCGACCACTACGTCGTCAACGGCGAGAAAACGTTCATCACCTCGGGGATGCGCGCCGACTTTCTCACAGTAGCGGTACGAACCGATCCGACGGCTACCGGTGCCAGGGGGATCTCGCTGCTGCTGATCGACGGCGACACACCGGGGCTCACACGCTCGCCGCTTAAGAAGATGGGCTGGTGGGCGTCCGACACGGCTCACCTGCACTTCGACGGCTGCCGCATTCCGGCCGGCAACCTGATCGGCCCGGAGGGCATGGGCTTCCTCGCCATCATGCAGAACTTCAACTCGGAGCGGTTCACGCTGGCGGCCGGCGCACTCGGCTTCGCGTGGGTCTGCTACCAGGAGGCCATCGGCTGGGCACGCGAACGCAAGACCTTCGGCAAGCGCCTCGCCGATCACCAGGTCGTGCGGCACCGGCTCGTCGACATGCTGACCAGCATCGAGTCGTCGCGGGCGATGCTCGAGGAGATCGCGTGGCGACTCGACAACTCGCCCGCCGGCGATCCGGAACTGGTCGCATCGCTCTGCATGCTGAAGAACGCAGCGACGCGCACGATGCAGTTCTGCGCCGATGCGGCGGTGCAGACGCTCGGCGGCATGGGCTACATGCGGGGCACGCATTCGGAGCGCATCTACCGCGAGGTCAAGGTCAACATGATCGGCGGCGGCACCGAGGAGATCATGAAGGAACTCGCTGCGCGTCAGCTCGGCCTCTGACCGCCCGACGTCATTCTTTTTTGCGCTGCATCATGAGCGCTGCGCATCGGTCGCAAACTCAATGTGCACTGGACGGGTCGCCCTGGTCCAAGTAACTTCCATGTAACGAAGCGCAAAGCAACCGGGAGCAACAAGAAGCCCGGGCGGTCAGTACAGGGGAAGACCAGTGAGGCAGCTCTCCGGAATGGACAACATGTTCCTGCACCTGGAACATGGCAACCAGTACATGCACGTCGCCGGGCTCGGCATCTACGATCCGTCAACGGCCCCCGGCGGATTCGTCCGCTTCAAGGACATCCTGAAATTCTTCGAGTCACGGCTCGACACGGCGCCGGTGTTCCGCCGTCGCCTGGTAACCGTGCCGCTCGACCTCGACCGGCCGTACTGGATCGAGGACCCGCACGTCGACGTCGAATACCACGTGCGTCACGTCGCGTTGCCGCAGCCCGGCGACTGGCGCCAGCTCTGCATCCAGGTCGCGCGCATCCATTCGCGGCCGCTCGATCGCAGCAAGCCGCTGTGGGAGGCCTACGTGATCGAGGGCCTGGACAACATCCCGGGCATTCCGCGCGGCAGCTTTGCTTTCTACATCAAGTTCCATCACGCGGCGATCGACGGCGAGGGTGGCACCGAGGTGATGCAGGCGATCCACTCGTTCACGGTCGCCGACGAGTCGCAAGCCGGCGAACGGCGGGCGCGGGTTCGCGATCGCGAGCCGTCGCAGGTAGAGCTCTACACGCGCGCACTGGTCAACAACCTGCAGCGCGTGCCGCGCGCGGCGCGCTTCTCACTGCAGACCGCCACGCGGCTGGCCGGCATCGGCTCGGGCTACATGAGCCAGATGAAGCAGATGCTGCAGGAGGCGGGCGTGCCGTCGGTCGAGACGGTCCGGTCGAAGGTTCGCCGCCCGCCGGTCACGCGCTTCAGTGGCAAGGTCTCCGCGCACCGGGTCGTCGAGCTGGTCGGCGTGCCGATGGCCGACATCAAGAAGATCCGCCAGAAGATCGAAGGGGCCACGATCAACGACGTCTTCATGACGACCGTCGGCGGCGCGCTGCACAAGTACCTCGATGCCAAGGGCGAGCTGCCCGATCGCACGATGACTGCGCAGGTCCCGATGACGCTGCGCGGCAGCGAAAAGGGCCGCGACGAGGGCAACCAGGTCGGCGTCGCGGTCATGCCGCTGCACACCGAGATTGCTGCGCCGCTCGAACGGCTGCAGGCGATCCGCGAAGGTGCGGTGAAAGCCAAGGCCCTGGTGGGTCTGGTGGGCAAGGACCTGACCAAGCACGTCTATGACCTGCTGCCCGCGGTCGCCTCGGAGCTGTTCACGAACAAGGTGATGCTGCCGACGATGAACGTCGTCGTTTCGAACGTGCGCGGGCCCGACATGCCGATGTACCTGGCCGGCGCGCAGATGGTCGCGTTCGCGCCGGTGAGCATCGCGATGAACGGGCTCGGCCTCAACGTCACGGGCTTCAGCTATCACGGCACGCTGTGGATGTGCGCCGCGGCCTGCCGCGACATGATGCCGGACCCGGGGTTCTTCGCCGATTGCCTGCGCGCGAGCTTTGCCGACCTGGTGGCGGCCGCCGACAAACTGCATGTGAAGACAGTGGAGCCGGCGGCCGCGAGCAAGCCAGCGCGGAAGTTGCCGCGCTCGCGCAAGACAGTACGCAAGGCCGCGCGCAAGGCTGCGGGCAAGCCTGCTGCGAAAGCCGCGGCAAAGACATCACGCATGCGGCGTGGCCGCAGGCGGAGGTCGGCTTGAACTCGCACCGTGTCGATGCTGCATGGCAGCAACGCAACGGCGCCGCGCGTCGTCACTTGCGCGAGAGGCTGGCAACTTTGCGAAACTTCGGCTATGAGTAGTCGCGTTTCGGATACTCACTAGTGTCTGCGTGGTTATCCGGGACTAGGCTCGTGAATACTCGCAATCGTGACAAGGCACGATTGTTGCGTTGCAGCAAGCAGGCCGCGCATCAGGGCGGCGTTGGAACTCAAGGCAATGGGGGACTACAGATGACGAGTGAATCGATGGTTCAGGATCGGCACAGCACGCTGCTCGCCGGCGTGATCGGCGCAGTGCTTGCGTCGTACGCAGGCGGCGCGGTGGCGCTGGAGTTCAACTTCGACGACGGCGGTCGTCTCAACTGGAACACCACGCTGTCAGTCGGCTCGAGCTGGCGTTCTGAAGACCCGAGCAGGCTCCTCTATACGATGGCGGACGGTGCGGTCATTGGTAAGTACTCCGGCGGGTACGTTCCCGGCACCAAGGTTGCCAAGGGCAACGGCCTCGCCGGCAACGATGCCGCCGGCGACAGCAACCTGAACTATGCGCAGTACGATCGCTTTTCAACGCCGTTCAAGATCCTGAGCGACGTCGAGTACAAGAAGGGCAAGTTCGGCGGCCTCGTGCGCTTCAAGGCCTGGTACGACCAGGCGACCAGCGACGAGAAGGTGCTGGTCGGCAACCAGGCGAACAATTTCAACGGCACGTCTACCAGCCAGACGCACTGGGGCCCGACGCTGCCGAACTGCACGCCGATTTCGCCAAACCTGAAGAACTGCGCGCCCCTGTCACAGCCCAAGGTCAACAAGTGGCCCACGGGGAAGCTGAGCGACGATGGCTTCGAGGACGAGCAGAAGTTCTCGAACATCTACCTGCTCGACGCATACGTGTACGGCAGCTTCGCGCTCGGCAACACCGACCTGCAACTGCGCCTCGGCAATCAGGTGATCAACTGGGGCGAGAGCCTGTTCATCCAGGGCATCAACCAGATCAATCCGATCGACGTCCCGGCGGCCCGCCGCTCAGGCGCCGAGATCAAGGAGATCCTGCTGCCGGTCTGGGCCACGTACGCGAACTGGGGCCTGTCGTTCGGCTCGGTCGAGGCGTTCTACCAGTTCCAGTGGAACAACACCTCGATCGACAGCTGCGGCACTTTCTGGGGCGTCTCGAACGGCATCATTTCGACGAACCCGGGCAAGTGCAAGAGCGCCACGCCGATCACGCCGGTCGTCGGCAGTCCGGTGGCCAACACTATCTCGCCCACCGTGCCGCAGTTCGGTTCAAACCCGTGGTCGCAGTACGACGGTCTGTACGTACCGCTGGTCAAGGGCCAGGAGGCGCCGAACAGCGGCCAGTTCGGGCTCGCGTTCCGCTTTCCGGTCGATCGACACTGAGATCGGCCTGTACGGCATGAACATCCACAGCCGCCTGCCGATCGCGTCGGGTTATGCGGGCACCAGCATCACCAGTCTCTCGCCGTTGCAGCAGGCTGCGCTGACGCAGCAAGGCTTGATCGGCAAGGACGCTGTTGGTCCGTACTGGGTGCTCGGCACCACGAAGCTCCGTGGCCCATCACCCTTCCACGCTGCCTATGCGGCGCAGGTGGGTGCTGCAATCGGCCAGCCGATGAACATCACGCCGGGAAGTTCGTACTGGGAGTATCCGGAGGACATCCAGATCTTCGGTCTGTCCACTGCATCGAACATCGCCGGCTGGTCAGTCTCGAGCGAACTGAGCTACCAGAAGGACGTGCCGGTGCAGATCAACGGCAACGACCTGCTGAAGAGCCTGCTGTTGCTCATCGGCCCGAACGTGCAGGAGGGCCTCGAGACCTACCAGAAGAACGCTGGACAGACCGGTCTAGGCGCCTCGATCCGCGGCTACGACCGATTCGACGTAACCCAGTTCCAGGTGAACACCGTCAAGACCTTCAGCAACGTCCTCGGCGCGCAGAACATGCTGATCGTTGGCGAGGTGGGTGCGCAGTGGAATAACGTGCCTGACTACACGACAGGCTCGGTACGTTACGGTCGCGGCTTCATGTGGGGCGACGGTTCGAGCCCGGCGTACGCGACTCGGGGGACTGCGCTGCTTTGGCACACGTGCTCGCCGACAGTCGCTGGATTGCCGGTCCGGGGGCGTCGTCGCTCTACAACCCGTCACCGCGCGGCTGCAAGAACGACGGCTACGTGACGGACTTCGCGTGGGGCTATCGCCTGCGCATCTCGATGGACTACAACAACGTCGTCGACTCCGGCATCACGATCACGCCGAGCGTGTTCTGGTCGCAGGACGTCGAGGGCGTGTCGGCCACGCCGGCGTTCATCGAGGATCGCAGCGCGCTCAACCTCGGGCTGCGGTTCAACTACAACAAGAAGTACGACCTGCAGATGAACTGGGTGCAGTTCGGCAACAGTGGCTACGATCCGTTGTTCGATCGTGACTACTACTCTGCCACGGTCAGCATGACGTTCTGACGCGCATGAATCAGGAGACGAATTCGATGAAGACGATGCAGAAAATTATCGGCATGGCGGTTGCGGCCGCGTGCCTCGCGTCGACGGGCCCGGCGTTCGCCGCGCTGACGGACGCCGAAGTGGCCCGCCTCGGTGCGGACCTGACACCGGTCGGTGCGGAGAAGGCCGGCAACAAGGACGGCTCGATTCCAGCATGGACGGGCGGCATGTGCTCGGCTCCTGCCGGCTGGTCGCCGGACAAGGGCTATGTCGATCCGTTCCCGGGCGACAAGGTCAAGTTCACGATCACCAAGGCCAACGCCGCGCAGTACAAGGACAAGCTGACGCCGGGCACGCTCGCGATGCTGGACAAGTATCCCGAGTTCAAGATGAACGTGTACGAGACGCGCCGCACGGCCTGCTATCCGCAGGAGGTGTACGACAACGCCAAGTCGGAGGCGACCAAGGTCGCGCTCGACGGTTTCGGCATCGCGAACCGCGGCAACTCCACGGTCCCGTTCCCGATCCCGAAGAACGGCCTCGAGGCGGTCTGGAACCACCCGATGCGCTACCTCGGTGGCGGCGTCGAGCGCGAGTACAACAGCTTCCCGGTGCGCGGCAACGGCGACTTCTACAAGATCGGCGCCCACGAGTACCGCATCTTCAACCAGAACATGGACCCGCCGCAGGACAACCTGCTGCTCGGGTTCCTGTCGTATTTCACCGCGCCCGCGACGCTCGAAGGCACCGCGTTCCTGGCGCACGAGCCCGTGGACCAGGTGAAGCAGCAGCGCGCCGCGTGGATCTACAACGCGGGCCAGCGCCGCGTGCGCCGCGCGCCTGACCTCAACTACGACAACGTGAACGACGGCACCGAGGGCATGCGGACCACGGACGACTTCGACGCGGACAACGGTGCACCGGACCGCTACGACTGGAAGCTCGTGGGCAAGCGAGAGGTCTACATCCCGTACAACAGCTACAAGCTCGGCAACAAGGCGCTGAAGTACGACAAGGACATCATCCGCAAGAACACCCCGAACTCGGACCTGCTGCGCTACGAGCTGCACCGCGTGTGGGTGGTCGAGGGCGACCTGAAGGCGGGCAGCAAGCACATCTACGCCAAGCGTGTGTTCTTCATCGACGAGGACACCTGGACGATCGCGTACCAGGATGCGTACGACGCGCGCAAGCAGCTGTGGCGGGTCGGCATTCACCCGATCATCCAGTTCTACGACGCGAAGGTGCCGTGGTACCGCTCCAACATCTGGCACGACCTGTCCAACGGCAACTACCTGCTGTCGCTGCTCGACAACGAAGTGAAGCAGCCGTGGAAGTTCGGCAACAAGGGCAAGTGGTCCGACTTCCAGCCGGATTCGCTGCGCCGCATCGGCACGAAGTGATGCGAACTGTCGGCATCACCGGCGTGACCTGACTAAAACAGGCCGGTCCCGGGCATGGGCCCGGGACCGGCCATGATCAAGCGGTCCCGCGAGGGCCGCGGCGGGAGATTCCATGAAGCACTGGGCCAGATGGGCTTGCGTCCTGGTAGGCGCGGGCCTGATGAGCGTGTCCGCGAGCCGTGCGGACGAGGGCGCGGCTACCGCAGCCCCGAAGAAGTCCGGCATCGTCGTCGACATCCGGACGGACCACATCGTACTGATGGACATTGCGCTGGCGGAACCGCCCGGTGGCAGTCGGCGAGCGCGGGTTCACGATGGTGTCCGACGACGCCGGCAAGACCTGGAAGGCGATCGGTACGCCGGTCAATCGCACGCTGACTGGAGTGGCCTTCAAGGACGCCAAGCTTGGAGTCGCCGTCGGCCACGGGGCCTCCGTCGTTCGCACCGACGACGGCGGGACGAGTTGGACGCATGGGCCGCTTCCGGAGGCCGAGCCCGAATCGCTGCTCGGCGTCACGAACCTGGGGGCGACCATTTCGTCACGTATGGCGCCTTCGGAATGTACTTCGACTCGACGGACGCCGGCCGCACGTGGACGAAGCGCATGGTCGAGTCCGAGGACTTCGACCGGCACATCTCCCAGGTCCTGCCGGTCGGCAGCTCGCTGTTCATGGTGGCCGAGTCGGGCACGCTCGCAAGGTCGGATGACGGCGGCGCCACCTGGACCACGATGACGTCGCCCTACGAGGGCTCGTACTTCGCCGCGCTGGCGAACGCGCGACGGGGCGCTGCTCGCGTTCGGCATGCGCGGCAACGTCTACAGGACGACTGATTTCGGCACCACCTGGCAGAAGATCGAGCTCGACACCACGCAGTCGCTGATGTCGGGCAAGCAGCTCGCCGACGGTCGCTCCTGCTGGTCGGCAACACGGGCCTGCTGGCGGTCAGCAAGGATGACGGGCAGACACTCGATCTGCACTGGGCCCCCAAGGGCAAGGGCTTCTCGGCTCTCGCCGAGACGGGAGGGCAGGTCGTGCTGGTTGGTGAATCGGGCATCACGCTGCTCGATCCTGCGTGGCTGGCGCCCAAGACTGCGGCGGCTGGGAAGTAGGGGTTCGTCATGGCAACAGACAACAAGACGCTCGCGGCGGACGCCGATACCGGGATCGACCAGAGCCAGTTCCGCACGGACTGGGTCGGCAAGATCTCCTATTGGATCTTCTCGAACCGCAAGGTACTGCTGATCGTATTCATCCTGATCACGATCCTGCTGGCGGCGATGGCGAGCCAGCTGCGCGTGCAGGCGGCGTTCACGAAGATGATCCCGCTGAAGCACCCGTACATGGCCACGTTCCTGCAATACCAGGCCGACTTCGGTGGCGCCAACAAGGTGCTGGTGGCGCTCGACAACAAGAAGGGCACGATCTACGACAAGGGGTTCATGGAGAGCCTGCGCAAGGTCACGGAGGAGGTCTTCTTCGTCAAGGGCGTCGAGCGTAGTTCCGTCACTTCGCTGTTCACGCCGAACGTGCGCTACAACGAGGTCGTCGAGGACGGCTTCCGTGGCGGCAACATCGTGGCTGCGGACTTCGCAGGCACGCCGGAGCAGCTCGAGGCGGTCCACAACAACCTGCTGAAGTCCGACTGGATGGGGCGCATCGTCTCGAACGACCAGACCTCGGCGATGGTGGTCGCGACGCTGATGGAGAACGACCCCGAGACCGGCCAGCGCCTCGACCTGCAGGAGGTCGCCGGAAAGCTCGAGGAGATCCGCGCCAAGTACGAGAACGACAACACCGGCGTCTACATCATCGGCTTTGCCAAGTCCGTCGGCGACATTGCCAAGGGTGCGGCCGGAGTGCTGGTGTTCTTCGGCGTCGCGTTCGTGATCACCGCGTTGCTGCTTCTCTGGTACTCGGGCTCGCTGATGATCACGGCGCTGGCGCTGATATGCGCGATCGTGCCGGTGATCTGGCTGCTCGGCCTGCTGCCGGTGTTCGGGCTCGGCCTCGACCCGATGTCGATCCTGGTGCCGTTCCTGATCTTCTCCATCGCCGTTTCCCACGCGGTGCAGATGACGAATGCGTGGAAGCTGGAGACGCTGCACGGCCGCGACGGTATTACAGCCTCGACGCTCTCGTTCCAGAAGCTCTTCATTCCTGGCGCGATGGCGCTGCTCGCAAACGCACTCGGCTTCATGGTGATCGCGTTCGTCGAGATCGAGATCGTGCGCGAGCTGGCGTTCACCGCGACGATCGGCGTCACGGTGATGATCATCACGAACAAGATGCTGCTGCCGATCCTGCTGTCGTACTACAAGTTCAAGCCGGAGCAGGCGAAGAAGCTGAGCGGCAAGGAGACCGCCGGCGACTGGCTGTGGGAGCGGCTCGGCTTCCTGGCCACGAAGAAGTTCGCCTGGATCCCGATCCT
>CAVOKQ010000016.1:0-207559 GCA_963696545.1 uncultured Gammaproteobacteria bacterium
CACGCCCGCTCACCGTCTGCGCCGGATCGATCATCGACGCCTAGAATTCTGTGATTCGATCGGGCTTCAGGGTCCACCCGGCTTCGCCGGCCGCGAGCCGGTATTGCACCTGTCGCGTCTTGCCGGTCAGGACGCCGCCCTCGCCATGAATCGGGAAGCGTCGACCGAGGACGCCTTCGAGTACCGCGAACTCATCCTGACCCAGGTATCCGTCGGCAGCGCCCGGTGTGTCGGACAGCGGTGCCATGTAAGCAATGCTCAACGACTTGCGATTGTTCGCGACGTAGGCGACGACTGATCCCTTCTCGTCTGCACCGTTCGATTTGACGTATACGTATACCTCGGGCGACCCGTCCGCATTGAGGTCGGCCACCTCGGCCCCGGTGACGATGCCATCCACCTCCTGCGACCAGGCCGAGTTGTCGATCTCGAGGCCGGCCGTGCTGACCGTGACGGTGTTGGAGGCCGTCGCATTCGGGGATATGACGTTGAAGATCACGCCCTGCAGCTGGAGGACCTGTGCATAAGAGATTTCGGTTGACTCGACCTCGCTGGTCGCTTGCGCCGTCGTCGCGGGTTCGCGTGCCGCGGGACTCGCAGGGGGTTCCTGCTGCTTGCTGCAGGCGACGATCAGGGGTAGGAGCGCAATGGCAGCGATCAGGTGACGGAACACGGGCCTGCCCTCATTGCTGGTGACGCGACGATTGAGTCGACAGGGCCGGCCCGGCTACCCAAGCCGGCCCCCGGTAGAAGGTCAGCAGCCAGAGCCTTCGTCGATCGACGTGACGCGCTTTTCGGTGTCGAGATTCACGATCACGCACTTGCCGTGGCCCTTGTAGACGCTGGTGACGTAGCCACCGGCGGCCTCTTCGCGGACGCTCTTGTAGCCGCGACGAGCCATTTCCTCTTCCACTTCGGCGCCGACCCAGCGGCCGTTGACCATGTCCTGCAGGCCTCCAACCCCTCCCGACGACTGCGTGGACGCATGGCCCCCGAACCGCACCGTGATCGTCTTGTTCGGCCACTTGTAGACCTGGTCCTGACCCTGCATCGTGCGCACGACCTTGTTGCCCTTCTGGTCCCGGTAGTGGTTCGCCTGGTTCGCCGGGCTCAGGCTGATGGTGTCGCCGTTTTTCAGGTCGATGTCGACGTAGCCCTGGCGCTGGCCGAACGTGCACGGGCCGGACTTGCCGCCCTGCTTATCGCCGTCCTTGCGAACTTCACAGTTGGCGTCGGCGGAGTCGGCCCGCGCGGTCTGCGGCACGACCACCGCGCCGAGAGCAGCAGGGAGGCCGCGAAATGCATGCAGTGTCTTCATGTCATCTCCATGTCGGTTGAGGCTTTGTGGAAATAACCGCGACGCATCGTGACGACGCGACGCCGGGGGTGGGGTCATGGCTCCGGGGCGCCACGAGCGTCGGGTTATCCGTTAAAACGCAATAAAGGGGTGTTCGATTTGACCCCATCGACTGGATTCGCGGTATCCAGAATGCGTCCCTGAACACCTCAGGAGCAGGTCAGGTCTGGAGATTTTCCCGTTCGGCGCGGTGCGACCTGGCTGCGGCCAGCGTCGCGGACGGCAGCTCACCATGCGCCCGGCGGTAGGCTGCGGAAAACCGGCCGAGGTGAGTAAAACCGCAATCCAGCGCGACCGTGGAAATGGCGACTCCGGAGGGAGCATGCAGCAGGTGCGCACGAGCGGCGGCCAGGCGCCGCGCATTGACCCACTCGAGTGGAGACTGCCCGTAGCGCGCCATCATCAACTTCTGCAGCGCTCGCCAGCCGACTCCGGACACTGCGCACAACCGGTCGAGCGTGATGTCTTCGCCAAGATGCGCGTCCAGCCATCGCTCCAGACGCTCGACTCGCTGCAGACTTTCAGCCGAGGCAACCCGGGCGCCCGCCTGCTCGATCACGAGCCTAGCGACCCACGATGCGACTTCTGCCTCGAAAACGTCGACGTTGCCGTAGGCGCCCCAGGGGTGAGCGTCCTTTCCCACCGCGAACATCCGGTGGTAAATGGCGCGGAGTGTCGCCAGGCGCACAGCGTCCATCGGAATTTCGACCGACTTCAGCAGCAGGGGCCTTGAACGACCGCGCATTCGGCCGGAGATCTCACGGCACAGCAGATCGCGATCGACTCGCAGCCCCAGAAAGGCGCCTGCTGGCGCTTGCGCCGAGTACTCATGGTCAGGCGCAATGAGGATTGCCCTGGACGGATCCGGCTGCCATGCCTTGCGCCCGACGTTGAACGCGTAGCTCGTCCGCAAAGGCAGGAACAGCATCGGCGCACTGTCGGTCGCCCTCATCGCCTGCCGTACCGCAACATCTATGTGCACTGCCGTGAGACTTCGCGTTGCGGCGCCGGCCAATTCGTACGCGAACGGGTCCCTGCCGAATGGAATCCTGATGTGGTGGCCCAACTGGCCCAGGAAGGCTCGAGTCTCGTCGATATCCTGCGAACGAAAGTGGGCAGTGGCCACATCGGCCATGCCGAGTCCATCGGAATCGGACACGGCGGAACCATCGCCTGATCCTTGCGAGTTGCTTGCGGCGCCAACCATGTCCCACCCCTAACGCGCGACACACACGAACAACGGTCGAAGATCCGACCCCCATCCGCCAGCGGGTCTGCGCCCCACCTAGCCTTCCTTAGCTGAACTTCCAGCTAAGCAGACCGACCTCGGCCAATATGAGGATATTCCTGTTGTGACCGTCGAACTGCAACGTCCGGTTCTGGCCGATCTTACGCCTACACGAATGTCCGCATACCGAGCCGCGAGGGGTCAATCTGGCCCATTGAAACGCCCCCCTTCGCCCTCGATCCAATGACTAATAAAGGACGTTATCAATCACGTCGGCCCTCAACATCGCGACATTTTCCGCCGGCGACGTCGACTGTCGGCGAATGCTCTGGCCGCGTCCTGCGGATGTCGTGGATGCGGGCTGCGCTGCCGTTTGCGCCCCCGCGGTGTCTCGATCAGCTCTTTCGGAGCGGTGGCCAGAGATACCTTACGAGCGAAACCACGGACAGCAGTAGCAGCGCCGCCACGGCGTTGTGCGCGGTGGCAAGCCACAACGGGAACGTCTTCAGCACCATCACGGGACCGACGATCAACTGCGTCAGCACGACAGCACCGACGGCGGCACCGGCGATGCGCGCCGCACGTGACTGGCCCGTGCGAACGGCGAGCCAGGCGACATACGTCAGCACAAGCGCGGTGACGACCGCGCCGATGCGATGCGTGAAGTGGATCGCGACGCGCGCCGGGTGATCGAGCACGCCGCCCTCGTAGTCGATGCCTAGCCCGCGCCACAGCACGAACGCATCCTTGAAGTCCATGTTCGGCCAATACGACGCCTGGCACGTGGGAAAGTCCGGGCATGCGATCGCCGCGTAGTTCGTGCTCACCCAGCCACCGAGCAGGATCTGGCACGACAGCACGACGATCGCGACGATCGACCACTTGCGCAGGCGCCGCTCCGCCGGTGGTCGCATCGCGGGCTGGGCGTCGAAGCTCATCCACCAGAGCAACGACATCGTGGTCAGGCCGCCGACCAGGTGCGCCGTGACGATCGCGGGCTTCAGCAGCAGCGTTACCGTCCACATTCCGAGCAGGCCCTGGAACACCACCAGCATCACGAGCGCCGCAGGCAGTCGCACGGGCTGGGCGGGATCGCGGCGGTTGCCGAATGCGAGGATTGCGAGCACGAGGATGACGAGCCCGAGCGTCGAGGCGAAATAGCGGTGCACCATCTCCTTCAGCGCCTTGTCCGCTTCGAGCGGGCGATCCGGGTACGCGGCGTTGGCGTGAGCCGCGTTCTCGACCGCTTCGCCGACGGTCAGGTGTCCATAGCAGCCGGGCCAGTCCGGGCAGCCGAGTCCCGCATGGCTCAGCCGGACCCACGCGCCGAGCACGATCACGCACAGCGCAAGCAGTGCACCGAGCAGGCAGAGGCGGCGGAAGCCGGTGAGTCGCATGGCGTCAGCCGATGTGCGAGAGGCGCAGCAGCTTCTTCACGTCCGTCAGCAACGCCTTGTCCGGTGCGGCGGCGGAGTAGCTCATCAGCAGGTTGCCGAGCGGATCCACCAGGTAGATGCGGCCTGCACTGCCGACCGGACCATCGGCATAGGCCGGGATCGGTGCGAGCAGGCTTGCAGCGTCGGGCCCGTCGAGCTGCACGACGACGAGGTCCGGGTGCTCCTGTGCGAGGAACGCCCGGTCGCAGCAGTTTCCGGTCACCAGGAAGACGCGCTGGATCCGATCCATGTCCTTGTTCAGCGCGACTCGCGACTGGCGCGTCAGGTACAGCGCTTTCCGGCAGCGTTCGTCGCAGGCGCCGTCGCCCACGTAAAGTATCGTCCACTTGCCGCGCAGGAACTGGTCTCCGCTGGGCGTGCCGTCAGCCTTCGGCAGCGAGACCGCCGGCAGCGGCCGCGCAGGCTCGATGAGGTCGCCCTTGTTCGCGCTGCCGGCCGGGCGCCAGCCCGAGGGCCCGTAGTACAGCCAGAACGCGACGGCGAGCGGCACGAAGAAGAGTGCGGCGAGCACGAGCAGCTGGCGGCGGCCGCGGCGCTGGGCGATGGCATCCGGCGAGTTCATCGAGGTTGGACCTGTGCGTTGGCATCGTGCTTCAGGCTGAGCGCGACGAAGATCACGATGAGTGTGAGCGCCAGCGCGAACCACTGGATCGCGTAGCCGAGATGACGCTCCGGGGGAAAGCCGACCGATGGCCGCCAGGTGCGCTCATACCCGTCCGGGTTCGAGGCGTCGAGCAGCACGACCCGCGACTCCACCTTCTCGCCGAGCACGGCCTCGACATCGGCCTGCGTCGGGAAGTTGAGGACGCGTGGCCAGCCGGTTGCGCCCGGAGCCTGAGCCTCGCCGACGCGGATGCCGGGCACCGGCAGCCCGTCGAGCCGCCCGGCGATGGTGCGTGGCTTCGGGTCCACGAACACGACGGGCAGCTGATCGCGGCTCACGCCGAGCGGCACCCAGCCGCGATCCACCAGCAGCACCTTGTCGCCCGCACCCCGCCTGAAAGGGGTCAGCACGCGATAGCCTGGCTGGCCGGTGCTCGACGGCATGTTGTCGAGCAGCACGTGCCGCTCCGGTTCGTAGTGTCCCTCCGCCGAGACGTGCTGGTAGCGCGGCAGTTCGTCGACGCCGACGCCCGTCAGCACGACGCTGGTCTCGGTGCCGCGCGCGAATGACTCCATCATCGCCTGTTTCTCGCGGGCACGCCCGACCTGCCACCAGCCGAGCGACACGAACACGGCGAGCAGCGCGACCGTGAGCACGACGGCCCAGGCCCGGGGAGTGAACGAGCGATTGCCGATCCTCAGGCTCATCTATAATCGCGGCCCCTCGCCGACGCGCGTCCACTCATGATCAAGATCCTCATCGTCGTCGTCCTCGTGGCCATCGTCGCGAGCCTGGGCTCAGGCCTCTTCCACCTGGTCAAGGACGAGGGCCAGTCGAAGCGCATGGTCAACGCGCTGACCGTGCGCATCGCGCTCTCCGTGCTGCTGTTCGTGCTGCTGTTCGTCGCCTGGAAGGGCGGCATGATCGTGCCGCACGGCCTGAACCGCTAGGAGGCGAATTCTAGCCCGCCCGGGCCCCGGCCGCTCGTCGCGAGCCGCGTTCGCACCCCGCGCCGAAACGAAAACGGCCGCCCCGGGGGGGCGGCCGTCCTCGTGATTGCTGTCCGCTGTTCGTCAGTTACTGCTTGCCGGTCTCCGGCCTCACAGCCAGTAGACGAAGATGAACAGGCCGAGCCATACCACGTCGACGAAGTGCCAGTACCAGGCCACGCCCTCGAACGCGAAATGGTGCGTCGGCGTGAAATGGCCCTTCATCACGCGCAGCCAGATCACCAGCAGCATGATGGCGCCGATCGTGACGTGCAGGCCGTGGAAGCCCGTCAGCATGAAGAACGTCGAGCCGTAGACGCCGGAGCCGAGCGTCAGGTTCAGCTCGTGATAGGCGTGGGCGTACTCGGTCGCCTGCAGGTAGACGAACCCGAAGCCGAGCAGGAAAGTGAGCGCGAGGAAGACCTTAAGCATCCCGCGGTGACCGGCCTTCAGCGCGTGGTGCGCGATCGTGATGGTCACGCCCGACGTGAGCAGGATCGCCGTGTTCAGCGCCGGCAGCCCGAACGCCGGGATCGTCTCGAAGGTCCCGCCGACGGCCGCCGGCCCGTTCGACGGCCAGCCAGCCTCGAAGTCCTTCCACAGGAACAGGTTCGTGAGGAACTTGGTGCCCTCGCCGCCGAGCCAGGGCACCGACAGCTGCCGGGTGTAGAACAGCGCGCCGAAGAACGCGCCGAAGAACATGACCTCGGAGAAGATGAACCACATCATGCCCATGCGGAACGAGCGGTCCACGCCGGCGTTGTACAGCCCGCCCTGGCTCTCGTGGATCACGGTGCCGAACCAGCCGTAAAAGAGGTAGGCGACGGCCGCGAGCCCGAGGTAGAACACCCACGGACCGAACATGCCGTTCAGCCACAGCGAAACGCCGAGCATCGTGATGAAGAGGGAGACGGACCCGACGATCGGCCACTTGCTGCCGTGCGGGATGTAGTACTTGTCGCCGCCTTGCGCGGCATGTGCCTGGGCCATGTTCTCGGTCTTCCTGTTCGTTCTGCTGACAACGCCGGCCGCCTGGCGGCCGACCCCCAATTACCCGATCCCTACCTGGCCGCGAGCTTGCGCTCTGGCAACACGTACATCGAATAGGCGAGCGTCATCCGGTCGACCTGCGACGGCAGGTCCGGGCTCACGATGAAGCGCACCGTGAACTCGCGCTCCTCGGACGCCCCGAACGACTGCGGCGTGAAGCAGAAGCACTCGGTCTTCTGCAGGTACTTCGCCGTGGTGATCGGCGCAACGCTAGGCACTGCCTGCGCGACCACTGGCCGCGTGGAAAGGTTGCGGATCCGGAATTTCGCCTCGTTGAGCCGGCCCGGCTGCAGCACCATGTCCTTCGTTTCCGGTACGAGTTCGAAGTCGCTGCCGGGCGCGAGCAGCGACATGAACTCGAGCGTCACCTTGCGTCCCGCGCCCGCTTCGGAGGCCTTGACGGTCGCCGGAGTGTCGTTGACGCGGATGCCCGCCGCCTCACAGACGACGCGGTACAGCGGCACGAGCGCGAAGCCGAAGGCGAAGCTGCCGGCGACCATCACGAGCAGGCTGCGCGTGAGCGAGCGGTTGCCTTGACGGTTGCCGGTGTCCATCTCAGGGCTGCGCCTTCATCACGCCCGACGCTATGAACGCCACGTAGATCCCGAGCGCCACCAGCGCGAGCACGATGGTGGTCCGGCGGATCCGGCGACGCTGCTCCTCGGTCGGGCCTGTGCTCATGGGTCCGCCGGTCACTTGACGACCGGTGCCTCGTCGAACGTGTGGTACGGGGCCGGCGACGGCACGGTCCACTCGAGGCTCTCGGTGCGCGCGCCGTCCCAGACCACCGACGAGGCCTTCGCCCCGCCGCGGGCACACTTGATGATGACGTACACGAACAGCAGCTGCGACAGGCCGAAGCCGAACGCGCCGATCGAGGACACCATGTTCCAGTCGGCGAACTGCGTCGAGTAGTCGGGGATGCGGCGCGGCATGCCGGCGAGCCCGAGGAAGTGCTGCGGGAAGAACAGCAGGTTCACGAAGATCGTCGACATCCAGAAGTGCAGGTTCGCCAGCTTCATGTCGTACATGTGGCCGGTCCACTTCGGCATCCAGTAATAAACGCCCGCCATGATCGCGAACACGGCTCCCGGCACCAGCACGTAGTGGAAGTGCGCCACGATGAAGTAAGTGTCGTGATACTGGAAGTCGGCCGGTGCGATTGCCATCATCAGGCCCGGAGAAGCCGCCGATCGTGAACAGGAACAGGAACGCGAGCGCGAACAGCATCGGCGGCTCGAACGTCAGCGAGCCCTTCCACATCGTCGCGGTCCAGTTGAACACCTTCACGCCGGTGGGCACGGCGATCAGCATCGTGGACAGCATGAAGAACATCTCGCCTGCGAGCGGCATGCCCACAGTGAACATGTGGTGCGCCCACACGATGAACGACAGGAAGGCGATCGAGGCGGTCGCGTACACCATCGCGTCGTAGCCGAACAAGGGCTTCCGCGAGAACGTCGGGATGATCTCCGAGACGATGCCGAACGCCGGCAGGATCATGATGTAGACCTCGGGGTGCCCGAAGAACCAGAACACGTGCTGGTAGAGCACCGGGTCGCCGCCGCCGGCCGCCGCGAAGAAAGTCGTGTGGAAGAAGTGGTCGGTCAGCAGCATCGTCACCGCGCCCGCGAACACCGGCATCACGGCGATCAGCAGGTATGCCGTGATCAGCCACGACCAGACGAACAGCGGCATCTTCAGCAGGCCCATGCCCGGCGCGCGCAGGTTCATGATCGTGACGATGATGTTGATCGAGCCCATGATCGACGAGGCGCCCGCGAGGTGGATCGCGAAGATCGCGAGCGGCAGCGCATCGCCGGTCTGCAGCACCAGCGGCGGGTACAGCGTCCAGCCGGCCGCGGGGCCGCCGCCCGGCATGAACAGCGACAGGATCAGCAGCGAGAACGCAGCGACCAGCAGCCAGAAGCTGAAATTGTTCATGCGCGGCAGCGCCATGTCCGGTGCGCCGATCTGCATCGGGATCATCCAGTTGGCGAGGCCTACCGTCGCGGGCATCACCGCGCCGAACACCATGATCAGCGCGTGCACGGTGGTCATCGTGTTGAAGAAACCGGGGTCGACGAGCTGCATGCCGGGCATGAACAGCTCGGCGCGGATCACCAGGGCCATCGCACCGCCGATCAGGAACATGACCAGGCTGAACACCAGGTACATCGTGCCGATGTCCTTGTGGTTGGTCGTGAACAGCCAGCGGCCGATGCCCTTTGCCGGTCCGTGGTCGTCGTGGTGGTGGTCGTGGGCGGCCGCGTGGGAGTGGGTGTGCTTGGCGCTCATCGTCGATTACTCCGCGTTGGCGGCCCGCAGGGCCGTCTGCTCGTCAGTGGGAATCACCTGCGCGACTTTCGTCGCCGGTGCGCGGGAGGCCTGCATGGCCGTCTTCTGCGCTTCGAGCCACGCGTCGAACTCGGCGCGCGGCTTGACCTCCACCACCACGGGCATGAAGCCGTGGTCGCGGCCGCAGAGCTCCGCGCACTGGCCTCGGTACACGCCCGGCTTCTCGGCGAGGAACCACAGCTCGTTCACGTAGCCCGGGATCGCGTCCTTCTTCATGCCGAAATCCGGCACCCACCAGGCGTGGATCACGTCGGCCGCGGTCACCAGCACGCGCACCTTGACGCCCTGCGGCACCACGAGCGGCTTGTCCACCTCGAGCAGGTAATTCGGGACGCTCTTCGGGTCGATGCCGGAGTCGAGCTGGCGGGCCAGGTTGCTGTCCTCGGCAAGCGAGGAGAAGAACGACACGCCTTCGCCGACGTATTCGTACTGCCATTTCCACTGGTAGCCGGTGACCTTCACCGTCAGCTCCGATCCGCGGCTGTCGTCGATCTTCACCAGCGTGCGGGCGGCCGGGACGGCCATGCCGACCAGGATCAGCACCGGGATTACCGTCCAGATGATCTCGGCCTTCGTGCTGTGGTCGAACGTCGCCGGCACGGCGCCCTTCGACTTACGGAACGTCGCGATCGAGTAGATCATCACGCCGAACACGGCGACGGCAATCACCACGCAGATCCAGAGGATCAGCATGTGCAGCCCGTGGATCTCGCGGCTCAGCGGGGTCACGCCGACGCGCAGGTTGAGGTCGGTCCAGGCGGCCATCGCGGGGGTGGCCCCCAGCAGCAGGGCCGCGCCGGCGGCGAGCGCACGCTTCACCATCTTCATGGGCAGACAAACTCCCGTACGTTCAGACGGCGGCCTCCCCCGGCCGCACCAGACCCGCACCGGACGCCCTCAGGGCGCCAGCGCAGGAGACTCACTCGTATTTCCCACCAGTCGCTGCAGTCGCAAGGCGAGGCCGCGGCGTTCCTCTTCGGTCAGAAAACGGCCCACTTCGCATGCGCGTCCGTGCGACTCGATCGTGAGCCTGCTCGGATGCGCCGACCGTTGCGGGTCGCGCAGTTTAACCCTCGCCCAGTGGCGAGGGAACACCGCCCGCTTCCAGCCAGCCGCGCTGCTTTGCTCGATTACCACCGTGGCATCGGACACCACGATCACCTCGCGCCTCGCGCCGGAGCGCATGCTGGCCCGCACCGCCCACGCCAGCAGGCCGACCTCGAGGCCTGCGAACGGCAGCACCGGCCAGAACCCGCGCCACGCGAAAAAGATCGCTACGGCGAACACCAGCAGCGCGATGCTGCCGACGAAGACGGCGGCACCGTGCGGCGTGAGCGAGCAATTGGGCGCCAGCTCGATGCGGTGCCCGGGCTCGTCGGCGGCCGGATTCTCAGTCAGGGACGTGACCATCGGCGAGCGGCGCAAGGGCGGAAGCCGCGAATGTAGCGGCCCATCCGCTCGATGGCAACGCGCAAACCCCGGAAAGACTTGAATTTTATTGCACAGGAAATGTTCAGCTCGGGACGCCGAGCGCGTGCCGCAGCAGCGGGCGGTCGAGCCAGGCGGCGGCCTCGGCCGCGCCGGGCCGGTCGAGTGGCGGAACCAAAGCGAGAGGCGGTGATCCGAGCAGGCGCTGCAGCGTGGCCAGGTTGGCATCCAGCGGTTCGAACCCGGCATCGATCCGGCTGCCGATCCAGCCGAGTACCGGACAACGGCCTGTTCCGGCGATCGCCTCGACCGTGAGGCGGGCATGGTTCAGGCAACCGAGGCGGAGGCCCACGACCAGCACTACGCCGAGGCCGAGCCGTTCCGGCAGGTCGCTGAGGTAGCCGTCCGGATGCAGCGGCACCCGCCAGCCGCCGGCGCCCTCGACGACCGCGAACTCAGTCCCGGCCGCCGCGCGCTGGTACCACGCCGCCAGTTCATCGACGGACAGGCTGACGCCCGCGGCTGCCGCCGCGAGGTGCGGCGCAATGGCAGGCTCGAAGCAATACGGATTGGCCAGCGGATAGGGGAGCTGCACCGTGCTCTGCGCCGCGAGCGCCAGCGCGTCGTCGTTCCGCAGACCGTCCGCGGTCCATACGGCTCCGCTCGCGATTGGCTTCAGTCCGACCACCCGGTGGCCTCGGCTCGCGAGCAGCCGGACCAGGCCCGACGCGACCAGCGTCTTGCCGACGCCGGTGTCGGTCCCGGTGATGAAGATGCCGTGGGGCACTGACGCTGGCGGGGCAGACGGCATCGGGCGGCAGTTTCAATAATCAAAAATAAATGAAAGGATTTGTCAAAATAATAACGAACATGGCCAGATTGAATTTACTGAGTTGATAGTAAGCTGCGGCGGCCGATACGACTGATTGGTATCACAACCTCCCCGGCCGGCCTGCTCCGGGGTGGCACGACCGGTGCCCACGCCTGTCCGTACACCACCTCGAACGTTGCCGGCAGTCGGCCATCCACACGCCGCGCTTCGTACGCCGCCGTCATGCACTCCAGCACGCCTTTGCCGGTGAGCGAACGCGGCCGTCCTTCGTTCACGTTGTGTCCCCCGATGGCCTTCAGGTCCCGCATCAGGGCGTGTACCGATTCATAGGTCAGCGCGTAGCGCTCGACGTCCATCACGGGTTCGGCGAGGCCCGCGCGAATGAGGGCATCCCCGAGATCGTGCATGTCGATGAACCGGTTCACGTGGACGCGAGCATCGGCTGCGGCCCAGGCCCGGCGCAGTTCGACCAGCGTGTCGGGCCCGTAGGTCGTGAACGTCAGCAGTCCGCCGGGCTTCAGCACGCGCCGGCACTCAGCGAAGACCCGGTCCGGATCGTCGCACCAGTGGACCGTCAGGTTGCTGACGACCAGGTCGACGCTGGCATCCCGCAGCGGCAACGCGCCCGCATCGGCGCAGACGCGATCGAAGCGCCGGAACAGTCGCTGGCGCCTGGACGCTTGCCGGAGCATCGCCTCGGCGAGATCGATCGCGACGACCCGACTGCCGGCGTACCGTCGCCTGAGTTCCTGCGCACCGGCACCCGTGCCGGCGCCGAGCTCCAGCACGACGGTCGGTTCGAGCCGCACGAGATCCAGGCGCTCGTGCAGTTCGCGCTGCACGCGCTGCTGCAGCACCGCAGCGGCGTCGTACGCTTGGGCCGCGCGCTCGAATGAGCGGCGCACCTGCCGCCGGTCGAGGCGATAGCCCTGAGCTTCCGGCAGCACACGGCTCACGGTCGATCGCCTCAGGCGGCGGGCGTGGCGTTCGTCGCGCTCTCCGGCTGCAGGCCCAGCCGGGCGAACAGCTCGTCGTCGCGGGACCGGCCCGGGTTCGGCGTGGTCAGCAGGCGTTCGCCATAGAAGATGGAGTTCGCGCCCGCGAGGAAGCAGAGCGCCTGCACGGCCTCGCTCATGTCGGTGCGGCCGGCGGACAGCCGCAGGTAAGAGCGCGGCATAAGCAGCCGCGCCGTCGCAATCGTTCGAACCAGGTCGAGCGGGTCCAGCGGCGGCAGGCCGTCCAGCGGCGTCCCCTCTACCTGCACAAGCTGGTTGATCGGCACGCTTTCGGGGTGCTGCGGCAGCGTTGCCAGCGTCACCAGCAGCTGCAGCCGATCGAGCTCCGTCTCGCCCATGCCGAGGATGCCGCCGCAACAGACGTTGAGACCTGCGTCGCGTACCGCCTGCAGAGTGTCGAGCCGGTCCTGGTAGGTCCGCGTCGTGACGATCTCGCCATAGAACGCCTCGGACGTGTCGAGGTTGTGGTTGTAGTAGTCGAGCCCGGCATCCTTCAGGTCGCGCGCCTGTTCCGGAGTGAGCATCCCGAGCGTGGCGCAAGTCTCGAGCCCGAGCGCCCGCACCTCGCGGACCATGTCCTTGATGCGCTCGAGCTGCTTCGGCTTCGGGCTGCGGTAGGCGGCGCCCATGCAGAAGCGCGTCGCGCCGCCCTGCTTCGCGGCGCGGGCCGCGTGCACCACGTCGCCGAGTTCCATCAGGTCGTCGCGGCTGACCGAGGTCTCGTAGCGCACGCTCTGCGGACAGTACGCGCAGTCCTCCGGGCAACCACCGGTCTTGATCGACAGCAACGTGCTGACCTGCACGCGGTTCGGGTCGAAGCCGGCCCGGTGCACGCGCTGCGCATGGAACAACAGGTCGTTGAACGGCAACGTGAAAAGCGCTCGAGCCTGCTCGACCGTCCAGTCGGTGCGCACTTCGCCCAGTCGGTCGAGATCCGGAGTCGTCATCGGGAATCCTGCGATTTGCGTGAAGAATGCGGGCTGACGGCGTCACCCGGTCAGATGGATGCTCGGCGGCACAGTCGGCGGCAGTATTCAGAGCGTGGCCGACGACTGTCAACCAATGGCACGGAATCAGGTTGACAGGCTTTTCGGCTGGGTCGGCGGGCTGCTGCTGCCGCCGGGCTGTGTGCTTTGCGGGCAACCCGGCCAGCGTCCGAGTCTCGACCTGTGCACCGACTGCGAGGCGGGACTACCGGCGGACCTGCATGCGCTTCGGTCCGGTCCGCGGCCGCTTGACCGATGCTTTGCGCCGTTCGTCTACGGTTTCCCGGCGGATCACCTCGTGCACCTGCTCAAGTACCGGGGGCAGCTTGCGGTCGGGCGCGTGCTCGGCAGCCTGCTCGCTCGATCGGCTCGCGATCGCGGGCTGCACCTCGACGTCGACTGTGTCATGCCGGTTCCGCTGCACGCGTCACGCCACGCCGAGCGCGGGTTCAACCAGTCGGCGGAGATCGCGCGGCGCACGGCACGGGATCTCGGCTGCCGGTACGACGAGCACTCGGTTCGCCGTGTTCACGCGACGCGTTCGCAGGTCGGGCTCAGGCCGGATCAACGCCGCGCCAACCTGCTGGGCGCTTTTCGTGCTGCAGGCGCCCTGCGCGGCCTGCGAATCGCGGTCGTGGACGATGTGCTGACCACCGGCTCGACCGCAGGCGCGGTGGCCACGGCACTGCTCGCAGCCGGCGCGGCGTCGGTCGACGTCTGGTGCCTCGCACGAGCCGCCGCTCCGGAGAGGTTAGACTGGCGTTCCGAAACGGAGGCGAGTCCAGCATGAGCCAGGCCCACGGCAGCGTTCCCGGTCCACTGTCAGCGATCCGCGAATTCCTGAAGCTCGAGTCGGCGAGCGGCATCCTGCTGGTCGTCGCCGGCGCGCTCGCGATGGTCGCGGCCAACACCCCGCTCGCGGACTGGTACGAGGCGCTGCTGCAGACCCAGTTCAAGATCCAGCTCGGCGAGTTCAAGCTCGACAAGCCGCTGGTCGTCTGGGTCAACGACCTGCTGATGGCGATCTTCTTCCTGATCGTCGGCCTCGAGATCAAGCGCGAAGTGGTGATGGGCGAGCTCTCCGACGCGAGCAAGGTCGCGCTGCCCGCGATCGCCGCTCTCGGCGGCATGGTCGTGCCCGCCGCAATCTACGCCGCGCTCAACTGGAACGACCCGGTGGGTGTCCGCGGCTGGGCGATTCCGTCGGCGACCGACATTGCCTTCGCGCTCGGGGTGCTGTCGCTGTTCGGCGAACGCGTGCCGGTGGGACTCAAGATCTTCCTGATGACGCTCGCCGTGCTCGACGATCTCGGCGCCATCGTCATCATCGCGCTGTTCTACACGAGCGACCTGTCGCTGACCGCGCTGATGTTCGCGGGCCTCTCGGTCGTCGCACTGTTCGCGCTGAACCGGCTCGGCGTCCGCCGCATCGCCGCGTACATTCTCGTCGGCGCGGTGCTGTGGGTCTGCGTGCTCAAGTCCGGCGTACACGCCACGCTCGCGGGCGTCGTCACGGCGCTGTTCGTACCGGCCGGCGGCGAGGATCCCGAGCACTCGCCGCTGCGCAGGCTGGAGCACTCGCTGCATCCTTGGGTCGCATTCGGGATCCTGCCGGTCTTCGCGTTCTCGAACGCGGGCGTGAACCTCGAGGGAATGAGCCTCGCGGCACTGCTGCAGCCGATTCCGCTCGGCATCATGCTCGGCCTGTTCGTCGGCAAGCAGCTCGGCGTATTCACGTTCGCCTGGGCAGCGGTAAAGCTCGGCCTCGCGAGGCTGCCGACCGGCGTCGAGTTCAAGCACGTCTACGGGGCCGCCATCATCTGCGGCATCGGCTTCACGATGAGTCTGTTCATCGGCATGCTGGCGTTCGAGAACGTGTCGAGCGGCGAGGTCGTCGTGACCGACAAGCTCGGCATCCTGGTGGGGTCGCTGATCTCCGCGGTCGTGGGTTACGTCGTGCTGCACTTCGTGTTGCCGAAGGGACGCTCCGGCCACGCCTGAGCGCGGCGCCCGGCGGTCAGCCGGCGAACAGGTAGTGCAGCAGGATCCCGGCGAAGACCGCCAGTCCGAACAGGTTGTTGTTCAGGAACGCGCGGAAGCACAGTGCGGGGTCGCGTGCGCGGATCAGCCACTGCTGGCGGATCGCGAGTGCCGCCGCGACGGCGAGGCCCGCCCAGTACCAGCGACCGAGCGAACTCATCAGGCCGACCAGCGCGAGGCCGGCCAGCGCGCCCGCCTGCAACGCGCCAATGATGACGCGGTCGCCGCGGCCGAACAGGATCGCCGAGGAGCGGATGCCGATCACCAGGTCGTCCTCGCGGTCGACCATCGCGTACATCGTGTCGTAGGCCGTCGTCCACAGTACGACCGACACGAACATCACCCAGGCCACGACCGGCACAGAGCCTGTCTGCGCCGCGAACGCCATCGGCACGGACCAGCCGAACGCCGCGCCGAGATAGGCCTGCGGCAGCGAGAAGAATCGCTTCAGGAATGGATACGTCACTGCGAGCACGCCGCCGATCAGCGCCAGCACCTGCGTCGCGCGGTTCAGCGGGATGACCAGCGCGAGCGCGATCAGCGCCAGCACCGCGAACAGGCCAAGCGCCTCCGCCGGCGACACCGACTGTCTTGCGAGCGGCCGGTCGGCGGTGCGGCGCACGTGGGGGTCGAACTCGCGATCCGCGAAGTCGTTCATCACGCAGCCGGCCGAGCGCATCACGAACGTGCCGATCACGAAGATCACGAACAGGCGCTCGTCGGGATGCCCGTCCGCGGAGACCCACAGTGCCCACAGCACGGGCCACAGCAGCAGCCAGATGCCGATCGGACGGTCGAGCCGCATCAGCCGCGCGTACTCGCGCAGTCGCAGCCCGAAGGTCGAGCCCGCGGTACGAGCAGAGTTGCGATCCGTGTCGGTGGCGTTGCGCATCGAGTCCCGTGGGTGGGCTTCAGACCTTGCCGAATCGCTCGCCTTCCCCCACCCATCGGCGCAGCAGGGCGTCTATGTTCGCCCCTGGAGCCTCCAGCATCAATGCCGCCGCCTTCTGCACCGCCGGCAGCAGGTCGGAATCCCGCACCAGGTCCGCCACCTTGAGCTGCATCAGCCCGGTCTGGCGCGTGCCGAGCAGCTCACCCGGGCCACGAAGCTCGAGGTCGCGCCGCGCCACCTCGAAACCGTCGTTCGTGTCGCGCAGCACCGCAAGCCGCTCGCGCGCGATCGGCGTCAGTGGCAACTGGTACAGCAGCACGCAACTGCTCTCGACGGTGCCGCGTCCCACGCGGCCGCGCAGCTGGTGCAGCTGGGCCAGGCCCATTCGTTCCGCGTTCTCGATCACCATCAGGCTCGCGTTCGGCACGTCGACGCCGACCTCGATCACCGTCGTGGCGACCAGCAGGTCGAGCTGCCCCTGCTTGAACGAATTCATCACGGCGTCCTTGCGGCTGCCCGGCATCCGGCCGTGCACCAGGCCGATGCGCACGTCCGGCAGTGCCGCAGCCAGCGCGGCGGCCGTTTCTTCCGCGGCCTGGTGACGCAGCGATTCCGACTCGTCGATCAACGGGCAGACCCAGTACGCCTGCCTGCCGGCGCGGCACGCAGCCTCGATGCGCTGCACGATCTCGTCGCGTCGGCTCTCGGGCAGCACGACGGTGCGGATCGGCGTGCGGCCCGGCGGCAGTTCGTCGATGACCGAGACGTCGAGATCCGCATAGGCCGTCATCGCGAGCGTGCGCGGGATCGGCGTCGCGGTCATCACCAGCTGGTGCGGATAGCGGTCGTCGCTGCGTCCCTTTTCGCGCAGCTGCATTCGCTGGTGCACGCCGAAGCGGTGCTGCTCGTCGACGATCACGAGCGCGAGATGGCCGAACTGCACGCCCTCCTGGAACAGCGCGTGCGTGCCAACCGCGACCTGGATGTCGCCGCTCGCGAGGTCCGCGTTCAGCGCGGTGCGCGCCTTGCCGGTCTGCCGTCCGGTGAGCAGTCCGACGCGGACGCCGAGCGGGTCGAGCCAGCCCACGAAGTTGCGTGCGTGCTGCTCGGCCAGCAACTCGGTCGGGGCCATCACCGCGGCCTGCGCGCCGTGTTCGACTGCGCGCAGTGCAGCAAGTGCGGCAACGACGGTCTTGCCTGATCCAACGTCGCCCTGCACGAGGCGCATCATCGGGTGCTCGCGTCCGAGGTCGGCCGCAATCTCGTCCCACACGCGACGCTGTGCACCGGTCAACTGGAACGGCAATCGCGCCAGGCAGCGCTCTACGAGGTCGGTGGCGCGCGGCAACGACCATGCCGAGTCGCGGTCGGCCACCTGTCGCAACAACCGGAGGCTGATCTGGTGCGCCAGCAGTTCCTCGAACGCGAGCCTGCGTTGCGCGGGATGGCGCCCGTCGTTCAGCAGCGCGATGTCGGCATTCGGCGGCGGGCGATGCACGTAGCGCAGCGATGCTTCGAGTGCGGGCATGCGGGATGCGACCAGCACGTCCGGCGGAATCCAGTCCTTGAGCGCTCCGTCGGTCAGTTGCGCGAGCGCCAGCCCGGTGAGCATGCGCATCCGCCCCTGCTGTACGCCCTCGGTCGTCGGATACACGGGAGTCAGGCTTTCGTCGGCCGGTGGCGTCGATCCCGCGACGATCGTCCGGTACTCCGGGTGCACGATCTCCGCCCCGCCGGGGCCCATGCGCACTTCGCCGAAGCAGCGCAACCTGGCGCCCCGGGTGAGCGCCTCCTGTTGTGCAGCGGAGAAGTGGAAGAAACGCAGTGTCAGGAATCCGGACCCGTCAGCGAGCCGGCACAACAGCGCGCGCCGGCGGCGGAACACGACTTCGGCGAGCTGCACCTCGCCTTCGACGACGGCGCGGTCGCCGGGTCGCAGGCTGCCGATCGGCACGACGCGCGTGCGGTCCTCGTAGCGCAGCGGCAGGTGGAACAGCAGGTCCTGCACCGTGCGCAGGCCGAGGCGCCCGAGCGTCTCCGCGAGCGCCGGTCCGACTCCGCGCAGGCTGGTGACGGGCCGCTCGTCGAGCGGCAGTCGCGGCGCCGTCGTCGGCGACATCGTGCGATCGTCAGAGTTCGAGGACGCCGTCCATCTCGACGGCCGCACCGCGCGGCAGCGCAGACACGCCGACTGCTGCGCGCGCCGGGTACGGCTGCGAGCAGTACTCGGCCATGACCTTGTTGACCAGCGCGAAGTGCGCGAGGTCGGTGAGGAACACGTTCAGTTTCACGAGGTGCGACAGGTCGCCGCCTGCCGCCGCGGCGACGGCCTTCAGGTTCTCGAATACGCGCCGCACCTGCGCTTCCATGTCGCCCTTGACGAGTTCACCGGTAGCGGGCTCGAGCGGAATCTGCCCCGACAGGTAGACCGTCGTGCCGACTTTCACGGCCTGCGAATAAGTGCCGATGGCCTGCGGTGCGTGCGGCGTCGAGATGATGGTGCGGGACACGGGGGGGCTCCGTAGGAGGAATAGGGGGGTAATGATCAGCGGGTAGGGAGTAGTGCGAAACGGCGGACGGCGCAATGAGGATAGTAAAGAGGGTGAATACTGGATAGTGATTAGTGGATAGTCAGAGGTGGAGCGCGCCCGCGGCGCGAACTCGTTTCTTCCTATCCACTGTCCGCTGATCACTATCCACTGATCACTGCTCACTGCCTCACGCCAGCGTGCGGATGACCTTCAGCACTTCCGGCATGCCGCGGATCGCCCGGATCACGCGCGCCAGGTGCATGCGGTCCTGCACCAGCAGCTCGAAGATCAGCGTCGAGCTGTCGCTGTCGCGCTCGATCAGCGACACGCGGTCGATGTTCGTCTGCGTGCCCGAGATCGCCGAGGCGACCTGCGCCAGCACGCCCATCTTGTTCGTGACCTCGACCTTGATCTCGACGTGGAACAGCCGGTCCACCGCCGGTCGCCACGTCACGGAGATCCACTTGTCGGGCTGCTTGCGGAACGTCGAGAGGTTGCCGCAGGCCTCGCGGTGGATCACGACGCCGCGGCCGGTCGATACGTTCGCAAGGATCGGGTCGTTCGGGATCGGGAAGCAGCAACGCGCGAACGTCACGACCAGGCCTTCGGTGCCGGCGATTGCCAGCGGCCCGGCCTGCATTTCCGGCGTCGTGTCCGCGTCCGGCGGCAGCAGGCGGCGCGCGATGAACGGTGCCACACGCTCGCCGAGGCCGATCTTCTCGTACAGGTCTTCCTCGTTGCGCAGCCCGAGGTCGCGCACGACGGCGTCGATGGCCTCTGCCGGAATCTTCCGCAGCGTCAGCGAGAATTCCTCGAGCGCCTGGTTCAGCAGGCGCCGCCCGAGGTCGACCGCCTCGGACCGCTTCAGGCTCTTCAGGTATTGCCGGATCGACGCGCGCGCCTTCGCGGTGACGACGAAATTGATCCACGACGGGTTCGGCGTCGCGCCCTTCGCGGTGATCACCTCGACCGTCTGCCCGTTGCGCAGCGGCGTGCGCAGCGGCACGAGGCGGCGATCGACCTTGGCCGCCACGCAGCGATTGCCGACGTCCGTGTGCACGGCGTACGCGAAGTCCACGCAGGTCGAACCGCGCGGCAGGCGGCGGATGTCGCCCTTCGGCGTGAAGACGTAGACCTTGTCCGGGAACAGGTCGACCTTGACGCTCTCGAGGAATTCCTCGGAGTTGCCGCCCTGCTGGATCTCCACGAGCTGCTGCAGCCACTCTCGCGCACGCTCGCTGTACGTGCGCGCCGAATCGTCGCTGTCCTTGTACTGCCAGTGCGCCGCGATGCCGGATTCGGCGATCTGGTGCATCTCGGTCGTGCGGATCTGCACCTCGAGCGGCGTGCCGTTCGGGCCGAACAGCGTGGTGTGCAGCGACTGGTAGCCGTTCGCGCGCGGGATCGCGATGTAGTCCTTGAAGCGCCCCGGCATCGGCTTGTACACGCCGTGCACGACGCCGAGCGTGCGGTAGCAGGTGTCCGTGCTGTCGCACGACGATCCGGAAACCGTAGACGTCGACGATCTCGTTCAGCGAGACCTTCTTGCGGCGCATCTTCTGGTAGATGCTGTAGACGTCCTTCTCGCGCCCCTCGACGCGCCCGCCGATCCCCGCCTTTTCGAGCGCTCCCTGCAGCGCATCGGTGATCCGGCCGACGAACTGCTTCTGGTTGCCCTTGGCCTTGCGGACCGCGTTCTCGATGACCTTGTAGCGCCGCGGGTACAGCGAGCGGAAGCCGAGGTCCTCGAGCTCGACCTTGATCGCGTGCATGCCGAGGCGGTTCGCGATCGGCGCGTAGATCTCGAGCGTCTCGCGCGCGATCGAGCGGCGCTTGGCGGGCGGCATCGCGCCCAGCGTGCGCATGTTGTGGGTGCGGTCGGCGAGCTTGACCATGATGACGCGGATGTCGCGCACCATTGCGAGCAGCATCTTGCGGAAGCTCTCGGCCTGGGCCTCGGCGCGGCTCTTGAACTGGATCTGGTCGAGCTTGCTGACGCCGTCGACGAGGTCCGCCACCTCGCCGCCGAAGCGCCCGTTGATCTCGTCCTTCAGCGTCGGCGTGTCCTCCATGACGTCGTGGAGGATCGCGGCGATCAGCGTCTGCGAGTCGAGGCGGAGATCCGCGAGCAGGTCGGCGACCGCGACCGGGTGCGTGATGTAGGGCTCGCCCGAGCGCCGGCGCTGGCCCTCGTGGGCCTGGTGCGCGAAATCGTAGGCTGCCTGGACGCGCTCGACCTCAGCCGGGGGCAGGTAGCCCTCGAGCTTCGAAATCAGCTGGCTGATGCCGATCGACCGTCTTCCGTACGGCAGCAGGCTGCGCAGGGAAGACGTGACGTCCACGGCCGTGGGCTCGGCGCCGGGTCAGTCTCCCAGTCCGATCTGCGGCGCGCGGAATTCGCCCATGAACTCGGGCTCGGGGATGAAATCCTGCTGCGCGGGGCGATCGGGCTCCTCGAGGATCTCGAGGCCGACGTGACCGGCGGCCACCTCACGCAACGCGAGCACCGTCGGCTTGTCGTTCTGCCAGTCGAGCGTCGGCTCGGCCCCGTTCGCCAGCTTGCGGGCGCGCTTGGCGGAGACCAGCACGAGCTGGAACAGGTTCGGGACGTTCTGCAGGCAGTCTTCGACGGTGATGCGGGCCATGGGCGGTCTTTACGTGTCAGTCGGGGACAAGGGGCGAAAGCATAGCACAGGCCTTGTTTTTGGCTGCCCGAACAGCGCTAGACTCCGCAGCGGTGGCCCGGCGTCGGGCTCCGGGATCACGCGGCCCGTCCGGATCTTGTAACGCCTTGCGTTGCAACGGAAAATTCCGTGAGCCGCGTCACAGCTTTGAAGCTACGCAGGCTTTCGGCGGAGGGACGCATGATAGTGTCGAATTTGTCTAAATGGCACTGGATGACCATCGGCGGCGCTATGAACCACGACTGCCTCGGTACCCCGCAAGCCGGCAGGGCGAAAGCCCGCGGATTCACGCTGATCGAGCTCATGATCGCCGTTGCGATCGTGGCGATCCTGATGTCCATCGCCGTCCCTGCCTACCGCGAGTATGTCCGTCGCGGCGCGGTTGCAGACGCCGTTGCGTCGCTTGGCCAGGGACGCGTGGCTGCCGAGCAGTTCTTTCTCGACAACCGCACCTACGAGGGGATGCCGTGCCCGGCGGATACACGCGAGTTCGCCATGACCTGCGACCCCGCCCCGACCACATACACGATCACGGCGACCGGCAGCGGCGGCATGGCGACGTTCGTCTATACGATCGACCAGGCGGGCGCGCGAACGACAGCCGGCCCGTGGGGTTCCGGCAGTTGCTGGATCGGCCGCAAGGGGGACACCTGCTGATGCGGCACGCGTCGGGATTCACGATGGTCGAGCTGATGGTCACGGTCGCCGTGGTCGGGTTGCTGCTCGTGCTCGGCGTTCCCACGTTGCGCGGCGTGATCGAGACCGGCAGGATTCGCGCCGCCGGCGAGTCCTGGAAGCACGGCCTTGCGCTTGCGCGTACCGAGGCCGTCCGCCGCAACGCCCAGGTGGAATTCTTCACCGATGCGACCGGCTGGCAGGTTCGTCTCGTGAGGGATGGAACCGTGCTGGACCAGGCGGCGGGCAACGAGGGCACTGCCGGCCTGACACTCACGATCACCCCGGTCGGAGCGGACCGGGTCACGTTCGATTCCCTCGGACGCACCGTGGATCCAAACCCGGACGGTTCAGAGCCGATCACCCAGGTCGACCTGGACTCGACCAACGTGCCCGGCACCGCCGACTATCACCCGCTGCGCTTGCAGTTGCTGCCGGGTGGCATGTCGCGGCTATGCGACCCCGTGTTGCCCGGCACCGATTCAAGGGCCTGCCTGTGAAGACCCCAAGCCAGATGACTCGTGGACTGGATCGCGGCTCGGCGCTCGTCGAGGTGCTGGTGTCGGTGCTGTTGTTCTCGATCGGCATCATCGGGCTGGTCCGGCTGCTGGGAGCGGCCGTCAAGGACAGCGGCGAGGTCCAGTACCGTGCCGAGGCCGCGACGATCGCGGACGCGCAGATCGGGCGCATGTGGGTGGACCGCGCCAACCTCGCAAGCTATGTCGTGGCCGATGCGGCATTGGCTGAACTGCCTTCCGGCACCCGGACCGTGGCAGTCAACGGCAACGTGGTGACGGTGACGATCGGCTGGCAGCCGCCCGGCGCGCCCGCGCACAACCACGTGGTCGTCGCCACGCTGGCGGGTAACTGAGCCATGCGTACTCGTAACCGGGGCGTGTCGCTGATCGAGCTGATGGTCGCGGTCGCGCTGGGGCTCGTGACGATCGTGGTCGTGATGCAGGTGCTCAGTGTCTACGAAGCGCGCAAGCGCACGACGACGGTCGGCAACGACGCGCAGATGAGCGCTGCCGTCGGCCTGTTCATGCTGGAGCGCGAGGTCAGGATGGCCGGCGCGGGCCTCACTGCACCGCAGGCGCTGGCGTGCGATGTGGGCAGCAATCTGTTCTTCGACACGGCGACCGTCCTCGACGGAGGCGTGCTTGCGCCGGTGCGCATCGTGGACGGCGGCACCTCCGCGGGCGGCGTGCCGTTGCCGGACCGCATCCGCGTGTTGCGCAGCGATGCGGATTTCGGCGTGGCTCCGTCGATCGTCGTGCAGGGCATGGGCGCGGCCACTTCCGCGATCACCGTGACCAGCGCCGCGGGGCTGCGGCAGGGCGACCTGTTCCTGGCGGGCGCTCCCGACGGCAGCAAGATCTGCACGGTGATGCAGATGAGCTCGAACCCGGTGGCTACCGGTAACGGGTTCCGGCTGAATCACGCTTCCGCCACGGCTTTTCCGTACAACCCGAACAGCCCGACGACCGTGTTCACGAGCGCGATGCTTTATGACGTCGGCGACGTGGTCGTCAATCTCGGGCGGTTCGGGCTACGGACGTTCGGGGTCATCTGCAACGACAGCGCGGCGCCTTCCGCCACGAACGCCTGCGACCTCGCTTCGTTTGACGCCTTCGCCGCGCCGGCCAACCCGACGCTGGCCGAGGCCGATTCCGTGGTGCCGCAGGTCGTCAGCCTGCAGGCGCAGTACGGCGTGGCGCCGGCGGGCAGCCAGGCGGTGAACGCGTGGGTAGATGCCGCCGGCGGCACATGGGCGGCGCCGACCGCCGTCAACCTGCGTCGCATCAAGGCCGTGCGCGTCGCCATAGTGACGCGGGGCAACCTCGAGCGGGACGTCGTGACGCCGTCGCCGCTCGTCGTTTGGGATGCAGGACTGGCATCCGAGTTGTCCATCCCGCTGTCGGCCGACGAGCAGCGCTACCGGTACCGGGTCCTCGTCACCGTCATCCCGCTGATCAACGTCATCTGGACAGGCGTATGAAGCACCGCAAGTCACCAACGATTCGTCGCAACCAGGCGGGCCTGTCGCTGCTGGTCGTGCTGATCGCGCTGCTGATCATCGGCTTCGCGGCCGTCGCCTTGCTGCGCTCGAGCGACACTGGAACGCTGGTCGCAGGCAACCTGGCATTCCAGAAGACGGCGGTGGCGTCCGGCGACGCCGGAACCGAAGCGGCAATCACCTGGCTCGCCGCCAACTCGGCGGGCGGCGCGCTGTTCGACGATATCCCGGCCAGCGGCTACTTCGCGACGACGGCGGACAACTGCGACTTGACCGGCACGCGAACCCCGGCGGATGCGGCCGACGACGTCAACTGGACGGGGACCGACCCGGGCGCCACCTGCAACATGGACGCGCTCGCCGTCACGCCTGCAGGAGTCGCAGCCGGCTTCACCGTGACGTACGTCATCAATCGCGTCTGCAACGCCGAGGGCAACCCGAACTCGCTGGTGGCCGCAGACGGAGTGACGCCGATGGCTTGCTCGAGCTTCGCCTCCGGTGCCAGCGAGGACAGCACACGCATTGGCGCCTCTTATGGCAACGCGCCGCTCACCAGCCTGGCCCAGACCTATTATCGCGTCACCACCCGCATCGACGGACCGCGCAACACGGTCCGCTACGTGCAGGCGCTGATCGTGCTCTGAGGGAGAGAACCCCATGAAGTGCAGTACATTTCTCCGCGCAGCGGCCCCCACGGTGATCGCCGTCATGGGCTGGGGCCAGGCCTCGGCGGCCCTCGTGGACCTGGCCAGCACGCCGATGGTGACGGGCCTGAGCAAGGTCGTGCCGCCGAACGTCTATTTCATCCTGGACGACTCGACCAGCATGAGCTGGGACTACATGCCGGATGACGTAGACGATGCTACGACTGCCGCGACTACGAAAGTCTCCTTCACCACTCTTACCTCGAGAAACTGCTTCGAGAACTTCGGGGCCAACAAGGTCTACTACAATCCCGCCATTACGTACGTCGCACCGAAGAAGGGTGATGGGACCTCGTTCGCGGATGCATCCTTCACTTCGGCCAAGGATGACGGGTTCAACTCGAGCTCGACGTCGCGGGACCTGTCGGGCACGACCTCTTTCTCACTCAACTCAAATCCGTTCACGACGTCGAGCGGCACCAAGACGGTCACGGTCGCGCACTCCAGCCACGGTTTCACGCCGGGCATGAAAGTCACGTTCGCACCCTCGAAGACCTTTCGCGGCGTGACGGTCAACGGGACCTACGAGATCGTCACCGTCAGCACCAACAGCTACACGATCACCGTGGCGGCGAACGCCACCTCGTCCGGCACCGGCGGCGGCAGTGGCGTCACGGAGACTCGGGCCAACTACAGCTACTACGAATTCAAGAGCAGCCCGACTTCGCCGCCGTCCACCTGTGATGCGGACAACAAGTACACGCAGAAGGTGGCCACGACGGCCGCCGAGAAGACCAATTTCGCCAACTGGTACAGCTACTACCGGACCCGCATCAACATGATGAAGTCGGCGTCCGGCCGGGCGTTCAGCAACATCAGCGACAAGTACCGCGTCGGCTTTGGCGCGATCAGCGAAAAGGGCACGGCCTCGACCGGCTTCCTCAACATCAAGAAGTTCGATGCGACCCAGAAGGCGGCCTGGTACAACATCCTGTACGCCAAGCAGCCGTTCAACACCAGCGGCGGCACCAACTACACGCCGCTGCGTGGCGCGCTGTCCAAGGCCGGGCGGCTGTATGCCGGCACGCTGATCACCGGCAACGACGATCCGGTGCAGTACTCCTGCCAGCAGAACTTCAGCATCCTGACGACCGACGGATACTGGAACACACGCGACGAGTCGACGTCCGGCACGAGGTACAGCGCCTACCAGGAAGACAACGCCACGCTCGTGGGCGACCAGGACGGCGTCACCGGCACAGCCAAGCCTTTCTTCGATGCGCTGAAAAAGCCGAACACGCTGGCTGACATCGCCTACTACTACTGGAAGACGGACCTGCGCACGTCGACGTTGAGCCCGACCGGCGGACTGCTCGACGACGGCATCACCAGGCTCGACGTAACGGCCAACAACGTCCCGTCGGCCGGCGGCGACACGGCGTCGCACCAGCACATGGCGACGTTCGGTCTCGGTCTCGGCATATCGGGCGTGCTCGGCTTCGACGAGAACTACCAGTCGGGAGGTTCGGCGGACTACACCGCCATCGTGCAGGGCACGAAGAACTGGCCGGATCCGCAGACGAATCCGCTGGTGTCGGGAGACAATGCGCCCGGGGTCACCGAGCGCATCGACGATCTGTGGCACGCTGCGGTCAATGGCCGTGGCAAGTACCTGAGCGCGTCCAACCCGGACGCGGTAGTGCTGTCGCTGAACAAGGCGCTTTCCGCGATATCGCAGGTCAACGCTTCGTCGTCCGCGGCCGCCACCAGCAACCTCGAGCCCGTGGCCGGAGACAACAGCGCGTTCGTTGCCAGGTACACGACGGTGGCGTGGTTCGGCGACCTGATCTCGAAGGACATCGACCTGACGACCGGAGCCCTCTCGCTGGCCTCCAACTGGTCGGCGCGTGACCGGCTCGGCACCAAGGTGGGGGCCGCGTCGGACTCACGCAACATCGTGACGTTCAGCGCCAGCGGCACGGGCAAGCTGAAGCCCTTCGATGCGGCGAACCTGACCGCCGAGAAGACCGCTGGCTACTTCAATACCGGCCTGCTGACGCAATACAGCGCCTGGGATTCCACGCAGAAGACGGCGGCCACCGCGGATGCGCTGATCGCGTTCCTGCGGGGGCAGAATGGCCTCGAGGACCAGGCCGGCAACGCCACGCGACTGTTCCGGGACCGCGAGCACGTGCTCGGCGACATCGTGAATGCGGCGCCCGTCTACGTGAAGAAGCCACCGTTCAAGTACGGCGATGCCGGATACACGGCATTCGTGAACGCGAACCTCAGCCGGGCCGGCGTCGTGTATGTCGGCGCGAACGACGGCATGCTGCACGCGATCAGTGCGACCACCGGCGACGAGCTCTGGGCGTACGTACCCAGCGCCGTGATCCCGAACATGTTCAAGCTTGCCGACGCCACGTACGGCGCCAACCACCAGTTCTACGTCGACGGGCCGATCGCGGTGGGCGACGCGTACGACGGCACGAACTGGAAGACGGTGCTCGTCGGCGGGCTGGGCCTCGGCGGCCGTGCCTACTACGCGCTCGACGTCACGGACCCTGCCAGCCCGAAGGCATTGTGGGAGTTCGGCACGTCGCAGGACGCCGACATCGGCTACACGTACGGCAACCCGATCATCACCAAGCGCATGTCGGACGGCAAGTGGGTGGTGATCTTCGCCTCCGGGTACAACAATACCCTCGGCGACGGCAAGGGGCGGCTGTACGTGGTGGACGCGTTCACCGGCGCGAAGCTGCAGGAGATCATCACCGACAACTCGGTCAACGATCCGAACGTCAGCGGCATCGCCAAGGTCGCCAACTGGGTGCTGAGCACGCTGGTCGACAACAGCACGCAGTACGTCTATGGCGGCGACCTCGGCGGCAGCCTGTGGCGCTTCGACTTGACCGCCAGTTCCTCGCAGCGGTTGGGCCGCACGTCGTCAACCGCGGGCAACCAGCCGATCAGCGTGCGTCCGGAACTGAGCCGCATCAAGGACGGGAGCGGCACGTATCACCGGGTCGTCTATTTCGCCACCGGCCGCTACCTCGGCTTCGGCGATATCAGCCCCACGGCGCCGTCAGGCACCGTTGCCCAGGGCATCTACGCGGTGAAGGACACGGGCGCGGACCTCGGGGTCTTCAGCAGCGCCGGAGCCAATCTCGTTGCCCAGACGCTCGACACCAGCGGCAACCCTCGCAGGATCCCGAGTCCGGTGGCGGTGGACTGGGCGACGAAGAACGGGTGGTATGTGACCCTGCCGGTCGGCGAGCGCGTGAATATCGACCCCCGCCTGCAGCTGGGCGTGCTGGTCGTGGGCGCCAACGTCCCGAAGGACGACTACTGCCTGGTCGGCGGATCGAGCTGGGCCTACAAGCTGGACTTCAGGTCGGGCGCGCCGCTGGTCACCGCGACCAACAAGGCGGTTGGAAAGCCGATCGGAAACTCGACGGTCGTCGGTCTGAGCCTGATCCGGCTGGTGCCGAACAAGCTGACTGCTCTGTGGTCGCTGGCGGACACTTCCAACCAGCCAGAGGAGATTGACCCGGACCCACCACCGGCAAGCGCGACGCGCAGGGTCGGCTGGCGCGAGATTTTCTGAGGGGCGCGACCGCAGAGCGCGTAGCAGCGGGTAACCAGGAGTCGGAGCGTCCGGTTTGCCGGCCTCCGACGGCCCGCTGACCGCTACTCCCCGTTCGCTTCCGCGGCCGTGAGTCCGGCCGCCAGTGTGGCCAGGCCCGGCCGGTCGACGCGCGACCGTTCCCCCTCGCCGCGAATGATCGACTGAAGCTCACCGAGCGCCCGCTCGAAGTCGTCGTTTACGACGACGTGCTGGAACTCCCGCCAGTGCCCCATGTCGCCGGCAGCGTCGCGCAGGCGGCGCTGGATGACGTCCTCCGAATCGGTGCCGCGCCCGCGCAGGCGGCGCTCGAGCTCCGCACGCGACGGCGGCAGGATGAAGATCGAGCGGCACTCGGGCAGCGCCTGCCGGATCTGGCGGGCACCCTGCCAGTCGATTTCGAGGATCAGGTCCTGGCCGGCGGCGAGCGATTCCTGGACCTGGCGTCGCGCGGTGCCATAGCTGTTGTCGAACACCGTGGCGTGCTCGACGAACTCGCCGGCCGCGACCATCCGGTCGAACTCGGCGCGCGTGACGAAGAAGTAGTCGCGGCCGTGGGCTTCGTTGGGACGCTGGCTGCGCGTGGTGTACGAGATGGAGAACCGCAGGCCGGGCTCGCGCTGCATCAGCGCGCGCACCAGCGAGGTTTTGCCGGCGCCGGAGGGCGCAGCGATCACGAACAGGCGCCCGCGGTCCGGGCCGGCCGCGCTACTCAACGTTCTGCACCTGCTCGCGCATCTGCTCGATCAGGACCTTCATGTCCACGGCGGCACGCGTGGTCTCGACGTCCTGCGACTTCGACGACAGCGTGTTCGCCTCGCGATTCAGCTCCTGCATCAGGAAATCGAGCCGCCGGCCCGCGGGTTCGCTGGAGTCGAGCACTCGCATCGTCTCCGTGACGTGGCTGCCGAGGCGGTCGAGTTCTTCTTCCACGTCCATCTTGTACGCGAGCAGCACCAGTTCCTGCTCGAGGCGCTCGGAATCAACCTGCGTGCCGAGTTGCGCGACGCGCTCCGAGACCCTGGCCCTGATGCGGGCGCTCACTTCGGGCAACCGCGCGCGCACCAGTGATACGGTCTCGACCAGCGCCTGGCAGCGCGTCTGCAGCATCTCGCGGATGCGCGCGCCTTCGCGGGCACGCGACTCGTTCAACTGCTCCGAGGTCTCCTTCAGCAGCTCGAGCGCCTCGGCGGCAAGCGGGGTTATGTCGCGCTCGGCCTCGCGCACCACGCCGGGCCAGCGCAGCACGTCGAACGCGCTCATCGCGCCGCCGCGCTCACCGAGCCGCGCTGCGACCTCCCCGGCCCGCTGCAGCAGTTGCTCGACCAGCGGCTGGTTGATCTCCAGAGCCGGAGTGGTCGCGGCCGTCGATCGCAGGTACAGGCCGGCATCGACCTTGCCGCGCCGAAGGCTCGAAGAGAGTGCGTGCCGGGCGTCGCCCTCGACGCCGCGCAGGTCCTCGGGCAGCCGGAGCGAGACCTCGAGGTAGCGGTGATTTACCGTGCGGAGCTCACATGTGAGCGTGCCCCAAGGGGCCTGGCGCTCGCGGCGCGCGAAGCCGGTCATGCTGCGGATCATGGTGCCGTCCGGGCGAAACTACCGGGAATTGCCGCACTTGGCTCCGCACAGGCCACTTGGGGTGACGCGGCGCGGAGTGTTATAAAAGCCGGCCAAGTCTACATGAGAAGCAGGCGTGCCGGAGCGACACTTGCACATCGAGCACGCGGATCTGAGCCTCCTCGGGAATCGCGAAGAAAACCAGGACCGGGTTGCGATCGCGCTCGGCGACGGGTCCGCGTTCCTTGCCGTCGTGGACGGCATGGGCGGGCACGCCGACGGCGCGCGCGCGGCCGAAGTCGCGATCCGCGCCATGATCGGCGAGTTCTGGGAAGCGAGCCGGCCGCTGTTCGATCCTGAAGGTTTCCTGCACCTCACGATCGGCCGCGCGCACGATGCGGTCGTGGACCTGGGCCGCGGTCTGCCGCAGGAGATCCGGCCGCGGGCCACGTGCGCGGCCTGCATCGTGCAGGGGTCGAGCGCCTACTGGGCGCACGTAGGCGACAGCCGTATCTACCAGCTGCGCTCCGGCAACGTCGTCGCCCGTACCCGGGATCACAGTCACGTCGAACTGTTGCTGCGCGCTGGTCGCATCACCGAGCGCCAGGCACAGGACCATCCGATGCGCAACTACGTCGAGTGCTGCATCGGCGGCGATCCGGTGCTGCCGGAGATGTCGCTCAGCGGGCGCAATCCGCTGCTGCCGGGCGACGTGCTGCTGCTCTGCTCGGACGGGCTGTGGTCGGGACTCGCCGACGAGCAGATCGCGACGCTGAGTGCGGCGGCCGACGGCCAGCTTCGATCGATGCTGACGAACCTGGGCGAGCGAGCGTTGATCGTCTCGGCGCCGTTCGCCGACAACACGACCGCAGCCGCCGTGCGCTGGCTCGGCCCCTGACCCCGGAGCATCTGCCATGAGACCCAGCGGCCGCGCACCGGACGAGTTGCGCACGATCAGGATTACGCGCGGCTTCACGCGCCATGCCGAAGGCTCGGTGCTCGTCGAGTTCGGCGACACGCGGGTGCTGGTCACGGCGACGGTGGAGGACGGCGTGCCTTCGTTCCTGAGGGGCAAGGGCGAGGGCTGGGTCACCGCCGAGTACGGCATGCTGCCCCGCGCCACGCACACGCGCTCCGCACGCGAGGCCGCGCGCGGCAAGCAGAGCGGCCGCACGCTCGAGATCCAGCGGCTGATCGGCCGGTCGCTGCGGGCCGTGATGGACATGCGTGCGCTCGGCGAACGCACCGTCACGCTCGATTGCGACGTGCTGCAGGCCGATGGCGGCACGCGCACGGCTTCGATCACCGGCGCCTACGTGGCGCTCGCCGACGCGATGGACGCGCTCGTGCGCCGTCGCGCGATCGCGTCGAACCCGCTGCACGGCCAGGTGGCTGCGGTGTCGGTCGGCATCGTGGACGGAGCCCCGGTCGTGGACCTCGATTACGTCGAGGACTCGGGCGCCGAGACCGACATGAACGTGGTGATGAACAACGGCGGCGGCTTCATCGAGATCCAGGGCACGGCGGAAGGACACGCGTTCCGCCGTCACGAGCTCGACGAGTTGTTGAACCTGGCGGCCACGGCCTGCCAGCAGCTCTTTGCGGCGCAGCTCGAAGCGCTGCAGGCACCGCTGGCGACACCGCCGCGAGGGCAGCGACGGTGACCGCTCGCGCACCCGCGTTTCCGCCGCGGGTCGTGCTGGCGACCGGGAACGCGGGCAAGCTGCGCGAAATGCGCGCGATCCTGGCGCCGTGGCACGTCGAGGTACTGCCCCTCTCCGGATTCACGCGCGACGCCGCGGAGGAGACCGGCCTCAGCTTCGTGGAGAACGCGATCCTGAAAGCCCGGTTTGCTTCGCAGGCATCGGGACTGCCCGCCATCGCGGACGACTCCGGCCTCGAAGTCGACGCGCTGCAGGGAGCGCCCGGAATCTATTCGGCGCGCTACGCCGGTGATGCGGCGGACGATGCGGCGAACAACGCGAAGCTGCTGCATGAGCTTGCGGGCGTCGACGACGAACGCCGCACCGCGCGATATCGCTGCGCGATGGCCTCCCTGCGCTGGCCCGCCGATCCGGCGCCGATCGTCTGCCAGGCGAGCTGGGAAGGGCGCATCGCGCGCGAACCACGAGGCAGCGGCGGATTCGGCTACGACCCGTTGTTCATCGTCGCCGGCTCGGCGCGCACGGCGGCCGAGTTCGATGCCGCCGAAAAGAACCGGGTGAGCCATCGCGGCCAGGCGCTGCGAGCCCTGGTGGCTGCGATCGGCGGGGGCCCGGCAGAGGCCTGAACGTGGTGCGCGCACCGCCCCTGGCGCTCTACGTGCACCTGCCGTGGTGCGTGCGCAAATGCCCCTACTGCGACTTCAACTCGCACGCGCTTCCTGCTGCAGGCCTCCCGGATCGCGCCTACCTCGCGGCGCTGCTGGACGATCTCGCGTTTGCAACGCAGGGCCTCGACGGGCGGCTGGTCGTGTCGGTGTTCTTCGGCGGCGGCACGCCGAGTCTGTTCTCGGCCGACGCGATCGCCGCGGTGCTGCGTCGCATGCGGGAACTGCTGCCCGCGGCGCCCGACCTCGAGGTGACGCTCGAAGCGAACCCCGGCACGATCGAGCACGGCGCCTTCAGTGCCTACCGCGATGCGGGCGTGAATCGCGTGTCGCTCGGGGCGCAGAGTTTCGACGACCGCCACCTCGCCGCGCTCGGCCGCATCCACTCGCACGGCGAGATCGAGACGGCAGTCGCGGAGTTGAGTACTGCGCGCATCGAGAACTTCAACCTCGACCTGATGTATGGCTTGCCGCGGCAGACGCTCGACGAAGCCGTCGCAGACGTCGAGCGGGCCATCGAACTCGCGCCCGCCCACATCTCGCACTACCAGCTGACGCTCGAGCCCGGGACGGCATTCGAGCGACGGCCACCGGAGTTGCCTGACGACGAAGTGATGTTCGCGATGCAGGGCGAGTGCCAGCGCCTGCTCGCGGCGGCCGGCTTCGGCCAATACGAGGTTTCGGCCTATGCGCGGCCGGGGCGCCAGTGCCGGCACAACCTCAACTACTGGCGCTTCGGCGACTACGTGGGCATCGGCGCGGGTGCACACGGCAAGACGACCGACGCGATCACCGGCGAAGTCGCGCGCACCGAGCGTGTGAAGCAGCCTGGGCGCTACATTGTCGCTTCGCGATCGGACGAACGCGTGTCAGCAACGCGGGTGGTCGCCGGATCCGATCTCGCGTTCGAGTTTTTCCTGAACGCGCTCAGGCTCAACGAGGGGATCGAGCCAGCGCTGTTCGAGGAACGTACCGGGCTCGCCTTCGCAACGGTCGCGGGCGTGATCGAGGCAGCGTGCGAGCGCGGACTGCTCGAGTGGTCCCCTGGCTTTCGCTGGGCCCCGACGGCCCGCGGTCGCTTGTTCCTCAATGACCTGCAGGCGATGTTCCTCGGCGACGCGACCGGGAAGGGCCGGCGCGACGGCGTTCCGGGGCCGCCTTCCCGTCCCTGAGGGGTCCGGACGCACCGTTCCGGAGCATCTGGCAACGGCGGTTCGTACCAGTTATGCACACGGCCGCTCCGGGTACCCAAATACGGCATGTTACGGATCGTAGTCGAAGTGACATCTTAGAGAGCGCTCATAACTAGTTGAAAATCAATGTAGAAATACACTGATCAAAATTTAACCAAAGCAAGAATGTGCCTTTGTCACGCGTGGCCCGGATATGGCGCTGGCCCGGAATCCACAAAGTTATCCACAGCTTTTGTGGATAACCGGCGCCACTTCCCGCAACAGCCGCGCAACGACCTTGTCAGCGCCGGCCGTCGCTCCTATACTTCGCGCCCTTTTTCCGAATGCTTGCCAAAGGACCGCGACCATGAAGAGCGGAATCCATCCCGACTACAAGAACATCACGGTGACCTGCAGCTGCGGGAACACTTTCGAGACGCGTTCCACGCTCGGCGAGGACCTGCAGATCGAAGTGTGCTCGAACTGCCATCCCTTCTACACGGGCAAGCAGAAGATCCTGGACACCGGCGGCCGCGTCGATCGTTTCCGCAAGAAGTACGCCAAGGGCTGATCGGTCCCGCATCGATGCCGCGTGACGGGGCGCCGCGTGCGCCCCGTTTCGTTTGTGCACCTGGCGGGTCGCAGGGAACTTTCTGCCGCCGCCGCCCCACTCTAGACTCAGGGTCCCACCCGCGAGGTCTGCGCATGCTCCCGTCCCGCGTCCGGCTCCTGGCGGCGGTGCTGATCGCGGCCGCATCCGGCGGCTGTGCCACGAACCCGGTCACCGGCAGGGCCGACGTCGTCACGATGACGGCCGAGCAGGAGGTCGCGATCGGCCGCGAGTCGCACCCGCAGATCCTGCAGAAGTTCGGCCGCTACGACGACGAGGCGCTGCAGGCCTATGTGAACGAGATCGGGCAGAAGATCGCCCGCGTGAGCCATCGGCCCGAGCTCCAGTACACGTTCACGGTGCTCGACACGCAGGACATCAACGCGTTCGCGCTGCCCGGGGGCTACGTCTACATCACCCGCGGCATCATGGCCTACCTGAATTCCGAGGCCGAGCTCGTAGCTGTGCTCGGGCACGAAGTTGGGCACGTGACCGCGAGGCACGCGGTCCGACAGCAGGCCGGTGCGACCGCCACCGGCGTCGGTGCGACCATCGTCGGCATCCTGACCGGCAGCGGCGACCTGGCGTCGGTCGCGAACATGGCCGGCACGGCGCTCGTGAGCGGCTACGGGCGCGACATGGAGCTCGAGGCCGACGACATCGGCGCGCAGTACCTCAACCGCCTCGGCTACGACCCCGATGCGATGATCGACGTCGTGCGACTGCTGAAGAACCAGGAGACGTTCGAGGTGCAGCTCGCGCGACAGGAAGGCCGCGAGCCTCGCGTCTACCACGGCGTCTTCGCAACCCACCCGGACAACGACACGCGGCTCAAGGAAGTCGTGGCCGCGGCGCACAAGGTCGATACCGGGGAGTCCCGTCCGGACGGGCGGCAGGCGTACCTCGACAGGATCAACGGCCTGCCGTTCGGGCCGAGCCGCGCACAGGGCGTCGTCCGGGGCAGCCGCTTCTATCACGCGGACATGGGTTTCACGCTGGCGTTCCCCACCGGGTGGACGATCCAGAACCTGCCCACGAAGGTGGTCGCGTTCACGCCGCAGAAGGACGCGTTCCTCGAGGTCACCGTGATGCCGATCCCGCCGAACGTCGACCCGAAGGCGTTCATCGGCCGCAACCTTGCCGGGACGCCGCTCACGGAGGCCGGCCCGCTGCAGGTCAATGGCCTGCCGGGCTACACCGCGGTCGCACGGGAGGTGCCGCTGCCGTGGGGTAACCGCGGGCCGGCAAGGTACGCTGTCGTGTACTTCAACAACCTTGCATATGTCTTCCGTGGCGCGACCCGGCTCAACTCGGCGCTGTCCGCCAGCGACCCGCTGTTCCTTTCCAGCATCAAGACGTTCCGCCGCCTGAAGGACAACGAGTTCGAGCTTGCCGAGCCCGATCGCATCAGCCTGGTCAAGGTCGATTCGCGGGCGACCATCGAGGAACTGGCGCGAAAATCGCCTATCCGCCAGTACCCTGCGGAGCGGCTGCGCCTGCTGAACGACCTCTACCCGAACCAGGAGCCTGTCCCCGGCCAACAGCTGAAAGTGGTGGATTAGTACGAGCTTGATTGAGCCTGCCGCTCATGCAAGGCTCCCGAGTCGTTCCCCGGAAGTCCGCGGGCGAGTCGCAAAGGTAGGTCCAAGATGAGCACGAAGAAATACGAACTGACGAACCTGGATTCGGGAAAGAAATCCACCCTCCAGGCTCTAGGCGGCACGCTCGGGCCGGACTGCCTCAACATCAGCACGCTGCTGAAGGACCAGGGGGTCTTCACGTTCGACCCCGGGTTCATGTCGACGGCCTCCTGCGAGAGTCGCATCACCTATATCGACGGCGACGAGGGCGTGCTGCTCTATCGCGGTTACCCGATCGAGCAGCTCGCGACCAAGTCGAGCTTCCTCGAGGTGGCGTACCTGCTGATCAACGGCGAGCTGCCGGCGGGCGGCCAGCTCGAGCAGTTCGACCACTCGATCCGCTACCACACGATGATCAACGAATCGCTGCTGCGATTCTTCAACGGGTTCCACTACGACGCACACCCGATGGCCATGGTGTCCGCGGTCGTCTCGTCGATGGCGGCGTTCTACCACGACACGATGGACAACAATAATCCGCGGCACCGCGAGATCTTCGCGCACCGGATCCTGGCCAAGATGCCGACGATCTCGGCCGCGGCCTACAAGCACATGATGGGCCAGCCGTTCATCTACCCGCGCAACGACATGGACTACTGCGCGAACATGCTGCGGATGTTCTTCGCCGTGCCTGCCTCCGATTACGAGGTCGACCCGGTGACCGCCCAGGCGCTGGACCTGCTGCTGATCCTGCACGCGGACCACGAGCAGAACGCCAGCACGTCGACGGTCCGGCTAGCCGGCAGCACCGGCACGAACCCGTATGCGGCGATCTCGGCGGGCGTTTCCGCGCTGTGGGGCCCTGCGCACGGCGGCGCGAACGAGGCCGTGCTCGCGATGCTCGAGGACATCGGCACCGTCGACAACATCCAGAAGTTCCTCGATCGGGTGAAGGACAAGGACGGCAACAAGCGCCTGATGGGCTTCGGCCACCGCGTGTACAAGAATTTCGACCCGCGCGCGAAGATCATCCGCGAGATGTGCCACAAGGTGCTGGCGCGCCTCGGCCAGACCGACAATCCGCTGTTCGAGCTGGCGCTGCGGCTCGAGGAGATCGCGCTGAAGGACGAGTACTTCATCGCCCGCAAGCTCTACCCGAACGTCGATTTCTACTCGGGCGTGATCTACAGCGCGCTCGGCATCCCGCGCTCGATGTTCACCGTGATGTTCGCGATCGCGCGCACCGCGGGCTGGGTCGCGCACTGGCAGGAGATGATCGGCGACCCGGCGATGAAGATCGGGCGGCCGCGGCAGCTCTACACGGGGCCGGTGGCCCGCGATTACGTGGAACTCGAGAAGCGCGCGTAACGCGGCTCGCCGTCGGGCATCGCTGCACGGCGCATCGTTCCCGGCGGCATGCACCGGGAACGATGCGCATCGGAGCGTCACACGGTCGCCGTGTGACGCCTGCCGTCGCGCTGACCAAGTTGCCATCCGTCCCGCGCAATGCGCGCCCACTGCCTCATCGTCAGTTCATTCAATTGGCTAACGCCATGATCGGAGCGACTGCGACACGGAGGGGAAGCGGCTGATTGTGGAGCGGGGTGGCGCGGTTGCGACGGCGGAGCAAACGCGGAGTCGTGGATTAGGGGGCTGTCCGCGGGATCGTCCGCGGCAGGGACGCCGCGGTCGAAGCCTACAGGGATGTATTCATGGCGGTCCCGCGGACAGCCCCCTAATCCACGACTCTTTGCTGCGTATGAACCGTCGATACCACGCGAGCGCGATTCGCTAAATCAGCGCTTCGACTTCAGTGGCGCTGGCGCGCCGCATCGGCTTGCCGTCGACCGGGCTCGCGGGCGCCTGCCGGATCCCGTCCAGCGGGAACACGACTGCGTCGACGGTCTGCCGCCCGGCAACGAACCTGACGGCGGGATAGCTCACGGTGCGATCGCGCTCGTACCGCAACCGGCGCTCGAGCACTTCGTGCGGCACGCCGCGGTCCTCGAGCTGCATCGATACGGCTTCCGGCGTCTCGGAAAACAGGTGCAGGTTGATCTCCGAGTGCGATGAGGCCGTGCCAGCCAGCACGGGCCCGACCAGTCGCGGCTGGAATTCCGACATCAGCCGCATCGCTTCGAGCGCCGCCCGTCGCAGCAATGCGAGATCGGTCTCGTGCCGTTCGGAGGCGAAGAGGCGCTGGTGCGCGACCTTGGCCGCCTCGATTTCGGTATTGCGCGGCAGGATCGATGCATCGGTCACGCCGAGGCGTTCCGCGGCCTTGCGCTTGGCGAGCAGGAAGTCGTCCACGCCCTGCTCGCGCATGATCCGCGCCGCTTCCTCGGCCACGGCCAGTCGCAGCAGCTCGGCGCGGGGGTTCGGTCGTCGGTGCATCGGCGGCCCCGTCAGAAGATCGACTCTTCCGTGGCCTGCGGCTGGACGCTTTCGGCGTCCACGCCACCGCCGCCGTAAACCGACCCACCAGCTCGCAGGTCGTGGCTCTCGAGGAACGACTCGAAGATCGCGCCGCCGCTGCCCGCGCTGGCTGGCGACCCGGAACTGCGATTGACCCACATCCGGACCACGCCGGGAGGCTCGGGCAGCCGGTGCTCGGGCTTGTCCTGCAGCGCTTCCTGCATGAAATAGATCCACATCGGCAAGGCGGTGCGGCTGCCTTCCTCTTCCTCGCCGAGCGAGCGTTCCTGGTCGAACCCGATCCATGCGGCGGCGGCGAGGTCGGCGTTGAATCCCACGAACCACGCGTCGCGACGGTCGCTGGTCGTGCCGGTCTTGCCGGCGATGTCACTGCGGCCGAGCACCTTCGCGCGCTGCGCGGTGCCGCGCTGGATCACGTCCGTCATGATGTCCGTCATCACGAACGCGTTGGCGGCAGAGATCGCGCGCGGCGCGCGACGTTCGGCGGGAACGGAACCCGCGGAGTCGGCGGCCGCGGCCGGTGCGGCGGCTTCGACCTCAGTGTCGTCCACACCAGCATCGGGCACGGTTGGCGCGGCGGCGTCCATGCAGTCCGGGCAGGCGAGGGGCGGCTCGGCCACGAACACTTTCTTTCCGGAAGGGTCGGCGACCGAGGCGATGAGATACGGCGTCACCCGCCAGCCGCCGTTGGCGAACACGGCGAAGCCTCGCGCCATGTCGATCGGCGTGACCTGCCCGGTGCCGAGCGCGAGCGTCAGGTTGGGCGGCAGTGCCTCGGGGCTGAAGCCGAACGCGGTCATGTGATGAATGGCCGGCCCGATGCCGGTGCCGCGCAACAGGCGAATCGACACGAGGTTGCGGGAGCGAACCAGTGCCTCGCGCATCGGCGTCGGTCCGTAGAAACGCTTCGTGATGTTCTGCGGCCGCCACTCCTCGGTGCCGTCCTGGCCGCCGCCGCCGGGCAGCACGATCGGTGCGTCGTTGATCAGCGTGGCCGGCGTGAAGCCTTCTTCGAGCGCTGCGGAGTACAGGAACGGCTTGAATGCGGAGCCCGGCTGGCGCTTGGCCTGGACCGCGCGGTTGTACTTGCTCGCACCGAAATCGAAACCGCCGACGAGCGCGACGACTGCACCGTCGAGCGGGTCGAGCGCGACGAATGCGCCGCCTACGGTCGGTTCCTGGGCCAGGCGGAACTGGCCGCTCTCGAGCGGCTCGAGGTACACCACGTGGCCAACGGCGAGGACCTGGCCCGCTGACCTCGGCGATGGTCCGAGCGTGTCGGCCGGGAGCGCTTCACGGGCCCAGCCGATGCCTTCCCAGCCGAGTTCCACTACCAGGCCGTCGCGGACCTGCAGCTTCGCGTCGCGAGCGCCGACCGAGGTCACGACCGCCGTCCGCAGGTTGCCAGGGTCCGGGTGGCGTCGCAGCGCGGCCTGGACTGCCGACGGGTCGGCGGCGGCAGCCGGGTCGAGCTTCTCCACGGGGCCGCGGTAACCGTGCCGCCGGTCGTACTCGAGCATCGTGCGCCAGACGGCGCGGTTCGCTGCGGCCTGCATCCGGCTGTCGACCGTCGTCGTCACGCGGAACCCGTCGGTGAGTGCCGCCGGGCCATGGTCCCGCACCATGTCCTGCCGCACCATCTCGGCGACGTAAGGCGCCTCGACCTCGACGACCGGCGCATACGTCCGGCCGCTGAGCGGAGCGCGGTCCGCCGCCTCGCGCTGGCTTTCGTCGATCTTGCCGGTCTCTACCATGCGGCGCAGCACGTACGCGCGACGGTCGTGCGCGCGCTCGATGCTCGCGGCCGGATTGTCCCTCGACGGCGAGCGCGGCAGCCCGGCGATCATCGCCGCCTCGGGCAGCGTCAGGTCCTCGACGTGCTTGTTGAAGTAGGTCTCAGCGGCGGCGCCGATGCCGTAGGCCCGCTGGCCGAGGAAGATCCGGTTCAGGTACTGAGTCAGGATCTCTTCCTTGTTGAACTCCCGCTCGATCCGCAGCGCGAGGAAGACTTCCTTCAGCTTGCGGCGCAGCGTGCGTTCCGACGTGAGCACCGTGTTCCGCGCGAGCTGCATCGTGATCGTGCCGCCGCCTTCGCGGACCCCGCCGGCCGACACGTTCGCCGCGAGCGCGCGCACGAGGCCCTGCCAGTCCACGCCGGGGTGCTGGAAGAACCGGTCGTCCTCCGACGCGAGGAACGCATCCACGACGACCTGCGGAATCTGCTCGCGCGCGACCGGGATGCGGCGCTGCTCGCCGATCTGCGCGATCAGCTTGCCGTCGCGCGAATACACGGTCAGCGGCAGCTGCATCGCAAGCTGGCGCAGCTCGGCCGCGTCGGGCAGCTCCGGCTCGAGGTACTGGTACGCGCCGGCGATTCCAAGCGCGACGAGTGCGCAGACCACGAGCGCCGTTGTGAGCAGGGTCACGAGGAGTTTCTGCACGGGCCGTTGCATTCCCAAATCTGAGACTCAGTCCTTGCCGCGTCTGCGGCGGTTGTGCATAGTAGCTCGCGACGCAAGGGCAAACTCACCGAAAGGTGGGGACGCAAAGCCACCGGTCTAAGGGCCTAGCCTACGACAGCGGGGTTGCCGGTCAGGACGATTCCGCCGCGCTCGGGTTCCCGGGGGCAGCTACCTGGAATCGCCACGCGACCGTCGACACCACTGCGGCACCCGCCGACCCCCGGCCACCGTCATCGACCCGTGCGTGGATCGTGGATTCAATGCACCTGCCTGGGGGTTCGTCCGTCAAATGGCCCGTTCTGCTACACCGCTCACAATTCTATTTGACGTAACCCTGTTATATAGTGCGGCGGCAGAATGGAATCTACTCGACGATCGATGCGCAACCTCTTGAACTAGAAGGACTCAATCGTGCTGTTTCAGGGCAGATCACGACCGGTCATCGGACTCGACATCACCACGTCGTCGATCAAGCTCATTGAGCTGTCGAAGAGCGGGGATGGATATCGCGTCGAATCGTATGCCGCGGAGCCTTCGCCGCCGAATGCGATCAACGAGAAGGCGATCGTCGACTCGCAGGCCGTCGGCGAGGCCGTGCGCCGCGCGGTGAAGCGCGCCGGCGCGCGCAGCAAGGATTGCGCCGTCGCGATCAGCGGCGACGCGGCGATCACCAAGGTGATCCAGATGCCGCGCAATCTGCGCGAGAGCGAGCTCGAGTCGCAGGTCGAGATGCAGGCCGACCAGTACATCCCGTTCCCGATGGAAGAGGTCAGCTTCGATTTCGAAGTGATCGGCCCGTCGGAGAAGGATCCCGACATGCTCGACGTGCTGCTCGTGGCGACGCGCTCCGAGAACGTCGAGCAGCGCCAGGCCGCGGTGCAGGCAGCCGGGCTCGCCACGCGCATCGTCGACGTGGAGGCCTTCGCGCTCGAGAATGCCTGCCGCCTGCTGACACACCAGATGCCCGACGGTGGCATGGACCGCAACATCGCCGTGATCGACTTCGGCGCGAGCAGCACCACTTTCTCGGTGTTGCGCGACCTGCGGGTCACCTACACGCGCGACTTCGCCTTTGGCGGCCAGCAGCTCACCGAGGAGATCATGCGCGCCTACGGCCTCAGCATCGAGGAGGCGGGACGCGCGAAGAAGGAAGGCGGGCTGCCGGCCAATTACCAGGCCGAGGTGCTCGACCCGTTCATCGACGACATGTGCCAGCAGGTGAGCCGCTCGCTGCAGTTCTACCTGGCCTCCGGCAGTGGCCGCGAGGCGCCTGAGCAGATCCTGGTCTGCGGTGGTTGCGCCAACATCCCCGGAGTGGCCGACGTGATCGCGAGCCGGGTCGGCATCCCGGCGGAGCGGGGCGACCCGCTCGGGCAGATGAAGATTTCGACGCGGGCGCTGGCGCAGGGCGTGAAGAAGGACGCGACCGCGCTGCTCACGGCCTGCGGACTGGCGCTGAGGAGCTTCGACTAGCATGCCAAGAATCAACCTGCTTCCGTGGCGCGAGTCCGAGCGCACGCGCAAGCGCCAGGAATTCTTCCTAGGGATCGGTGCCGCTGTCGCCACGGCAGCACTCGTGGCGCTCGTGGGCCGCTGGCAGATGAGTGCGTCGATCGAGCACCAGAACGAGCGCAACCAGATCCTGGTCGACGAGATCGCCCAGCTCGACAAGCAGATCGAGGAGATCCTCGGTCTCGAGAACCAGAAGCGCAAGCTGCTTGCGCGCATGGAGATCATCGAGACGCTGCAGCGCAGCCGGCCCGAGATCGTGCACATCTTCGACGAGATCGTGCGCGCGCTGCCGGAAGGCGTGTACCTGACCTACCTCAAGCAGAGCGGCACGCGGATCGAGATGCGCGGCGTGGCGCAGTCGAGCACGCGGGTCTCGGCATTCATGCGCAACATCGACGCTTCGCAGTGGCTGGCCGACCCGTCGCTGCAGATCGTCGAGACCAAGGGCAAGGAACCCGGCAGCGGTGCCGAGTTCACGCTGTTCGCCGTCCAGCGCAGCCAGGTCACGCCCGAAGGCGAGATCGCCCCTGACAAGGTGGCGGCCAAATGAAGAAACTCAAGGAACTGCTGGAGCAGCTGCGCGGACTCGATCCGAACGATCCGGGTCGCTGGCCGCTCGGGGTCCGGCTCGGCACAGCGCTGCTGCTCTTCCTGCTCGTCGCGTCGGCCGGCTACTACTTCTTCGTCTGGAAGTCGCTGCACCCGGTGCGGCTCGAGGCGCGCGCCAAGGAGACCGAGCTGCTCGCCACGCTCGAGACCAAGGCGCGCAAGGCCGCGAACCTGCAGGCATACAAGGACCAGCTCGCCGAGATGGAAAAGTCCTTCGGCGCCATGCTGCGGCAGCTGCCGAACAAGACCGAGGTGCCGAACCTGCTGGTGGACATCTCGCAGACCGGGCTCGCCGCGGGTCTCGAGGAGAAGCTGTTCCAGCCGCAGGGCGAGCAGCGCAAGGACTTCTACGCGGAGCTGCCGATCAGCATCCGCCTGACCGGCGGCTACCACCAGATGGGCACGTTCGCCGCCGGCATCGCCGCGCTGCCACGCATCGTGACGCTGCACGACATCGAGATCACTCCGGCCGCCAAGGACGCAACCGGGGGAGCGCTCGTGCTGAACGTGACAGCCAAGACCTACCGCTACCTCGACGAGGATGAGCAGGCCCCTGCGGAAGGCGCCAAGAAAGGCGGCAAGGCCGACAAGAAGGGCGCCAAGGCCAAGAAGGCGGAAGGCGAGTGAGGCCCGCTATGGCAGACAGCATGACCACAGGACTGCGCTTCGTACTCGCCGCGACGCTGCTCGCCGCGGTCGCCGGTTGTTCCGACGACACCGACCAGCTGCGTGCCCAGATCGCCGAGATCAAGAGCCGGCCGGGCGGGCGCATCGAGCCGCTGCCGGAAGTGAAACCGTACGAGACATTCGCCTATCCGGCGGCCGACCAGCGCTCGCCGTTCGAGCCGGGCGTGCCGGCGTCGCTGAGCGGGCCGAATGCGATCCGCCCGGATTCGAGCCGGCCGCGCGAGTTCCTCGAGCAGTTCTCGCTCGATACGCTGCGCATGGTCGGCACGCTGAAACTGAACAACCGCGTTTACGGACTCGTACAGACGAGCGATGGGCTCGTGCACCGGGTATTGCCCGGCAACCGCCTGGGCCAGAGCGACGGCCGGATCACGGCCATCGAAGACGGCAAGATCTCGCTTGTCGAGATCGTTCCGGACGGCATGGGAGGCTTCATTGAGCGGCCTGCCGCACTCGCGCTGAGCGACTGATCTGCAAGGAGATTCGAGCATGACCGCTGCATCGTTGCACACGACCGACCCTCGCGAGGGCGCAAGCCGGACGCATCGCCGGCCCCGATCCGCGCCGCTCGCAGCGCTGGCCGGGCTCGTCGCGCTCGTCGCGCAGAGCGCATTCGCCCAGGCCGCGACACGCCTCGAAAAGATCGAGGTGAATCCGCAGCCCGGCGAACAGGTCGAGGTGAAGCTGGTGCTGGACGGCCCGGCGCCGCAGCCGGTCACCTTCACCGTGGACAACCCCGCCCGCCTCTCGGTGGACCTGCCGGGCACGACCCTCGCGCTGCCGTCGCGTCGCATCGACGTGAATTCGGGCGGCGTGGACACGATCCTCGCGGCCGAGGCCTCGGGCCGCAGCCGCCTCGTGTTCAACCTCGACCAGTTGCGCCCCTACCAGACCCGGGTTGCCGGCAACAACGTCTATGTGACGGTCGGGCGCGCGGCCGCCTCGGGTGCCGTGCCTGTGGCCGCCGCTTCCGCCACCGCGACGGGCAGTCGTGCTGTGACCGCAACGTCGGGTGCGTCCGTGCAGAAGGTCGATTTCCGTCGCGGATCCGACGGGGCCGGCCGCATCCTCATCAGCACGAGCGATCCGCGCGTGCAGGCCAGCCTGAAGCAGGAAGGCGGCCGCGTCGTGGTCGACTTCCCGAATACCTCTGTTCCGGCCGAATACGCACGCCGTTACGACGTGGTCGACTTCGCGACGCCGGTGAGCTCGTTCGACGTCACGCAGGGCCCGGGCGGGGCGCGCATCGTCGTCGCGGCGTCCGGCGACTTCGACCAGCTCGCCTACCAGTCCGATCGCGACTACGTCCTCGAGGTGCGCCCGCGTCCGAAGGTCGCGGTCGTCGACCCGAGCAAGCGCGAGTACAAGGGCGAGCGCCTCACGCTCAACTTCCAGGACATCGAGACCCGCGCCGTGCTGCAGCTGCTCGCGGAGACGAGCGGCCAGAACATCGTCGTCAGCGACACGGTGCAGGGCAACGTCACGCTGCGCCTGCAGAACGTGCCGTGGGACCAGGCGCTCGACATCGTGCTCAGGACCAAGGGACTCGACAAGCGCCAGGAGGGCAACGTCATCTTCGTCGCGCCGACCGAGGAGCTGCAGGCCCGCGAGAAGCAGATGCTCGAGTCGCAGAAGCAGATCACCGAGCTCGCGCCGGTGCGCACCGAGTACCTGCAGGTCAACTACGCCAAGGCGTCAGACCTCGCGTCGCTGATCAAGTCGCAGGGGCGGAGCCTGCTGTCGGAGCGCGGCAGCGTGTCGATCGACGATCGCACCAACACGCTGCTGCTGCAGGACACGCCTGACCGCCTCGCCGACATCCGCCGCCTGGTGTCGACGCTCGACATCCCGGTCAAGCAGGTGCTGATCGAGGCCCGCATCGTCATCGTCAACGATTCCTTCAGCCGCGAGCTCGGCGTGAAGTTCGGTAGCGCGTTCGTCGGCAACTACGGCAGCGACGACGGCCTTATGTGGGTCGGCAACAACGGCCTCAACTCCGCCACCGGCGATCGCGGCCCGATCATCTCGCCGAACGGCCCCGGCGGTGTCGGCGTGGACGGCAACAGAGTGGCGACCGGTCCGGCGCCCGACCGCTACCTGGTCAACCTGCCGATCGCGAACCCGGCGCTGAAGCTCGCCATGACGCTGCTCGACTCCGACTACGTCGTGGACCTCGAGATCACGGCGGCCCAGCGTGAAGGACGCGGCGAGGTCGTATCGGCCCCGCGCGTGATCACCGCGAACGGCCAGGAGGCCTACATCGAGCAGGGCCGCGAAATCCCGTACCAGGAGTCGGCGTCGAGCGGCGCGACCACCACGCAGTTCAAGAAGGCCGTGCTGTCGCTGACGGTGACCCCGCAGATCACGCCGGACGACCGGCTGATCCTCGACCTCAAGGTGACCAAGGACAGCGTCGGCCAGTTCGTGCCGAGCGCCACGGGCGGTCTCGTGCCCAGCATCGACACGCGCCAGATCACGACACAGGTGCTGGTGAACGATGGCCAGACCGTCGTGCTCGGCGGCATCCTCGAGACGGACAACCGCGACGACGTGAGCAAGGTGCCTTTCCTCGGCGACGTCCCGGGCCTCGGCGTGTTCTTCCGCAGCAAGTCCAAGAAAGAGGAGAAGAACGAGCTGCTGATCTTCGTCACGCCGAAGATCCTGCGCGAGGGCGCCAACATCTACTGACGGCTGCCCGGCCGGATGGGAGAATGCGGCCGCAGCGATCCTGCGGCCGCATTCGTTTCGGGCATGCTGAAAGCCGGCAACATCATCCTGGTCGGTCCAATGGGCTCTGGAAAGAGTGCCGTCGGGCGCCTGCTGGCGCAGCGCCTGGGCCTCGCGCTCGTCGACAGCGACGCCGAGATCGAGGCGCGCACCGGCGTCGACATTTCCTACATCTTCGAGCGCGAGGGCGAGGCCGGCTTCCGGCTCCGCGAGGCCGAGGTCATCGACGAGATCACGCAGCGCGAGGGCGTGCTCGTGGCCACCGGCGGCGGGGCCGTGCTCGACCCGCATACGCGCGAGCGGCTGCGCGCCCGGGGCTGCGTCGTGTATCTTCGAACGTCCGTGGACCAGCAACTCGCCCGCACCCGCCGCAACTCGCTACGCCCGCTGCTCAAGAATGCCGACCCGCGGGGCACGCTCGAGCAGCTGATGCATCAGCGCGCGGCACTTTACGAGGAAGTGTCCGACGTCACCGTCGACACCGACGGGCGCAAGGTCGGCACGGTCGTAGCCGAGATCCTGCGCCAGCTCGAGTCCGCGCGGAGCCAGTGATGCAGAGGCTGACCATCGACCTCGGCGAGCGGAGCTACCCGATCCTGATCGGGCCGGGCCTGCTCGACGACCGGGCTGTGCTTGCAGGCGCAGTCGAAGCCCGCGACGTGCTGGTTGTGTCGAACGAAGTCGTGGGCCCGCTGTACCTCGATCGCCTGGTGCGCGCGCTCGAGGGCAAGCGCACTGCGAGCCTGCTGCTGCCCGACGGCGAGCAGTACAAGACGCTCGAGGCCATCGGCCGCGTTTTCGATGCGCTCGTGCAGGGGCGAATGAATCGTGATGCCTGCGTCGTCGCGCTCGGTGGTGGCGTCGTGGGTGACATCGCGGGATTCGCGGCCGCGTGCTACCAGCGCGGCGTGGATTTCGTGCAGGTGCCGACGACGCTGCTCGCACAGGTAGATTCATCGGTCGGCGGCAAGACCGGCGTCAACCATCCCGGCGGCAAGAACCTGATCGGCGCGTTCCACCAGCCTCGTGCCGTCGTGTCCGACACGGCGACGCTCTCGACTCTGCCGGTGCGCGAACTGCGCGCCGGGCTCGCCGAAGTGATCAAGTACGGGCTCGTCGCGGACCTCGAGTTCCTCGACTGGCTGGACACGAACCTGCCTGCGCTGCTGGCGCTCGACCCGACGGCGCTCGCCCACGCGATACGCCGCTGTTGCGAGATCAAGGCCGAGATCGTCGCCGAGGACGAGCGCGAGCATGGGCGGCGCGCGCTGCTGAACCTGGGACACACGTTTGGCCACGCGATCGAGGCAGCCGCCGGCTACGGGGAGTGGCTGCACGGCGAGGCCGTCGGAGTCGGCATGCTGCTCGCCGCCGACCTGTCGCACAGGCTCGGCTGGGTCAGCGATGCGGACGTGGAGCGCGTCAGGGACATGCTGCTGCGGGCTGGCCTGCGCACTACGGCGCCGCCGATCGGCGCGTCGCGCGCGCTCGACCTGATGGGCATGGACAAGAAAGTGCTGGCGGGCAGGATCCGGCTCGTGCTGCTCGAAGGCCTCGGCGCAGGCGTCATCAGCGGCGATTACCCGGCGCAGGCGCTGCAATCGACGCTCGAGGCGTATTTCGGGAGGCCGCGGTGAACGACGGCGCAACATCGCTGGCTCGTTACGCGCAGAGCGAAGCGGAGTCGCGCGGCCGCCGATTCCCGGAGCCGCCGCCGCGCCATCGCACCGAGTACCAGCGCGACCGTGACCGGATCGTGCACTCCACGGCTTTCCGGCGCCTGGTCTACAAGACGCAGGTATTCGTGAACCACGAGGGCGACCTGTACCGCACGCGGCTCACGCACTCGCTCGAAGTGGCGCAGATCGCCCGCAGCGTGGCGCGTGCGCTCGAGCTGAACGAGCCGCTGGCCGAGGCGATCTGCCTCGCGCACGACCTCGGTCACACGCCGTTCGGCCATGCAGGACAGGACGCGCTGCACGAGTGCATGCGCGAGTTCGGCGGCTTCGAGCACAACCTGCAGTCGCTGCGCGTCGTCGACGAACTCGAGGAGCGCTATGCGGAGTTCCCCGGGCTGAACCTGACGTTCGAGACGCGCGAAGGCATCCTGAAGCACTGTTCCGCGGCGAATGCGCGTCGGCTCGGCGAGCTCGGGCAGCGGTTCCTCGAGCGCCGCCAGCCGTGCCTCGAGGCTCAGCTCGCGAACCTGGCCGACGAGATCGCCTACAACAATCACGACGTGGATGACGGCATCCGCGCCGGGCTGATCTCGATCGACGAGCTGCGCGAGCTCGCCATCTTCCGCCGCCAGTACGACCTCGTGACCGGCAAGTATCCGGGGCTCGGCTCGCGTCGCCTCGTGCACGAGGTCGTGCGGCGGATGATCGACTTCCTGGTGAACGACCTGATCGCCGCTTCCGGGGCATCGATCGCAGCGGCCGCACCGGCAAGCGTCGAGGCCGTCCGGGCCCGGTCCGAGCCGCTGCTCACGTTCGGCGACGAGGCCGGTGCCGAGCACCTCGAGCTGAAGCGCTACCTTCGCCAGCACCTGTATCGTCACTACAAGGTGCTGCGCATGACCAACAAGGCCCGGCGCGTCGTGCGCGAGCTGTTCCAGGCGATGCTCGAGGAGACCGAGCTGATGCCGACCGAGCACCAGGAGGCCGCGCAGCGCATGGAATCGGAAGCGGGCCGGCCGGGTCGCGGCCGCGCTGTCGCCGACTACATCGCCGGAATGACCGACCGGTTCGCGATCCTGGAGCACCAGCGGCTGTTCGACCCGTCGGAGCGGACCTGAGCCGCGACGGTCGGCCGAATCCTGCAATGTTCGCTGGCGAGCGGCACTTCGTCAGGCACTTCCGTCCGTACTACCCCGTACCCCCTGCTCACGACCCCCGCCGCGCCTCGTCCGGTATCATTGGCAATCGCCCTTCCTGCCCGAGTCTCTGCCCATGCCCCTCGTTCCCAAGGCCATCCCGGCGCAGGAGCGCCTGATCTTCGCCATGGACGTCGCCGACCCGGCCGAGGCGCGCCGGCTCGCCGAGACGCTTGGCGACTCCGTGCACTTCTACAAGCTCGGCCTCGAGCTCTTCATGGCGGGCGGCTACTACGAGCTGATCGACTGGATGGTCGCGCGCGACAAGAAGGTGTTCGTCGATCTCAAGTTCTTCGACGTGCCGGCGACCGTCGCTGCGGCGGTCCGTCAACTCCGCAACCGCGGCGTGACGCTCACGACGGTGCATGGCAACCAGGGGATCATGGAGGCCGCGGCGGCCGCGAAGGGCGACGTCAAGGTGCTGGCCGTGACGGTGCTGACGAGCCTGGATCGCGGCGACCTCGATGACCTCGGGTTCGCGTGCGACGTCGAACAGCTGGTGCTGTCCCGCGCCCGGCGTGCGCTGGAAGCGGGCTGCGACGGCGTCGTCTCGTCGGGACTCGAGGCACCGAAGCTGCGTGAGTTCATCGATCACCGGCTGCTCGTCGTGACGCCCGGCATCCGGCCGGTAGAAAACCGCCCTGTGGACGACCAGAAGCGCACGGTCGACGTGGCCCAGGCCTTTGCGAACGGCGCCGACTACATCGTCGTCGGCCGGCCGATCCGTGACGCCGCCGATCCGCGTGCCGCGGCGCTCGCGATCCAGCAGACGATTGCCGGCATCTTCGGCGGAAAGCCGCTGTGACGGCGCCACTGCAGAACGACCTGCTGCTGCGCGCGTTGCTCCGGCAGCCCACACCCCGCACGCCGCTGTGGATGATGCGGCAGGCCGGGCGCTACCTGCCCGAGTACCGTGCCACGCGCGCCAAAGCGGGCAGTTTCCTCAACCTGTGCATGGCACCCGAGCTCGCCTGCGAGGTCACGCTGCAGCCGCTCGATCGCTACCGCCTCGACGCCGCGATCCTGTTCTCGGACATCCTGACGATCCCGCACGCGATGAACGTCGGGCTCGAGTTTGAGGCGGGCGAGGGGCCGAAGATCGCGCGGCCCGTGCGCACCGCGGCGGACATCGACAAGCTGCCGATCCCGGATCCGGAAGGCGAGCTGCGCTACGTGATGGACGCCGTGCGCCTGATCCGACGCGAGCTGCGTGGGCGCGTGCCGCTGATCGGCTTCGCGGGCAGCCCGTGGACCGTGGGCACGTACATGGTCGAGGGCGGCGGCAGCAAGAACTTCCAGCACATCAAGGGCATGCTGTACGGCGCGCCGCGCGAGCTGCACCGGCTGCTCGGCGTGATCACGCGTGCGACGCTCGCCTACCTCAACGCGCAGATCGCCGCGGGCGCACAGGCCGTGATGGTGTTCGACACCTGGGGTGGCGCGCTCACGCCGGCCGACTACCGTGAATTTTCGCTGCGCTACATGCAGCAGATCGTCGACGGGCTCACGCGCGAAAGCGACGGACGCCGCGTGCCGGTGATCCTGTTCACCAAGGGCGGCGGCGCCTGGCTTGCGGACATGGCGGACACGGGCTGCGACGCGCTCGGCGTCGACTGGACGACGGACCTCGCCGACGCACGGCGCGCCGTCCGCGACCGGGTCGCCCTGCAGGGTAACCTCGACCCGAGCGTGCTCTATGCGCCTCCGGCCGAGATCCGCGCGCAGGTGGCGCGCGTGCTGGCGAGCTTCGGCCGCGGCCACGGCCATGTCTTCAACCTGGGGCACGGCATCCATCCGGACGTGCCGCCCGCGCATGCAGCGGCGATGGTCGACGCGGTGCACGAGTTGAGCCCGCAATATCACGAGAGCGACTGAACCATGGACATCAGCAAGATCAGCATCGGCGAGGATCCGCCGCGCGACGTCAACGTGCTCATCGAGATCCCGCAGGGCGGCGTGCCGGTGAAGTACGAGCTCGACAAGGCGTCGGGCGCGCTGCGGGTGGACCGGTTCCTGAACACGGCGATGTTCTATCCCGGCAACTACGGCTTCATTCCACACACGCTGTCGGGCGACGGCGATCCCGTGGACGTGATCGTCGTGGTGCCGAGCCCGGTCGTGGCGGGCGCCATCGTCCGTGTGCGTCCGGTCGGCGCGCTGCTGATGAAGGACGAAGCCGGCGACGACGAGAAAGTGATTGCCGTGCCGGTGGACAAGCTGCATCCGTTCTACGAGGGCGTTAAGTCGTACAAGGACCTGCCGGTGACGCTCACCGAGCAGATCGCGCACTTCTTCCAGCACTACAAGGACCTGGAGAAGGGCAAGTGGGTCACGATCGTGAGCTGGGTCGGCACGGACCGCGCGGAGCGGATGATCCTCGACGGCATCCGCCGCGCAGCGAGCCACGGCGATGACGTGGCCGCACACTTCGTCGCGAGCGGGGCGCTGAAGAAGCGTCGGTAGAAAATGGGGGCGGGGAAAATCGGTGCCTGGCACCTATTTTTCCGAACGGAAAATAGGTGCCAGGCACCGATTTTCCCCGCCCCCTTTCGTTATTTCCTGACCAGCTGGTCGCGCAGGTCGCGCCGCAGGATCTTGCCCACGTTCGTCTTCGGCAGGTCGTCGCGGAAGTACACGCGCTTCGGCACCTTGTACCCCGTCAGCGACTTGCGGCAGTGCTCGACGACGTCTTCCTCGGTCAGCGACGGATCCTTCTTGACGACGAACAGCGCCACGACCTCGCCAGCGCGATCGTCGGTCTGCGCGACCGCCGCGACCTCGAGCACGCCGGGGTGCGTGACCGCGACGCCCTCGACCTCGTTCGGGTAAACGTTGAAGCCCGACACGAGGATCATGTCCTTCTTGCGGTCCTCGATGAACACGTAGCCCTGCTCGTCCATGTAGCCGATGTCGCCGGTGCGCAGCACGCGGTCGCCGAGCATCACCTTCGCGGTCTCGTCAGGGCGGTTCCAGTAGCCGCGCATCACCTGCGGCCCTTCGACGCAGATCTCGCCGGACTGCCGCAGCGGCAGCTCGTTGCCGTCGTCGTCGCGGATCGTGATCACCGTCGAGGGAATCGGCAGCCCGATCGACCCCGTGAACTCCTCGGCATCGAGGCGGTTGACCGTGGCGCCGGGCGACGTCTCGGTCAGGCCCCATGCCTGGGTGAGCGTGTTCCCGGTCACCTGCTTCCAGTGGTCCGCGACGGCCTTCTGCACCGCCATGCCGCCGCCGATGCTGACCCGCAGCCTGCTGAAGTCGAGCTGGTCGAACCCCGGCGTGTGCAGCAGCGCGTTGAACAGCGTGTTCACTCCGCTGAAGAACGTGAAGCCGTGCTCGCCGAGCTCCTTGACGAACCCGGGGAAATCGCGCGGGTTCGCGATCAGCAGGTTGTGGCCGCCCGTCTGCATGAAGAACAGCGCCTGCGTCAGCGCGAAGATGTGGTACAGCGGCAGCGCCCCCACGATCGTCTGGTCTTCGGACTCCTGCATCCCGGCCGTGAACCACGCGCCGAGCTGCAGCACGTTCGCAACCAGGTTGCGGTGAGTGAGCACCGCTCCTTTCGACACACCCGTGGTGCCGCCGGTGTACTGCAGGAACGCGATGTCCTCGTGCGTGAGCTCCTGCGGTGCGAGATTCTCGTAGTGACCCTTGCTCATCGCATCGGGAAAGCGCACCGCGCCCGGCAGCGCGTACTCCGGCACCAGCCTGCGCACGTGACGCACGACGAAATTCGCGATCACGGACTTCGGGAAGCCGAGCAGGTCGCCGGCACCGCTGACGATGACCGTATCGAGCTCCGTCTCGTGCAGCACCTTGTCGAGCGTGGGCGCGAAGTTCTCGAGGATGACGATCGCGCGCGCGCCGGAGTCGCGCAGCTGGTGCTCGAGCTCGCGCGGCGTGTACAGGGGGTTGGTGTTGACGATCGTCAGGCCCGCGCGGAACGCGCCGACGATCGTCACCGGGTACTGCAGGATGTTCGGCAGCATGACCGCGATCCGGTCGCCCTTGCGCAGCCCGGCGACCTTCTGCAGGTAGGCGGCAAAGTCGCGGCTCAGGGCGTCGAGTTCGCGATAGGTCAGCGTCCGGCCCATGCACGTGAATGCCGGGCGGTCCGGGTGCTTCGCGAAACTCCGTTCCAGCATGTCCGCGAGCGAACGGAACTCGTGCGGATTGATCTCCGCCGGCACGCCGGGCGGGTAGCTCCTGAGCCAGACTTTTTCCATGGGGAACTCCGGGAATGACCTGCGCGCCGCCGTCGAATCCGCGGCGTTCCATTCGTCGAAATGCACTATACCGCAGCGGCCGTCCGCAACCTCACCGCCCAAGCAGTGGCACGAGCAGTGGCCACACCTGGTCGAGCATTTTCGGCTGCGCTGCCGCGGTGGGGTGGAGGCCATCCTCCTGGATCAGTCCTTCGTCGAGGGCGATGCCTTCGAGGAAGAACGGCAGCAGCGGCACCTTCTGCTTTGCGGCCACTTCGCCGAACATCCGGTGGAAGTCGCTCGTGTAGACGGGGCCGTAGTTGGGCGGAATGCGCATGCCGATCAGCAGCACGCGCGCGCCGGCCTGGCGACTCAGCCGGACGACAGAGTCCAGGTTCGAGCGGACATCCTTGATCGGGAGTCCGCGCAGGCCGTCGTTGGCGCCGAGCTCGACGATCACGACCGCGGGGCGGTGCTTCTCGAGTGCGCGCGGCAGGCGGGTGAGCGCGCCGCCGGTGGTCTCGCCGCTCGAACTGGCGTTGACCACACGGTAACCGTAACCTGAGGCCTTCAGGCGGACGGCGAGCAGCGACACCCAGCCCTGCTCGACGCGCATTCCATAGGCCGCGCTCAGGCTGTCGCCGAGGACGAGGATGGCGGGCGCCTCGGCGCGCGCGAGCTGGCCCGTGACGAGCAGCAGGACGAAGAGGAAGCGGATGCAGACGGAACGGATCGACACGGTGCTGGCGGCGGAAGGTCTGGGCAAGCAGGTTAGCAGCCCGGAGGGAACGCTCGCCATCCTGTCCGGCGTATCGCTAGCCATCGCACGCGGCGAGACCGTCGCAATCATGGGTGCCTCGGGTGCCGGCAAGTCCACGCTGCTGGCACTGCTTGCAGGGCTAGACGAGCCGACGTCGGGTCGCGTCCAGCTCGCCGGCAACGAGCTCACCACACTCGACGAGGACGGTCGCGCGGCAGTGCGCGCGCGGCACGTGGGATTCGTGTTCCAGTCCTTCCACCTCGTGCCGTCGCTCACGGCGCTCGAGAACGTGATGCTGCCGCTCGAACTCGTCGGGCGCGCCGACGCGCGGCCGGCAGCACTCGAGGTGCTGGATCGCGTCGGGCTGGCGGGCCGGGTCGGGCACTATCCGCGGCAGCTCTCCGGCGGCGAGCAGCAGCGTGTGGCGATCGCGCGTGCGTTCGTTACGCGGCCCGACGTGCTGTTCGCGGACGAGCCGACCGGCAACCTCGACACGACCACCGGCGAGCGCATCATGGACCTGCTGTTCGGGCTGAATGCGGCCACCTGCGCCACGCTGGTGCTGGTCACTCACGACCAGTCGCTCGCAGCGCGCTGCGGCCGCGTGATCCGGCTCGACGCCGGCCGAGTTGTCGAGGCCTGAACATGACGTCGCTGCGATTCGCGCTGCGCAACCTCGTCCGCGACCTCAAGTCCGGCGAGATCGCGGTGTTGCTGCTCGCCCTGCTGGTGGCGGTCGCGTCGCTTACGGCCGTCGGCTTCTTCACGAGCAGAGTAGCGCGTGCCGTAAACCAGCAGGCAGGCGAAGTGCTCGCGGCAGACCTGCGGCTCGAGTCGTCGCGGTCCATCGACGAATCCTACGATCGAGAGGCGCTGCGCCGGGACTTGCGCGTGGCGCGCGTGCTCTCGATGCCGAGCGTCGTTTACCTCGGCGAGGATTCCTCGCTGATCGCGCTGCGCGCAGCCAGCGAGGGTTACCCGTTGCGCGGCCGACTCAAGACGGCGGCCGAGCCGTTCGGCCCGGCGCAGGTCGCTGACGGTATCCCGGCCCCGGGTGAGGCCTGGGCCGACTCGCGGCTGCTCGCACGGCTCGGTGCCGGCGTCGGCTCCGAGCTGTCCGTGGGTGCGGCGAAGTTCAAGGTCGCTCGCGTGCTCGACTATCGCCCGGACCAGGGCGCGGGATTTGCGGACCTGTCGACGACGCTGCTCGTCAACATCGCGGACATCCGTGCGACCCAACTGATCCAACCGGGCAGCCGCGTCAGTCGGGCCGTGCTGTTCGCCGGCGATCCGGACGACATTGCGGAGTTCCGTGCCTGGCTGGAACCGCGCAAGAAGAAGGGTGAGCGCCTGCAGGCGATCGCCGACGCGAGCCCGCAGATCCGCGCGTCCTCCGATCGCGCCGGACGCTTCCTGTCGCTGGCGAGCGTGGTGAGCGTGCTGCTGTCGGCGATCGCGGTCGCGATGGCCGCGCGGCGCTACGCGCGCCGCCATCTCGACAATGTGGCATTGATGAAGTGCATGGGCGCGTCGCAGGGGTTCGTGCTGCGCCAGACGCTGCTGCAGCTCGTCGTCATCGCGCTGATCGTCACCGTCGCGGGAACGATCGCAGGTTACCTCGCACAGCAAGGCCTCGCCTGGCTGCTGCGCGACCTGATCGCCGGCGACCTGCCGCGGCCCTCGACCGACGCGTTCTGGCTCGGGCTCGTGACTGCGATCGCGATCCTGGTCGGGTTCGCGCTGCCCCCGCTGCTGCAGCTGAAGCGCGTACCTCCGGCACGCGTGCTGCGCAGGAACATCGAGCCGCCGCCGCTGCGCTTCGCGCTGGTGTACGGACTCGCAATCGCCACGGTCCTCGCGCTGCTGTACTGGCTGGTGCGCGACACCCGGCTCGTCACCTACGTCGCGGCGGGCATCGGCGGCACATTTGTGCTGCTTGCCGTCGCGGGCTGGGTGCTGGTGCGCGCACTGCGCCCGCTGCGCAGCGGCGTCGGCGTGGCCTGGCGCTACGGCCTCGCCAATATTTCCCGTCGCGGTCGCGACAGCGTCGTGCAGATCGTCGCATTCGGGCTCGGCATCATGGTGCTGCTGCTGCTCGCGCTGGTGCGCGACGACCTGATGCGCGAGTGGCAGGCGAGCCTGCCGTCCGATGCCCCCAACTACTTCATGATCAACATCCGGCCGGATGAGGGCGCCGGGATACGGTCATTCTTCGCCGAGCGAGGGCTGCCTCCCACGGAGCTCGTGCCACTCGTGCGTGCGCGCCTCGCGGCCGTCAACGACGTTCCCGTCGAGAAGATCAGGTTCACTTCGGAGCGGGCTGCCGGTTTCGTCGAGCGCGAGGCGAACCTGACGTGGTCGCGGACGCTGCGCGACGACAACCGCCTGGTAGCGGGCACGCTCTGGCGCGACGGCGACGGTGGCGGCCCACGAGTCTCGGTCGAGCAGGACTACGCCGAGCGCCTCGGCCTGAAAATCGGCGACACACTCACCTACGACGTGGCTGGCGAGCCCGTGAGCGCGCGGGTCACCAGCCTGCGCGAGGTGCGCTGGGACTCGTTCCAGCCGAATTTCTTCGTCGTGTTCTCGCCAGGCGTGCTCGAGAAGGTCACCGGCACGCTGATCACCAGCGTGCACGTCGAGCCTGGCCAGCGGCCGCTGCTGGTCGAGCTGGTGCGGCGATTCCCCGAGGTCACGATCATCGACATCGACGCCGCGCTGCAGCAGGTGCGCGACGTGATGGACAAGGCCGCGCTGGCCGTTCAGTACGTGTTCCTGTTCACGCTCGCGGCCGGACTGATGGTGCTGCTCGCCGCGGTGCAGGCGACCAGCGACGAGCGACGCTACGAGAGCGCGATGCTGCGCACGCTCGGTGCGAGTCGCAGCGTCGTCTTCAAGGGAGTCGCGGCGGAGTTCATCTCGCTCGGCCTGCTGTCGGGGCTGCTCGCCGCGGCCGGTGCATCGGTGGCGGGATTACTTCCTCGCGCGGGAGATCTTCAATCTGAAGTACGTGCCGGATCCGACTCGTCTGGCTTGCCGGCGTCTTGGGTGGAGCCGCGCTGGTCGGGATCGCGGGAGTGCTTGCCGCCCGATCCGTTGTGACACAGCCGCCGGCAACGACACTGCGACAGGCCCAGGGCTGAGGGCGCCAGCGGAGCGCGGCGCCGCGAGCGTGCGCAGACTCATTTCACGACGAGCCGCACCCACCCGGCATCGGCGCTTGCGCCGCGCCAGTTATAACCCTCGATGCGGATCCGGTACTCGCCGGGCCCGAACGCGGAGCTGTTCAGCGACAGCAGCAGTTCGCGATTCGAGTCCGGTGCCATCCGCTGCACGACCAGCATTCGCCCCTGTTCCACCTTGTCGATCGCGACGGCGAACGTCGTGAAATCCGTGTATTCGACCGGCAGGTAGAGGTCGAGCAACTCGGCAGGATCCGGCCACTCGATGATCGCGTCCGGGTTGGCCGACCAGCTGCGGGGGTTCGGTGCGATCCGCAGCGCGCGCCGCGTGGATGCGACCTGCAGCGTTCGAGCCCGGAGCTGCGACTCGAGGTGTGCGGCCAGCGCACGGTCGCGACGGGCGGCGAACATCGAAAATGCGGACACGACCAGCAGCAGCGCCGCGAGCGCGACGAGGCCCGCAAGAGCGGCAGGCTTCTGCCACCACGCAAGCTCGTATGCGGGCGTGGGCAGCGGCGGCCCTGGTGGTGGCGGAAGAGGCAGGTCGACCTGCTCGGCAGGCTTGTGCGTTCGCTGCGATTGCCGCGTCTTTTTCCTGCTCATCCCGCCTTGCCGCGCCCGTTGGGTGCGCCGAATTCGAACGGATCGTCAGTGCGCGCGAGGATGCGCTCCATCGCCCGCGTCTCACGCTCGCGGATGTTAGCGAGAAACTCGTCCGCGCCGCGCATGTTTTCGAACGCGTCGAGTCCCCGTTCCAGGAATTCCTGCAGCGCCCCGAAGCCTGCCGCGTGCGCCGGACGGCGCGCCACCCGCACGAGCCCGCGGATCATGGGTTTCCTGACCACGCCGTCCAGGTAGCGGCCGATGATGCCCAGCAGTTCGATCTGCCGTTCCCGGTCCTGCCTGCGCCCGGCCCGGCGGTACGCTTCGGCGTAGCTCTCGACCGTGATCGGACCGGGCGGCAGCTTGCGCACCACGTCGGCGTCGAGTTCTTGCGAGAGGATCTCGAGTTCGATGGCGAGGCAAAGCGCCGTCAACGCCTCCCTCGGCAGCAGCTTCTCCATCACGCGCTGCACCCGCATCACGTCCCGGTCGCGGGCCCTGGGATCGCCGGCGGCATACAGCTCGTTGAAGAAGAACTCGACGGCGAGCCGGTAGCGCGGGTTCGCGCGGAGGCCGGCGTGGCTCCGCAGCAGCCGCTGCGACTGCCACTTCTGCAGCTCATCGAGGCGCGCGTGCAACGCCGGATCTGCGGCGAACACGTCGCGCAGTTCCGCATTGCGCGCGAGCAGCCGGCCCAGTTGGCCGGGCTCGCCGCGGTCACCCACCTCGACGCCGAGGATCTTCAAGGGTCAGCCGCGTGCGACGAGCGCACTCTCGAGCCGGTCGAGCGTCCGGTGCAGCGAACCGGTCACCGGCTGCTGCCGGCGTTCGCGCGCGCTAACTGCGCCGTGGAACGTTCGACGCCGGTCCTCCAGCACGTCGACCCGCAGGCCGAGGCCATGGCGGTCGAGAATGCGTCTGAGCCCGTCCGCGTTCGCGAGCAGGTCGCGGCGCGTGCGCTGGTAGGCGTGCTCCGCGAGTCGCTTGCGATCCGCATAGCGGAACACGTTCTTGAAGAACAGCTCGTCGTCGCTGCGGTCGGGCTCGAACAGCAGCACGTCGGTGTTCGGGTAGCTGCGCTTGTAGGTGCGCATGCCCACCTGCATCCGCGACTGGATCAGCGCCCGGAACGTCTGGCTCAGCACCGTCGGCAGTCCGCCGTGCGTGAGGTCGAGATCCTTGCGGTCCTGGTCCTTGCGGCGCCGCACGCTCGAGGCGTCGAACGCGACCAGCGGATTGATGCAGATCACGAAGTCGGCGCCTTCGTCGAGCAGCAGCGACGCGTTCATCGTGCGCATCAACGCGCCGTCGACGTATGTGTGGCCGTCGATCGGCACCGGCGGGTACAGGCCGGGCAGCGCGGTGCTTGCCTGGATCGCACGCGAGATCGGCACGTGGTCGAAGCCGGGCTCGCCGAAGCGCACCGAATAGCCGCTGTTGAGCTCGGTCGCGACGATGTACAGGCTGCGGCGCAGCTTGCGGAAATCGTTGGTGCGGCCGTGCCCCGAGAAGAGCTGCGCCATGAACTGCTCGAACGGGCGGTTGTCGCACAGGCCCGTCGGCAGCAGCCGGCCGAGCGGGTCGATCGCCTCGGCCCAGTCCTTGCCGGGATCACGCAGGTATTGCTTCAGGATGTCGGTCGCGAGGCTGGGCACGCTCGCAATGCGATTCATGAACTCGCGAAAGGCGGGCCGCAGGAACAATCCCGGCCGCACCGGGTACTCCTGCGACGCGTTGTGGATGAACACGACGCCCATGTCGGTCGTGTCGATCCCGTTCGCAAGTCCGGCCGCGATCATCGCGCCGGAGCTCACGCCCACGTACATGTCGAGGTTGGTGAGGTCGATGCCCTCGAACGACTCGCTGATCGCGTGCAGCGTGCCGACCTCGTAGAACGCCCCCAGTGGCCCTCCGCCCGCGAGGGCCAGGCCGAACGTCTGCGTGCTGGTGCGCGGTCTCGCGGCGGCGGGTTGGAGGTCGAGCATGGCGGACCCTGCCTGTGGTTGGATATCAGCGGGAGGCGCGCTTTGCCCTAGCGCCGTGTGGCGCGCCGGGTCGTCTTGCGGGCAGCCTTCGCCGGGGCCTTCCTCGCGCCACGGCGTGCTGGCTTCGCGGACAGCGCCTTCACGTTCTCGTTCAACTCGGCGACGCGCTTCGTCAGCAGCCGGATTTCCTCGGCGTTCGGCATGCCGATCTGCTGCAGCGCCTTCTGCACGCGGCTCTGGAAGAGCGCCTCGAGGTTGTCCCAGGCCTCGCTCGCCTGGTCGCGGGCCGAGCCGAGCCTCGACTGCACGGTTCCCTGGGCGGACTCGAAGGCGTCGCGAATCACTCTTTCGGCCTGCTGTACGCCTTCGATCACCGTCGCCTGGGCGCGGCCACCCCGACTGCGTGCCTTGCGGACGGCGGACTCGAGCCTGGTCTTTTTCCTGCGTGCAGCCATGGGAACCCCTCGCGGCCTTGGGGCCGCACCTGGATCGTTGGATCATTCTCGCTCAAGTGCAGCGCTTTGCTGCACTGTGTCAATCCGATGGCTAGGTAGTTACCGCAACCTTCTTCCGCGCTTTCCGGGGCGGCCGTGCAGGTTTGCTTTTCCGCGTCGCCAGCGTCCCCATCGTGACTGCAAGCAGCAGCTTCTCGAATTCCGGCGCGAACCGGTCCGCCAGCATCGCGGGGTCCTCGATCAGGTTGCGGTCCGCAATCACCCCGAAATGGACCTGTCCCGCGTAGGTCAGCACGCTGATGCCGACGCCGATCGTGCCGCTCTGCGGAACCCAGAAGTGCATCTCGGTGATGCGCTGGCCGCACAGGTACAGCGGTGCCTGCGAGCCGGGCACGTTCGAGACCACGACCGATCCCTTGCGGCTCAGCAGGTCGACGGCCGGCGCCTGCAGCGCGCCTGGCAGCATGCCCATGATCCCGAGCGCCGCGAGCGTCATTGGCGGCTGCACCGACTCCTTGATGATCTTCATCGCGTCGTGCATCGCGAACACCCGTTGCAGCGGATTGCGTACTCCTACGGCAAGGTCAACGAACACCAGCCCGAACTTGTTGCCGAGCGTGTGCGGCTCGCTTGCGGTACGCAGGTTGATCGGGACGGAAGCGCGCAATACCAGGTCGTCGGTATCGAAGCCCTGGTCGCGCAGGTGGCCGCCCAGCGCCCCCGCGACCGTGGCCATCACGACGTCGTTGACGGTGCAGTCGAGCGCGTGGCCGATCGTCCTGACGTCCGCCAGCGGAATCGGGTCGGCCCATGCGACGGCCTTCGTGCCGCTCAGCGGCCCGCGCAGCGGCGTCGCCGGGTCGTCAGGGAGCGCGAGCACCTTCGCGAACTCGCCGATCATGCTGCCGGCCTGCACGGCGAGCGTTGCCGCGGCTTGGGGGTGGAAGGCGCGGTGAATGCCTCCCTCGAGCAGCCTGGCGCCCTCCGCAAGCAGGTGCTCGACGATGTCGCCGGTCGGCTGCGTGAACCGGTTCAGCCAGTCGAACAGCGGCGACGGCCCCGGCGCGGCCTCGCTCGCTGCCTTGCCGGGACGCCCGGCGCGTCGCCCGGTCGGCATCGCACTCGAATCCTGCTCGGTCATCGACAGCAGCACGCGGGTCATCGCGACGCCGTCCGCATAGCAGTGGTGGATACGGGTGATCCAGGCGCTGCCGCCGAGGTACCTGGGCACCAGGTGGAACTGCCACATCGGGCGGCCAGCATCGAGCGGGATGCCGGCCAGCTTCGCGACCAGGGCCTGCAGTTCCCGTTTGCCGCCAGGCGCGGGCAGTTGCACGGTCTCCAGGTGCTGGTCCAGGTCAAGGTCGGCGTGCTCGACCCACGAGGCGCCAAGCGCGTCGGCGACGGGCCGCTGCCGGAAGCGCTCGAAGCAGAGCAGCCGCTTTTCGATCATGCGGCGGAAATCGGCCGGCCGGATCGGCGTTTCGGTCGCCGATACGCCCACGATCATCATCGGGCTGCCGGGACCGTCCATGCGCAGCCAGGCCGTGTCGATGCTCGACATGCGTTGGTGGCTGGGTGTGTTCATGCTGCGCTCCCCCTCGAGGGTCACGTTGACCTGCGGCGGCCCGGCCCCTAAGGTAGCCGCAAAAAGGGGCGCGGCCTACGGGGTCGTCCCACCATCCAGGATTCATCGGGAGACTCGCATGACCTACTTCGTCACCGGCGCGACCGGTTTCATCGGCCGCTTCCTGGTGCAGTCGCTGCTGAAGCGCGGCAAGGGCACGATCTACGTCCTCGTGCGGCCGAAGTCCATCGGCAAGCTCGACGAGCTCCGCGAGTTCTGGGGCAAGGACAGCGTGAAGCGGGTCGTGCCGATCAAGGGCGACCTCGGCGCGCCGCAGCTCGGCGTCTCGCCGGCCGACGTCCGCAAGCTGAAGGGCAAGGTCACGCACTTCTTCCACCTCGGCGCCGTCTACGACCTGGACGCGAGCGAGGAGTCGATGAAGAAGGCGAACATCGTCGGCACGCAGGGTGCGCTCGACCTCGCGGCCGCAGTGAAGGCGCGCTGTTTCCACCTCGTGAGCTCGATCGCCGCCGCCGGCCTCTACCGCGGCACGTTCACCGAAGACATGTTCGAGGAGGCCGAGGACCTCGACCACCCTTACCACAGCACCAAGCACGACTCGGAAGGCATGGTGCGGGCGAACGGCCGCGTCCCGTTCCGCATTTACCGTCCGGGGGCCGTCGTCGGCCATTCGCAGACGGGCTTCATCGACAAGATCGATGGGCCGTATTACTTCTTCAAGGCGCTGCAGAAGCTGCGCGAGTCGTGGCCCCGCTGGATCCCGCTGGTGGGCGTCGAGGGCGGCTACATCAATCTCGTGCCGGTCGACTTTGTCGTGGATGCGATGGTGCACCTCGCGCACGCCAAGGGCCTCGACGGCCGCTGCTTCCACCTGACGGATCCGAAGGTGCGGCGCATGGGCGAGGTGATCAACATCTTCGCGCGCGCCGCCCACGCGCCGGAGATGGCGTTCCGCCTCGACCCGAAGATCTTCGACGTAGTGCCTGACGCGGTGCGCAAGTCGGTCGAGCGCACGAAGCCGATCCAGAACGTCTTCGACCAGGTGCTGCGCGACCTGCAGGTGCCGAAAAGCGTGCTGCAGTTCATCAACTACCCCACGCGCTTCGACTCGACGGCCACGCAGAAGCTGCTCGCGAAGGCCCGCATCAGCGTGCCGCCGCTCGAGGACTACGCGTGGCGGCTCTGGGACTACTGGGAGCGCCATCTCGACCCGGATCTCTCTATCGACCGCAGCCTGCGCGGTGCGGTGAAGGGCAAGGTCGTGGTCGTGACGGGCGGCTCGTCCGGCATCGGCGAGGCGGTTGCGATCCGCGTCGCGCAGGCCGGCGGCAAGGTGTTGGTGGTTGCGCGCGACGAGGAGAAACTCGCCGAAGTCAGGAAGAAGATCCAGGACCTCGGTGGGTTCGTGAAGACCTACTCCTGCGACATCACGGACTACGCGGCCAACGACAAGCTCTCGAAGGACATCCTGAAGGAATTCGCGCACGTCGACGTGCTGGTGAACAACGCCGGCCGCTCGATCCGCCGCTCGCTCGCACTGTCGTACGACCGCTTCCACGACTTCGAGCGCACGATGCAGCTCAATTACTTCGCCTGCGTGCGCCTGACGATGAACCTGCTGCCCTCGATGACGGCGCGCAAGAGCGGCCACGTGATCAACGTGTCGTCGATCGGCGTGCTGACCAACGCACCGCGATTCTCCGCGTACGTGGCATCGAAGGCCGCGCTCGAGTCTTTCGCCCGTTGCGCGGCGTCCGAGTTCCACGACGAGGGCGTGCACTTCACGATCATCAACATGCCGCTGGTGCGCACGCCGATGATCGCGCCGACCAAGATCTACGAGGACATGCCGACGGTGATCTCGCCGGACGACGCGGCCGATATGATCGCGGACGCGATCATCCGCAAGCCGCAGCGCATCGCGACGCGGCTCGGCGTGATGGCCGAGATCATGCACCTCGTGATGCCCAAGCTCTCCGAGGTCGTCATGAACTCGGCTTACCGGATGTTCCCGGACTCCTCCGCGGCCCAAGGCAAGAAGGACGGCGGCGAGCAGCGGACGGCGACGCGCGAAGCGATGATCTTCGCGTCGCTGATGCGAGGCATTCACTGGTAGGCGGTCGCCGCCGCCCGGGCGCACCGCGGGAGAAAGCGGAGGATTCGATGAGCCGTGCTTCCTGGCTGGCGACGCTCGCCGTGGTATTCGGGGTCGGCTTCGGGTCGGCCGGCGTTGCGACGGCCCAGGCGCAGGCACCCGCACAGCGTTCCGCGCAGTCGGACTGCGAACGCGAGGCTGTCCGGCGCGGATACGTAGTGATTTCGACGAGAAATTACCAGCAGAACAAGGACGGCTGGTCGATTGACCTGCAGGCGCGCGACCAGGCGGGTCGCGTCTCATGGGGCTCGTGCTTCGTCGAGACCCGCAGCGGCGACGTGAGCCTGTTCGGCTTCGGCTGGGGCGGGAGTGGCGCCGGCGGGAGCAGCGGCGGGAGCGTGCTCGAGTTCAATTGCGCTTCTGTCGAAGGCAAGTACCGCGAGTGCCAGCTGCCGGTCGATGGTCGCGCGCGACTGATCAAGCAGAAGTCGGATGCTTTCTGCATCCAGGGCCAGAGCTGGGGCCAGCGCGGCGACCGGGTCTGGGTCGACAACGGTTGTCGCGCCAGGTTCGAGGTGTCGGTCGGCGGTACTGGCGCTGGTACGGGCGAGTACGTCGACTGCCGTTCCGAGCAACAGCGGTATCGCGAGTGTGCGGTGCCGCGCGGCTACGTCGGCAAGCTCATCAACGACGACTCGGGCGGCAAGTGTCGCAATGCCGGCGCCTGGGGTACGCGAGACGGACTGATCTGGGTCGACCTCGGCTGTAAGGGCCGCTTCGAGCTGGTGCGCGCGGGCACAGGCGGCGGAGGCGGCGGTGGCAATGCTGGGCAGCAGCAGCGCGCCGAGGTGCAGTGCCGCAACCAGGCGACGCGCGACGGCATTTCGGTGCGATACGTCGAGCCTGCGAATCTGCGGGGCAACTATTGGGAGACGACCGTCGACGGTACGCGCGCCGGTCAGCGAGTGCGTCCCATTTGCCGGTTCTATCCGGCGTCGAATCGGGCCGAGCTCTATTACGGCAGCGGCTCCGGTGGCAGCGGCGGCGGCTGGAGTGGTGGCTCGGGCGGCAGCGGCCAGGCGAGCGCGGAACGCGCGTGCTTGAACGAGGCGCAGCGACAGGGACTGCAGGTGTACGAGCAGGGCGCCGCGCAGCCGATCTCCGGCGGCTACGGCATGCAACTCAGGGTACGTCGCGGCAGCGTCGGCCCGCTGATGTCAGCGCTGTGCCGTTTCTGGACCAGCTCCGGCCGGGCAGAGATCACCTTCTAGCGCCGGCGTCACGCCGGGTTTCTGTCGCGAATCGCCACGATCGCGAGTGTCGCCCGCGCTCCTCGCGTGCCAGCATCCACGGTGCACGAATCGGCGCCTCGCGGACGGAAACCGCGCGGCCGTGCCACGGGGAAGGGACATGGAAGTCGACGCTTTCTCGATTGCGGCGCTGTTGCTGCTGATCGGTTCGTTCGTTGCTGCAGGCGCGGCCCGAAGGCGTGCGGCGCGACGGCGGCTCGAGGAACTGGCGCGGGCCCGCGCGCGCCGTCGCAAGGTGCCGGTCGTCTCGGCCAACGTCCGCGGATTGCCGTCCGGTGAAGATGACCTGTGGGTCGATGACCGCAAACCGCCGTCGCGAAAGGGCCGCGCGGCATGAGTGGCCGTCGTCAGATGGCCTCGTCGTGCGACAGGTGTCGCAGCGTCGCGGCGGATCGCTCCCAGTTCTGCCCGTCGAAGGCTTCGACCGTCACGCTCTCGATCGTCGAGCGGTCGAGGCACCGCGCGTTGACGCTGTAGCCGTCCGGGTTCGAGCGCGGCACGTAGAACGACTTGATGCCGCAGCGGCGGCAGAAAAGGTGCCTTGCGGTGCCCGTGTTGAACGAATACGTCTCGAGCGCATCCGCACCGCGCAGCAGGCGGAAGCGGCTGGCAGGCACGATCAGGTGCAGAAACCCCGCCATCGCACAGATCGAGCAGTTGCACTCCTGCACGACCAGGCGGGCAGGTGCGTCGACTTCGAACGCGACGGCGCCGCAATGGCAGCCGCCCCGGTGTGTGACGAGGGCTGGTGCGTTCATGGTCGCGAGTATTGTGCGGACTGGGCCCGTTCCGTGCCAATCCCGGCGGCGATTCAGTAGCATCCACGGCATGAGGGAAGAAGCGCTCGGCCGGATGTTGCTGGTCAAGGCTGTCGAGCAGGCGGACCCTGCCGGCGAGCTGCTGCCGCTCGCGGATCGCGAGCACGCGACCCGAACCGTACTGCGGTCCGCCGGCGGTGCGGCTGCAGGGGAGCTTTCGCCGGACGCGCGTTCGTCCCATGTGCTGCGGCTGCTTGACGAGCGAGCGGAACTGCTGTTCGCTCCGCTGACGGCGCGCTACCCCGTGTTCCGCGACATCCTCGAGCGTTCGCGCTTCCCCGGCTGGCTGACGGCGGTTGTCCTGCTGGCGGCTTGCGCGACCGGTGTCGGGCTCGCATCGCTCGACGGCGCACGCCGCATCAACATCCTCGCGTTTCCATTCCTGGGCGTGATCGCATGGAACTTCGCGGTCTACGCCGGGTTCGGCGTGCACGCCGTGCGCGGCATGGTCGGCGCTTCGCCCCGGACCGCGGCGACGCGCGGATGGTCGGCGAAGGCGATCACGCGCCGCCTGGGCGGGCTCATCGACCAGACGTCCCGTGTGCACGCGAAGCTTGGCGAAGTCGTCGCAAGGTATGCGTCGGACTGGGCGCAGGCAGGCGGGCCGGTGCTCGCGACGCACGCGCGCCGGCTGCTGCACCTGGGTGCAGCGGCGCTGGCGCTCGGCATGATCGCCGGGTTGTATTTTCGCGGCGTCGTGTTCCGCTACGAAGCAGGCTGGGAGAGCACGTTTCTCGGGCCGCGCGCGGTGCGTGCGATCCTCGGTATCGTGTTCGGGCCAGCGTCGGCACTGAGCGGTATCGCGTTGCCGGCGACCGACGAGGCCGCCGCAGCATTGCGCTGGACGGCGACGGGCGGCGGCGGCGATGCCGCGGCCTGGATACACCTGATTGCCGTCACGCTGGGACTCTACGTCGTTGCGCCGCGCGCGCTCCTCGCGGTGCTCGCTCGAATCGACGGCTGGCGCTGGCGGCGGGCAACCGCGCTGCCCGACGAGCTGCTCGGCTACGCGCGTGGCACGCTCGGCGCCGCACAGGCGGGACAGGGCAGAGGAGACGTGATCGTCGTGCCGTATGCGTGCGAGATCGCCGTCGCAGCGCGCGCGACGCTCGAGCGCTGGGTGGAATCGGAGTTTGGTCGGGGAGCGCGCATCGACCTCCGGGCGATGTCGCCGTACGGGCAGGAAGACCAGCTTCGCGCAGCCCTCGTTGGCGTGGGGATCGGCAACGCGGAGGGCCTCGTGCTGCTGCTTTCGCTTGCGGCGACACCGGAATCAGAGAACCACGGCCTTGCGATTGCTGCGGCTCGTGATGCAACGGGCCGGGCGCGCCCGGAGCGGGCACTGCGAGTCGTCGTCGATGAGTCCGGATATGCGTCACGGCTGGCGGGCGATGCCTCGCTCGCGGGCCGCATCGAGGAGCGGCGCCGGCTCTGGCGCGAGTTCGCCCGCGGCTACGGAGTCGAGGCCGTATTCGTGGACCTGCGTGCCGCATGAGCAAGGTCCGGCTGAGCCTGATCTCGCACACGAACGTCGGCAAGACCACGCTTGCGCGAACGCTGGTCAAGCGCGACGTCGGCGAGGTGCGCGACGCCGCACACGTCACCGACACGACCGACAACTACATGCTGATCGAGACTGCCCAGGGTGACGTCCTCGAACTCTGGGACACGCCCGGATTCGGCGACAGTGCGCGCCTGCTGCGACGGCTGCGCCAGGGCCGCAACCCGCTCGGCTGGTTCCTGGCGCAGGTCTGGGACCGCTACACCGACCGTCCGTTCTTCAGCAGCCAGCAGGCCATCCGCAACGTCCGTGACGTCGCCGACGTGGTGCTGTACCTCGTCAACGCGAGCGAGGATCCGGCGGCGGCGGGCTATGTCGCCGCCGAGATGGAAATCCTCGGCTGGATCGGCAAGCCAGTGCTGGTGCTGCTGAACCAGCTCGGTCCGCCGCAGGCTGTCGACGCCGAGGCTCGCGAGGTTGATCGCTGGTCGCGGCACCTTGCTGCGTTCGGCACCGTACGCGACGTGGTTGCATTCGACGCCTTTGCCCGCTGCTGGGTCCAGGAACGCGTCCTGCTCGAGCGCGTCGGCGCCGTCCTCCCGGCGGATCGACGCGAGAGTTTCGCGCGCATCACGGCCGCCTGGGACGAGCGCAACGACGAGGTCTTCGACCGGTCGATCCAGGTCATGGCGCGTCACCTGGCCGGGACCGCCGTGGATCACTCCGAGGTCCCGACGCGTTCGCTGGGCGAATCGGCGCGAGCCCTGCTCGGCGGCCTGGCCGGGGTGGAGCCGCGCGGCGACCCGGCGCTGGGCGCGGCCCAGGCGGCACTGGCGCACCGGCTGGACGAGTCACTGCGCGAGTCGACGACCGAGCTCATCGAGTTGCACGGGCTGGCGGGGCGGGCGGCGGACGAGATCGACCAGCGCATGGGTGCGGCCTACACCGTCGACCCGGCGGCGGACGTGGCGAAGGCGAGCGTGATCGGTGGAGCCGTGACGGGGGCGCTGGGCGGACTGGCGGCCGATCTCGCCGCCGGCGGGCTCACGTTCGGGGCGGGTGCACTGATCGGCGGACTGCTTGGGGCCGCCGGCATGCACGGCCTCGCGCGTGCGTACAACCTCGCCCGCGGCAAGGACGCGAGCACTCTGCGCTGGTCACCGGAGTTCCTGACGGGCCGCGTCACGGCCGCGGTGCTGCGCTACCTGGCGGTTGCGCACTTCGGTCGTGGTCGCGGGGACTACGTGCAGGCGGAGTACCCGTCGCACTGGCGGGCAGTGGTCGAGGCCGAGGTACTGAAGCGCCGCGCCGCATTCGACGCCATCTGGGGCGCCAGTTCGGCTGCAAGCGCGCTGGCCGCACTGGAGCGGGAAATCGGCGCCGAGCTGCGGGCCACCGCGAACGAGGTGCTGCAGGCTCTCTATCCGCAGCACCTGCCGCGTCCTTAGAGGCCGCCGGTTCCCCTCGCTTCCTCGAAGAACCACAGCGCGATCGAACCGAACAGTACCAGGGCGGCGAGTTCCATCTGCGGATCCTCCTTGCGACGCGCCGTGGGGCGCGTACTGGATCGCCCGCCATTGTCGTCACGGAGCGGTAGGGGTTCGGTGACGCAAGTACGAATTCCGTGGCGTCTGCGGAAAACCGAGGGTCGCGCATCGGTCCGACGTCCCGGGGTCACTGCACCGGCGGCGTACAGTGATCGTCGACGAATGCCTGCTGGCTCTGCACCTGTACCCGGGGTGTCTTCGACCCGGGCGCCATCATGTCCGCGAGCTGGTTCCTAGCGGCCACGCACTCGGGACTGTTTGCGACGCGCAGCTTCGCCGCCATCTGCTCCTGCTCGCGGCGCTGGGCATGGTCCTTGCTGCAATTGGCCTCGGCCGTCTGGTCGACGCGCTTCAGCTCCGCTGATGTCGTTCTTACGCTGCCGCTCGTCAGCCGCTCGAGCGTCTCGAGGGCGAGCACGCACTCGCGGTTCTGCAGGTTCGTGAGCACTTCCGTGCGCTGTGCGAGCTGCTGGGGCGACGCTTGCGGGCGCGGCACCGCCGGCTTGTGCGCGGCGCTCGCGGAACCGGAGGATGCGCGCGAGCGGCCGCTCGACGTGGAGCCGATGCTGAGTGTCTGGTACTGCACGCCGGACGGCGGCTTCGACGTCGACAAGTGAACGGTGCCGTATTCGTCCACCCACTTGTAGACGGTGGAGGAGGCAAGGGCCGGGGCTGCCAGCAACGTAGCCAGCAAGGCAGCGCAACCCGCCCTGGCGCACGCGAACCTTAGCCGTTCAAGCCGAACCATTTACCAATAATGCCCCCGCTCCGGCCGCGGCGCGAGTGCGTACTGCACGGACTGCGCATTGGTTCGCGGACTGCCGCAACGGCCAGCCTGCGGGCGGGCGACCTACGCGTAGCGTTTCAGGATCTTCGCGAGGCCATCCGAACCCGGATGCAGCTTCTCGTAAGGCACCTGGTTCAACGGCACGTCGGTCGTGGCCGCCATGGCGTGCATGTCCGGCCCGCTCGACGACACGAAAATCAGCCCGGTCACGTGCTCGCCCTGTCGCAGCTTGGTGCGCAGGTACTCGAATGCCTTGCCGCGGTGGGTGGGGTCGTAGTCCCTGTCGAGCTTGCGCAGCACGATCTGGCTGCCGTCGTGCATCTGCACCGGCAGCGCCTCGCCCTCGCCGTAGGAAGCCTTGATCTCCTGCCGCGGCGGGACGTAATCGGCGTGCACTGCCTCGTGGTAGTGCTCGCGCGTGAACGTGTAGCTCTTCGTCGAGCCGACGTGGTCGTTGAACGTCACGCAGGGCGAGATCACGTCGATCATCGCGAAGCCCTTGTGCATCAGCCCCGCCTGGATCAGCGGCACCAGCTGCTCCTTGTCGCCGGAGAAACTTCGCGCGATGAACGTGCCGCCGAGCGACAGCGCGGCGAGGCACGGATCGACCGGCGCCTGCTGGTTCTCCTCGCCTTTCTTCGACTTCGTGCCGATGTCGGCCGACGCGGAGAACTGGCCCTTCGTGAGGCCGTAGACGCCGTTGTTCTCGCAGATGTAAAGCATGTTGACGTTGCGCCGGATCGCGTGCGCGAACTGCCCGAAGCCGATCGACAGCGAGTCGCCGTCGCCGGACACGCCGATGCAGTACAGCTCCTTGTTCGCCGCGTTCGCACCGGTGACCACCGAGGGCATGCGGCCGTGAACGCCGTTGAAGCCGTGCGCGCCGCTCGCGAAGTACGCAGTGGTCTTCGACGAGCAGCCGATCCCCGAGAACTTGGCGAGCTGCTCCGGGCGCAGCCCGAGGCCCCAGATCGCCTCGATGATCGATGCGGTGACCGAGTCGTGCCCACAGCCCGCGCAGAGCGTGGACATCGCGCCCTCGTAGTCGCGACGCGTGAGCCCGAGCGCGTTCGTCGGCAGGTCGGGGTGGCGGACTTTCGGCTTGTTGATGAAGGACATGGCGGAAGTGACTCATGATCAGTGACTCGTGACTAGTGCGGAAACCGGGGGCGACTCAGGCGCTCGCGGCCGAGCGCTTCGCGTCGCCGAGTTCCGCGAGCACGGCCTCGACGATTCCCCTGGAGGTCATCGGCAGGCCGTTGTAGTGCAGGATCGAGTGCAGCTTGGACTTCGGCACGTCCGTCTCGAGCGTGAGCAGCGAGCGCAGCTGCGCGTCGCGGTTCTGCTCGATCACGAAGATCTTCGTGTGCGACGCCATGAACGCCTCCACCTCCTTCGTGAACGGGAACGCCTTGATGCGCATGTAGTCGATCGGGATGCCGCGCTTCGCCAGGATGTCGCGCGCCTCGTTGACGGCGCCCCGGCTGCTGCCGATGGCCACGAGGCCGATGTCGCTCGTGCCGGTCGCCTCGATGACCGGCGGCGGCACCAGCGTGCGGGCGCGCCTGAACTTGCGCAGCAGCCGGTCGACGACCACCTGGTACTCCGCGGAGTCCTCGGTGTAGCCGCCGTACTGGTTGTGGCCGGAGCCGCGCGTGAAGTACGCGCCTTTAGCCGAGACGCCGGGGATGGTCCGATACGGGATGCCGTCGTCGTCCTTGTCGAGGTAACGGTGGAACTTGGGCAGCGCCTCTACTTCCTCCTTCGACAGCACCTTGCCGCGGTCGGGCCGGTAGCTGTCGTCCCACTTGAGGTCGGGGCACATCCAGTCGTTCATGCCGATGTCGAGGTCCGACATCACGAACACCGGCGTCTGCAGGCGCTCGGCGAGGTCGAACGCCTGCACCGCCATGTAGAAGCATTCCTCCGGGTTCGACGGGAACAGCAGCACGTGTTTCGTGTCGCCGTGCGACGCGTACGCGCACAGCATAAGGTCGCACTGCTGCGTGCGGGTCGGCATGCCGGTCGAGGGCCCGACGCGCTGCACGTCGAATATCACCGCCGGGATCTCGGCGTAATAGGCGAGGCCGATGAACTCGTTCATCAGCGATATGCCGGGGCCGCTGGTCGCCGTGAACCCGCGCGCGCCCATCCAGTTCGCGCCGAGCACCATGCCGATCGCGGACAGCTCGTCCTCGGCCTGGATCACGGCGTAGTTGCCCTTGCCGGTCTCCGGGTCCACGCGCAGCTTGCCGCAGAAGCCCTTGAACGCGTCCATCAGCGACGTCGACGGCGTGATCGGGTACCACGGGCCCACGGTCGCACCCGCGTACACGCAGCCGAGCGCGGCCGCGGTGTTGCCGTCGATCATTACGTGGCCCTTCGTCTTCTCCATGCGCTCGAGGCGCAGCGGCAGCGGGCAGGGCAGGTGAGCCTTCGCGTAGTCGTAGCCGAGCTGCACGGCCTTCATGTTGGCGTCCACCAGCGCGGGCTTCTTCGCGTAGCTCTCGGTGAGCAGCTGCCGGATCACCTCCAGGTCGATCTCGAGCAGCGCCGCGAGCACGCCCGCATACATGATGTTCTTCATCAGGATGCGGTTGCGGACGCCGACGAAGTTCTCGTTGCAGATCTTAGCGAGCGGCACGCCGAGGATCGTGATGTCCTCGCGCACGAGCACGGCCGAGCGCGGCCACGTGGAGTCGAAGATCAGGTAGCCGCCGGGCGAGACCTCGCGGACGTCCTTCTGGTAGGTCTCGGCGTTCATCGCGACCATCAGGTCGACGCGGCCGGAGCGCGCGACGTAGCCGTCCTTCGTCACGCGGATCTCGTACCACGTGGGCAGGCCCTGGATGTTCGAAGGGAAGTAGTTCTTCCCCATCACGGGCACGCCCATGCGGAAGATCGCCTTCATCAGCAGCGTGTTGGCACTGGCCGAGCCGGTGCCGTTCACGTTCGCGAGCTTGATGACGAAGTCGTTTACGCGGTCTTGCGCTTTTGCGGGCTGGGCCATGAGTGGTCGGTCGCGTGGGGCAGGTGGATCGTGGACTTCTGCATGTCCCAGGCCGCCGTCGGGCAGCGCTCGGCGCAGAGTCCGCAGTGCACGCAGAGGTCCTCGTCCTTCACCATGACGCGGCCCGTCTGCTTCAGCGGTTCGGAGACGTACAGCGGCTCGTGCGGGGTCTTCCGCGGTGCCTTGAGCCGCGTCGAGAGCTCGGCTTCCTCGCCGTTGCGTGTGATCGTCAGGCAATCGGTCGGGCAGATGTCGATGCAGGCGTCGCACTCGATGCACGCCTTCGCCTCGAAGACCGTCTGCACGTCGCAATTGAGGCAGCGCTGCACCTCGGCTGCGGCCTGCGCCGCGTCGAAGCCGAGCTCGACCTCGATGTCGAGCTGCTTGAAGCGCTCCTTCAGGCTCACGTGCGGCACGAGCCGGCGCTCGACCGGGTTGTAGTCGTTCTTGTACGACCACTCGTGCAGGCCCATCTTGCGCGAGGAGAGATTCAGCGTCGGCGGCAGCCGGTCCGTGACGGGCTGGCCCATGCAGAAATTGTGCATCGAGATCGCGGCCTGGTGGCCGTGCTCGACCGCCCAGATGATGTTCTTCGGGCCGAACGCCGCGTCGCCGCCGAAGAAGACCTCGGCGCGCGTGGACTGGAAAGTCGTCTTGTCCACGACCGGCACATGCCACTTGTCGAACTCGAGGCCGAGGTCGTCCTCGATCCAGGGGAACGCATTCTCCTGGCCGATCGCGAGAATGACGTCGTCCGCGGGGAAGAATGCCTCGCCTACCACGCGCTCGGCGACGATCCGCCCGCGCGCGTCGAGGTCGTACTCCATCTGGTCGAACAGCATGCCCCTCAGGCGGCCGCCCTCGATCACGAACGCACGCGGCGCGTGGTTGACGACGATCGCGACGTTCTCGGACTCGGCGTCCTCGAGCTCCCACTCCGACGCCTTGAAGAACTGCCGCGGCTTGCGGGCCATCACCTTGACGTCCTTCGCGCCGAGGCGCAGCGACGAGCGGCAGCAGTCCATCGCGGTGTTGCCCACGCCGATGATCAGCACGCGTTCGCCGATCTTGTCGAGGTGCTTGAACGCGACCGACTCGAGCCAGTCGATGCCGATCTGGATGTTCGCCTTGCCCTCCTCGCGGCCGGGCAGGTCGAGTTCCTTGCCCTTTGGCGCACCGCTGCCGACGAACACGGCGTCGAAGCCGCCGGTGGCGAGCAGCTTGCGCATGCTGTCGATCCGCGAGTTGTAGCGGATCTCGGCACCCATGCCGGTGATGTAGCCGATTTCCTCGTCGATCACTGCCTCGGGCAGGCGGAAGGCCGGGATGTTGGTCCGCATCAGGCCGCCCGGCTTGTCCCACTGCTCGAAGATCACGACTTCGTAGCCGAGTGGCAGCAGGTCGTTCGCCACCGTGAGCGATGCCGGTCCGGCGCCGATACAGGCGACGCGCTTGCCGTTCTTCTCAGCCGGGATGACCGGCAGCCGGTCGACGATGGAGTCCTTGTGGTCGGCGGCGACACGCTTCAGGCGGCAGATCGCGACCGGCTTCTCCTCGACGCGGCCGCGCCGGCAGGCGGGCTCGCACGGGCGGTCGCAAACGCGGCCGAGGATGCCGGGGAAGACGTTCGACTCCCGGTTGACCATGTATGCGTCGGAGAAGAGCCCGAGCGCGATCAGGCGGATGTACTCGGGGACATCCGTGTGCGCGGGACATGCCCACTGGCAGTCGACGACGCGGTGGAAATAGTCCGGGTTCGACGTGTCGGTCGGTTGCACGATCGTGCGGATCCACTGTGCAGAAATCAGTCCGGCAGCTTAGCGGTTCTGCGAGGGGGCGCAACCGGCTTTCCCGTGTTGTGCGGTGCAGCAGCCGCGACCTGCGAGGTGCGCAGAGTTAAATCGGGCCCGCAGGTCAAGCGCCCTGGCGTATTTTGTGATGCAGGACACGATCCAGCGCGTGCGGGCGCGATGCGCGCGGGTCGCGTAACGACACAACAACGACGGGACAGGAGCCGCGTACCGCAGCAGTCGGAGCGGTACTCCGGGGTGAAGGGATGAAGCGCTGGTACGGCGTTTTCTTTCTGATGGCTGCAGCGCCTCCATGGGCTGCGGCCAGCGAGGCGCGTGCACAATTGACGGTGACGGCATACGTCCCGTCGCGCGCCAGTATCCAGGCGATCTCCGAGCCCGCGCAGTTCTCGATCTCCGAACAGGATCTCGCCCGTGGCTACGTGGACGTTCCGGCCGTCTACCGCGTCAGCAATAACGACCCGCAGGGATATGTGCTGCGGCTCGCACCTCGCACCGGCATCACGAGCGCTGTCGAGGTCAGTGGGCTCGCGTCCCGCGTGGTGATGCGTGACGACATCGTCGACGTGTCGCAGCCGGCGGCGCTGCGTCCGCAACAGCTCGACCTGAGATTCCGCCTGTTGCTCGACGCGGCGGTAGTGCCCGGCACTTACGAGTTGCCGGTGCAGGTGGCAGTGGTCGCGCTGTAGCCCGTCAGAAGATCAGCGTCACGACTATCGAGTCGGCATAATTGCCGCTGTCCGCGTTCTGCAGCGCGGGCATGCGGCCGTAGACGGTGTGGGTCTGCGAGCGCGTTCCGTTGCCGGCACCCGGACCCACGCGCAGCGAGCCCACGAAGATCGTCGTGCCGGCGCTCAGGTTGCCCAGGATCCTGGTCCGCGCCGCGTCGTTGAACAGGTTGTATGCGAGTCGCGACGGTCCGGCGGCCATCAGGCGCTGCGCATAGGCGCCGCTCAAGCCGGGAGAAAGCGTGATCGCGTACGTCGCTTCGCTCGAACCTCCCGGGGCAACGTAGCTGCAGGTGACCGCGATGGAGCCCGTGGAGTCATCGGGAGCCGATACCGCGGGATCGTAGGTGCCGAAGGACACGCCGGTTGCCGAAATCGAGCAGTCGGCGCCCGCCCATACCACGCCGTGCGACAGAAGCAGGCCCAGCGACGCAACGACGCGCGCCGCGGTGCCGCAGGTCTTCACCTGGCCTCCTGCCCTGCAGTGGACGGTACGCACGCGATCGCCCCGACGTCCGGCAGCGGATCCTTGCCGGCCGGCCGCGACACTTCGAACGTGCAGGTCCCGTCGCGCCACGTGGCCGTTGCCCGGGTCGGACCCGCGAGCCCGGCGAGATACATGCTGCCCTGCATGCCGACAGGATAGCGATTGCCGTCGAGCCTGACTTCGGCGCCGGCCGGTACTGGCGTGCCGCCCGGCTGGATCAGGCGCAGCGTGACGGCATTTGCGCGGCTGACCGGGAACCGCACGACCCCTCCGCTGCGGTAGGCGGGCGTCACGGTCATCGAGGCCTTCGAGATCTTCGCGTCCATCGGCAGCTTGTTGGGATCGACGCTGATCTGATTCGCCTGATATGGCAGCAGTCGGTCGACGAGCACACGGCCCTTCTTGTCGGTGCGGCCCACGGGCTGGTTGTCGACGAACACTTCGACGCCCGCGTAATCCGCGACTTTCACGACAGCGAAGCTCTGGTCGAGCCGGCGTGCCGGCATCACTCCCGCGCCGGTGATGGCGATGCCGCCCGTGCCGCCGACCCTGATGCCGCTCTGGCCGTTCGCACGGGCAAAGTCCGCTCCGACGGTTCCAGCCGAGCCCTGGTAGGCGTAGCCGAGCCGGGCCGTGCTGTCGCTCGACAGTGCCACTGAATAGCCTGTGCCGACTCCGACCGGCAGGTTCTGCTGCAGTGACGCGACTCCCTCGAGATCCGGCGACCGATTCGTGCCGTCGCTGCGACGCAGCGCGGCACTGACAGTGCGCCGCTCACCGAGCGGCATGGTCCAGGTCAGATAGACGTCCGAGTCCGAATTCGCGTCCTTCTCGCTCGTGTGGCTCGCGAACAGGTTCAGGAAGCCGAGCTTGCCGAGCCCGCGGGAGTAACCCAGGCCGAAGGTGTCGACCGTGGGCGACAACCAGTTCGTCTGGCGTCCGTAGGCCAGCTGCATGCTGCCGAGATTCCACAGATTGAAGCCGATGCCGCCGAATGTGCGCAGCTTCGGGCGATCGGTCAACGCGGAGTCGCCGAGCTGCGAGAAGGTCTCCGAAGCATAGAGCCCCCGTGCATAAAGGCTCATGCCAGTGCCGCTGTGCTCGAAGCCCAGGCCGCCCAGCCAGCCTGAGCCGCTGCCGTTGCCGCCGAGCGCCGCCGACCCTGAGACGATGCCGAGGTTACCCACCTGCATCGCTCCATCCACGCCCGCGGCCGCCGCGCCGCGGGACTGCGCTTCGACATGCGCGCCGGCCGTGAGCGTGTCGCTGAGTCCGCGACGAAAGGTGGCAGCGCCGACCAGGTTGCCGTAGTCGTTGCTGCGCTCGGCGTAGTCCTGTCGGACCGCGCCTGCCTCGACCGAGAACTCGGTCAGGCCGGGGCGCAGCAGTGACTGGCCCGAGTAATACGGCTGCGATATGACCTGCTGGCGCCCGAGGGCGTCGGTGACCACCACCTGCATCTGCCCGGCACCGTTCACCGCTGGCACCCCGTCGATTTCGAACGGGCCCGGCTGCACCTGCTCGCTCGCGACCGGCTGGCCATTCACGAACACATCCACGGTCGAGGGGACGATTGCGTCGCCCTTTGCCGACAGCAGCGGCGTAGTCACCAAAGTCGGCTGAGTGTTGAAGTTGGTACCGTACTGGATGCCGCCGAAGCGCACCGAACGGCCCCAGGACCCCGTCGAGGAGATCGAGTCTCCGACACGCAGCGTCGTCATGCGCTCCGGGAAGTCGCGGGTCCATGACGTGTCGAGGCGCACGCCGCTCGAGCCCGCCGAGCCGTCGACGGCGAATGCAGTCGCCGTGAGCACGCCCTTGGCGCCGAACACGCCGAGTTCGAGGAAGCCACCGACGCTCGACTGGCTGCTCGATCGTTCGGCCGAGATGTCGTAATTGACGAACGCGCCGAGCTGGGCGTCGACCTTGGGCGCGGTATCCGCCGTCTTGAGGTTTGTACGACTGGCGAGGAAGGCCTGCGGCGGCAGGTTCAGGTCGACGCTCTGGGTCGCATCGTCGAAGTTTACCGTTGCACCGATCTCGCCGCCGATCCGGAAGTAGCGCTGTCCGTTCACCAGCATGGCGCCCGTCAGTGGCGTCTTGAGCCGCAGGGCTTTCAGGTCAGAGGCCTTGATCAGCAGTGTGCCGTCACTGTCGCGGCGTACCACGAGCGCAGTCGGCAGCTGCTCGCCGTTGATCGTCACCTGCAGCACGGACTCCGTGAAGGCTTCCGGCCCGGCCTGCGCGGACAGCATGGCGCCCGCGAGTGCGAGTGCGACAGCGACGGACAGCCGGCGACGCATGCGAGTTACCTCGCGACATCCAGCTCCGTGACGACTTCACCCCGCTCGGTATTCGCCTTCAACCTGTAGCGGTCCGCGGCGGCGGTGCTGTCATCCCGGGTCTTGTTGTTGTTCTCGAGCGTCCAGGTCCGGTACTGGCCGGGCAGGACGTAGGCGGCGACCGAGTCCTGCAGGACCGGGCCGTTGCCGCTTTCGGGCGTCAGCACGAAGCTGAGGACCCTGGCGTGGGCGGCGCCATTGTTGTCGGCGCGAAGGATCAACGCGCCATTTGCATCGCGGGTCGCAGACCAGGCGAGGTCCGCCTTGGCCTCCGTGACGGGAGCAATGAAGACGGGCAAGCTGATCTTCAGCGCCACCCGGAGTCCCTTGAAGTCGGGACTCGCCTCCGGCGGCACTTCCTGCAGGATCAGCCGGTAACTGAGCTCACGGGTCGCATCGGTCTCCCGCCGCAGCGCTACGCGCACGAGCTGCGAGCCCTTCGGAGGTAGAGTGAACACTGTCGGCGAAACGATCAGGTCCGTGGTCGGGTCGAGCTTCTCTTCCCCGCCGGACTGCGTCCAGAGCACCGACTCCGCCTGGATCAGCGCGGGCACATCCTCTTCATTGCGAACGGTCAGCGTCGCAGTTGTTGCTTTACCTGAGAGATCGACCCGGATCGGCGAGATTCCGAACGAACCCGCCGACGCCGGCGGCAGCCAGAAGGCTGCCGCCGACGCAAGGACGCTTGCCATGACGTGCTGGAAGCGCATGGGTCAGGGTCAGTACGTGACCGTGGCCGTGACGGTGTCGGCGTAGGAGCCGGTGCCCGCACTGTCGTTCGTTGCATTCAACGGAACGCGTCCGTACACGGTCCAAGCCACGGTATTGCCAAGGCCGGTACCGGTGCCGCCCTGGGTCGAGCCGGTCGTGCCATCGCCCCAGATCACGTCGCGCGCGGCCGTCGTGAACAGGTTGTACTGCAGTTTTTCCGTGCCCGGCCCGGCGAGCAGACGCTGGGTGATCGTGCCGCCGCCCGTGCCACCGTTGAGGCTCAGAGTGTAGCCGCCGTTCTTGCTGCAGCGAACGCTGACCGTGCCGGTCGCATCGACGTTGGCCGTGCCGTCATAGTCGGCGAACGCGACCGGCGTCGTCGTGATGAAGCAGTTCGACGCGACGGCCGCACTGACGGCCAGGTTGGCATTCTTCGTGGCCGCCTGCGCGCTGCCGGCCACGGCCAGCATCACCGCAGCGGTGACAGGAGCAATCAGTTGTTTACGCATGGATCATCATCCTCGGTGTGGGTAGAGATTCTTCTTGCCGGCCCCGACACCGAGCGTCCAACTCCCTGTAGGACGCCTGGCAGCCAGGAACCCCCGCGACTCCAGCCGGGTTCCGCGGGCCATTGGTGCCCACGGGCCACGCCTGTTACCGCGCGTCGAGGATTCTCATTAAGTGCCCGCCATGACGGACGTGACGGGAATCGCGATTTGTTATGTAAACCGCCCGCTGCAGGCAGAGGTCGCGCGGAAAAGCGTGAACTAGGTCTCGTCGCCGTCGGTCGGAGCACCGAGCCGGAAGGCGGGGTTGCCGTAGTGCACGTAGTCGGCCCAGTCGATCGATTCCTGCTCGAAAACGCGCCTTCGCGCAGCGAGCATGGATTCGCCGAGCCGGGCGCCGCCGAGCAGCCGCTCGTAGAAGCACGTCGAGAAAGCCAGCGCGGAATCATCTCCGACGGGCCAGTGAGTGCCGACGAAGTTCGCGACACCACCGTCGAGCAGCGCCTCGGCCAGCCCGCTCGACCGCCGCAGACCGAACAACCGGCGTCGGCCACGGACGGCGATCCTGCGCACACGTGCCGCTTCGCAGGCATTGAAGAACACGAGCGGAGGCAGGTCGCCGCGGCCATCGAGGTCCGCGCCGCGCAACACGTCGCTGCCCGCGCACACGAGCCCGCTGCGGCCCGGATCCGTCGCATCGAAGAAAGCGTGGCCGGCGAAGTGCAGGATGTCGTACTCGCCTGAAGTGATGTCCGACAGCAGTCGCCGGCGCGACGCGTCGCGGCCTTGCAGGCAGTCGACGCGTGCGCCTGCTCCGGTCAGGATCCCCTGCAGCGCCGCGCCTTCGCGCTCGGCTCCCGGCAGGTCGAGCGTCGGGTTCACGACCACGAGCACACGCGGCTGGCTGCCGGGTCGACGGTCCTCGCGCCAGCGCGCGACGCTCAGGCCGTCGCTGGCATAACGGCGGCTCAGGCCGCGCTCCAGTGCCGGGTGGCTGTCGCCCACGCGCAGCGTTTCCCAGGGAATGCGCGAGGCTTCGCGGTCATGGACGATGACGAGCGGCCGACTGCTCATCGTGGCAAGTCCGTCGCGAACCGATCGGGCCAGTGTCAGCCGTGCAAGCTGCGAGCCGAACCTGGCGATGGCGCGACTCGACAGAGTTGCGGGATCCGCCAGGGAAAGCAGTGAGTGCAGTTCACCGCGGCCAATGCCGACGGTGCCACTCAGGACCGCGGCCTTTGCGCCGGCCGTCAGCAGCGAACTTCGGCACTCGTACTCGCTTCGGCCGCGCTCGGCGAGCGTCACGAGCAGATAGACCGGGTCGGGCGCAGCGCCGCTGCCGCGCGATCGCCTCGCCGGTACGCGACGTTGCGCCGCTTCCGGAACCGAAGCTGCCTCGTCGATCACGACCGCCAGGTCCTGTCCTGCCAGCCGCGCAGCGATCGAAGGGATCGTGCGGCGTAAAGTCGCGTACCGGCGTGGATCGATCTCGCACAGCGTGATTCGCCGGATGACTCGTGCGCCGTCCGAGTGCCTGAGGCCGTCGAAGAATCCCGCCAGCTGCTGCTCGAGCGCCGTCGCCACCGGCACGCCGGAGCCCGTGCCGAACAGCACCGTGGCGAAATCCTGCACCCCGGTGTGCGCGAACGTCCGTACCAGGTTCTCCGCGACGTACGCCTGCGCCGCCGATCCGAAATCGTCGAAATCTCCAAGCCCGGCGAACAGCACGAACTCGGCAAGCATCGTCTGGCGGGCGCCCGGCAGCGTGACGATGTCGCCCAGCCGGCCCGAGAACATCCGCCTCAGCGTGAATTCGCGCACCGCTCCGCCGAGGCGCTCGTCCACCGCGGACGCCGCTCCGGCTGGATCGACGTCGCGGAACACGCCGAGCACCAGCGCGCGTGCACTCGCGTCCACGATGCTGCCGGGGCTCAGGCGAATCTCGATCGGGCGCTTGCCGCCGGCGGGCGCGGCCATCGATTGCGCAGGCGGCGCGCGCAGCACGTCGCCCGCGACCGCACCGTGGAACTCCGGCGACACCACGGGCTCGAGCAACCGGCGGCGCGCGTCGGGCGAGAGATCCTGCCAGCGCACCTTGCGAGGAGCGACGCGGCGCAGCTCGGTCTCGCTGACCATTCGCCCGCGCTGAGCACGCCGCCGCGTCGTGGTCGCCAGCCGGTCGGTGGTGCCGTGGCGCAGCAGGTCCACGACTGCGGAGATCACCTTGCCGTTGTTCGGCAGCCCGCCGTGCTTCTCGGCGACGAACCAGGCCGGCGAGCCCGTCACTTCCGCAAGTGCGCGTGGCACGGTGCCGTCGCCATCGTCGGCGTGACGGAAATGAAATTGCTTGCCGCGCAGTTCGGCCGCTACGACCGTGTCCTGGCGGACACCGACGACATGCAGGCAGCGCGGCTCGTTCTCAGGCCAACGCCGTCTTGCGCTTGCGGCATCGGACAGCAGTTCGCCGTCGGGTCGCAGCGCATCTTCGGGCCAGCTAGACGGATCGAACAGATCGGCACCGCCAGCGCGCGCGCGATCGGGCAGCAGTTCGTGCAGCGACGGCAGCGTCCGGAAGACCATCCTCGCGAGGTCCTCCGCATCGTGGCGCAGGTCGAGCGCCGCGAGCTTGCGCACGGTCGGGTAGACACCCCGCAGCGCGAGCACGGGCGCGAACGAACCGTGGTTGGGGGCGCCAAGCTGGACGACCCGCGCGATGCGGCCCTTGTCTACGCCAAGCGCCACACGCGCCACCACCCCGCCCATGCTGTGCCCGACCAGCATCGGGTCGCGAGCACCCTCGGCGGTGACGCGCTCGATGAGCTCGTCCGCGAGCCGCTCGACGCTGCGACGCCAGTCGTAAGCGTGGAAACGTGCATCGAAGCCCGCGATCTGCAGTGAGAACTTGAGCTTGAGCGCGTTCAGCAACATCACGCCGAGTGCGCTGAGGCGCGCGCCTCGTGGCAGTGCGAGCCGCGTCAGGTGACCCGCGACGACCTCGATCGGGTCGAGCCAGATCACGTCGTCGAGCAGGCGGCCACGCGTGCCGATTCGCGAGCCCATCAGGCCGGGAAGCACGTAGACGACCGGACCGCCACGCACGCGCGTCGCCGCGGCCTGTCGCGCGAGTGTGCTCAGCTCCTGGTAGCCTTCCGCGCCGAACTGCGCGATCAGCTCCTGCCTGCGATCGCCTCTCGCGAGCAGCCGCTCGATCTCCTCGTCGTGGAGTCGATGCAGCGGCAGCGGCGCACGCGACTCCATGGAGGTTGCCGCCGACCCGTTCGTCAGCGCGGCGCCTGGGCTGGCGGACCGTCGGCGCTGGCCGCCCGCACGGCGACGTTCACGGTCTTCTCACCGGCCTTCGCAAACTTCAGGGTCAGCGCAAATGGCTCGCCGGCGATGAGCGGCTGCGCGAGGCCCATCAGCATGACGTGCGTCCCCTTAGGCGCGAGCATCACGCGCTTGCCGGCCGGGACTGGCACGCCCTCCACCGCGCGCATCTTCGAGACTCCGCCCGATTCCTCGACCGTGTGCAGGTGGACCATCGATGCGCGCGCGGTGCTCGCGGACACGAGCTCGTCGTTCTTCGCGCTGCCGTCAATCGTCATGTAGACCGCGCCCACGTCGACGCCGGGTGCCGTCGCGCGCGCCCATGCCTGTGAGATCGTCGGTCCAGCGTCGGCCGCAGCCGACGCCGAGATCGCCAGCATCACAAGCGCGGCGAGGCTGCGGTTGATCCACGCATTCATCGTTTCGACTCCTCTTTCATTGCCGCATGGATCGTCGCCGCAATCGCGGCCACGGCCGGCGCGCGCGTCGTCGATTTGCGCCAGATGGCCCCGATCGTGCGCGCAGGCGCGGGCCGGACGAATGGCTTGGCCCGAAGTCCACGGGCGGTCCCGACGGGCGACCCGGCAGCGAGTTGTGGCAGCAACGTCACGCCATGGCCGGCCGCCACCATCTGCCGCAGCGTTTCGAGGCTCGTGGCTCGATAGTCCTGCTCCTCGTGAACGCGGATCCGGCTGCAGACCTCGAGCGCCTGGTCGCGGAGGCAGTGCCCGTCCTCGAGCAGCAGTAGCGTTTCTCCCTTCAGGTCGTCCACCTTCACGCGCTCCTGTTCCGCGAGGCGATGACCTGCGGGCACGGCCAGCATGAAGGGCTCGTCGTACAGTGGCTCGGACTCGAGGCCGTCGGTCGGCACCGGCAATGCGAGGATGCCCATATCGATCTCGCCTGCGCGCAGCTTCTCGAGCAGCGGCGCCGTCTGGTGCTCGTAGAGCATCAGCTTCAGTCGCGGCAGGTCCTTCCTGAGCCGCCGCACCACGTGCGGCAGCAGGTACGGGCCGACCGTCGGGATCAGCGCGAGCTTCAGCGAGCCGGCCAGCGGGTCACGATCCGTCTTCGCCAGCTCGACGATCGCGTCGGCCTCGAGCAGCAGGCGGCGTGCCCGCTCGACGACCTTCTCGCCCGCGTGGGTCAACGTGACCTTGCGTGGTTGCCGTTCGACCAGCGCGACGCCGAGATACTCCTCGAGCTTGCGTATCTGTGCCGATAGCGTCGGCTGGCTGACGTAGCAGCGGTCGGCAGCCCGGCCGAAGTGTCGCTCGTCGGCCAGTGCCACCAGATAGCGGAGATCGCGCAGGTTCATGGTCGAAGCATAGCCCCGGGCTATCAAAGCAGGCAAAGCCATCCAGTGTGTAAATCAGGGACCGGCGGCGGCCGGTGACTGGGCGAACTGTGCTTTCCTCTATACTGCGCCGATGACCCCCCGATTCCCACGGCTCTCGGCCGGAGTCGTCGTCGTCCGCGAGTCCGCCGAGGGCTGGCGTTTCCTGCTGCTGCGCGCTTTCAACCACTGGGACTTCCCGAAAGGCATGGTCGAGGCCGGCGAGGAGCCGCTCGCGGCGGCCGTTCGCGAGGTGCACGAGGAATCGCTGATCGACGACCTCGAGTTCGCCTGGGGCGAGTGCTCGACGCAGACCGGCCCTTACAGTCGCGGCAAGGTCGCGCGCTACTACATCGCGCGCACGCAGACGACGGACGTCACTCTGCCGGTGAACCCGGAGCTCGGACGGCCGGAGCACAGCGAGTTCCAGTGGGTCTGTTACGACGGAGCCGTGGAGCTCGTGTCGCCGCGCGTGCGGCCGGTGCTCAAGTGGGCTGCGCAGGTGATGAACCTGGGCGGCGAAGGCTGACGCTCAGGCGACGCGGCCCCGGCGCCCGCCACGCCTGAAATCCTCGACGTTCGCAGCCATCTCGTCGATGCACCTCTGGCGCGCCTCGCGGGCGGCCCAGGCGATGTGCGGCGTGACGACCAGGTTCGGGATGTCGGCTGCGAGCAGCGGGCTGCCGTCGACCGGCGGCTCATGCGGCAGGACATCGATGGCCGCGCCCCCGAGACGGCCGCCCCGCAGGGCCGCGGCAAGTGCCACGGCATCGACGAGCGCGCCGCGGGCCGTGTTGATCAGCACCGCGTCCGGCTTCATGCGTGCGAGCTGCGGCGCGCCGATCACGCCCTGCGTGGCCGGGCTCAGTGGGCAGTGCAGGCTCAGCACGTCGACCTGCGGCAGCAGCTCGTCGAGATCGAAGCGTCCCGGTTCGCGCTTCCCGCCGGGGCGATTTGCAACCAGCACTTCCATACCGAACGCTTGCGCAACCCGCGCCACGCCCTTGCCCAGCGTGCCGTAGCCCATGATGCCGAGCCGGCGGCCCAGCAGCTCGCGGACGGGAAAGTCGAGCAGGCAGAACTGCTCGCCGCGCTGCCAGGCGCCGGACCGCACCAGCGCGTCGTACTCGCGCAGCTTGTGCGTCAGCAGCAGCAGCACGCCGAAGACGTGCTGCACCACCGACGCGGTGCAGTAGTCGCGCAGATTGCAGACGGCGATGCCGCGCTCGGAGGCGGCGACGAGGTCAACGTTGTTGGTGCCCGTCGCGGCGAGCGCGATCAGCCGCAGCGACGGCGTAGCCTCGATGATCTCGCGCGTGATGCGCAACTTGTTCACGAGCACCACTTCGCACCCGGCGACGCGGCTCGCGACATCGTCCTGCGCGGTGTGGTCACGGATCTCGAGCACGGGGAGTGTCTCACGCAGCGCGCCGGGATCGAGGTCGCCATTGAAGCTGACGGTCGCGAAGTCCAGGAAGACCGCTTTCATGGCACGGATATTGGGAGAGCGGGTCGGCCCGGGCAAGCGCCGGCCCGCTGTCAATCCGTGATTCATACCCGGCGCGACTCGCAAGCCCCGCAAGTGCGTACTGGATCTGTCGAGCATACGATTGCATTGGCAGCACACGATTGCAGTGATCGTGCGATGCGCAGCCGGGGGCGGTTTTCCGAGATTGTGACTGTCATGCACGGCAGGCACCCTTGCGCCGGCCGCAATGTGCGGTTCCGCGAATCCGGTACGTGCCCCTCGAGATGCCGAACGACGCCGCCATCGAATCCGCCGTCCAGAAAGCTCTGCTCAACTGGGTGACGGCGCCGACTTGCACGCTCCAGGTCCTGCGCGAGACCCAGGAAGCACTCGGCTGGCTGCCGCCCGCCGCGCTCGAGCGCGTCGCCGCCGAACTGAACGTGTCCATCGCCACCGTTCGCGGCGTCGTGGCCTTCTATTCGTTCCTGTACGCCGAGCCGCAGGGCGACTATCGAGTGCTGTTCTCCGACAACGTCACCGACCGCATGCGCGGCTCGGCGGATCGGCTGCGCGAAATGAGCCAGCGGCTGTGGGTCGAGCCGGGCAAGGTCTCGGAGGACGGGCTCGTCAGCCTCGGCCGCACGTCTTCGATCGGCCTCTGCGATCACGCGCCGGCGCTGCTGGTAAACGGTCGCCCGATTCCGGACGTGGATGCCCGTCGCGCCGACGAGATCTGCGAACTGATCCTGGGCCGCGTGCCAATGTCCGAATGGCCACGCGAGTTCTTCGTGGTCGAGGATCGCGTGCGACGAGCGGACGTGACGCTGAACCACACGCTGCAGCCCGGAGACGCCATCCGCGCGGCGCTCGAGCGGGGCGATGCGAGCGGTACCGGGCCGCAGGCGACGCTGGACGAAATCAAGCTCGCGCGACTGCTCGGGCGCGGTGGCGCAGGCTTCACGACCGGCGTGAAGTGGGAAAGCTGCAGCCGGCAGCCGGTGACGCCGCGCGTCGTGGTCTGCAACGCGGACGAGGGCGAGCCCGGCACGTTCAAGGACCGGCTGCTGCTCAATCGCCACGCCGACCTGATCTTCGAGGGCATGACCGTCGCTGCCTACGGTATCGGCGCCACACAGGGCTTCGTCTACCTGCGCGGCGAATACCGGTATCTGCTCGACGCGCTGCTCGAGACGCTGCAACGCCGGCGCCACGCAGCGCTGCTCGGGACGGCGATCTGCGGCCGACCCGGATTCGACTTCGATATCCAGGTCCACGTCGGTGCAGGTTCCTACGTTTGCGGCGAGGCGTCCGCGCTGGTCGAGTCGCTGGAAGGCAAGCGCGGCATCCCGCGCAACCGGCCGCCGCGACTCGCGGAACGGGGTTACCTCGGCCGGCCCACGATCGTGAACAACGTCGAGAGCTACTGCGCCGCCGCGCTGATCCTGCGGCACGGTGCCGACTGGTTCCGCGCCCGCGGCACCGAGCGATCCGCGGGCACGAAACTGCTGTCCGTTTCCGGCGACTGCGAGCGGCCCGGCATCTACGAGTATCCGTTCGGCGTGACCGTGCAGCAGGTGCTCGAGGATGCCGGCGCGCGCGACACTATCGCGGTGCAGGTCGGTGGCCCGTCCGGCGTCTGCATCGGCCAGGACGAGTTTTCACGCCGCATCGGCTTCGAGGACATCGAGACCGGCGGCTCGTTCATGGTGTTCGACTCGAGCCGCGACATGTTCGAGATCGCGCGGCATTTCGCGCATTTCTTCGCGCACGAGAGCTGCGGGTTCTGCACACCGTGCCGCGTAGGCACGTCGCTGCTCAGGAACCTGATGGACAAGATTCGCGACGGCAAGGGCTCGCAGCACGATCTCGTCACGATCGAGGAACTCGGCGGCCTGCTGCGCAAGGCGAGTCACTGCGGGCTCGGCGAATCCGCGTCGCGGCCGCTGCTCGACACGCTGCAGCGGTTCCGGCCGGCGTACGAGCGCAGGCTCGAGTCGCCCGCCGTGGAGCCGGCGTTCGATCTCGACGGCGCTCTGTCGCGGGCGCGGCGGATGACGGGACGCGACGACGAGGGCGCGCACCTGGGGGAGGCACCGTGAGCGACACAGCGCAGGTCTTCAAGCTCGACGGGCAGGATTGTCCCTTCACGCCGGGGCAGACGGTGCTGCAGGCGGCGCTGGCCGCGGGACGCTACATCCCGCACCTGTGCTACCACCCGGAGTTCCGCCCGCACGGCAGCTGCAAGCTCTGCACCGTCAAGGTCGACGGCTGGCACGCGACCTCGTGCACGATGCCCGCCCGCGCCGGGATCAGCGTCGAGAGCGAGACGGCGGAAATCAACGCCGAGCGGCGCATGATGGTCCAGCTGCTGTTCGTCGAGGGCAATCACTTCTGCCCGTCGTGCGAGAAGAGCGGCCACTGCAAGCTGCAGGCCGTCGCCTACGACCTCGGCATGACGAACCCGCGCTTCGACCACTTCTTTCCGGACCGGCCGGTCGACGCCTCGCACCCGGACCTGCTGCTGGACTTCAATCGCTGCATCCTGTGCGAGCTCTGCGTGCGCGCCTCCGCGGAGGTGGACGGCAAGCACGTCTTCGCGCTCGGTGGCCGCGGCATGGGCAAGCACCTGGTCGTGAACTCCGAGTCGGGGCTGCTGCGCGACAGCGCGGTGACGAAGACGGACAAAGCGGTCGAGGTGTGCCCGGTCGGCGTGATCCTGCGCAAGCGCGTCGGGTTCTCGACGCCGGTCGGTGCGCGGCGGTTCGACGAGCGCCCCATCAGCGCCCAGGCGCTCGATTACGCGCCGCGGGCGCCGGAGAAGCGCGATGGATGACGTGATGCGCAGCACGGCATGGGGTTTTCCGCGATGGTGGGCCGGCACTCGTCCGGTGCAGTGTGGCGGGATCGGGGGGAAGAGCCGCCCGCTTCTGCGTTGCGTGACAGCATGACCGACTCCATTGCAGACCTCGAGCCCCGCGTTCGACGCATCGTTGCGCGCTGGGACCACGACCCGACGGCACTGGTGCAGATCCTGCGCGAGGTGCAGGAGGAATTCGACTACCTGCCGCCGGACGCCGCGTCGCTGATCGCGCGCTTCCTGCGGATTCCGTACTCGCGCGTCACGGGCGTGGCGAGCTTCTACTCGTTCCTGGCGGTCGAGTCGCGGGGCACGTATCGAATCCTGTTCTCGGACAACATCACCGACCGGATGGCCGGCAACGAGCCACTGCTGAACGCGCTGTGTCATCGTCTGTGGGTCGAGCCCGGCAAGGTGTCGGAGGACGGGCTGGTCAGTGTCGGGCGCACTTCGTGCACCGGCATGTGCGACCAGGGACCGGCGCTGCTCGTGAACGGGCGCGCCATCACGGCGCTGACCGAAGAGCGCATCGAGCGCATCGGCGACCTGATCCTCGCGCGTACTCCGCTCGCTGAGTGGCCGGCGGAATTCTTCGTCGTGCACGACAACGTGCGCCGCTCGGACATCCTGCTCGGCCATGGACTCGCGCCCGGTGACGCGATCCGGGCGGCGCTGCAGCGCGGCGCGCGCGGCTGGTCCGAGCATGCGGCGAACGAGCGCTCGTGGCGCGAGGCGTACGTTGGCGCGGCGCAGGGCCCGATTGCGATGCTGGAGGAGATCAAGCGCTCCAACCTGCGCGGCCGCGGCGGCGCGGGCTTCACGACCGGCATCAAGTGGGAGGCCTGCCGTCACGCGACCGGCCTCGAGCGCTACATCGTCTGCAACGCGGACGAGGGCGAGCCGGGCACGTTCAAGGATCGCGTGCTGCTGACCAGCCACGCCGACCTGCTGTTCGACGGCATGACCGTCGCGGCCTACGCGATCGGCGCAAGCCGCGGCTTCCTGTACCTGCGCGGCGAGTACCGGTACATGCTCGAGCCGCTCGAAGCGGTGCTCGAGCGCCGCCGGGACGCGAAGTTGCTCGGTGCGGGCATCTGCGGCCAGCCCGGGTTCGACTTCGACATTCGCATCCATGTCGGCGCGGGCTCCTACGTGTGCGGCGAGGAATCGGCGCTGATCGAGTCGCTCGAAGGCAAGCGTGGCGTGCCGCGCAACCGGCCTCCGTACCCGGTCACGAACGGCTACAAGCAGCAGCCGACGATCGTCAACAACGTCGAGACGTTGTGCGCCGCGGCGCTGATCGCGGTGCACGGTGGCGACTGGTATCGCGGCCTCGGTACGCTGAAGTCGTCGGGCACGAAGATCCTGTCGGTCGCCGGCGACGTCGAGCGGCCCGGGCTCTACGAGTATCCGTTCGGCGTCACGATCCGCCAGGTGCTCGACGATTGCGGCGCACGCAACACGCAGGCCGTGCAGGTGAGCGGTCCTTCCGGGATGTGCATCGATTCGACCGAGTTCAACCGGCGCATCGCGTTCGAAGACCTGCCGACCGCGGGCGCGTTCACCGTGTTCGACGCCAGCCGCGACATGTTCGAGGTGGCGCGCAACTACGCGCATTTCTTCGCGCACGAGAGCTGCGGTTTCTGCACGCCCTGCCGCGTCGGCACGTCGATGCTGGTCGCCGCGATGGACAAGATCCACGCGGGTAACGGCACGCAACACGAGCTCCGGGAGATGAACCGGCTGAACCGCGTGCTGCTGATGTCGGCGCACTGCGGGCTCGGCCACACTGCGTGCAACCCGATCCTCGACACGCTGAAGCGCTTCCGGCCTGCGTACGAACGCAAGCTCCGCTCGCTCGATTTCACGCCGTCGTTCGACGTCGACGGAGCGCTCGGTCGTGCCCGGCAGATGACGGGCCGCGACGACGCGGACGCCCACCTGGAGGCGCAGCCATGAATGAGCGCCCGACGTTCCTGCTCGATGGCGCCGAAGTGTCGTTCGAGCCCGGGCAGACGGTGATGCAGGCCGCGCTCGCCGCCGGCCGCTACATCCCGCACCTTTGCTACCACCCGGAATTCAAGCCGCACGGCAGCTGCAAGGTCTGCACGGCCAAGGTGAACGGCCGCATGATGGCCGCGTGCACTACGCCCGCCGAAGGGGCGACCGAGGTCGAGAGCGACACGGAAGAGCTGAACGAACTGCGCCGCACGCTGGTGCAGATGCTGTTCGCCGAGGGCAACCATTTCTGCCCATCGTGCGAGAAGAGCGGTAACTGCATGCTGCAGGCGCTCGGTTACGATCTCGGGGTGATGACCGCGGGCTTCCGGCACCTGTTTCCGGACCGGCCCGTGGACGCCTCGCACCCCGAGATCCTGCTCGACTTCAACCGCTGCATCCTGTGCGAGCTGTGTGTCCGCGCGGCTCGCGAGGTGGACGGCAAGCACGTCTTCTCGCTCGCCGGCCGCGGGCTCGACAAGCACCTGATCGTCAATGCGGAATCCGGCCGCCTCGTCGACACCGACGTGAAGGTCACCGACAAGGCCGTCGAGGTGTGCCCCGTCGGCGTCATCCTGCGCAAGCGCGTCGGGTTTGCGACGCCGATCGGCGAGCGACGCTTCGACATCTCCCCGATCAGCGCGCAGGCGCTCGTGGACGCGCCGCGTCCGCTGGAGAAACACCATGACTGACGTGACCCGGCGCAAGCTCAAGGTCGCCACGACCTCGCTCGCCGGTTGCTTCGGCTGCCACATGTCGTTGCTCGACATCGACGAGCGGCTGTTCGCGCTGCTCGAGCGGATCGAGTTCGACCGCTCGCCACTCACCGACATCAAGCACTGCGGGCCGTGCGACATCGGCATCATCGAGGGCGGCATCTGCAACGCGGAGAACGTGCACGTGCTGCGCGAGTTCCGCGCCAACTGCAAGATCCTGGTCGCGATGGGCGCGTGCGCCGTCACCGGCGGGCTGCCCGCGCAGCGCAACCACCTCGACCTGGGCCAGTGCCTGCAGGAGGTGTACCTGACCGACCCCGGAGTCGGGCAGGGCATGATCCCGAACGACCCCGAACTGCCGTTGCCGCTCGACAAGGTCCACCCGCTGCACGAAGTCGTTAAGATCGACTACTTCATTCCGGGCTGCCCGCCCTCCGGGGATGCGATCTGGAAGTTCCTGACCGACCTGATCGAAGGCCGCACGCCGAAGCTCGGCCATGGCCTGATCCACTACGACTGAACGGACTTTGACCGCCATGACGAATTTTCCGCTGGAGACCGCTGCCCATCCCGAGAAGCTGCGTCGCGTGGTCATCGAGCCCGTGTCGCGGGTCGAGGGCCACGGCAAGGTGACGCTGCTGATGGACGAGGACGACCACGTCCAGCAGGCCCGGCTGCACATCGTCGAGTTCCGCGCGTTCGAGAAGTTCATCCAGGGCCGGCCGTACTGGGAAGTGCCGGTGATGGTGCAGCGGCTCTGCGGCATCTGCCCGGTGAGCCACCACCTCGCCGCGTGCAAGGCGCTCGACCAGGTCGTGGGTGCGACGCAGCTGACGCCGACCGCCGAGAAGATCCGCCGGCTGATGCACTACGGCCAGATCCTGCAGTCGCACGCGCTGCACTTTTTCCACCTGTCGTCGCCGGACCTGCTGTTCGGGTTCGGCTCCGACCTCGCGAAGCGCAACATCGTCGGCGTCGCGGCGCAGTACCCGGACATCGCGAAGCAGGGCGTGCTGCTGCGCAAGTACGGGCAGGAAGTGATCCGTCACACGGCCGGCAAGCGCATCCACGGTACCGGCTCGGTGCCGGGCGGCGTCAACAAGAGCCTGACCGTGGCGGAGCGCGACGAGCTGAAGAAAGACATCTACCAGATGGTCGCGTGGAGCCGGGACGCGGTGCGCCTGGTGAAGCGGCTGTTCGAGCAGGATCTCGAGACCTATCGCAACTTCGGCACGTTCGAGGCGCGCACGCTGAGCCTGGTGCGGGCGGACGGCGCAATGGACCTGTATCACGGCGGATTCCGCGCGCAGCATGCGGACGGCCGCACGATCTTCGACCACGTCGACTACGACCACTACTGGGAGCAGATCTCCGAGGAAGTGAAGGCGTGGTCGTACATGAAGTTCCCGTTCCTGCGGGTGCTCGGCTCGGAGGACGGCTGGTACCGGGTGGGCCCGCTCACGCGCGTCACCCGCTGCGACTTCATCCCGACGCCGCTGGCCGATCGCGAGCGCCGCGAATTCCTCGCATTCGACGACGGGCTTGCCGCGCGCTCGACGCTGGGTTTCCACTGGGCCCGCATGATCGAGATGCTGCATTCGGCCGAGGCGATCAAGGACCTGCTGCACGACGATGACCTGCTCGGGCACGACCTGATGGCGGGCGGCGAACGGCAGGCGCGCGGCGTCGGCGTGATCGAAGCGCCGCGCGGCACGCTGATCCACCACTACCGGGTCGACGAGAACGACCAGGTGGCGCGCGCGAACCTGATCGTCTCGACGACGCACAACAACCACGCGATGAACTTCGCGATCCGCGAAGTGGCGCGCAAGTACCTCGACGGCCGCAAGGTCACCGAGGGCCTGCTGAACCACATCGAGGTCGCGGTGCGCGCGTTCGATCCGTGCCTGTCCTGCGCGACCCACGCGATGGGCAAGATGCCGCTCGACATCGAGCTGGTGGACGCGGAAGGCACGGTGGTCGATCGCCTGGTGCGCGGCTCGGCGTGACCGGACCGGCGCCGGTCCTGGTGCTCGCGGTCGGGAACCCGAGCCGGGGCGACGACGCGCTCGGGCCGGAGCTGGCGGCGCGGATCGAGGCGGAGCAGCTCCCGGGCATCGAGGTGATCAGCGAGTTCCAGCTGCAGGTCGAGAACGCGCTCGACCTGGACGGCCGCGAACTGGTGATCTTCGTCGATGCCGGCATGGACACGCCGGCGCCGTTCGAGTGGCGCCCCGTCCAGGCGGCGCCGGACTTCCTGCACACGTCGCACGCAATTTCGCCCGAAGCCGTACTCGCAACCTTCCTGCGCGTGAGGAATGCGGCGCCGCCGCCGGCGGGCGTGCTCTGCATCCGTGGCGAGTCATTCGAGCTCGGTGAATCGCTGACGCCCGCCGCCGCGGCGAACCTCGAAGCCTGCTGGTCATGGTTCCTCGAATCGCTGCCGGGCCTCTGGCAACGCGAGACGGACAGCAATACGCTCTGAACGATGACTGATCAGCGGATGGCTCCACTCGCCTCGGCGCCCGGGCGGCCCGAGCCTGAAATGCTGTGCGCGTCGCGGGAGTTCCGCGAGCTGATGCAGCGTCGCCGCACCGTCCGCGAGTTCGATTCGCGGCCGGTTCCTCGGGAAATCATCGCCGAGTGCATCGCGGCGGCCGGCACGGCGCCGAGCGGCGCCAACCAGCAGCCGTGGCACTTCGTCGCGATCTCGAACCCTGACGTGAAGCAGCGCATCCGCCTCGCCGCCGAGGAGGAGGAGCGTCGAGTTCTACCAGCGGCGCGCGTCCGACGAGTGGCTCGCCGCGCTCGAGCCGCTCGGCACAGACTGGCGCAAACCGTTCCTCGAGGTCGCGCCGTGGCTGATCGCGATCTTCGTGCAGAAGTGGGGGCGCGCGCCTGACGGTTCGAAGGTGAAGCATTACTACCCGGTCGAGTCGGTCGGCATCGCGACCGGAATTCTGATCACGGCGCTGCACACAGCGGGGCTTGCGACGCTGACGCACACGCCGAGCCCGATGGGTTTCCTGAACGAGATCCTTGGCCGACCGGCGGACTCGGAAAGGCCGTTCCTGCTGCTGGTGACCGGTTATCCGGCCGCCGGCGTGCGTGTGCCAGACATCTCACGCAAGCCGATCGAGGCGATCAGCACCTGGGTCGGGCGCCCATAATCGTATTGATATCAACGGGTTGCGAGTGTCGAGCGGGGGATTGCAGCGGGGAGTACACTGGCGGGACTTTTTTGCCGCGTCGAAACGCTGGTAACTCACTGATGCAAAACGAAACTATGACCAGGGGCGAGTACGCACCGATCAACTGGCTCACCACGATCGTGTTCACGGTCACGCCGCTCGCGGCGCTCGTGTTCGTGCCGTGGTACGGCATCACGCACGGTTACAGTGCATGGGCCTGGGGCAGCTTCGTATTCTTCCTGTTCGCGTGCGGCATCTCGATCACCGCGGGTTATCACCGCCTGTGGTCGCACCGCGCCTACAGCGCGCACTGGACCGTGCGGCTGTTCTTCATGATCTTCGGCGCGATGTCGTTGCAGAACAGCATCCTGATCTGGGGATCGCAGCACCGCACGCACCATCGCTTCGTCGACGACGTCGACAAGGATCCGTACAGCGCGAAGCGCGGTTTCTGGTTCTCGCACATGGGCTGGATCCTGCGTAACTACCCGAGCGGCCGCAACGACTTCACGAACGCGAAGGACCTCGAGCGCGACCCGATCGTGATGTTCCAGCACCGCTACTACCTGCCGCTCACGCTCGCGACCAACATCGGCCTGCCGCTCGCGCTCGGCTGGGCGGTCGGCGACGTGTGGGGCGTGTTCCTGCTCGGCGGCCTGCTGCGGCTCGTGATCAACCATCACTTCACGTGGTTCATCAACTCGCTGGCGCACATGTGGGGCACGCAGCCGTACACGGACGAAAACACGGCGCGCGACAATCCGCTGCTGGCGTTCGTCACCTACGGCGAGGGCTATCACAACTTCCACCACATCTTCCAGAACGACTACCGCAACGGCGTGAAGTGGTGGCAGTTCGACCCGACGAAGTGGCTGATCGGGGCGCTGTCGGCGATGGGACTCGCCGAGAACCTGAAGCGCGTGCCGGATCTGTGGATCCATCGTGCGCAGCTCGCGATGCAGTTCAAGCGCATGGAGGTGGCACTCGAGAAGCGCCGCGCGCGCGGCACGGACGAGCAGGTCGAGCGGTTGAAGGCGCGTGTCGCCGAGGAATACGCCGCTTTCCGCAAGGCAGTCGAGGAGTGGGCCAAGGTTCGCGACCAGTGGGTTACGGACCGCAAGCAGCGACTGCTGCAGAAGTGGGAAGAGACCAGCTTCCGGTCGCGGCTCGCCGCGATCGAGTACGGGCTCGCGATGCAGCGGCGACGGCTGCGCGCGATGACCCGCGCCTACGCCTAGAAGAAAAATAGGTGCCTGGCACCGAATTTTCGACGGGAAACCGAAATTCGGTGCCAGGCACCTATATTTCAGAAGCGGACTTCGAAGCCGCCCTGCACGAGCCGCGGCATGCCGGGCACGAGACCGCGGCTCATGTCGACCACGTACAGCTCGTCGCTCAGGTTCTTCACGGTGAGGAACAGCGTGGAGTTCCACTTCGCGACCGGGTAGTTCGCGCTCAGGTTCCATATCGTGTAGCCCGGCATCTCGCCGCGCTGCCCGTTCGGCGTGACTTCGACGGTGTTGAGGTCGTCGGTGAACGCCGAACTCGTGTAGACGCCCTCCAGTTCGACCGATAGCCCGAACGGGGCGCGTACGCCGAGCGTGGCCGCGAGCAACTGCTCCGGCGTGTACGGCAGTCGATTGCCAGTTACCTTCATGTTTGTGAATCCCGGGATGCTGCTGTAGCGCTCCCCGACGAACTCGGCCGTCCACAGCCAGGTCCACGACAGCCGTGCGAATACGTCCACGGGCCAGTCGACGAATCCGCTGCTCTCGGCGTTGCCGGCCACCTCGAGACCCTGCTGCAGCGTCTGCCCGGCGCTGGTCAGCGCGGCTCCGGAACCACCGGCGACGCTCGCCGGCACTATCTGGTTCTCAAAGTCGAGCCGGAACAGCGTTGCCTCGGCGTACAGCCCGGAGCGCACGTCGCTGCGCACGCCGAGCTCGTAGTTCCACGAGTACTCCGGGTCGAGGTCCACGGTGCCGCCGAGCGGCGTGATGATGTCCGCGACGCCCGGCGGCGAGAAGCCGCGATGCACGCCGGCGAAGATCGTCGTGCCCGAGGCGGGTTCGAACGTTGCACCTATTCCCGGAATCCACTCGTCGACCGTCGCGGTGCCGCGAGTACCGAGCAGGTGGTCGACGCGCTCGTAGTCGACGTGCTCGAAGCGCAATCCCGGCGTGACGGTCCAGCGGTCGAGATCGAAGCGATTCTGCACGAACCCCGACCAGGCGGTGACTTCGCGATCGCTGTCTTCCTTGATGCCGGCGTTACGCCCGCTGCCCGGCCTGCGGGCGTCCGGCGCGTCGCCGTTCGCCTGCACGCGGAACTGGTGCTCCTGGTGCAGCCGGAAACCTGCGTCGGTGACGTTCTCGATGCCGAACATCTGGTGACTGACCGCGACGCGCGGCTCGAGGCCGGCGGTCCAGTACTGCCGCAGCCGTCCTTCGTTGCCGCAGGTGGTGTTCAGGTTGGCCATGCCGCCGCACGCGGGGTCGCTTGCGTCGTTGGGACGCTGCCCGGAATTGCTCGACTGCCGCCACCAGTCCCGATTGAAGTACGTGTAGTACGCGTTGGTCGTGAACGTCGTCGCACCGTTCAACTCGAACCGATGCGTGGCCGACGTACCCCAGCGGGTCGCGTACATGTAGTCGTTCTCGAACGGATTGCCGCGCGGGTCGTCCTGCCACTCCGCGAGCGTCAGTCCGGTGTAGGTGACCTGCGAGGTCTCGTCGTAGTAGTTGCCGCGCAGCGTCACCGCCTGGCGATCGGTCAGCTGCTGGACGAGCTTCAGGTTGATGTCGCCGACCTCGAAACGCATGTTGTCGCGCGTGCCGTCGGACTCCTTCCAGGTGCCGTTCAGGATGTAGCCGGTGCTACCGATCGTGTCGCCGAGCTCGCCGTGGAACTCGAGATAGTCCTCGCTGCCCATCGTGGCGGACAGGTTGCCGGCAAGGTCGGCCGGGACGCCCGGCGTGATGTAGTTCACCAGGCCGCCCAGCGTCTGCGGGCCGAACAGGATCTGCGACGAACCCTTCAGCACCTCGATGCGCTCGAAGCGATTGACCGGCGGATGGTAGTAGCTGGCGTTGTCGCCATACGGCGCGTAGGCGAGCGGGATGCCGTCCTCGAGCATCAGCAGCTTGCTCGAGCGGTTGGGATTCAGGCCGCGGATGCCGAGGTTAGGGCGCAGTCCGAAGCCTTCCTCGTCCCGGGCGAACACTCCGGGAACTTTGCGCATCGCCTCGTTGATGGAGAAGACGTGGGACTCGGTCAGCACCGCCCGGTCGAGGACCATGCCCGAGCCGGGGATCGTGTCGAGATTGGCCTTGCGGCCGATCACCACTACGACAGGTTCGAGCTCGGCGCCGGAATCCGGCGGCGGCGGTCGATCCTGGGCGACCGATGGAGCGACGTGGGCGGAAAGCGCGGCTGCAAGGAGCCAGTTGGCTCCACCATGAATCGCTTGTGACAAGCGGACCTGCCTTGGAAGAGTCGTAACCATATGGCGGCGACTCTAAGGGGCACTCGCTCAGTCGTCAATGCGAATCATTCTCATTCGTATTAAGTGTTTTCCGCAATGACCAGGTCCGAAATTCGGTGCCCGGCACCGAATTTCCCTCTTTCAGTCGCGGAAGTTCGTGAATTGCAGCGGCAGGTCGAAGGCGCCCTTCTTCACCAGCGCGATCGCATCCTGAAGGTCGTCCCGGCTCTTGCCGGTGACGCGGACCTGCTTGTCCTGGATCGCGGCCTGCACCTTCAGCTTCGAGTCCTTGATCAGCCGCTGCAGTTTCTTGCCGAGCTCGGTGTCCACGCCCTGTCGAAGAGTGACCGCCTGGCGGGCCGTCTGGCCGGTCAACACCGGCTCGTCCACTTTCAGGCACGCGACGTCGATGCCACGCTTCGAGAGCTTCAGCTTCAGGATCTCCAGCATCTGTTTGAGCTGGAAATCCGCCGGCGCGCTCAGCGTGACCACTGCTTCCTTCTGCTCGTACTTCGCGTTCGTGCCCTTGAAGTCGAAACGCTGGTCCACCTCGCGGCTCGCCTGGTCGACGGCGTTGGTGACCTCGTGCAGGTTGATCTCGGAGACGATGTCGAAGGACGGCATGGCAGATCGAAGCTCCCGATGGAAGGTGCGCAGCGTAGCATCGCGCGCCGCAGCGTAGCGACGACTCAGGGCGCCGCGACGGCTCCCGTCTCTGCCGGCGTGACCGATGCGACCCCCGGTGCAGCAGTCGCCGGCGCCTCGGCCAGCAGTCCCTCGACCGTCGTCGTGAATTCCTGCCGCAGCTGCTCGTGGTGCAGCCCGGTGGCCGGCCCCGAGAAGCCGGCGTGGATCTTGCGCACCACGCCGTTGCGGTCGACGAAGATCGTCGTCGGGAACGCGAACACGCCGGTGAGCTGCGGCAGCGCCTTCGCGGCCTCGTCCTTGTCGGAAATGCCTGCGATCAGCGTCGTATAGTCGATGCCCGCGTCCTTGCGGAATCGCCGCGTGGCTTCGGCAGCCTGCTTGAAGTCATCGAAGTGCTCGAACATCAGCGACACGATCTCGAGCCCCTGCGCCTTGTACTTCTTGTACAGCTCGACGAGGAACGCCGCCTCGTCGTGGCAGTTGGGGCACCAGCTGCCTGCGAGCGCCACGATCACGACCTTGCCCTTGAAGCGCGGGTCGGAGAACGACACCGGCCGCCCGTCGAGGCCCGGGAACGTGAACTCGAGACTCACGGCCGGGTCCTTCATGCCCGTCGCGACCGAGCTCATGTCCAGCTCGGCGTCCGGATTGCGCACGGCCACGAACCGCTCGTGGCCGAACTTGCCGGACCAGTGCTCGCCGACGAGTTCGCCGCGCTCGTTCAGCCTGGCACGATAAAGGTATGCATGGGCGCCGTCGAAACACGAAAGCAGCAGCTCGTCACCGCGCGCCTCGCCCGCAAGGAACCGGTGATCGCCGGTCGGTGTCAACACCGTTCCGGTCACAGTGCCGAACGACTGCGCGAACTCCGCCACGCCCGGACCCGTCTTGCCCTTGTCGTCGGTGAAGGTCACGGACCAGCGCCCTGCAAAATCCGCGTTGTCGGTCGGCTGCTGCTCGTTGAAGCGCCAGGCCTTGCCGAGCTCGGCCTTGAATGGCAGCGACTGGGTCTGGCCGCCCGAGCGGATCAGCGTGACCTCGCCCTTCAGTTGTTCGCCCGCGATCTTTGCGGCCAGCGTGTTCTGGTAGCCAGGCATGCGCGCAGTGAACTTGCCCAACTCGACGACCACTTCGGGCACGCGCACCCGCTCCTTGCCGTTGACGAGGTAGAGCACGAGCCCGCTTTCCTCGCGTGCGACGTCGAGCCCGAACGGCAGTTCCCCGCCGGGGACCTCGAGCACCGCGCGATAACTGCCAGGTTGAAGCTCCCGGTTGCGCGAACCGCATCCGGCCACGGCCAGCGCCAGCGCAGCCAGCAGCAACAGGCCGACGACGAACCTCGCGCCGGGAACGCGGTGCATTGGCATGGGCGCGGTGGAACCTAGAGCTTCAGTGCGACCTTGATCTTGTCGACGAGGTCTTCGCCGCCGTGATGCGCGACGTAGTCGATCACGATCGGGCCGAATTTCTTCGCGGTCGTGAGATCGATGCCCAGCTCGGTGAATGAGGCGGCGAGCCCGGCCCAGCGGCCGGGACTGCTGCGACCGCCAAACAGCGACCCGATCCCGCCCGCGAGCGAGCTCAGCGCGCTGGGCGGCGGAGCCTTCGCCAGCAGCTTGTCCGCACCCGGAACGTCGGCGACGAACTGCTCGAAGTCCTTGCGCGACAGGTTCTTTTCGCCGGCGCGCAGCAGGGCCACCAGGCCACCTTCAGCCTGCTTCTTCGTCACGCCGGTCTCTTTGGTGAGACGCTTGATCAGGTCGTCCATTGCGGGATCCTCCGGGGCGGGGATTCTACGTCAAGGGCACCAGACCAGCGCGAGGTCCTCGACCTGGAGGTCCGTCTTCTTCGGGCGGACCGGCGTCGCCTCGATCCGGATCGACACGGGGTCGAATTCTGCCTCGAGCCGGGCGATCTCGCTCTCGAGCTCCGCGTTCATTTCCGCAATTCGCCCCTGGACTGCCTGCACGTCCGCCTCCGCGTTCGCCACGTCCGAGTGCTCCTTGCTGAGCCTGCCGACGCCGCGCGCGGCGGTCGACGCCTTGCGCATGGCACTGCCACGCCGGCCACCGAACAGGGCGCCGAGCAGGCTCCCGCCGACGGACAGGGCCGTGGACACGGTCTCGCTGGATGCCTGGGATTTCTCGCGCTCGAGCTTCTGCTCCGCCCTGCGCTCGCGATCCTCGAGCGCCGCGAGCTTCGACGCGTACTTGCCGCGCAGCGCGTCGACGTCCGCGTCGCGCTTCTCGCGCAGCGCCTGCGCGATGTGCGCCCGGAACTCGCTTTCGGTGCCGCCCGGCGCCGCGGTCATCTTCAGTGCCGGGCAGGACAGCACGCTGAGCGACGTGTTGCGGTAGACGTGATCCTCGAGCGACTTGATCCAGGCCTTGTGATAACGGTCCGACAGCGCGACCGTCGGGGCATCGGCAAAGCTCGCGCCGTCGCGCGGCCCTTCGTCGAAATCGGGTCCGGGCGCGGCGATCACCTCGGCCTGCGTCCAGTCCGGTGCATCGCCTTCGATCGGGGCGAGGTAGTACCAGGACTCCCAGGCGTTCATGCCGGCCTTGGCGTCCACGAAGTGCGCCCGCGCCCGTGCACCAATGCGCGGCTGGTAGGTCACGGCACCCGAGCCCGGCTTCGCGCGCAGGAATCGTTCGGTGACGCCTGCCTGCACGACCGGGCGGGGCGCGGCCGCCGCCGCAGGCTTCGACCCCGTCGCGGGCGTCGCAGTAGTTGCGTCGGCCGAGGCCGCCGCTCGCGCGACCGCGCCGGGCGAGGCTGCGGTGAGTTGCCTGATCTCGGCCAGCGTCAACGGCCCGCGCAGGTACGACAGCGCCCAGCGGGTACGGAACAGCACCGGCGCATCGTCGTGCACGTTACGCATCAGGAACGTGCGCTGGGAAAGGTTCGACATCAATGCCTCGAGGCTCGACCGATCCATGCCACCGGCCGCCTCGGTGCCGAGAAGCCCCTCGATGACGCGGTTCTTGTCGCGCTCGGTCTGCAGGCGCCCGATGAACCAGGTGCCCGCGTTGCCAAGGCCCTTGTAGTCGAGGTCGACAGGGTTCTGCGTGGCCAGCACCACGCCGAGGCCGAATGCGCGCGCCTGCTTCATCAGCGTGAGCAGCGGCGTCTTGGACGGCGGCATGGCCGACGGGGGGAAATACCCGAACACCTCGTCCATGTAGAAGACCGCGCGCAGGCTGGTCGTGCCGGACTGGCGACGCATCCAAGCCACCAGCTCGTTCGCGATCAGCGTCACGACGAACATGCGCTCGGCGTCGTTCAGGTGCGCGATCGAGATGATCGCGATCCGCGGCTTGCCGGCGTCGGTGTACAGCAGCTTCTGGATGTCGAGCGCGTCGCCCTCGAGCCATGCGCCGAAGCCGGGCGAGGCGAGCAGGCCGTTGACGCGCAGCGCCAGTTCCATGCGCTCCTTCGCCGGGTAGAAGCTCTCGACGTCGAATACGCCGACCTTGTCGAACGGCGGCTTCTGCACGGCCTGGATCAGCGCCGCGAGGTCCGGGCTACGGCCCTTGCGCCAGGCGGCGTCGAGGATCGCCGACAGCAGGATGTGCTCGCGGCTCTTGATCGGGTCCGCCTCGATGCCGAGCAGGCCCAGCAGCCCGGCGACCGCCGCACCGATGCGTTCCTTCAGCGCAGTCGCGTCGCTCAGCGTCGCCGCGTCGGGTGCGGCGAACGAGCGCAGGATCGACAGAGGCCGGCCGGAATCGGAGCCTGGCGTATAGATCGTGACCTCGGCCGCGTCCTTGAGGCGCTGGATGCGGGCTCCATCCTGGCTCCACTCCGCGAGGCCCTTGCTCCAGGTCGCGGCCGTGGCCGCCGCGAAGTCCTCGACGGACTGACCCTTCCGCGAAGCCTCGCCCTTGTCCACCCAGGGCTGGAAATCGGACGCCTTCAGCTCCGGGAACGTCAGCAGCAGGTTGCCGATGTCGCCCTTGGGGTCGATCGCGATGGCCGGCACCCCGTCGATCGCGGCCTCCTCGAGCAGCGACAGGCACAGGCCGGTCTTGCCGCTGCCGGTCATGCCGATGCAGACCGCGTGGGTGGTCAGGTCCCGGGAGTCGTACAGCAGGTCGGGGCCGGTTGCCTGGGCTTTCGGGTCGTATTCCCGGCCGAGGTAGAAGCTGCCGAGCTTTTCGTAGGAGGGTAGGGTCATGGTGAATACAGGGTCGTTACGGGGATGGGCCGTAGTGTAAGTGCAGGCCAGCGCATAGTGACCAGCGGCCGCCACCTGCTCCCTTGTAACCGCTTTGTTACCCTCATGCGACTGACGGCGTAACCTGCGCTTCCTAAGATGATCGACCGGCCCTGCTAATCCCGGATCACGCATGTCCATCGCGCTCGACCAGGTGACCAAGCGGTATCAGTCGATACCGGTCGTCAACGACGTTTCGCTCAAGGTCGAACAGGGCGAATTCCTGGTCCTGCTCGGTCCGAGCGGCAGCGGCAAGAGCACGCTGCTCCGCGCCATCGCCGGCCTCACCGAGATTGACCACGGCCGGGTCTCGCTGCACGGTCACGACGTCACGCTGATGTCCGCGCGCGAACGCGAGGTCGGCTTCGTCTTCCAGCACTACGCGTTGTTCCGCCACATGACCATCGGCGAGAACATCGAGTTCGCGCTCCGCGTGCGCAAGGTCAAGTCCGCGGAACGCCGGGCCCGGCGCAAGGAGTTGCTGCGCCTCGTCGCGCTCGAAGGCATGGACGACCGGCTGCCGAGCCAGTTGTCGGGAGGACAGCAGCAGCGTATCGCGGTGGCCCGGGCCCTGGCCCACCGCCCGCAGGTGCTGCTGATGGACGAGCCGTTCGGAGCGCTGGACGCGAAGATTCGCGAGGAACTGCGCCGCACGATCCGGCAGATCCAGCGGGAACTGGGCATGACGACGATCCTGGTGACGCACGACCAGGAAGAAGCCTTCGCGCTCGCGGACCGCATCGGCGTGATGCACCAGGGGCGCCTGCTGGAATGCGGTCGGCCCGACGACCTCTACATGAGGCCGCAGACGCGGTTTGTCGTCCACCTTCCTCGGTGCTGCGAACCTGCTGCTCGGCTACCGGACGCGGGACGGCGTGCGCTTCAACTCCGGGGTCGCGACCCGGCAGACCGTGCCGCGTGAGGTCGTCGCCGTGCTGCGACCGGAGGAAGTGGAGCTCGCCGCGGACGAGCCGGGCGTGCGCTCCAATTTCGTGGGTTTCGGCGAGGTCGAGGAGGTGCTGTTCGGTGGCGCGGTCGAGCGCCTGCGCGTGCGAATGGCCGGGGACGGTCCGGTGCCCGTCGCACCCGGTCGGGACGGTCTGTCGGAATCCGGGTCATTGCTGGAGGTATCGCGCACGTTGCCAGAACAGCGTGACTTTCCGGTGGCCACCGGTCGCCGCGTGGCCGTCGGTGCGCGCCGCGTGCACGTGTTGCCGACGCCGATCTCGAGTTTCACCGCGGTGGCAGACACGGAAGAGGCTGCACGCGCGCTGCGCGACTCGCCGCTGCTCGCGACTCTCGGCACGCGCATGCACACTCGGGTGGCGACGCGGATCGGCCGCGGCGACCGGGCGCCTCCCGGCATGCCCGCGGTGGCCACCGGGCCGGGCAGTGCCGAGTACGCCGAGTGGCAGTTGCGGCACGGAGCGGTGCAATTGCTGTGCGTTCCACCGGCCGCAATGCTGCCCACGCACGTGGTCGTGCACACGCTCGACCCGGCCGCGCGCCGCGCCACGGTGCCGGTGGCGGCGAGCCTGTTGCGTCACGTCGCGGCCGAGGCCGTGTACCTCGGCATTCACCCGTCGGGATCGAGTGAGCGCGAGCGCGCGGAGTACACCCGGGACCTGCTCGACGCGCGATCCGCGGCACTTACGGAACACGGCCTGGACATGCGAACGGAGCTCCGGTTCGGCAACGTTGCCGAGGAACTGGTGAAAGAGCTTTCGGCGCACGAGAGCTCGCTGCTCGTACTCGGAACGTCCGAGCCGGACAGCATCGACTGGTCCTGGCTGGGTCGCCTGCTGGAGGGCCCGCCCGAGCGGCCGGTGCTGATCGTCAACGCAGGGCGTGGCGACCACGCGGGCGAGGCCTGATTCGATGGCCACGTGGTTTCGCCAGCCGAGCATCCTGCCGGGATTCGGACTCACGCTCGGGTTCACCACGTTCTTCCTGAGCGCGATCGTGCTGCTGCCGCTGGCGGCGCTGGTCTTCAAGACGGCGTCGCTGAGCTGGTCCGAGTTCGTCTCGATCCTGCTCGACCCGCGGGCCGTTGCTTCGTATCGACTGAGCTTCGGGGCCGCGCTGCTCGCCGCAGTGGTCAACGCCGTGTTCGGCTTCATCGTGGCCTGGTCGCTGGTGAGGTACGACTTCCCGGGCCGGCGCCTCGTCGACGCGTTGATCGACCTGCCGTTCGCACTGCCGACCGCGGTCTCCGGCATCGCCCTCGCCGCGGTCTTTTCGCCCAGCGGCTGGCTCGGGCAGAAGCTCGCGCTCGCCGGAGTTCAGGTGGCCTATACGTGGATCGGCGTGGTCGTTGCGCTGATCCTGATCGGGCTGCCTTTCGTCGTTCGCTCCGTGCAGCCCGCGCTCGTCGAGGCGCAGCGCGATCTCGAGGAGGCCGCAGAGACGCTCGGGGCAGGCCCGTTCTATGTCTTTCGCCGCATCATCCTGCCGGCCGTGTTTCCCGCGGTGCTCACGGGCTTCACGCTCGCGCTCGCGCGCGGCATCGGCGAGTACGGCTCCGTGGTGTTCATCTCCGGCAACCTGCCGATGAAGACCGAGATCACGCCGCTGCTGATCGTGATCAAGCTGGAGCAGTTCGACTACAAGGGCGCAGCGGCACTCGGCTTCATCATGCTGGTGATGTCGTTCGTGATGCTGTTCGCGATCAACCTGGTGCAGGCGTGGGGTCGGCGCCGGCACGTGCAGGCGGGGCGCTGACGTGGCGGGTGCGGCGCCGCGGGTCGAGAAGCGACGGAACGTGACGCTGGGCGCGCGGATTGCACGCGTCGCCCTGATCACGATGTCGATCGCGTTCCTCGCGCTGCTGCTGGCGGCGCCGCTTGGTGCCGTGCTCGCGCAGGCGTTCGAGAAGGGCTGGCAGGCGTACCTCAAGAGTTTCTCGGACCCGGATACGCGCGCGGCAATCCGCCTCACGCTGCTTACGGCAGCGATCGTCGTGCCGTTGAACACGATCTTCGGCATCTGCGCGGCCTGGGCGATCGCCAAGTTCGAGTTCCGTGGCAAGAGCCTGCTGATCACGCTGATCGACCTGCCATTCGCGGTGTCACCGGTCATCGCCGGTCTCGTGCTGGTGATGCTGTTCGGTGCGCACGGCTGGTTCGGTGAGTGGCTGCAGGAGCGCGACATATCGATCATCTTCGCGGTGCCGGGCATCGTGCTCGCGACCATCTTCGTGACGTTTCCGTACGTGGCGCGTGAACTGATCCCGCTGATGCAGCAGCAGGGCAGCGAGGAGGAAGAGGCGGCGATCACGCTCGGCGCGGGGGCGTGGGTCACGTTCCTGCGCGTGACGCTGCCGAAGATCCGCTGGGGACTGCTGTACGGCGTGATCCTCTGCAACGCTCGGGCCATGGGGGAGTTCGGTGCCGTCTCCGTCGTGTCGGGGCACATCCGCGGCATGACGACGACCATGCCGCTGCAGGTGGAGATCCTGTACAACGAGTACAACTTCGTGGCGGCGTTCGCGGTCGCGTCACTGCTCGCGCTGCTCGCGATCGTGACGCTGGTGATCAAGACGTTCGTCGAGTGGCGCGCCGACCGGCGCACGGGTTGAGCGATGACGAACGCATTGCGCGACTGGCTGAACGGTCTCAAGCGGCTCGTGACGGGCCCGAAGTCCCTGGAGCGCACGCTCGCGCTGACTGTTGGCGGGCTGCTGCTCTCGGCCATCCTGGTGCTCGCCTACAGCGCTGTGGGACTGCTGCGCCAGCAGGCAGAGCAGCAGGCGACAGCGCGTGTGCAGCTGGCCGGCGTGGCGGCGCGGGAGGAATTGCGGCGTGTCGGTGAAGACACGCTCACGTCGGCGAAGTCGATCGCGTCGCGCTCGGTGCTGCAGCGACTGATCCGCGGCGGCAACCGCGAGCAGCTCGAGCTCTTCCTGCGACGTTCCTGCGAGGCGACGGGCCAGAGCGCGTGTGCGGTGGTCGTCGGGTCGTCTGACGTGCTCGGCTCGAGCCTGTCCGGCATTGCGTGGAGCGAACTGCTCGAAGCGGTCTCGGAGCAGGGCGAGCATTTCATGTTCGCACCGCCTGGCGTGCCGGACGGGCTGCTCGGCGCCATCGCCTCGGTGCCGAACCTGGTGGACACCCGCGTCGTCGTGCTTCGATTCCTCGACGCAAAGCTCGCGGCCCGGCTCTCAGACGCGGCACGCATCGACGTGCGTCTGGTCCGCATGTCGAAGTGGCTCGACAACGTCGAGCCGGCCACGCGGGAACTGCACTCGACGGCGCTCACCACGGGTAACACGGCCTCGCAGCGGATCCGCTCGCTGAACGTGTATGCGTCGAGCACGCCGCTGATGGCGTCGACCGGCGAGGGCGTCGCGTTGATCGAGGCGCGTCTTCCCACATCGGGTGTCGACGATGCCGTGGCACGCTTCGTGAAACGACTCGCCTGGACCGCGTTTGTCCTCGGCCTGCTCGCGGTGCTGGCCGCACTGCTGCTGGCCCGGCGCATCGTCGGGCCGCTGCAGGCCCTCGCCGGAGCCGCCACGCGGCTCGGCCGCGGTGACTTCTCCGCGTCGATTCCCGTGTCCGGCGGGCCCGAGACCGCGGCGCTCGGCCGCACGATGGAAGACATGCGGCGCAATCTGGTCGAGCTGAACTCGACGCTGCGGCGCAGGGAAGCTGAGGCGCAGGCTCTGCTCAGGGGCGTCGTCGAGGGCGTGTTCGCCGTCGACTCCAATCGCAAACTGCTTTACCTGAACCCGCAGGCGGAGAAGATGGCGGGCGTCACTTCGGCCGAGGCGCTCGGGCGCTTCTGCGGCGACGTGCTGAAGCCCTGCGCAGGTAAGGACGGCCGGCGTCCCTGCGAAACGGCCTGCCCGATCCTCGCCGCGCGCGAGCGTGGCCAGGCCCTGGCGACGGAATTCCTCGACAAGCCGGACGGCACGAAGCGCACCGTCATCATCACGGCCGCACCGATGGTGGATGGCCTGCAGGTCCAGGTGATGCGCGACGAGACCGACCTCGAGTCGGCGCGACGGGCGAGAGATTCGATTCTTGCGAACATCTCGCACGAATTCCGCACGCCGCTAGCGGCCCAGCTCGCGTCGCTCGAACTGCTCGAGGACAACCTCCAGGCGATGCCTCGCGAGCAACTGCAGGAACTCGTGAGCTCGCTGCAGCGCGGCACGCTGCGCCTGACGCGGCTGATCGACAACCTGCTCGAAAGCGTGCGAATCGAGTCGGGGCAACTCGGCATTCGTGCGCAGGGCCTGTCGCTCGAGGACGTGATCCGGGACGCCGGCGAACTCGTGGAGGGACTGCTCGCGCAACGTGATCAGTCTCTCGAAGTCGCGCTGCCAGAATACCTGCCGGACGTCGTCGGCGATGCGCCGCGGCTGACGCAGGTATTCGTCAACCTGCTCGCCAATGCCAACAAGTTCGGGCCGGAGGGCAGCACGATCCGTATCTCGGGCGAACTCGCCGGGCCCGAGGTCAATGTTTGGGTCGAGGACGAGGGCCCCGGAGTCCCGGATCCCGAGCGCGGGTCGATCTTCGAGCGTTTCTACCGCGCGGCGGACCAGGAACCGGAGCCCCGCGGGCTCGGCCTCGGGCTCTGGATCGTCAAGTCGATCGTCGAGCGCCACGGCGGCAGGGTTGCGGCGGAGCGGACCGTCGCGGGTCGAACGCGATTCACGGTGACGTTGCCTGTCGCCGGGGCTGGCGCGTGAAGATCCTGGTCGTCGACGACGACGCGGACCTGCTCGCGCTGGTCGCGTTCGCGCTGACGCAGGCGGGATATGTGGTCGTGAAGGCCCCCGACGCGCGCTCGGCGGTCAAGCTCGCCGCCGCGGAGGCACCGGACCTCGCGATCCTCGACATCAACCTGCCGGACGGTACCGGCTTCGACGTATGCGAGTCGATCCGTGCCGACTCGTCGATCCCGATCATGATGCTGACCGCGCGAGGCGAGGAGGAGGACCTCGTGCGTGCGCTCGAACTCGGTGCGGACGACTACCTGACGAAGCCGTTCAGTCCACGCACGTTGCTGGCCCGCGTGAAGGCCTTGCTGCGCCGGGCCGGGGTCGAGACGGGATCCGCTCTGGAGGCCGGACCTTTCGGCTTGGACATGGAATCGCACCAGCTGCGCGTGAGCGGCGGTAAGTCGGTCAAGCTGACGAAGCTCGAGACCCGGCTGATGCAGATCCTGATCGCCAATGCCGGTCACGTCGTCAGCACGGAGCGGCTGCTCTCGCACGTCTGGGGGCACCGCGGCAGTGGCGATCGCCAGCTGCTGAAGCAGCTCGTGCACCGATTGCGCCACAAGATAGAAGTCGATCCGGCCGCGCCGCGGTACCTGCAGACCGAAGCCGGGGCGGGCTACCGTCTGGCGGTCGGCTGATCAGCGATAGCCCCGCGCCTGCAGCTGAAACAGCTGCGCGTAATGGCCATTCAGAGCCATCAGCGCCTCGTGGTTGCCGCGCTCGAGGATGTGCCCGTCCTGGATGACGAGGATCTGGTCGGCCATCCGCACCGTCGAGAAACGGTGCGAGATCAGGATCACCATGCGCTCCTTCGCAAGCTCCCTGAACTGCTCGAACACCTGCGCTTCCGCGCGCGCGTCCATCGCGGCGGTCGGCTCGTCGAGCACCAGGATGTCGGCGCCCTCGCGCATGAAGGCCCTCGACAGCGCGACCTTCTGCCACTGCCCCCCGGAAAGCTCGCGACCGTCCTTGAACCACTTGCCGAGCTGCGTGTGGTAGCCGGCGGGCATGTCCTCGACGAATGGTGCCGCCATGCCGAGGCTCGCCGCTTCGTGCCAGCTGGCCTCGTCCTCGAAATGCGCGACGTCACCAACGCCGATGTTCTCGCCGACGGTGAGCTGGTAGCGCGCGAAGTCCTGGAAGATCACGCCGACGCGCTTGCGCAGTGCGGCGGGGCTCCACTCGGACAGGTCGAGTCCGTCGAGCGTGATGCGCCCCGATGACGGCACGTACAGCCGGGTCAGCAGCTTGATCAGTGTCGTCTTGCCGGAACCGTTCTCGCCGACGAGCGCGAGGCTCTGCCCCGGCCGAAGCTGGAAGCTGACGTCGCTGACCGCCGGCTCCGTGCCGCCGGGGTACGTGAAGTTCACGTGCTCGAACCGCACGCCGTCGGCCGGCGACGGTCCGGCGATTGCCGTGCCGCTCGGCTGGTCGACCGGAGTGTCGAGGAAGTCGTAGAGCGTCGACAGATACAGGTTGTCCTCGTACATGCCGCCAATTGACGAGAGGATCGACGACACCGCCGACTGTCCCTGCCGGAACAGCATCACGTACATCGTCATCTGGCCGAGCGTGATCTGGCCGCGCACGGTGCTCACGGCGATCCATGCATACGCAGCGTAGAACGCGGCGGTGCTCAGCAGGCCCAGGAAAAAGCCCCAGGTGTCGCGACGGATCGTGAGTGCCCGGTCGGCCGCGAAGACCTTGCGGAAGATCGAGCGGTATCGCTCGAGCAGCAACGGCCCGAGATCAAAGAGCTTCACCTCCTTGGCGTGGTCCTCGCGCGCGATCACGGTCTCGAGGTACATCTGCATCCGCGTCTCGGGCGAGCGCCAGCGGAAGAGACGGAATGCGTCCCCGGAGAACTTGGCCTCCGCGACGAAGGCCGGCAGCCCGGCGAGCAGCAGCACCAGCACGGCCCACGGCGAGAACCCCGCCAGCAGCACGCCGAAGCTGGCGAGGGCGATCGTGTTCTGCACGAGCCCGAAGCTCCTCATCACCAGCGAGAGCGGGCGGCTCGAGGCCTCGCGGCGGGCACGCGTGAGCTTGTCGTAGAACTCCGAGTCCTCGAAGTGGCGCAGCTCGAGCGTGAGTGCCTTCTCGAGGATCATCTCGTTGACGCGCTGCCCGAGCTGTGCGCGCAGCAGCGACTGGCACGTCGAGAGGCCGCGTTGCGTGGCCGCGAGCACCGCGACGAAGGCCGCCTCGAGCCCGACGTAGCCGAGCATGTGCGACAGGTCCACGATGCCCGTGTCGCGCTGCGCCGCGATTGCGGCGACCACGGCGTCGACGATCAGCGCGCCGGCGTACGCAATCGCAGCCGGCAGCAGGCCGGCGAGCAGCGTCAGCAGGGCGAGCGCGATCGTGAGTCGGCGGCTCGTTGCCCAGACGAGACTGAGCGCATGACGCGTGTACTGGAAGACTTCCGGCAGCGCCCGCAGCGTCGCGAGCGCGCCTTCGCCCGGGGGCTGGCCCGGAGGCGGGGGATTCAATCGACGGCCGGCGACCATGGTGTCGCCAGCTTGCCACAGGTGCCGGGCAGCGACTCGTCCGTGAGTCGGTGCCGGCGATCCTGTCGGAGATCAGCGGGCGTAGATCTTGTCGAAGACGCCACCGTCGGCGAAGTGAGCGGACTGCGCCTTGGCCCAGCCGCCGAAGTCGGCGATCGTGACCATCGTCGCGATCTTCGGAAAGACGTTCGCGTACTTCGCCGCGACCTCTGCGTCGCGCGGGCGGTAATAGTGCTTCGCCACGATCTCCTGCCCCGGCTTCGAGTAGAGATACTCGAGGTAGGCGCGCGCCACGTCGGACGTTCCGCGGCGCAGGGCCACCTTGTCCACGACCGCGACCGGAGGCTCGGCCAGGATGCTGACCGAGGGGACGACGATCTGGAACTTGTCCTTGTCGAGGTCCTTGGTCGCGAGAAAAGCCTCGTTCTCCCAGGAGATCAGCACGTCGCCGATGCCGCGCTGCGCAAATGTCGTGAGCGAGCCACGGGCGCCGGTGTCGAGCACCGGCACGTTCTTGAACAGCTTGCCTATGTAGGCCTCGGCGGTGGCCGCGCTGCCGCCGGGCTGCTTCAGCGCCCACGCCCAGGCCGCGAGGTAGTTCCAGCGCGCGCCACCCGAGGTCTTCGGGTTGGGCGTGATGACGGACACGCCTGGCTTCGCGAGATCACCCCAGTCCTTGATGACCTTGGGGTTGCCCTTGCGGACCAGGAACACGATGGTCGAGGTGTACGGCGCGCTGTTGTTCGGCAGCCGGGTCTGCCAGTTTGCAGGCAGCAGCTTGCCTTGAGTTGCGATCGCGTCGATGTCGTAGGCCAGTGCGAGCGTGACCACGTCCGCAGGCAGTCCATCGATCACGGTGCGCGCCTGCTTGCCCGAGCCGCCGTGCGACTGCCGGACCGAGATGTCCTTGCCGGTCTTCTGCTTCCAGTATTGCTTGAAGACCTTGTTGTAGTCGTCGTACAGCTCGCGCGTCGGGTCGTACGACACGTTCAGGATGGTGTCCTCTGCCCGGACCGCAGTCGTCGCCAGTACGGCCGTGGCGGCCAGCGCCAGGAAGGTCCCGCGCTTCAGAAGTCTCCCGATGGTCATGTCGATTACTCCGTTCAGAATCCAAGTTGCACGCGGGTGAGAAAGGCCTTCTCGTCGTCGCGGTCCTTGCCGCCCGCGGCACCTCCGTCGAAGGCCGTCTGCTCGTAGTTCAGCACCCACTTCACGTTTTCGTTCAGGTACCAGTTCACGCCCAGCGCCCAGGCGCTCGCCTTCGTGGCCTGAGTATTCGGGTCGGCGAACGACGTGGCGCCGCCCTCGAACGCGGCGTCGTCAGGGTCGAGCACATGGTACCTCGCGACGAGTTCCCACGCGCCCCAGGTATCCTTCGCGAGCGAGAAGACGGAGTTCGGCTTGAAGCCCCTGTACGCCTCCTCTTCGCCGGTCAGGAACCACGACAGCTGCAGTTGCCACCCATAGGTGTCCATCGTGGCCTCGCGTAACGCTGCGCCGCTGAATCGCGACACGTCCTCCGATACGTGTGTGTACTCGCCCAGGAGGCCAAAGGGGCCGGCGTAGTAGTAGAGCTGCGGGGCGACCCGGACGCGCGAGCCGTTCGCGATCGTGGCCGTCGAGCCGGTCCGGTACTGGAAGAAGGGCGTCTGCGCCGACGTCCGGTAGGTGGACAGCAGCGTCTGCGAGGTCGTGCCTTCCTGGTCGGTGTAGGTGGATGCGATGCCGATGCCGAAGCCCCGCAACACGAAGAGGTCGCTCTCGGCGAACGGAAGTGCGAACAGTCGGCCGGCCCACTCCTTCTCGCTGTTCGGGTCCTGGTCGGCCGGGTTGAAGGAATCGCTGCTGCCGCCGTTGTTCGAGCCGTTCAGGTATGCCAGCGCGTAGGTGAGCCGGTCCCCCAGCACTCCGCCGCCGATCTGCAGCCCCAGGTCACGATTGGGTGCCAGCTGCGTCGGGAAGGCGCGCGCGACGAAGCGGATGTCGCTGGCCGACTGCAATCTCTCGAGGCCCACCGGCGACTTGAACTTGCCGGCCGTGACCTGGAACGCAGGGTCGAAGCGCCCGGTGACGTAGGCATCCTGGATGACGGTCTTGCCCTGGCCGTAGTCCGCCGTGAAGCGGAAGTCGTAGATGCCACCGAGCGTGCCTTCGAGAATCGGCCGGACGCGCGTGGTCTGCCATGTATCCGGCGGGTTGTTCGGGTTGTCGTCGGTCAGAAATCGACCGTCGAAGTGCAGCAGGCCGCGGAACCTGATCTGGTTCTGCCCGTCGGCCGAGCGCAGCGAAAACCCCTTCTGGTCGGCGCGCACGACCGGCGTCGTGGTGGCCGCCGTCTTCTCGGCCTCGTCCTTGATCTCGAGCTTGCGCTCGAGAACGAGGATCTTCTGCTCCTGCTGCTCGAGACGCTGCAGCAGTTCCGCAACCGTCGGCTCCGCGCCAGCGCTTTGCGCGCGGACTGCGGAAAATGGCAGCAGGCTTGCAGCTGCTACGACGGCAGCGCGCCAACGCTGGGAAGGATCGGACATTGCGTGCTCTCCAAACGAAATCCTCGGGGAGACGCATGCTAGGAATCGACCGGTAACGGTGTCAGTCGAACGGCGGTGACAATCTGGTCACGATGCCAGACCGTCTAGCTCTGAGGGCAGAACCAGTCACTCGGCCCGTCCTTGCGACGAGCCGCAGGCTCACAGCACGATTCGCGTCCGCAGGCCGAGCACCACGGCATTGTCGATAGCGGGGTCGGTACCGGGATCGACGATGTACTGCACGTCGAACTGCAGGCTGAAGCCGGCCGTCACGGGCATCCAGTAGGTCCATTCGAGCGCAATCTCTGCGCGATCGACCGGTGTTCCGGCGAGTTGCCCGGCACGCACGAACTCATCGCCGTTGATCGGGATCAGCACGCCGAATCCGGCGACGTCCCGGTCGCGCCCGGGCAGCGGCCCGGTATAGGCCAGCCCGCCCGAGGCGAAGAACTCGACCGCATTGACGTCCGGGTCGGCGAAACCGCCGCGCAGGAACCCGCTCAGCCCCTGCGCTCCGTCCGGCGTCTCGCGCAGCAGTTCTCCCTCGACGAATGCGTAGACGCCGGGGCTGGCGCGACTGCGCTTCGGGCTGCCGTCGGCATCGACCTGCAGCAGGTCGTCGAATTCCGACGAGTAGTACCAGAGCCCGAGTGCGGCACGCAGGAAACGCGATTCCGGCTCCGACCGCTCGTAGCCCGCCTCGGCGAGCACGAGCACTCCCTCGCCGTTGCCGACTTCGACGTGCGTGCCGAATGGATCGTCCGGGTCGCCGGCCACCGCGTCGACGATCGCGACCTGCATGTAATGCGCGGGCGTGGGCGAGTAGCGCAGTCGGGCACCCAGGCAGCCGGTCGAGTAGATGCACGGCCCGTTCACGCCGGTCTGCGACAGGTCGACGCCCGTGCCGAACCCGCTGTTGATGAACACGGCACTCGCTCCCTTCGCGTCGAACTCGGAATCTGTCGCGTAGAGCCCCGCGCGCAGGTTCAGGCTGTCGTCGAGGAACCGCCGCTCGATCCAGGCCTCGTAAAAGCGGAAGGTCTGCACCGCATTGCCGATGTTGCTCGGCGAGTCGAGCGCGCCTGCCGCCTCGTTGGGATCTCGGCCGTACATGCCGAAGCCCCGCACGAACATCAGTGTGTCCTTCCAGCCCAGCAGTCGCTCGAGATCGAGGCCGACCGTGGGCTCGATGAGTCCGGGGAAGAAGTTCGCCTGCTCGAGTCCGCCGTCGACCACTGCGATGGCATCGTTCGTGGCCAGCAGGCCGAATTCGACACCGCGGCGGGCTAGATCGAGACGCAATCCATTCCAATCGCCGGTGACCAGGTCGCGGAATCGCTGTGCGTCGTCGGCCGGCGCGGCCTCCTCTGCGCGTGCTGCACTCGTTGGCAGCGCAGCTGCGAGGACCGAAATGAGAATCGCTGCTGCGATTGCCGGAATGGAGAGAAGCATCGGACGCGCGGAAAGAACGGCCAGTGTCTATCGCCCCACGGCGCGGATGGCCGACGCATCGAGCTGATCGTCGTCGTCGGCCTCATCGCCGAGGAACCCGCCGCTCTGGTGCTCCCAGAGCCGCGCATACAGCCCGCCGCGCGCGAGCAGCGACTTGTGGTCGCCTTCCTCGACGATGCGGCCCTTGTCCATGACGACCAGGCGGTCCATCGCGGCGATCGTTGAAAGGCGATGTGCGATGGCAACCACCGTCTTGCCCTCCATCAGGCGATAGAGGCTCTGCTGGATCGCGGCCTCCACCTCGCTGTCGAGCGCGCTGGTGGCCTCGTCGAGCAGCAGGATGCGGGCGTCCTTCAACATCACGCGCGCGATCGCAATTCGCTGCCGCTGGCCGCCTGAGAGCTTCACCCCACGCTCGCCCACGTGCGCGTCGTAACCGCGCCGGCCTTTCGCGTCCGTGAGCCCGAGGATGAACTCGTGCGCCTCGGCCCGCTCCGCGGCCGCGACCATCTCTTCGTCCGAGGCGTCGGGCCGTCCGTAGACGATGTTGTCGCGCACCGACCGGTGCAGCAGCGACGTGTCCTGCGTGACCATGCCGATCGCGGCACGCAGGCTGTTCTGCTGCACGCCGGCAATGTCCTGCCCGTCGATCAGGATGCGGCCGCCCTCGACGTCGTAGAAGCGCAGCAGCAGGTTGACGATCGTGCTCTTGCCCGCGCCCGAGCGCCCCACGAGACCGATCTTCTCGCCCGGGCGGATGTGCAGCGACAGGTCTTCGATCACGCGGCGCTTGCCGCCGTAGTGGAACTGCACGCGCTCGAGGCGGATGTCGCCGCGCGTCACCGCGAGTGCCGGCGCATCTGGCACGTCCACGACGGAGTGGCGGCGGGACAGCGTGCGGATGCCGTCCTGCACCGTGCCGATGTTCTCGAACAGGCTCGCGAGCTCCCACATGATCCAGTGCGCGATGCCGTTCAGCCGCAATGCCATCGCGGTCGCGGCAGCCACCGCACCGACACCCACTTCGCCTTTCGACCAGAGCCACAGCGCAAGGCCCACCGTGCCCGAGATCAGCGCCATGCTGAGCACGTGGTTGACGATCTCGAACTCGCTCACGAGCCGCATCTGCGCGTGCGCGGTCTTCATGAACTCCTGCATCGCCGCGCGCGCGTAGCCCGCCTCGCGGTTCGAGTGCGAGAAGAGCTTCACGGTCGCGATGTTCGTGTAGGCGTCGGTGACGCGGCCGGTCATCAACGACCGTGCGTCCGCCTGCGCCGCACCGATCTTGCCGAGTCGCGGCACGAAATACGCGAGCGCGCAGCCGTAGCACGCCATCCAGCCGATGAACGGCAGAAGCAGCCAGAGGTCGAAGTGCCCGACCACCGACACCATCGTCACGAAGTAGATGACGGTGAACACGAGGATATCGGCGACCGTGAACCACGTGTCGCGCACTGCGAGTGCGGTCTGCATCACCTTCGTCGCGACGCGGCCGGCGAACTCGTCCTGGTAGAAGCTCATGCTCTGGCCGAGCAACAGCCGGTGGAAGTTCCACCGCAGACGCATCGGGAAGTTGGCGGCGAGCGTCTGGTGCTTCAGGATCGTCTGCAGCGCGACCAGCAGCACGCTGGCCGCGAGGATGCCGCCGAGCAACAGCAGCGTGCCACGGTGCGCGACCCAGATCTGCGACGGTTCGACGCCGGAGAGCCAGTCCACGATGCGGCCGAGCATCGCGAACAGCAGCGCCTCGAACGCGCCGATCACCGCAGTGCAGAGCGTCATGCCGAGGATGTAGGGGCGCAGGCCCGCGGAGCACGCCCACAGGAACGCAAAGAATCCCTGCGGCGGCGCGACGGGCGCGGCCTCCGGATACGGGCTGACGAGGTTTTCGAACCAGCGGAACAAGCGCGATTCCAGCCGTGGCGGAGCCGCCATCCTACCCGCGGCGCAGGCCGGGACCCTAGCGGTCAGGTCCTTTTGCGACGCGCTCGCTTTCTTGCCGGCTTTGCCACTGCCCGCGGCGCCGCCTTCTTGCGCAGCCGGGCCGCGTAATGGTCGACGGCCCAGTGCGTCTTCGCCTGCTGGTCGTTGTCGCGCTCGGCGCCCACCTCGGCGAGGAACGCCAGGAAGCCGGCCATCACGGCGGCGCCCTGGACCGCCGGAGCCTTCACGGAGACCTCCATCAGCGTCGCGCCGTCCTTGCGGCGCCACAGTTCGGCGGTGATCGGCCAGGGGCAGGCGGGGTCCTCGAAGTCCCAGCGCTGGGCACGCAGAGGGCCAAGGACCGCGAGCTTCGACAAATCCGGCACCGTGGCCGACATCTCCTTCAGGAACTCCTCCTGCTCCTCGGTGAACAGCGACGCGATGCCCTTTTCACCCGCGACCACCTTCTTGATCAGCCCCTTGGCGACCGGCATCGAGAACGACGCGGATTTCACGACGCCTTTCTCGCTCGCGTCGGCCTCGATCTTGAAGTCCTTGTACTTGCGCCACTTCTTGCCAACCTTCGCCGGATCGACGGGCCGGAACTTGATCGTGCTGTCGTGCTCGTCGCCGACGATGCGCCGCGCGCGGGCCACGATGCCTGCCTTCAGCAGGTCGAGCCGCGGCGTGTCGAAGAAATAGATGTAGCGCTCGTCGTCGTTGCGCTCGGTCAGGTTGTAGCGCTTCAGCGCGGCCCGGACCTGCTTCTGCGGGACCGTCGCCTTGATCTCGATCGCCTCGGCGCCTTCGAGCATCGCCGCGTACCGGCCTCGTGTCTGGGCTCCGCGTTCCATCATTGCCTCCTTAGAGAATCGGCGCCGCGTTATTCTCGCTGCCTGCCCCATGGCAGACACGAGTAGGTCAAGGATGCCTCAAGAGGACCGATTCATGAAGAGATATCAGGCGCTGCCTTCGCACGGGCTGGTGCTGGCCTGCACCGCGGCAGTGGCGCTGCAGTTCGCAGCCACTCATCCGGCCTGGGGCCAGGACGCCGTGGCCGCGGACTCGGCGCACTACACGGTGGAGTTCGAGAACGACCAGGTGCGCGTGCTGCGGGTGATCTATGGCGCGCACGAAGAATCCGTGATGCACGAGCACCCGGCCAGCGTCGGCGTATACCTGACCGATGGCCACATCAGGATCACGCTGCCGGACGGCAGGACGGGCCAGCCCTACGTGAAGGCGGGACAGGCGATGTGGCATCCGCCCGGCAAGCACTTGATCGAGAACCTGGGCAGCACGCCGTTCGAACTCGTGCTCACGGAACTGAAGACTTCGCTGCCGGCCCCCAGGTAGCTTGCTCCCGGCGGCGCCGAAGCGCCTGGCCTCATTTTCGCTTCTGCGTCGTCGTCGAACCGCGCTGCGCCTGTGGAGCCACGGGCCGCAGTTCGTGCATGTTCTGGCGCAGGTACTCGATGGCGACGCGACGCTTTTCTACGCCGCGGGCGGTGTCCTCGTCGTGCTGACGAGGCAATTCGAACTCCGGCAGCGCGTCCGCAAGACGTTGATAGATCGATCGCCAGTTCGAGCGCACCGTTTCGGTCGAGAGGCCGAGTGACGCCGCGATGGCCCGGTCCGAGGCACCGTCGAGCGCCCGCAAGGCCACGCGCTGCTCGGCCAGAGTGAAGCCCAGGCGAGCGTCGGGAGGATTGAACATCTGCGAGGCCATGCTCATCGCCCCGGGCGGCAGGTCGCTGGCCGTCAGGCGCAGCATCCGGGGTCGGCAGTCCGGGCCCAGCAGGCCGGTGCCGGCCCGGCCCGAGAAGTCATGGAGCAGCCTGTAGCCGCCCGCCTGGACATACGCGGCGACTTCGTCCAGGAAGACCTCGTAGTAGATCGCGCGTATCCGATAGCCGCCAACCGCGCGCACGAATGCCGGTGGCGCAAGCCTCCGAAGCTCTTCGATCAAAGGGTCGTCCCAACTGTGGCGGCCCAGCGGGATCGGAAACACGGCCAGCGTGAGGCCCTGGTTCGAGTTCCGCTGGCGTATCTCCTCCAGCGTGAGCAGCGGTTGCTGCCCGGCAAGGAGTGCCGCCAGGACGCCTGAAAGCAGGCCCGGGGTGGGAGCCGCAAGGTAGTCCTCGATGACTGCTTCGCGCAGGAAGAGCCCACCCGCGAAGGACAGCACGCGCAGCCCCGACCGGTCTTCGTCCTCGAACACCGTGAGCACGCAGGCGGGGCTCGCGATGATCCGACTCAGCACGGCGGGCAGCGATGCGCGTACGTGCGGGTCGAGTGGCAGTGCGTTGCGGCCGTCGAATGCCGCCGCGATCGCAGGTATGTCGGACTCGATTGCGTCGCGGAATCGCATTGCGTGGCTCAGGGCGGGCTGGCGCTCAGTAGTGTGTCAACTTTACCGACTCACCAATTATTGGTGTAGCCGTCGCACGCTCCCGCATGGAGGCTTGGCCACAGACAAGAAGGCCATACCGGCCGAGGGAGAGGCTCATGAACGGGAATGCAGCATTGTCGAAAGCCGCCGGATGGCTGGCCTGCTGCCTGCTGGCGGTGTTGCTGGCGGGACCGGTGCTCGCCGGAACAGTCGATTTCCAGGGGGCTGGCACAGTGTCACCAACGGGCGCTCCCGATGCGCTGGGAAACCTGCCGCTGTTCGCCAGCGGGAACTACACGTTCAATGGTGTGGGTGGCTGGACCTTGGCCTCGCCGTTCACTTTCAACCTGGGATCCGGCAGCGGGTCTGGAACGTTCAACTTCAACAACGGGGCCTTTGGGGACTCGCTCTTTGGGTCGCTCACGTCAACAGGGATCCCCACGGGTTTCACGCTGCAGTACGCGATCGCGGGTGGAACGGGCCTGTTCGCCGGCGCGACGGGATGGGGCAGTTCGGTCGTCACGCTTCTGGGTGATCCCAACAAGCCGCCGACCCCGTACAGCGAGACCGGTAAGTTCCACGTGCCGGAACCCGGCACGCTCGCTCTGCTCGTGCTCGGACTCGCCGGACTGAGAGCGACGAGGCGCCGTCGGATCGACTGAGCCGTTGGCACAGGGACGTGCCGTCTGCCTTCGACCTGACAGGCAATCCGAGCGCCGACCCGCAGGACCGCATGGCCGACCAGGTCGACGCCGACCAGTGTTGAGCAGCGGCAGTCTCGCTCCGTGAGACTGCCGTGCGGTGCCGTTCAGAACTTCATGCTTACGCCGGCATAGACGGATCGACCCGCAGCCGGCACCGTGGTTCCCCACTGCGGCTGGTTCGGCGCGGGCGGGATCGTCATGGTCGTGCCCTGGCCCACGTAGGCGCCGCCGAGCGGGTCGTCGTAGAAGCGGTCGAACAGGTTGTCGATGCCGAGCTCGACGCTCCATCGGTCCTGCTCGTAGCTGCTGCGCAAGTGCACGAGGCCGTATCCCGCGGTCGGCATCTCGTTGCGCACCTTCGACACGTCGTCCTTCGCAGCCACGAACTCGCCTTCGATAGTGTTGCGCCAGCGCCCGAGCTCCTGCGTGAGGGACAGCGTCGCGTTGAGCGGCATGATGTTGTAGAGATTGTCGTCCGTGTCCGAGTTCTCGCCTCGCGCATAGCTCCCGACGAGGCCCGCGGTGAACGCGCCGAAGCGGTCGCTGCTTGCCAGCCGACCGTTGGCGGAATAATCGACGCCGTAGAGCGTCGCAGCCTGGTTCACATAGCGCAGCACCGTGAAGTTGTCGACCACGGGCACGGTACGCGGCACGTTGCTGGTCGAATTCCATTGCACGGCATCGATGTAGTCGTCGACCTTCGTGTAGTAGGGCGTGACGACGACACGCCAGCGCTCGTCATCGGCCGCGTGCCAGTCGGCGGTCATGCTCGCCGTGCGCGCGACCTCCGGCTGCAACCGGATGTCGCCGAAGTAGCCGTTGCCGTCGCCAACGACGTTGTTCATGAACGCCGCCATCTGCCAGCTCGACCAGGTGTAGCGCTCGTACAGGTTGGGCGAGCGCGTCTTCTGCGCCAGGCCGAATTCATAGGCCTGAGTGTCCGCTGGCGTAAAGCGCGCGATCCACGACACGTCCCAGTTGCTGTCGGACCGGTCTCGTGATTGAGAATTGAACAGCGCCGCGTCGCGGGTCTGGTTGCCCATGCCGCCGGTTCCGCTGGTCGGGAAGGTGTTGGTGTTGTAGCCGTGCACCGGTCCGGCGTCCGTCGCCACCCACTCGTAGCGCACGCCCACGATGTTCGACCACCGCCCGCTCTCGAGTTCCCATTCTCCGTAGGCGGCATACCGATCGCGCTCGCCGTCGTTGATGTTGAGGAACTCATAGGGCCACATGCCGGCACCGGATGGCGGCCACCAGTCGTCGAGTCGGAATCCCTGGAATTCGCCTCCGATGCGGACCAGGCCCTGGTCGGAGAACCGGATCGCGGCATTGACCGTGACGCCGGTTGTCTTGCCGTCCGCTTTCATCGGCATGCCGGCCGCGCAGCCGACCATCTGCCCGCCGACCATCATCGAGCCCGAGATCGGCGAGCACGGTGAGCCGTTCACGGCCGTGTCGCCGCCGGATCCGGCGGGCGGCTGGCCGGGGCCGTACCAGAACCGCTTATCGTCGCCGAAGTCCATCTCGTGCTGTGTGTCCTGGTAATAGACGCGTGCCTGCAGCGTGCCCCAGTCGAGCCGGCCCGTGTAGGCAAGGTTGAGCCGACTGGCGGTGTTCCCCGTCATGTCCATCCGCTGGTTGGGATAGCCTTCCTGCGGAATGTCCTGGTAGCTGTAGGTGAAGTCGAGCAGGTGGGCACCGCTGCGCCAGGCGAGCCGCACGGCCTGGTTGCTCGACTCGTAGTACGTCGAGCCGACCTCGTCGGTCGGCAACGTATGCCCCGCTCGTCCGGTGAAGGTGTAGTCCTTGAAGGCGTTGCCGGACTGGTAGTTGTCCGACTGCGCGTATGAGCCGGTGTAGCCGAGGCTCAGTCCGTCCGTGGCGTAGGTCCCCGACAGGTTGCCGCCCCAGGCGTTGCCGCTGCTGCGATAGAACGACCCGGCACCACCCTGCGCGAGACTCGTGCCGGCTGCGGCAAACAACGGGTCTGCCGAGCGCACCAGGATGGAGCCACCGATGCTGTCGCCGCCGACACTCACCGGAGTAACGCCGGCGTAGACGTCGATGGCGGCGGCGGCGGTGGGATCGATGTAGGACAGCGGCGGGTTCATGTGGTTGGGGCAAGCGGCCACGATATCGACGCCATCGACCTGCGTGCGCAGGCGATCGTCGGCGAGCCCGCGGATCACTGGCAGGCTCGAGACGCCGCCTGCTCCATAGGCATACACGCCGGGGATGCCCTTCAGCAGGCTCGCGGTGTCGCTGGTGCGGGCGCGCTGGCGCGCAATTTCCGCGGTGTCGAGTGCTGCGAGGCCGAGGCCCGGCGTCAGGATGCGACGGGCGGTGACGATCAGTTCTTCGAGCTCGCCGCCGGCCTCGGCCGCCACGCCAGAGGTGACGTGGAGAGCCAGTGCGACGGCCAGCGCGACTGGACAGTATTTTCCGGATTTCATTTTTCGGGACTCCAAAATCGACTCGTGTGATCGAGGCGGCGGCCCCGGCAGGGCGGGGCGGCAGTGCGGCCGCCAACAGGCGGGGCCGCACACGCATGACGCCGGGCGCCTTGGAAGGCGACCGGGGCCAGTCGGGCGTCGAGCTTCTAGGCCGGAGAGGAGTCGGTCGGAGGTGCGCGGGCGGACTGGTCGCGGTGAAGAGTCCGCTGGACGATGATGGAGTCGGGCGTGGAGGGTCGCCCGGCGTCGACAGCCTGCGGCGTGCCGTGAACGACAGCCGCGACAGGTGGCGGCGCCGCCGAGCCTGCGGCAGCGAAAACGCAAGGCGGCTCGTGATGTGCGCGGTCCCCCGGCGCTTGTCCGTCGTCCGGTGTTGCTGGCGGGACCGCTCCTGGCAGAGGGCCGGCGCCATGGCACATCTGCATGATGGGGGCACCGTCTGCTCCCGTGCCCGGCATGAAGCCCGGCGGTACCAGCAGGCGCGCCGCCAGCGCCGGCAGGAGCAACAGCCCCACCAGCAGGCGAGTCTTTCTCTTCTGGAACCAGGGTGCCTGCACCAAGGCAGCCTAGTAGAGAAGCGCCGCGGGGCGCGACTTCGGGATTTCCCTTACGTGCGTTCGCCGATTCGCTGGCGGTGGCTGGGCCTGAGATCTACTCGGCGAGCGTCGCGCAGGCCCTGGCGCAGGTCATGCATGCGTCGTTGCGGTGGAAGCGCCGGGTTGCCGGCGGCGCTACTTCGTCGGCAGCTCCAGATCCTTGACCAGCTCTTCCACGTCCCCCTGCGTCGCGGCGTTGGCCGCCCGCTCGATCAGCCGGCGCGTGAGGTGCGGCGCGAAGAGCTGCATGAAGTCGAGCTGGTACTTGCGCAGCAGCCCGCCGCGGCGGAAGCCGATCCACGTGACGTGCGCCGGGAACAGGTGCGAGGTGTCGATCTCGACCAGGTCGGCGTCGTCCTTCGGGTCCACCGACATGCTCGCGACGATGCCGATGCCGAGGCCGAGGCGAACATAGGTCTTGATCACGTCGGCGTCGCGTGCGGTGAGCACGACGTTCGGCACGAGCCCTTCTTTCGCGAAGATATCGTGCAGCGACGAAGGCCCGGTGAAGCTGAAGACGTACGTGATGATCGGGTGCGCCGCGAGCTGCTTCAGCGTCGGTTTCTTCACCTTCGCGAGCGGGTGCGACTTCGGCACGACGACATGCCGGTGCCAGCGGTAGCAGGGCAGCAGCGAGAATCCCTCGAACAGCGACTGCGAGCCCGTGGCGATCGCGAAGTCGATGCGGTCGAGCGCGGCCATCTCGCCGATCTGCTCGGAGGTGCCCTGGTGCAGGTGCAGCCGCACATCGGGGTACTGGTCGCGGAATGCCTTGATGACCTCGGGCAGCACGTAGCGTGCCTGGGTGTGCGTGGTGGCGATCGACAGCGTGCCGCGCGACTCGTCCTTCAGGTCGTCCGACAGGCGCTTGATGTTCTGCACCTCGCGCAGGATGCGCACCGCGCGGTCGATCACCTGCTGGCCGGCGGGCGTGACGCGCGAGAGGTTGCGGCCGTCACGCACGAATATCTGGAAGCCGAGCTCGTCCTCGAGCAGCTTGATCTGCTTCGACACGCCCGGCTGGGAGGTGTGCAGCTTCTCGGCGGCGGCGGTGATGTTCAGCCCGGTCTGGGCGACCGCGGCGAGGTAGCGGAGCTGGTGGAGTTTCATGGCGGCATTCTAGCGAAAGCCTTATTGGGCGTTTCCGTGCAATTCGCGCGTTGACCTCGACCGGAGGCAGGTCCGTAGGCTGCGGGCAGCAAAATGCCTGGAGACCGGCCGTGACCCTCGCCTCGATCCTCAGCCGCACACAGCAGGGCCTGGATGCGCCACTGGTGCGCGTCGAAGTGCACGTCGGCAGCGGGTTGCCGGCGTTCTCGATCGTCGGGCTGCCCGAGACCGCGGTCAAGGAAAGCAAGGACCGGGTCCGGGCCGCGCTGATCAACAGCTGCTTCGACTTCCCGCCGGGGCACATCACCGTCAATCTCGCGCCGGCCGACCTGCCGAAGGAAGGCGGGCGGTTCGACCTGCCGATCGCGATCGGTATCCTCGTCGCCTCGGCGCAATTGCCACAGGGGCCGTTCGAACAGACAGAACTCTATGGCGAGCTTTCGCTAGGCGGTGACCTGCACGCAATCCGCGGAGTGCTGCCGACGGCGCTGCAAGGCACGCGCGCCGGGCACCGGATCGTCCTGCCCGAAGGCAACCTCGCCGAGGCGGCGCTTGCACAGCGCGGGCGAATATTCGGTGCCAGGCACCTGCGCGAAGTCGCGAGTTTCGCCCGCGGCATGCGGCCGCTGGTCGAAGCGGCGGCGGAACGCACGACGACGGTTGCTGCACCTGACGGCCCAGACCTCGCCGATCTGCGCGGCCAGGAGTACGCGCGACGCGCGCTCGAGATCGCCGCGGCCGGCGAGCACAGCCTGCTGCTGATCGGTCCGCCGGGCGCCGGCAAGAGCATGCTTGCGCAGCGGCTACCGGGAATCCTGCCGCCGATGAGCGAGGACGAGGCGCTCGAGACGGCGGCAGTGCGATCGCTCACTACGTCCGGGTTCCGTCGCGAGGAGTGGCGACGCCGTCCATTTCGCGCGCCGCATCACACGGCCTCCGCAATCGCGCTCGTCGGCGGCGGTGGCCACCCGCGGCCCGGCGAGATTTCGCTCGCGCACAACGGCGTGCTGTTCCTCGACGAGCTGCCCGAGTTCGATCGCAACGTGCTCGAAGTACTTCGCGAACCGCTCGAATCCGGACACGTCGTGATTTCGCGGGCGGCGCGCCAGGCAAAGTTCCCCGCACGGTTCCAGCTCGTGGCCGCGATGAATCCGTGCCCTTGCGGCCACCTCGGCGACAGCTCCGCGCCGTGCCGTTGCACGCCCGAGCGTATCGCAACGTACCGCGGCCGGATCTCGGGCCCGCTGCTCGATCGCATCGACCTGCACGTCGATGTGCCGCGCGTCTCGGCCGAAGCGATTGCAGCGACGGCGCCGGCGGAGTCGTCGCACAGTGTCGCGATTCGCGTCGAACAGGCGCGCGCGATTCAGATCGCACGGCAGGGACGCGCGAATTCGCGCATCGAAGGTGTCGACGTGCTCAATGTGACTCGCGCAACGGCAGATGCCGTCGCGATACTCGACCGGGCGATGCGACAACTGGCGCTGTCCGCGCGTGCCTATCACCGTGTCCTGCGCATGGCGCGCACGATCGCGGATCTCGCGGCCTGTGAATGCGTCCTCGCGAACCACGTGTCTGAGGCGATCCAGTTGCGGCAACTCGATCGGCGCGCAGGCACGACGCACGCGGATTCCATTTCGACGTAATCACGTCAGTTTCTCGCGGCGACGCGCGGCTCGCTCCGGCGTATCAATGCACTCCAGGAAGCCTGCACCGTGCAGGAACGCCACCAGGGAAGGTAGCCGCCATGAAACGATTCGCAGGGTCGCGATGGAGCGTGTGGGTGTTGGGCATGTGTGCGGGCGCCGCGGCGCAGGCCCAGACGGCCGTCGGTCGCACGAGCGGGGAGGCGAGCGTCTCGACGTCGGGCGCGGCGCGATACACCGTCCCTCTCGTGTTGCCGCCGGGCACCAATGGGCTGGCACCGGAACTCGCGATCGTCTACGACCACCGAGGCGGCAACGGCCTGCTCGGTGTGGGCTTCCGTCTGTCAGGGTTCTCGGCAATACGCCGCTGCGGCGGCACGATCGCACAGGACGGCGCGCCGTCCGCAGTGGGCCTCGACGCCGGCGACCGCCTGTGCCTCGATGGTCAGCGGCTCCGGCTCACTGCGGGTACGTACGGTCTCGCCGGCTCCCAGTACCAGACCGAGGTCGAGACATTTTCTCGCGTCACCGCCAATGGCACGGCCGGCAGCGGTGCGGCGTGGTTCCAGGTCGAACGTCGCGACGGTCTGATCTATCAGTATGGTGCGACCCAGGACTCGCGCATCGAGTCGCTGGGCAGTGCCACGCCGCGCGAGTGGGCGTTGAACCGCATCCTCGACCGCAGCGGTAACTACATCGATTTCGTCTACACCGAGGACACGGCGACAGGCAGCTACCGGCCCTTGCGAGTGGACTATACCGGCAACGTCAACGTCGGCAGTGCGCCGTACTACTCGATTCGTTTCACGTATGAGAGCCGCGTCGCCGGCGACCAGCCGACCGGCTTCGTCGCGGGCGGCATGGTGCAGGAGGCCAACCGGCTCTCGCGCATCGACGCGCAGCACGTCTACGGCACGGCGCTGCGCAGCTACCTGTTCTCCTACGATGCGTCCGGCGCGACCGCGCGCAGTCGATTGTCGCGGCTCCAGGAATGCGCGGGCTCAGCGTGCCTGCCAGCGACGAACTTCACCTGGGGCACCTCAACGCCGGGCTGGAACACTGAGGCAGCGATGACACTCGGCGCTGCCGCGCTGGCCGGCGCAATCGCCGGCGACCTGAACGGCGATGGCTTCGAAGACCTCGCCTGGTTCGACTCGAACAGTGCGAGCTGGAAACTGCTGCACGGAAGCGCCGGCGGGCTGCCCGGCACACCGTCCGATACCGGGCTCGGACAAGGCAGCGTCGCGATGCAGGCGCTGTCGGGCGACCTCGATGGCAACGGCCGTCGGGACCTCGTCGTGCCCGGCGCCGGCAACGAATGGCATTGGTTGCGCAGTTCGACGTCCGCGGGCTACTCGTATTCGACGACGGGCGTGGCCAACGTCGCGCCCGCCGGCAGCACGACGCTGGTCGACATCGACGGTGATTCGCTCGACGACTTCGTCTACGCGAAGGACTCCGCCAACGCGATCTTCTGGCGCCGCAATCTGGCGGCCGGTGGTGCAGTCAGTTTCGCTGCCGAGACCGCTCTCTGGACAGCACCCGCGGGAACGCGTGTATCCGCCTCGCCGTTCAGCACGTCGAAGCAGCGCTACCGATCGGCAGTCCGCAACGCGGACTTCAATGGAGACGGACGTGGCGACCTGCTGGTCCGCGTCCAGACGGATGGCTGCGGCGGAGCGTCCGGATGCACTCCATACTGGTCCGACCGCTGGCAGGTCTTCGCGTCCAGGGGCAATGCGCTCGTGCCGCAGGTCCAGCTCGAGGCCGCGCCCGATCCACTGCTCGCCGATTTCAACGGCGATGGCCTCACCGACGTCGCCTACTCCCCCAACGGTTACTACTGGCGCCTGATGGTCGGCACGGGTCGGCGGGACGCGACCGATGCGGTGATCGCCGGACTTCGCACGGGCCTTGCGCCGGCATTGAACGCGGACGGCCGGGCCACAGTCACGGACTGGGACGGCGATGGACGAACGGACCTGCTCGTGCCAGGCAGCGGCGAGTGGCAGGTGTGCCGTTCGCTCGGCACGTCGCTCGAAACGTGCCGGCTGACCGGCATGTCGTCGATGAACGTTGCGATGTCACCCGTCGTGCTCGACGCAGACGGCGATGGCCTCGCCGATCTGCTGCAAGCGACTACAACCGCGGGACAGCGTCTGCACAACGGGGGGATTCCCGATCTACTTGCGACGGTCGTCGATGGCTACGGAGTTCGGGCCGAGTTCGTCTACGGGCCGCTCACCAGGCCGGACCTCCACGTTGCGAGCGGCAGCGCCAGCTATCCGGTGAGTCACTTCGTCGCTCCGGACTACGTCGTGTCGCGACTCATTCGCTCGGACGGCATCGGCGGGACGTACACGGAGTCGCGCACCTATGAAGGCGGGAAGCTGGACCTGCGCGGCCGTGGGTTCCTCGGGTTTGCGCGACGGCGCACTACCGATTCGAGGTATGGCCTGGTCACGATCGAAGATCGGCTGCAGGACCCGTCCACCTACGATCGTATCGGAGCGCTGGCGGCCGTATCGGTGCAGCAACCCAACGGGTCCGTCGTCAGTCGAGCTCGTTTCTACTGGGCATCGCTGCCGCTCGGGTCGGCGGGCGAGTTGCGCAGCTTCCCGTATGTCTCCACGTCGAGTACCGAGCGTTACGAGCTCGACGGGACCCTGGTGTCGAGCACGTCGGTGTACAGCCGGGTCGATTCCTTCGGCACGGTCATGTATCGCAACTCCACCACCACGGAGGGCGCCACTGGTTTGAATCCCGGTGCGTCGCATACCGAGCGCCTGATGCTGGAGTCGGTCACGAACGACGCGTCGCGCTGGTGCGTCGGCCGGCCCGGAATGATCACGGTCACGCGTTCCCACTCGCTGGCCGGCGGCGCGCCGCTTGCGCGCTCGTTTGCGCAGACGGTGGATCCGGCGCTGTGTCGCGTCACGCAACACATCGACGAACCGGGCAATCCGGAACTGCGAGTTACCACGGACCTGGGCTACGACGCTTTCGGCAACCTCTCGGCGCGCACCGCGAGCGCAAATGGTCAGGCGGCTCGGATGCGCCGGTTCGACTGGTCGAACTCCGGTCGCTTCCTCTCCGCGCGCACCGACGACGAAGGCCAACGCACGACGGCCTACTGGGACCCGGTGCAGGGCCTGCCGATGAGCGTGACGGACCCGAACGGGCTCGTGACAATGTGGCAGTACGATTCGTTCCGGCGCCTAACCCGCGAGACCGGCCCGGACGGCACGTTCACGGAGACGACGCGCGGCACGTGCGGACCGAACTGCCTCGCGCCAACTGCAGTCCGATTCGCGACGTCGAGCGAACAGGCGTTCGGTGGGCTGCCGATTCGCGCTTCCACCGTTGGCTTCGACATGCTGGACCGCGAGGTCTACAGGCAGTCCGAGCAGCCCGGCGGCTCGGTCCTGACAGTGAGCCGTTACTCGAATCGTGGACTGCTGGCCCAGCGCAGCGTGCCCGGGCTATGTTGCGGCACGCCCGCGTACTGGACGAACTACTCGTACGACCTCCTGGGACGGCCGATTCGTGTCGAGCGTCCCGCCAGCGGCGCGGATCCCGCTCCTGTCGCTGCGCGATGGCAGTACGCCGGGCTGACGACGTCGAGCACCGACGCGCTTGGGCGCGCAACCGTCAAGCGTCACGATGCGCGCGGCAACCTGATGCAGACGGTCGACCCCGGCAACGCGGATACGGACTTCGAGTACGACGCATTCGGCAACCTGGTGAAGGTGCGCGACTTCCGCGGCAACGAGACGGCGATGACCTATGACGTGCGCGGCCGGCGCACGAGCATCAGCGACGTCGACTCGGGCCTGCGCACATTCCGGTACACGGCCTTCGGGGACCTGCAGTCGGAGACGAACGCACGCGGCCAGACGGTAACGCTGGCATACGACCGGCTGTCACGCCGCGTCTCGCGGCAGGAGCCGGAGGGCACGACCTCCTGGACGTGGGGCAACTCGGCGGCCTCACGCAACATCGGTTCGCTGGCAAGTGTGTCGAGCCCAGGGTTCCAGGAGAGCTTCGAATACGACAGCCTCGGACGCCCGTCAGCGCGCACCGCGGCCGCGTTCGGTATGTCGCTCGTCACGCGGTTCGCGTATGACTCGACGACCGGCCTGCTGGACACGATCACATATCCGTCCGTATCGGGCCTGCCGCTGCGGGTTCGCCAGCATTACGACCGCGGGCGGCTGGTACGAGTTACCAATGCCGATGATCCGGCGACGACGTTCTGGCAGCTCGGCTCGCTGGACGCACGCGGGCAGGTGACGGCGGAGACCCTCGGCAATGGTGTGCGCGTCGCAAGCGGCATCGATCCGGTCACGGGGCTGCTTGGCAGTCGCACGTCGGGGCCGGGCGGCGGGAGCGCCTACCAGGACCTGAGGCTCGCCTGGGACGCAGCCGGCAACCTGTCGTCGCGGCAGGAGGGCAATCTCGGCGTGTACGAGCAGTTTACGTACGACACGCGCGATCGTCTCGACGTGATGCGCAGCTCGAACGGCGCGACCGTGGACGTCGATTACGACGAGCTCGGCAACGTCACCTACAAGTCGGACGTCGGGCAGTACACGTATCACTCCACGCGCAAGCATGCAGTCGTGGCGGCCGGCTCGAACACATATTCGTACGACGCCAACGGCGACGTCGTGAATGCGAACGGCACCATGATTTCGTGGGCAAGCTACGACCTGCCGCTGCGCATCATGCATCCGAGCGGCAACTACGCGTATTTCGACTACGGTCCGGACCGGTCGCGCATCCGCCAGGTTGCACGTGGTGCCAGCGAGACCACGGAGACCGTCTACGCAGGCGGCGGCCTCTACGAGCGCGTGATGCGCAACGGGACGTTGAGGCAGCGGCACTACATCGTTGCCGACGGCCGCAGGGTCGCGGTGCACACGAGAACGGCGGGCACGACGCCGACCACCGTCTACCTGCTCGAGGACCACCTCGGCGGCGTGGATGGATTCACGTCGTCCTCGGGTGCGCTGCTCGCGAGGACTTCGAACCAGCCATTCGGGGCGCGCCGTTCGGGCAGCTGGTCGTCGTCATCGCCGACCAGCGCGGAATGGCAGCAGGTGCAGTCCACGACGCCGCGCGGCTTCACGGACCAGGAGCACATCGACAACCTCGGCGTGATCCACATGAACGGTCGGGTGTACGACCCGGTCCTGGGCCGCTTCCTCAGTCCGGATCCGGTCGTGCAGGCGCCGTACGACGCGCAGTCGTGGAACCGGTACAGCTACGTGCGGAACAACCCGTTGCGCTACACGGATCCCTCCGGGTTCGTGTGCTTCAACAGCGCGCCGCCCGGCGCCTTCACGCCCGACTACTGCTTCCGCAGTTTGGTGGAGACGGTCGTCGTCGAGGCGTCGCGAATCAGGGACTCACTGTCATCTCTGTCCGTGGACCTCTGGAGATCCGGCGGACCGAGCGAAGGCTCGCGAGGTGCCGGGTCGCTGTCAGGCGAGGGCGGCACCACAGTGGGCGGGACAGTGTCCGTCGACACTCCTCCAGTGGAGGAAGTCCTGGTTACTGCTCCACGGATACCACAACCATTCCCGGTCCTGGTCGACGTCGGCGCTGCCGTGTCCGCAAATCTCGCGACCTCGTCCGTCATCGACTCGGTCATGCAGGTCACGACGCAACTCGGATCCGACGCCGCCCAGTACTACGCGGACCGGCAGACGAAGTCGGACAATCCTCTGTACGGAATTCCGGGGGCACTCGCGTCTCTCTGGACTCCGGAAACGGCTCCAGAGACCATTCTCGTCCTCGGCTCTGCCGCCGGAATCGGCCGCTATTCGGGCCGTCCGTTCTGGCAGTATTTCCCCGAGGACAGCCCGGCGTACAACAGCACCTGGCTGACGCGTGGACGTGGTTGGAAACCGCCATACGAGGCGGGACCGGATGCTGCATCGAATCTCGCGCTGCCTGAATACAACCCTGGAACCGGAGTCCGCGCGGTACAACCGCCGTGGTACCAGTACGTGCGCGGTCCGCGAGAAGTGGCGCCGCAGCCTGAGTTTGGACCGCGCGCCGTTGGAGGCGGAAAGGAGTACCGGGTCATACCGTTTGAGAAATAGACTCAACCGTGTGTGGGCTCGGTAGGTGGGTACGTTGCTGCAGATGTGCGGGATCTCGGGCAGAAGCGGGGGTTAGTCATGGTTTCAGTCGTTTCATGGCTGTCTGCGGGACGAGTTGCCGACAGCCTCGCGCGGGTACTGGGCTGGTCGCCAGTCGGGCGGATTCTCGTGTTCGACGAAGTCGAGGGTCCGCTCGCGAGTGCCTGCTCGGGTCGGACATGCCGGGTTCTCGAGCAGATCGACTCCGGCCTGCGGGTAGAGATCGATGCATCCGGCCAGACGCACGGCGCGACCAGCAAGTACCTGCTGTTGTCCCCGCGCCATCGAGGATGGACCGCGCGATCGTTGATGCTGACCAGTGTCGCGTTCGTGGCGCGGGAGGCCAACCCGCAAGCCGGCGCGGATATGGCGTCGATTGCAGTGGTCTCGGTCCGCGGGGCAGGTTGAGGTCGACTGCTGGGCCGGCGTGATGGAAGCCGAACGCGTGGACCGCGTCGGCTTCCGCGCCGCCGACTCGGTGCAATGCATTGCCGCTAGAATGCCCGGGTTTCCCCCTGGCGCAGTGACCAATGACCGTCCGCAATGGCTTCGCCGACACCGTCGGCCACACACCGCTGATTCGTCTCCGCACGTTCAGTGACGAGACCGGCTGCGAAATCCTCGGCAAGGCCGAGTTCCTGAACCCCGGCGGCTCGGTCAAGGACCGCGCGGCGCTTGGGATTCTCGAGGACTTCGAGCGCAAAGGGCTGCTGAAGCCGGGCGGCACGCTGGTCGAGGGCACCGCGGGCAACACCGGCATCGGCTTCGTGCACCTGTGCAATGCCCGCGGCTACCGCTGCGTGATCGTTATGCCGGACAACCAGTCGCCCGAGAAATCGGCGCTGTTGCGTACGCTCGGTGCCGAGGTGCAGGTCGTGAGGACCGTCCCGTACGTCGACGACAATCACTACCAGAAGCTCGCGCCGCGCGTGGCCGCTGCGATCGAGGGCGCCGTCTGCGGCAACCAGTTCGACAACACCGCGAACCGTGATGCGCATTACGCCACCACCGGTCCCGAGATCTGGCACGAGACGAACGGCCGCATCGACGCGTTCGTCTGCGCCACCGGCACGGGCGGCACGCTGGGCGGCGTGTCGCGCTACCTGAAGCAGCAGAAGCCCGGAGCACGCATCGTGCTCGCGGACCCGATGGGGAGTGCGCTGTACAACTGGGTGAAGACCGGCGCGCTGAAGTCCGAGGGCTCGAGCTCGGTCACCGAAGGCATCGGCATCGGCCGTGTCACTGCCAACCTCGAAGGCGCGCCGATCGATGACGCGGTGCGAATCGAAGACGCCGAGATCGTTCGCACGGGGTACCGCCTGCTGCAGGAGGAAGGGCTGTTCCTCGGCGGTACCAGCGGCACGAACGTCGCGGCGGCGGTCAAAGTCGCGCGCGACCTGGGCCCGGGCCACACGATCGTCACGATCCTATGTGACGGCGGGCAGAAATACCTGTCGCGGTTCTGGAACCGCGAGTACCTGGCGCAGAAGGGGCTTGCCGAGCACGCCGACGCGGTCGCGCGAAGGGGTTGACGCGTGCTGCCGATCCGCCGCATCACGAGCGACTTTCGCGAGCTGCGCTGGGGGCAGGTGCTGGTCGAACTGGTGCTGCTGGTCGTCGGCATCCTGATTGCGCTCGCTGTGAACGGCTGGATCGAGGATCGCCGCGACGCGCAGACCGAGCGCCAGTACCTGGAGGGAATCGTGCGCGATCTCGATCGCGACCTCACGGTGCTGAAGGAATTCGCGGATTACCACCAGAGCCAGGTCGCGGACGGCGTGATGGCCTACCGTGCCCTTCGCACCGAGCCGGACGTCAAGGATAAGGAGGGCGTCGCGCGGGCCGTGACTCGCCTGATGAGCCGGCGCACGTTGCGCCTCAGTCACCCTACCTACTCGAACCTGGTCGGCACCGGGAACGCACGCCTGATCCGCAACGTCGAACTACGCGATCGCATCGTCGGGCTGTACGAGGCGAACGAACGCTGGTCGGCCATCATCGATCGAAACAACCTGGTCTTCGTGGATCAGATGTTCGCGCAGTACATGATGGACAGCGGGCTCGTCGCACCGCGACCAACCAACAACCTGCCGTCCATGCAGAAGGAGGACGAACGATTCAGCGAACTGGTGGGGGTTCCGGTGGGCGTGCAGAACGACAGGCTCTGGACACTGGCGCCGGACTCGCCTGAGCGCGGGGTCCTGGCCAACAAGGTCTGGCAGCGGTCCCTGGTCAGCTGGAGCGCCTCGACCCAGGCAAACGACGTCGCCCAGGGTGTCACTGCCGTCCGCAAGGCGATCGTCGACGAGCTGGGGCGCCGCTGGCCGGACGCCCGGCCCTCGGCCCCGGCGAACTGAGCCGGCACCGGGCCTGCCGCAGCGCACAATGCATCGCTTCCGCCGTAATTCTCGCTACACTCGGCGCAGCCTGGGGGAGAACATGCCCGGCAAGCCGACCGACGAGGAGGGCGAGGGCGCCTTTTATTCGAAGCACCGCAGCATGGCTGCGGGCGCCCGACGTCTCTTGGTCTCTGTCCGCCGCGCTCGTCATCCCAGCCCCAGCGGAAGGAACACTGCATGACGGCCGCGCTGAGTGCTCACGAACTGTTTGACGATGACGCCTGGGACGATCTCCTCAATTACATCGAGGAGAAGCGGGTCATCCCGATCATCGGTCCCGACCTGCTGCGCGTTCAGACCGATCGCGGACTGCGCCCACTCTATGAATGGCTCGCCGAGAAGCTCGCGGCCAAGCTGTCGGTGGATCCGAGCGTACTGCCGCAACCGCTCACACTGAACGACGTGGTCTGCGCCTACCTCGGCCAGCGCGGCCGTCGGGAGGAAGCCTACACGCGCCTGCGCTCGATCATGCGCGAAGTCGAGTTCGAGCCGCCGCTGGCGCTCAGGCAGCTCGCGCAGATCACCGACTTTGATCTCTTCATCACCACGACGTTCGACCCGCTGCTCGAAAAGGCGGTGAACCTCGAGCGCTATGGCGGGCAGCCCACGGCCGAAGTGATCGCCTACGCGCCCAACCGCGTGCAGGACCTGCCCGCTGAACGCAGCCAGCTGCAGCGCGCGGTCGTGTACCACCTGCTCGGCCGGCTCTCGGCCTCGCCGACTTACGTAGTGTCCGACGAGGACATGCTCGAGTTCATCTGCGCGCTGCAGTCCGAGCACCTGACGCCCGAGAAGCTGTTCCACGAGCTCGAGCACAACCACCTGCTGCTGATCGGCAGCGATTTCTCGAACTGGCTGGCGCGACTGTTCCTGCGCATGGCGAAGCGCAAGCGCCTGTCCGACCCGCGCGACGTGGGCGAGGTGCTCGCTGACGACCACACGATGCAGGACGAACGGCTCGTCGCGTTCCTGCAGCAGGTGAGCGTGCGCACGCGCGTCTATGGCGGTGCGGAAGCGTTTGTCGCGGAGCTGCACGCGCGCTGGATGAAACGTAACGGCGGCGCCGCGGCATCTTCCGCATCCGGCCCGAGCGTCGTTCCGCAGCGATTCCTGCCGCCGTCGCGCGAGATGCCGGAGCACGCGATCTTCATCAGCTATGCGCGCGAGGATCTGCCCGCGGTGCAGCGGCTCAAAGCCGCGATGGATGCCGCGGGCCTCACGACCTGGTTCGACCTCGACCGTCTCGAAGGCGGCGACGACTACGACCGGAAGATCCGCGCCAACATCGGGCGCTGCAGCTTCTTCGTGCCCGTGATCTCGGCGACGACGCAACGCCGGCACGAAGCGTATTTCCGGCGCGAGTGGAGCTACGCGGTCGATCGCTCGTTGAACATCGCCGAGGGTGGCGTGTTCATCCTGCCCGTGTGCATCGACGACACACCCGAGTCGCAAGCCCTGGTGCCGGACAAGTTCCGGGCGCTGCACATCACGCGGATGCCGGACGGCGAACCGACGCCCGAGTTCCTGCGACGACTCAAGGATCTTTTCAGCGGGCGTCGCGCATGAGCCTGCAGCAGGACGGCCTCGCCGCGTCGGTTACGATCGACCCGGAGAACCCCTGGCTTGGCTTGTCCTCCTACACGGAGGAGACGCGTGCCTATTTCCACGGCCGCGACGAAGAGGCCGCGGAACTCGCGCGCCGTGTCCAGCGCAAGAACCTGACCGTGCTGTTCGGCCAGTCGGGCCTCGGCAAGACATCGTTGCTGCGTGCCGGCCTCGTGCCGCGGTTGCGTGGCGAGGGGTTCTGCCCGGTCTACGTGCGCGTGGACTACAACCCGGACTCTCCGTCGCCGTCGGAGCAGATCAAGCAGGCGATCTTCCGGGCGACGGCCGAAGCCGGTCACTGGACCCGGCCCGGCACCGCGATCGAGGGCGAGTCGCTGTGGGAGTTCCTGCACCATCGCGGCGACCTGTTGCGCGACTCGAGCGGCCGCACGCTGCTGCCGCTGCTGATCTTCGACCAGTTCGAGGAGATCTTCACGCTTGCACAGGCGGATGATCGGGGCCGCGTGAGGGCGAAGCAGTTCCTCGAAGACCTCGCGGACCTCGTCGAGAACCGGCCGCCGGTCGCGCTCGAGCGGCGGCTCGACCAGGACGAAGCCGCGGCCGAGGACTTCGACTTTGCGCGTGCCGACTACCGCATCCTGATAGCGCTGCGCGAGGACTATCTCGCGCACCTCGAGAGCGTGAAGGGAATCATGCCCTCGATCACGCAGAACCGGATGCGCCTTGCCCGAATGACGGGCGCGCAGGCGCTCGCCGCCGTGGTGCAGCCCGGTGGGCGGCTGGTGTCGCAGGAGGTGGCCGAGTCGATCGTGCGGTTCGTCGCCGGCGGCACCGAGCTCGCCAACGCCGAAGTCGAGCCTTCGCTGCTGAGCCTGGTCTGTCGCGAACTCAACACTGTCCGGATCGCGCAGAAGCGGCCGGAGATTTCGGCGGACCTGCTGGCGGGGTCGCGCGACACGATCCTGACGGAATTCTACGAGCGTGCGCTCGCCGACCAGCCCGAGGGCGTGCGGCGAGTGATCGAGGACGAGCTGCTGACGGAGTCCGGCTATCGCGAGAGCCTGGCCGAGGAGCGCGTGATCAAGGCGCTCGCGGCCGCGGGCGCCGAGCCGGATGCACTTGCGAAGCTCGTGAATCGCCGCCTGCTGCGCATCGAGGAACGACTCGACATGCGCCGGGTGGAACTCACGCATGACGTGCTCTGCAGCGTCGTGGCCTCGAGCCGCGACCTGAGGCACGAGCGCGAGGCGCGCGACGAGGCTGAGCGGCAACTGGCTGCGCAGAAGGAGCGCGAAGCCGCGACCAAGCGGGCGCTGGTGCGCGCGCGGACGATCGCCGCCGTGTGTGCGGTGCTGGCCGTCGCCGCGGCGGCGAGCGCCGTGTTCGGTTTCGTCGCCACGCAGCGCGCGAAGAAAGCGGACGCCCAGGCCCAGCAGGCCCGCGGCGATGCCGAGAAGCTGGTCGGCTTCCTGATCGAGGACTTCTATGCGGAGCTCGAGCCGACGGGCCGACTCGAAACCATCACCAAGCTGGCGGACCAGGCGGTCAAGTACTTCGACGGGCTGCCGCCGCAGCTCGTGACCACTCAGACACAGATCTATCGCGGCATGGCGCTGATTCGCGGCGGTGGCGCGCGACTCGCCGGCGACGACATCGAGGGCGGCAACAAGCAGATTGCCGAGGCTCGCGCGCTGTTCCAGAAGCTTCGCGACGGCGGAGACAAGAGCGAGGCCGTCGCACTCGGGCTTGCGCTGTCGATGTTCACTCCATATTCGGTCTGGGGCGTGGCCGGCGGACCGAATTCGAAGCCCGACGATCTGCCGCAAGCGGCGGCACTGCTGCGCCCGTTCCTCGCTGCGCCCGGCACTTCGACTGACCTGAAGATCACTTACGGCGACATCCTCAATCACAACAGCCATCAGCAGTCGACGCCCGAGCAGCGCATGGCAATGTGCGATGAGGCCCGCGCGCTGCTCACCGGGATCGGCGCGGTCGACCTGACGAACCTGACCGCGGCCTCGGTCTATGCCGACACCGCAGACTCCGAAGCTCGGCACGCGATGCAGGCAGGTCGCCTCGACGAGGCCGACCGGCTCGAGCGCGAGGTCTACGACATTGCGGAGAAGGTTCTCGCCAAGCGACCGGGCGACCTGCGTTCCATGAAGAACCGTGCGCTGGCGGCAAACCTGCTCGGCGAGATCGCGTCCACCCGGCACGATGACGTGGCAGCCGCGCAGTACGCGGATCGCGCGGTGCAGGCGGGCGAAGACGTCGTGCGATTCAATCCGGCGGATCTCGGCACCTGGCAGTACTGGATCATGGGCCGCGGCCAGGTGGCCGAACGGATGTGGGAGCGCGGTGAAATCGCGGCCGCCATCGAGGAGGCGCACGCGACTCTTGCGCTCGGCGACGACGAGCGGCTGCCGTCCACACTGCAGCCGCAGTTGGAGGACACCTGGTTCCGGCTCGCGTGGCTCGAGGCCGCGGCCGGCCGCCGCGCAGATGCGGAACGCACGTTTGCCGGTGGCGTCAAAGCCAGCGAAGAGTCGGCGAAGCAGTTCGCCGAAGGCAACTCCATGCGGGTGCTGACGCTGGCTCGCGTTCCGGTGCGGCGGGCGCGATTCGAGCTGGTGCTGGGCGAGACGCAGGGCGCGTTCAACCGGGCAACCGCAGCCGTGGCTTACCTGGAGAAGCTGGCGATCGATCCCAAGGACAGCTTCGGCAAGCGGGTTCACGACAACGTGTTGCAGCTTGCGTTGGGCACCGTCAGCGAGTCTGCATTGCGGCTAGGGCGCTATGCGGACGCCGAAGCGGCGGCAAGAAAGCGCCTGGCATTGCCGCTGAATCCCTTCGACAACCCATTGGCGGACAAGCCTTACCGGCAGGTTCAGCTTGCTGCGGCACTGGGCTATCAGGGTCGAGGAGCCGAGGCGCTGACGACGCTCGCGCCGGCACTCGAGTACTACGCCGGCGAGAAGAAAGCCGGCGCCAAGGACACGTACTTCCGGCTCGATTACGCGGAAGCATTGCTGGCGAGCGCGCTGGCGCAGCCGCCGGATGCCGCGGGCCGCGCGGCGCGGCAGCGTGCGCTGGCCGAGGCCGATGCCGAACTGGCCGGGGCGTCCGCAGAGGTGCAGCAGCTCTCCGAGGCGCGCGTGATTGCGTCCCGCATTGACGCCGCTCGCGCGTCATCAGGTTCCTAGGTCGACTGCGAAAGGGAGCGTCCGCATGCATGGACTGATGCAGGATCATCCACTGCTGATCTCTTCGATCATCCGTCACGCGGCCGAGAACCACGGCCGGCGCGAGGTGGTCTCGCGGCTAGGTGACGGCAGCATCCATCGGACGAACTTCGCGACGCTGGAGCGGCGCTCGCGTCGGCTCGCGCAGGTGCTGGAGTCGAAGGGTATCCGTCCTGGCGACCGTATCGCGACGCTGGCCTGGAATACTTTTCGTCACGTCGAATGCTTTTACGGCGTGTCCGGCATGGGCGCGGTGCTGCATACCGTGAACCCGCGGCTGTTCCACGAGCAGATCGCGTACATCATCCGGCACGCCGAGGATCGCGTGCTGCTGTTCGACGCCGACCTGCTGCCGATCGTCGAAACGATTGCGGCCGAGATCGGCTGCGTCGAGCAGTTCGTCGTGTTGACGGACCGATCACAGCTGCCGAAGTCGGATCGACTCCAGCTGGTTGCGTATGAGGACTGGATCGCCGCCGGCAGCGACGACTATGTGTGGCCGGAGTTCGACGAGCGGGCGGCATCGTCGCTCTGCTACACGTCGGGCACTACCGGCAATCCGAAGGGCGTGCTCTACAGTCATCGCTCGACGCTGATCCACGCATTGAGCGCTTCGCAGCGAGACGGTTTCGCGCTCTCGAGTCTCGACAGCGTGATGCCGATCGCGCCGCTGTTCCACGCGAATGGCTGGTCGCTGCCGTATGCGTGCCCGATGGTCGGCGCAAAGATGGTGCTGCCCGGCAACCGGATGGATGCGGCAAGCCTGTTCGAGTTGCTGTCCGGCGAAGGCGTCACCTTTTCGGTGGGCGTGCCGACGATCTGGACGATGCTGCTCGCGTACATGGGCGAGAAGGGACTGACGCTGCCGGAGCTGGATCGCTGCCTCGTCGCAGGGACCGCTCTGCCGCCCGCCGTGCAGAAAGTACTGAAGGAAGTGCACGGTGTTACCGCGATCCACGCATGGGGCATGACGGAAACGAGCCCGATCGGCACGTTGAGTACGCCGACGGCAGAGGTGTTGGCGCTCCCGGAGGAACAGCAAACTGCGCAGCTGCTGAAGCAGGGTCGCGTGCCGTACGGGGCCGAGATCCAGGTGCGCGACGCGGAAGGAAAGGTCGCGCCGAAGAATGGCGAGACGTTCGGTCCGCTGTGGATTCGCGGGCCGTGGATCGCGTCGGGCTATTTCAAGGGCGAGGGCGGCAAGGTGCTGGATGCCGACGGCTGGTTCCCGACCGGCGACGTCGCGACCTGGGACGAATACGGCTTCATGAAGATCACCGACCGCACCAAGGATGTGATCAAGTCCGGTGGCGAGTGGATCAGTTCGATCGACGTCGAGAACGCCGCGATGTCACACCCGAAGGTGGCGCTCGCAGCCGCCGTTGCGGCGTTTCACCCGAAATGGGACGAGCGCCCGGTGCTGGTGATCGTGCCGAAGGATGGCGAGCAACTCACGCGCGAGGAGATGCTCGAGTTCCTCGCGCCGCGGATGGCGAAGTGGTGGCTGCCCGACGACGTCGTGCTGGTGCGCGAGATGCCGATGACCGCGACCGGCAAGATCCTGAAGGCGAAGCTGCGCGAGCAGTTCTGGCATCGCCTGGGATAGGGGACGAAAGAAATAGGTGCCAGGCACCGAATTTCGAGTCCGAAATTCGGTGCCTGGCACCTATTTTTTCCTTCTCAGGGCGGAGCCTGCTCGCTGGCCGGTGTCACCGGCGTGGCCTCGACCTCGGCCTCGGCCAGCTTCGAGCGGATCGTCTCCAGCTCCTGGACAGTCGCGATCGGCCCGATGCGCACGCGATACCAGGTCTCGTCCTCGAGCGCGAAGCGCTGGATCTTCGAGTCGACGCCGTACTGCGCGAGCTTCGCCTGCAGCTTGTCGGCCTCGGCCGGCTGCTTGAACGATCCCGCCTGCAGCACGACGTCGCCCGCGGGCAGGTTCGGCGCGGCCTTGCCATTCGACTTGTCGGCGGCCTTCGGTACCTCGACTTCCTGTCGCGGCAGGTCGTCGTAGAACGTGTAGTCCTTCGCCGGATCGACCGGGGCAGGCGGGGCCGCTTCGGTCGCCTGCGCCGAGGCGGGTGGCTTCCCGGTCGCGGCCTGCGGCTCCAGTGCGGGCAGGTTCCGGTAGTGCAGGAATACACCCAGGGCCACCGCGAGCCCGGCTGCAAGGCCGATGGCGAACCCGGTCATCCCGCTGAAGCCCGGTCCTCCCGGCGTGTGGCGCTTGACGTGCTTGTAGTCACGGCTCAGCGTCTTGCCCTGCGTCACGTCACATCGCCTCCGGTGCGGAGACGCCGAGCAGACCGAGCCCGTTGCGGATGACCTGCCGCAGTCCCTGGATCAGCGTCAGCCGAGCATCGCGAAGTTCCGCGTCGTCGACCAGGAACTGGTGCGCGTTGTAGTACGTGTGGAAGTCGTTTGCGACTTCGCGCAGGTAGTGCACCAGCGCATGCGGAGCGCGCTGCACCGCGGCCATCTCGACCACCTCGGGAAACCGGCTGATCGACGCGAGCAGTGCCTGTTCGTGCGGCTCGACGAGGCGGGCCAGCGACGCCCGGCCATGCGCGGCATCGTACGCAAGGCCCTTCTCCCGCATCTGGCGCAGAACGCTGCAGACGCGAGCGTGGGCGTACTGGATGTAATAGACCGGGTTCTCGTTCGAGCGCGACGTCGCGAGCTGCATGTCGAAGTCTAGGTGCTGGTCGTTGCTGCGCATCACGTAGAAGAAGCGCGCGGCGTCGTTACCGACCTCGCGGCGCAACTCCCGCAGCGTGATGAACTCGCCCGACCGCGTGGACATCTGCACCTTCTCGCCGCCGCGATACAGCGTCACGAACTGCACCAGGCGCACCTCCAGCGACTCGCCCGGCTCGCCCATCGCGACCAGGCCCGCGCGCACGCGCGCGATGTAGCCGTGGTGATCCGCGCCGAGCACGTCGAGCAGCTGCTCGAAGCCACGCTCGCGTTTCTGCAGGTGATACGCGATGTCGGAGGCGAAGTAGGTCTTGATGCCGTTCTCGCGCACGACGACGCGGTCCTTCTCGTCGCCGAAGTCGGTCGCACGGAACCACTGCGCGCCGTCCTTCTCGTAGACGACACCGTTGTTGCGCAGTCGATCGAGCGCGCGGTCGATCGCGCCGCCGTCGGCGAGGCTGCGCTCCGAGAACCACTCGTCGTAGCGGACGCCGAACTCCTCGAGGTCCTGCCGGATGTCGGCGAGGATGTCCGTGAGCGCGATGTCGAACGCCTTGCGGAAACCGTCGGCGCCCAGCAGTTCGCGGGCGCGGGCGATCACCGCATCGATATAGATGTCCTTGTCGCCGGCGGGCGCGTCGGGTGGCAGGTCGCGGAAGACGTCGGCCGCTGGGCGGACCAGCGTGCGGCCGGCCTGCTCGACGAGCTTGTCCGAGATCGGGTGCAGGTAGTCACCACGGTAGCCGTTGCTCGGGAACGGGAACTGCTCACCGAAGCACTCGAGGTAACGGAGCCATACGCTCGCGGCGAGGATCTCCATCTGCCGGCCCGCGTCGTTCACGTAGTACTCGCGGTGCACCTTGAAGCCCGTGGCGTCGAGCAGGTTCGCGAGCGTGGCCCCGAATGCCGCATGACGGCCATGGCCGACATGCAGCGGCCCGGTCGGATTCGCCGAGACGAACTCGACGATCACGCGCTGGCCCGCGCCGAGCTGGCTGCGACCGTAGGCCGCACCCTGTTCGGTGACGCGGAGCAACTCATGGTGAAACGCCGCCGGCGCCAGGAAGAAGTTGATGAAGCCGGGGCCCGCGATCTCGACCTTTGCGACGACCTCGCTCTTCGGCAGCGCGTCGATGATTGCCTGCGCGACATCCCTTGGCTTGCGCTTTGCCGCCCTGGCGAGCTGCATCGCCGCGTTGGTGGCGAAATCGCCATGATTCGTGTCACGTGTCCGCTCGATGGTGGGCGCAACGGCGGCGCCGTCAGGCACCCGCAACTCGGCGGGCAGTGCGGCGAGCGCGTCGCGCACCAGGTTTTCTATCAGGTATTTCAAGGTGTTGCCGCCGGGAGTCTGGCCCGCGAGGGCGGTCAGTCTAGGGAATTCCGGGCGTGGAAGCGAGTGTCAAGAGCGGGCCGGTGCGCCGCCCCGTCAACGTCGCCTCGGGTGCCGGCATCGGTGAGCGACTTGTGCCTGCGGATGCGTCGCGCTAGACTTTCAATCAGTCTGATTAACAATGATTAAGGCCATGAATACCCGGGTCGTTACCGCGCATCTGCCGAGTGAACTGGCCGAGAAGCTGGACGGACTCGCCGGCGAGCTCGACCGGCCGCGAGGGTGGTTGGTGAAGGAAGCCGTCGAGGCCTACGTCGGGCTGGCCGAGGAGCGGCGACGCGAGACACTTGCTGCACTCAAGGATGTGGAAAGCGGACGAGTCGTAGACCATGCTGAAGTGGAGGCATGGGCATCCACGCTGGCCCGGCCGAAGAGGTCGAGGACTCGTGTGAAGCGCGCCGGATAGTGCGATGACGTTGCGCTGGACGCTTGCGGCGTATGGGGACCTGCAGCGAATCCACGAGTTCCTCGAGCCGATCGATGCTGCCGCTGCGGTCCGCTCCGTGGGCGCGGTCGTCGCCAGGGTCAGGCGAATCCCATTGCAACCGAGGTTGGGAGAACGTGTCGGCGGATTCAAAGACCGCGAGGTTCGTCGCGTGCTCGTGAAGCGCTACGAGATTCGCTACGAGCTGGCGGGCTCCGACATCTACGTGCTGCGGATCTTCCACACGCGCGAGGATCGCTAGGGACTGCCTCGCCAGGGCCGAAACTCACGGGCCCGGATCAGAACAGCTCGAGCGGATCGACGTCCAGCGACCAGCGCACCTTGCGGACTTCGGGCAGATCCTCGATGGCTGGCAGCCAGCGCGAGAACAGTCGCTGCAGCGGTGAGTGCGTCGCCGCGTGCAACAGCAGTTGCGCGCGATAGTGACCGGCGCGGCGCTCCATCGGCGCGGCCGCCGGGCCCAGCACCTCGACGTCCCGGCTGGCCATCGCTTCGGCAAGTTCGCGGGCGCGATCGAGAAACTCGATCGGTGTCTCCCGACGCGCCGCCTCGGCACGCAACACGGCCACGCGAGCGAACGGCGGCCAGCGCGCCTGGCGTCGCTCCTCGAGCGCGGCGGACGCAAACGCGTCGTAGCCGCCCGACACCAGTTGTGCGAGCAACGGGTGCTCCGGATACTCCGTCTGGATCAGCACTTCGCCGGGTCGCTCCGCGCGACCCGCGCGCCCGGCCACCTGCACGATCGTCTGCGCGAGCCGCTCGCTCGCGCGGAAGTCCGTCCCGAACAAGCCCTGGTCCGCGTTCAGCACGACGACGAGGCTCACGTCCGGAAAGTGATGCCCCTTGGTCAGCATCTGCGTGCCCACGAGGATCCGCACTTCACCGCGCGTCACGCGATCCAATGCTTCCTCGAGCGCGCCGCGGCGGCGTACCGCGTCACGATCGATCCGCTCGAGCGGCACATCCGGAAACAGCCTCGCGAGCGTTTCTTCCATCCGCTCGGTGCCCTGTCCGACCGGCTTCACGACTTCGCTGCAGTTCGGGCAGTGCTCCGGCACGCGCTGCTCGGTGCCGCAGTGATGGCAGTGCAGCCGGTGTTCGCGCTGGTGCACGGTGAGGCGCGCGTCGCAGCGCGGGCAGGGCGCGACCCAGCCGCACGAAGGGCAGAACAGCGACGGCGCATAGCCGCGCCTGTTCAGGTACAGCAGCACCTGTCCGCCGGCGTCGAGGTGTCGCTTCACCGCCAGCACGGTCGGCGTCGCGATGCCCTGCGTTTCAGCGTGCTTGCGCAGGTCGATCAGGTGCAGCGCGGGTTGCGACGCACCGGCAGTTCGATTCGGCAGGCCGAGCAGCGTCGCCTTGCCCGAGCGCACTCGCTCGAGGCTTTCGAGCGACGGGGTCGCTGAGCCAAGCACGACCGGAATGCCGAGCCGCTGTGCGCGCACGAGCGCAAGATCGCGCGCGGAATACCGGAAGCCTTCCTGCTGCTTGTAGGAAGAGTCGTGTTCCTCGTCGACGACGATCAGTCCCGGCCTCGAGAGCGGCGCGAAAATCGCGGAACGCGTGCCGATCACGACCGGTGCAGCACCACTGCGCGCGGCGCGCCAGGCTCGCAATCGTTCCTGGTCGGCGAGCGACGAATGCAGCACGGCGAGCGGCACATCGAACCGCGCGGCGAAGCGGGCGACGAGCTGCGGCGTCAGCGCGATTTCGGGCACCAGCACCAGCGCCTGCTCGCCGCGTGCGACCACCGCCTCGATCGCGCGCAGGTACACCTCGGTCTTGCCGCTGCCGGTGACGCCGTGCAGCAGGAACGGTGCGAAACCGCCGTGGGCACCGATGATGGCGTCGATCGCATGGCGCTGCTCGGGCGTCGGGTCCAGTCCTTGCGCCGTCCGGACCTCGGCACGTGGCGGCGGAGGATCGTTTACGCGCAACCGCAATACCCAGCCACGCTTTTCGAGCTCGCGGACATGGTCGCGCCAGCGATGCGAGAGCGCGCCCAGTTCAGCTGCATCGGCGCCGTCGCGCGCGCGCAGGAATTCAGCGACTCCAAGCAGCCGGTTCGCACGCGCCGGCAACGGCGGCAGCTGGCCGGTGCGCGCCGCGGCGCTCAGCGTCCAGCGCTCCGAGGTCTCGTGCAGCGCCGCCCCGGCTCGCAATGGAGCGGGCAACGCGGCGGCGATCACCTCGCCGGGCGGGTGACGGTAGTAGTCCGCCGACCACTTGAGCAGGTCGAGCAGCAGCGGGTCGAACACCGGCTCGTCGTCGATAAGCCCATGGGCAGCCTTCAGTTTCGAGTCCGGCAATTCCGAGTGGTCGCGCGTCTCGACCAGCACGCCGACCACGCGACGGCGACCGAACGGCACCCACAGCCGAACCCCGGGACGCAGCGCATCGGGGTCGACCTGCGCGGGCGCGCGGTAGTCGAAAAGTCGCCGCAATGGCGCGTCGATGGCGATGGCGAGAAGGTTGCTCACGCGGGTTGGCGATTATGTGAAGTTATCCACCGAGGCTGTGGAAAAGTCTGTGGATGTCGTGCGGGTTTAGCGTCCAAGTGCCGGTTCTGCCGGCGACTTTTGGTTTCTGGTCAGAAAATCGCCGGACTATGATTAAGCAATGATAATCAACGACTTGTGCAGTGCCGCAGAAACTTCGGTGGACTCGGTCCAGATCGCTGGGCCCGTTCGGCGGTAGTCCGCGAGACGTGCCCCGGCGGCCAGTGCAAATCTTCGTCAGCAGTTTGCGTCAACCGATTGGCCCGGCTCGCGTTTTGGTCAGGGTGGACCATTCGGCAACCAACCCGGAGTGCGCGAGTCTACGCCGATGGCGGGCTTTGCTAGTCTCGAAACGCGGAGCCGGCGGCGCGCTGGCTCGGGCGTTCGACACGCGGGCGGGGAGGCTTGGTTGGAGCAATCGGTCGAGCTGAACCGCTTCCTGGCCGGGGTCGAGCGACGGGCGTTCAGGATCGCCGCGATGGCGCTGCGCGACCGCGAGGACGCGCTCGACGTGGTGCAGGTCGCGATGCTCCGGCTCGCGCAGGGCTACGCGCGGCGCCCGGGCGACGAGTGGAAGCCGCTGTTCTACCGGATCCTCTACAACGCGATCCACGACTGCCGGAGGCGACGAGCTGTTCGCTCCAGGCTGTTCGGCTGGCTGCCCGGACGTCGTGCGGACGAGGAATCCGCAGCGGAGGCCGAGGATCCGCTGGCTCGCGTGGCCGACGGCGCTCCCGATCCGGTGCGGCGCCTGATGGCCGGCGAGGCGATCGACCGGCTCGTGCGCGCGCTCGAGTCGTTGCCGGCGCGTCAACAGCAAGCCTTCGCACTGCGTTGTCTGGAGGGAATGGACGTCGCGGAGACCGCCGCAGCGATGGGGTGCTCCGAGGGCAGCGTCAAGACGCATTACTTTCGCGCATTGCAGGCGCTGCGCGAACGACTGGGCGAGGTGTGGTGATGGAACACGACGTGGAACGTCATGAGCAAACCAGGCGACGGGCGCGCGAAGTATTCGACGCGAGCGTCGAGTCGTTGGACGACGAAGCGCGCACGCGGTTGTGCCGCGCGCGATACGAAGCCGTGTCGGCGGCGGAACGCCGTACGACTCGTACAGCGTGGCGCACATGGGCTCCAGTGGCGGCAATGGCATCCACCGCGATCGTCGCGGTGCTGCTGTGGCGTGCACAGGAGCACGGCTCTCCGGCAACGGTCGCGGACGGTTCCAGCGACGCAGCGATCGCGGATGTCGAGCTGCTCGCGGATGGCGAGGACCTGGAGCTGGTCGAGAACGATCTCGAGTTCTACGAATGGCTCGACGCCGCAGGACTCGACGCACAGGGAAGCGCCGGATGAGGCAGTGCTGGATCGAAGGCGCCCTCGTGTCGGCACTTCTTGCGGCGCCGATGGTCGCGCGCTCGGGCGACCAGCCCGTGCCCGCGTTGCCCGACGACGAATTCCTCGAGTACCTGGGCTCGTGGGACGGCGACGACGCGGACTGGCTGGTGGTGAAGGCACCGGAAGCCAGCGCTCCGAGTTCACCGGCCCGCGCCGATCGAGGCGCGAAGGACAGCAAGCGCGCGGGCGATCATGCGCCTGCGCAGGAGCAGAGCAGATGAAGACCTGGATTGCGGCAGTGATAACCAGCCTGGCGCTCGCGGCGCCGATGTATGCCGGCGCGCAGGACCGGAACGCGAACCCGCCAGGCGTGACGTGGCAGCAGCTGTCGCCGGAGCAACAGCAGGTACTCGGGCGCTTCCAGCAGCGCTGGGCGCAGTTGCCGCCGGCCCGCCAGCAGGCGCTGGCGCGCGGCGCGGAGCGCTGGAAGACGATGACGCCGGAGCAGCGCGCGCAGGCGGAGCAGCGGTTCAAGCGCTGGCGCGAGCTGCCGCCCGGCGAGCGTGAGCGCCTGCGCCACCGCTGGCAGGAGTTCAAGAAATTGCCGCCGGACGAGCAGCAGCGGTTGCGCCAGGCATTCCGCCGCTACAACGAGTTGCCACCGGAGCAGCGTGAACAGCTGCGCGAGCGGTGGCGGCAGATGACGCCGGAACAGCGCCAGCAGATGCGCCAGCGCATGCAGCAGATGACGCCCGAGCAGCGCCAGCAGTTCCGCCGGCAGATGCAGAACGCTGGCAAGGCTCCGGGCACCTGACGCTATCGCGGCAAGTGCGCGAACGCTGCGATTTCAAATATCATCGAGCGGACGGTGCCGCCGGCGATTCACGCAGCCGTTGCGAATTGAGGCACAGCGTCAGCGAGGCCCAATGAGCAGATTCGACCCGATCCAGTCGTTTGCCAACCTCCGCCATGAGTTCGGCGAGCACGGCGGCGTGAACATGTCGGTCGAGGCCAGCACCACGTTCACGGTGATCAACCCGACGACGATGCCCGAGATCTTCCAGGGTCACCTCGGGCCGGACGTCGGCGGTTGTTACCTGTATGGGCGTCACTTCAATCCGACGGTCTACGTGCTCGGACGCCAGATCGCGGCTTACGAGGGCGCGGCGGCGGGCTACTGCACCGCAAGCGGCCTTGCAGCCATCGCTGCCACGATCATGCAGCTCTGCGACACGGGCGACCACGTGGTGGCGAGCCGGACCGTCTACGGCGGCACGTTTGCGCTGCTGCGTGACTACCTGCCGGCGAAAGCCGGCGTACAGACGACGTTCGTGGACGTCTCGGACCTTGCCGCGGTCGAGGCCGCGTTCACGCCGCGCACCCGCATCCTCTACTGCGAGTCGATGTCGAACCCGACGCTGCGGGTCGCCGACATCCCGAAGCTGGCCGGGATTGCGCATCGGCACCGGGCGATGCTGGTCGTGGACAACACGTTCACGCCGTTGATCGTCGCGCCGATCATGTTCGGTGCCGACGTCGTCGTGCACAGCCTCACCAAGTTCATGAATGGCGCGAGCGACCACATCGCCGGAGCCGTCTGTGGATCAACCGAATTCATCATGAAGCTGATGGACCTGCACACCGGGTCGCTGATGCTGCTGGGCCCGACGATGGATCCGCAGGTCGCGTTCGACATCAGCCTGCGACTGCCGCACCTCGGGCTGCGCATGGCGGAGCACAGCCGCAGGGCCCACGTCATTGCATCGCGACTCAGCGAGCTCGCGCTGCCGGTCAACTATCCGGGCCTGGCGACGCATCCGGACCACGCGCTGCTGGCCGGCATCGGCAACCCGGACTTCGGGCATGGCGGGCTGCTGACGCTGGATCTCGGGACTCGCGAGCGTGCGTTCGAGTTCATGGGCCTGCTGCAGAACGAGCAGCGATTCGGCCTGATGGCGGTGAGCCTGGGGTACAGCGAGACGTTGATGTCGTGCTCGGCATCGTCGACCAGCAGCGAGATGCCCGAGGACGAACTCGAGAAGGCGGGCATCCTGCCCGGCCTGGTGCGGATGTCGATCGGCTACACGGGGTCGCTGGAGCAGCGCTGGTCGCAGCTGCGATCAGTGCTGCAGCAGATGGGCCTGACGGGTCGCGCTGCCGCGCAAGCCCCGGTCAGGCCTTGAGCGCGGCCAGCACCTCGTCGAGCATCTTCTTCGCGTCGCCGAACAGCATCCGGTTGTTCTCCTTGTAGAACAGCGGATTGTCGACGCCGGCATAGCCCGACGCCATCGAGCGCTTCATCACGATCGAGTTCCTGGCCTTCCAGACCTGCAACACGGGCATGCCCGCGATCGGGCTCGCCGGATCGTCTTCAGCCGCCGGGTTCACGATGTCGTTGGCGCCGATCACCATCGAAACGTCGGTGTCCGGGAAGTCGTCGTTCAACTCGTCCATCTCGAACACGATGTCGTAGGGCACCTTGGCCTCGGCCAGCAGCACGTTCATGTGGCCAGGCATGCGGCCCGCGACCGGGTGGATGCCGAAGCGCACGTTCACGCCCTGCGCGCGCAGCAGCTTGGTGATCTCGTTCACCGTGTGCTGTGCCTGCGCGACCGCCATGCCGTAGCCCGGCACGATGATCACGCTCTTCGCTTCACGCAGCATCTCGGCGGTCTCGGTGGCGCTGATCGCGGTCACTTCGCCAGCTGGCTGTGCGCCGGCCGCGGCCGGTGCCGCACCTTCGCCGGTGCCGAAGCCGCCTGCGATCACGCTCAGGAAGTTGCGATTCATCGCGCGGCACATGATGTAGGACAGGATCGCGCCGGAGGAGCCAACCAGCGCGCCGGTGACGATCAGCAGGTCGTTCGACAGCATGAAGCCGGTCGCCGCCGCGGCCCACCCGGAGTAGCTGTTCAGCATCGACACCACGACCGGCATGTCGGCACCACCGATCGCCATCACCATGTGGATGCCGAACAGCAGCGCGATCACGGTCATCGCGATCAGCGGCCCCATGCCGGACGCCACGTCGTGCGCCTGCAGGAACTTCATGCCGAACCAGATCACCGCGACCAGGCCGGCGAGGTTAAGCCAGTGTCGCGCGGGCAGCAGCATCGGCTTGCCGCCGATCTTGCCGGACAGCTTGCCGAACGCGATCACCGAGCCGGAGAACGTCACGGCACCGATCAGGATGCCGATGTAGATCTCGACTTCGTGGATGGTCTTCTCGGCGCCCTCGAAGACGATGGACGTGTCGACGTAGCTCGCAAAGCCGACGAGGCACGCGGCGAGACCGACCAGGCTGTGCATGATGGCGACCAGCTCCGGCATCTGCGTCATCTGCACCTTGCGGGCAGCGTACAGGCCGATCGAGCCACCCACCGCCAGTGCGCCGACGATCCACGGCAGGCCGCCGGGCATGACTCGCGGACCGAACACGGTCGCGAGCACGGCAATGGTCATGCCGATGATGCCGAACAGGTTGCCGCGCCGTGAGGTCTCGGGATTCGAGAGGCCGCCCAGGCTCAGGATGAACAGGATGGAGGCGCCGATGTAGGCGATGGTGGCGAGATTCGCTGTCATGCTGGCGCTCTCCTACTTGCGGAACATCGCGAGCATGCGACGCGTAACGGCGAAGCCGCCGAACATGTTGATTGCGGTGAGCGCGAGCGCAAGCACCGCAAGACCGAGGATCAGCCCGTCGGGCCGCCCCTCCGTCCCGGCAACGAGCGGGGGCGCTACCTGGATCAGCGCACCGACCGCGATGATGCTCGAGATCGCGTTGGTAACGCTCATCAGCGGCGTGTGCAGCGCCGGCGTGACGTTCCAGATCACCATGTAGCCGATGAAGCAGGCCAGCACGAACACGGTGAAGTGCGCGAGGAACGAGGCCGGCGCGAAGGCTCCGACCAGCAGGAACAGCAGCGCGCCCACGCCAAACGTGATCGCGAGGCTCTTCGCCGAGGCTGGTTCGCCGGCTCCATGGCCGTGGCCGGACTTCTTCGCGGGCGCGGCCGCGGCGGGTTTCGCCTGCGGCGGCGCGGCCGGCAATTTCGGCGCCGGTGGCGGCCAGGTGACGGCGCCGTCCTTGATCACGGTCAGGCCGCGGATGGCGTCGTCGTCCATGTTGACGTTGATGACGCCGTCCTTGGTCTTGCAGAGTTCCTCGGTCACCCGCAGCAGGTTGGTGGAGTACAGCGTCGAGGACTGCTTGGCCAGACGGCTGACCAGATCCGTGTAGCCGATGATGGTGACGCCGTGGCGGACCACGGCCTCGCCGGGAACGGTGAGTTCGCAGTTGCCGCCCTGCTCGCCCGCCATGTCGACGATGACGCTGCCCGGCTTCATGCTCTTCACCATCTCGGCGGTGATGAGCCTCGGCGCGGGTTTGCCCGGGATCAGCGCGGTGGTGATGATGATGTCCGCGTCCTTGGCCTGCTTCGCGTACATCTCGCGCTGGGCCTGCTGGAAGCCCTCGCTCATCACCTTGGCGTAGCCGCCGCCGCCTGAGCCTTCTTCCTCGTAGTCGACCTTGACGAACTCGCCGCCCAGCGACACGACCTGGTCGGCGACCTCGGCGCGCGTGTCGTTGGCGCGCACGATGGCGCCCAGGTTGGCGGCCGTGCCGATGGCAGCCAGGCCCGCAACACCGGCGCCGGCAACGAAGACCTTGGCCGGCGGGATCTTGCCCGCAGCGGTGACCTGGCCGTTGAAGAAGCGGCCGAAGGCGTTGGCGGCCTCGATCACGGCGCGGTAACCGCTGATGCTGGCCATCGAGGTGAGCGCGTCCATCTTCTGGGCGCGAGAGAGCTGGCGCGGCAAGGAGTCGATCGCCAGCACGGTGAGCTTGCGATCCGCGAGCTCACGCATCAGCTCGGGGTTCTGCGCCGGCCAGATGAAGCTCACCAGCGTGCTGCCCGGCTTCATCAGAGCGATCTCGGCGGGCGTCGGAGCGCGTACCTTGAAGATGATGTCCGAGCCGGCCATCAGTTCCGCGGCGCTGCCCGCGATCTGGGCGCCCGCAGCCTGGTAGGTGTCGTCGCCGAAGTTGGCGGCGGCCCCGGCACCAGTCTCGACGCGGACCGCGAAGCCCAGCTTGACCAGCTTCTCGACCACCTCGGGCACGGTGGCAACACGCTTCTCGCCGGCGAAAGTCTCGCGCGGCACTCCGATCGTCAGCGGCATGGTGACCTCGTCAATGCGTGGGTCCCGTGCCGGGCTGCCAACATGGCGCCGCGGCAGGGATTTCTAGTGTTTCTGCGGCCTTTCAGGGGGTTGGATTATTGCACAGCGGTAACGTATCTTTCAGTCCATGTACGCCCTCTCCCAGGAGGTCCTGCGGACGGACGTTTCCGGCATGCCACTCGAGTGGATCGACTACCGGGACGCGGTCCGGCTGCATTTCATGGGGCAGGTGGCGTATGCGTTCGGGCAGACGCTGTTCGAACTGCGGGGCGGCACCAATGCGAGCTCGGGCCGCCGGACCGTCGTCGAGGTGAGCTCGATCATCGCGACGACCGGCCACAGCCACAACCCGGGCAACCTGCACCAGGGCTATGTGCCGCCGCTGAACAACGAGACGCTGTTCCGGCGCGACGCCCACTTCTGCATGTATTGCGGACAACGTTTCCCGTCGGGACAGCTGTCGCGCGACCACGTGACGCCCCTGTCGCGCGGCGGCAAGGACGCGTGGAACAACGTCGTCACCGCGTGCCGGCGCTGCAACAATCTGAAGGCTTGGCGCACGCCGGAGCAGGCGAAGCTGCAGCTGATCGCGATTCCGTTCACGCCGAGCTATGCGGAGTACATCTACCTGAAGGGCCGGCGCGTGCTGGCCGACCAGATGGAGTACCTGCTCGCGCACTTCCCGCGTTCGAGCCCGCTGCACAAGCGGTTGAGCCGGAAGTAGGGGACTATTCGTAGTCTGAATCCCGCCGGCCGCGCTTCTCGCGGCGTTCGGTGTGCGACAACGGGCTCCGCCGCATTCCCTGATCCGACTCGCGACGCGGCCCTGAGCGGCGGTCGTCGTGGTGCCGGTACCGGCAGGCGCAGTTCGCTGGTTGGTCGCACGTGGCCAGCGGCAGGCGAGGGGCGTCGGCGGACAGCAGCCGCTGCCCCTTGAGCTCCTTGGCCGCCGCGCACCCGCCCGGCCCGGCGATGACCTCGACGCAGTGGTAACGAAGTTTCACGTTGCGTGTTGCCATACTGACGCGACGCCCCCCGGCAGACAGCCTGCAGCTCCTTGAACTCGTCGCCGCTACATTACACCGGCCTCGAGGAACCGGCTATCGGCTGTCCGGACTGGCCCACCAGCCGGGCCATCAGGTACACGTCGTGTGCCGACCCGTCGACCACGATGTAGCGGCGGCAGACACCCTCGGTTTCGAACCCGAATTGCCGGTACAGCGCCACGGCCGCTGTATTGTCGGTCCTGACGACGAGTTCGATGCGGGTCAGGCCGCCCGCAACGGTGGCGTCCATCGTGGTCGCGAGCAATCGCCGGCCGAGCCCTTGCCCGCGGTGTGACGCGGCCACACCTATGCCGACCACGCCGCTGTGCCGCATCAGCTCGCGGGGTTTAGGCATGATGTCGCACCAGCCGACCACGTGCCCGTCGTCCAGGGCCACGAACTGCACGGTGCCGCTCTTGAGGTTGTTCAGCACGAAGCGCCGCACCTGCGTCATCGGCGGCGCCTCGGTGTAGGCGAGGAAACGCCGTTCGCGCGCCACCGAGTCCAGCACGTCGCGGAAGCCCGCGATGTGGCGACGCTCGGTCGGGACGATCTCGATGGTCATGCGGGACGATCCTGGCGCAGTGGCGGCGGCACGGTGACTCGCTCAGAATGCCGCCCGTGCTCTACCTTGTCGACGCCAGCGTCTTCATCTTCCGCGCCTACTACTCGGTGCCGATCGACGTCACCGACCGTGACGGCAACCCGATCAATGCCGTCCATGGCTTCGCGCGCTTCCTTGGCGACCTGCTCGAGCGCGAGTCGCCCGGGCACATCGCCGTGGCCTTCGACGACAGCCTCGAGCAGTCGTACCGCAACGAGATCTACCCGGAGTACAAGGCGAACCGCGATCCCGCACCGCCCGAGCTCAAGCGGCAGTTTGCACTGTGCCGCGAGGTGGTGCGCGCGCTCGGTGTCGCGGAGTTCGGCAGCTCGCGCTACGAGGCCGACGACATCATCGGCACGCTGGCGTACCTCGCGCGCCGCGAAGGCCAGGCCGTGACGATCGTCAGCCGCGACAAGGACCTGACGCAGCTCGTGTCGGCGGTCGACACGTATTGGGATGCGGTGGCGGATGTCCGCTATGGCTACGACGACATCGAGGAGCGCTTCGGCGTGATCCCGGAGCGCATGGCGGATTTCCTCGCACTGATGGGCGACGCGGTGGACAATGTCCCCGGTGTGCCGGGCGTCGGGCGCAAGACGGCGGCCACGCTGCTGAAGCACTTCAACACGCTCGAGGGTGTGTTCGAGAACCTGGACGCCGTGGCGAAACTCAAGTTTCGTGGCGCGAGTTTCGTCGCGCAGAGCCTGCGCGAGCATCGCGAGACGGCATTCCTGTCGCGACGACTCACGGGCATCGCGTGCGACATGCCGCTCGCGGTGGCGCACGACGATTTGCGTCGCCGCGCACCGGACCTCGCGGCGGCCGATGCGTTCTACGACGAGCACGGATTCGGGCGCATGCTGCGGGAACAGGCGCGCCGCGTGGCACGCGAAAAATAGGTGCCAGGCACCGATTTTCCTGTTTCCCACAAGATCGCTCGGGAAAATCGGTGCCTGGCACCTATTTTTCGCGGGTTCGTTCGACCAGCAGCCCCAACATGAAGAGCCCGAGCGCCATCAGCAGCGCTCGCTCAGGGCGACGCTCGGCTGGACGCATGTTCCCGACGATGTCCCGCAGCGCCGCGGGCGACCACTCGCGCAGCAGGCCCTGGGCCAGCCAATCCGCGATGTCCGGATTCGGCACTGCACCCGCGAACTCGCGCCGGGGGTTGCGAAGGTGGACGACGCGCAGCGCTGCACCCGCCGCCTGCGCAGTAAGTGAATACAGGCCGTTCTCGGGTTCGGCAATCACCGCACTCAATCGTCCCGGCGCAGATCCAACCAGCGGCACGTCGATCGTGCGCCCCGACGGAAGGTCGACACGCAGTTGGCCGGTCGCAACCTCCGACCAACGTGCACCGTTCGCGAGATCGACGTCGACGCGCAGCGCATCGGGCAAGTCCTCCACCCGAACGGCCAGCCCCGCGTCACCATCCTGCGACGAAATCCATTCGACCAGCCCACCCGCAAGTTCGGGCCATCGCCGCCAGCGCAGCCATTCCGGCGTCCACGCGCCCAGCCCGGACATCACGGCGACGACACGTCCAAGGCCGACGCGCCGCTGAGCCACGAGCGGATCGCCGCGTCCCGACTCGAGATGCACGACGGCGTCCGGAGCAGCGGTCGTGACGTCATAGGCCGCGACCACGGGCCAGTCATTCTTCACGACCGTCAGGAACGGTAACGGCAGCCTCTCGAGCACCTCGATCCGCCCGCGCTCGATTGGCGCGCGACGCGCCTCGAGTCCCTGGCGCATCACCGCTGGAAGTTCAGCCGCCTCCCCAACCCGCAGGATCGTGCCGCGATCCACCGGGAAGAGACGCTGCAACGCCGCCGTATCCGCGTCGGGCCCCACGGCGAGCGCGATCAACTCGATCCGCGCGGCCGCCAGGCGCGACGCGAGCGAATCGTCCGGAGCCGCATCGACGAATCCGTCGGTCACGAGCACCAGGATGCGGCGGCGCGCTTCGGCTGGCTCGAGTTGCCGCAGCGCAGCCTCCAGCGCGGGCGATAGCCGGGTGCCGCCGCGAGGTTGCGCGGGCCAGGGGCGCGCGACGGTTGCACGAAACCCAGCAGCACTCTGCAGCGGCAGTAACTCCCGCGACTCGGCGTCGAACACGATCAGCGCGGCCGAGTCGCGCTCACCCAGCGTGCCGGCCGTCTCGATCACGGCACGCTGCGCCAGGCGAAAGCGGTCCACGCCGGCCGACGTCGCACCCATGCTGCCCGACTTGTCCACCACGAACGCGATCGCCACAGAATCACCGAGCCCCGAGGGACGCGAAGCGACCGGCAGCACCGGCTCCAGCGGCGAGTCGCGATACATGCCAGCAGCAAACGATCGCGGACCCCCGAGTACCAGCAGTCCCGTCCCCTGGTCACGGACCGCGGCACCGAGCGCGGCCCACGTCGTCGGACGTGCGACCGAGGCGGGCACGTCGTCGAGCACGACCGCGGCGTGGCGCGCGAATCCAGAAGCTGCGCGATCGAGGGCAGAGGGCACGATCTGCTCGATGCGCCAGCCACCTGACCTGAGGCTGGTTGCCAGTGGACGCGCACCGTCTCCCACGTAGAGTACGCCCGCCGGCGCTTCGATCTCGATCGCCGCGGCGCCCTGCCAGGCGTCGAGTGGCGCCGCGGAGCCGGCGTCGCGCAGTTCGGCCTCGAGCAGCAGCGTGCCGGGACCGCTGGCGCGAACGTGCAGCGACGCGAAGTCGAGTTGGCCGGGCGCGACGCGCAATGTCGCGGGCTCGGCGAGGCCGCCGCGCGCCGATAGCGCGATGATCACCGGACGGTCCGCCTTGCCCGCGAGCCTCACCAAGACCGGGATATCCTGGCCCGGTCGCCCCAGCGTCGGCGCCAGGACCTCTACGATGTGCGGCGCACGGGCATCTGGCAGCACGGACCGCCACAACACCGGCATACCCGCTTCGCTTGCACTGCGCAGCGCCCGGCGCGTGTCGCCGTCCGTGGCGTAGCCGTCGGAAAGAACCACGATGGCCGCACTGCAATCCGCAGTCCGATCGCGCACGGTCCGCATCACGGCCGCTTCGATGTTCGTGTACTGCGCCGATCGCGGGCTCGCATCGCCCGCGAACCCGACGACGCGGACGGCGACACCTTCGCGTGCCTCGGCGATGTCATTCGTCAGCAGCCGCAGCGCCTCGGCTGCGGTATCGGCTGCGACGCTGGCCGACTTGTCGACGAGGACGTAGACGGTCGCCGCTCCACGCTCTGCGGGCCATGGTCGACCAAGCAGCACGAGCGCCAGCAGCACGAGCGCGGCGATCTTCAGCAGCAGCGCCAGAGCGGCGCGCCTGTCGCGGGATGTCATGCTTGCGCCCGTTCCGACCGGTAGCTCTCGCGCAGCAAGCGACGCGCGAGCAGGGCAGCGTCCCAGGCGAGCAGCAGGATCGCGAGCCACAGCAGCGGTCGCCCGATCGTGTTGTCACCGGATCGAAGCAATGGGCGATCAGCGCCGCCTGCCTGAAGCTGGGTGATCGGCGCTACGTGAGAGGCGGCTGAACCACGGCCCGCCTGCACGGTACGGTCCAGGAGCCCCTGATCGAGGGCCACGTCCGCCAGCAAACCGATGCCTAGCGGCACGGCTGCTTCTGCAGCGGCGGCCTGCGAGGAGAAGTCCAGCGAGGTTTCGACGACGCGCGGCGGGCCCCGGCGCAGCACGATCAGCGGCGTGCCCCCGTTCGCGAGCAGCACGACGTCGTGCATGCCTGGTGGCTCGATTCGCCCTCGAGTGCGGCTCGCAAACTCCAACGGCATCACCGGCAACACGCCGTGCAGCGCGGACGACCATGACAGCGTCGACTCGTCGAGCGTATTCGTGGCGCCATCATGCAGCCAGACGCGCGGCGTCGTGTCGTGTTCGCTGCCCGCGTCGCCGCATCGAATCGCAAGACGCGCTTGCGGTGCGCCCGACTCACGCAGCCCCGGGTGAGCACGAACAGCCCGGGTCACCGCCGACGGACACGAAGAATCGACCGCAACCGGGACCGGTTGGAGCGTAGCGGTCGCGACAGAAACGGTGTCGTCCGCGGACAGCGCGTCCGCGGGAGACAATCGCGCGGCAATCTCGCCCGCGTCGATTGCTGCTTCGAAGTGGATCGTCGCCGTGGCGCCAGGCTCGATCGAGACCCCGGCGGTGCCCGCAGGGCCGGCCGCGGTCGTAACCTCGACGCGACGAGATTCGCGTACCTTGCCGCCGTTCGCGACCAGCACCTGTATCGCCAGGGTGTCCGCCTGCGATGGCTGGGCGCGAACGGCCAGGCTGGAAATGCCGGCATTGCGTGCAGCCACGCCGACCTGGAACACACGCGCGACCGGTGCGGCGGCGAGCCAGGCGTTGACGCTCGCGTCGGCGCCATCGGTAAGCAGCCAGTGCGCCCGCGATCGGTCGAGTTGCCTTGCATCCGGCGGATGTGGCTCGTCCGCACCGGCCCGCCCGGCGAGTGAGCCCGGCTTCAATGCGCTGGCGCCCCGCAGCGCACGCCACGGCCGACTCAGTGCTCGCACCTCGAGGTCCGTGACGTCTGCGGTGCGCAAGGCCGCGGTGACCTGCGCCAGCCCACGCTGCAGGCGCGACTCGCCGGACTCGTCGGTCAGCATGCTCAGTGAATCGTCCACCCAGAGCGTGACGGGCGCGGCCCTGCGCGTCAGCGTCGGCCCGGCCAAGACGAGCGACAGCAGCGCAGCGATGGCCGCGCGGCGAATCCACGCGGGATCGGGCCGGCGCCGTGCACCGGAGCGATCCGCGGAGGCACTGGAGTCCCGCCATGGATCGAGGTTCTCGACCGGGTGAATGCGCAGGACCGGGCCGCTGCGGTGCAGGTACCAGATGACCGGCACCAGCAGCAGCCCGAACAGCCACGCGGGTGTGGCGAAGTTCATCATGCAGCCCGTGCGTGCACGAGGTGGTCGAGCAGTACGCGCTGCCAGGGAAGCGCAATGTCCCACGACGTGAAGGCGATACCGCTGCGACTCGAGAAGCGTCGCAGCCTGAGCGCGTGGTCGGCGATCGCCGCGCGGGCGGCGGCTTCCGCGGCCGCATCCGCCTCCGTGGTCAGCGATTCGCCGGTCTCGACGTCCTGCAGTTCGATCGGGCCGGGTCCCGGCAGGCTGAGCGCGAGTGGGTCGTGCACCTGCAGCGCATGCAGCAGCACGCAACGCTGGCGCAGTGCGGCAAGATCGGGCCGCAGGTCGGATGGCCCGAGAAAGTCGCTGATCACGAGTGCGGACGCGGTACCGGCGAGTCGGCGCACGCACGCGGCGAGATTCGATCGCGCGCCGGTGCTTGCCGGCTGCAGTCGCTGCAGGCTGCGCACGATGCCCGGAAAGTGCCGCGAGCCGCGCCCCGGTGCAACCTCGTCCACTACATCCGACGCGAAGGCGATGACTGCGACCCGATGCCCGATTTCGAGCAGCGCATAGGACATTGCCGTGGTTGCCCGAACGGCGGCACGCCACTTGGCGCCGTCCCTCACCGCCATCGACGAGCTCGCGTCGAGCATCAGGAACCAGTCGCCCGACGTCTCGGCCTCGAACTGGCGCACGATCGGCCGCTGCAGTCGCGCGGTCTGCCGCCAGTCGATGTGGCGCACTTCGTCGCCGGGCGCGTAGTCGCGATGATCGAGATGCTGCAGTCCGACGCCGGCGCGACGTTTCACAGTGCGCGCGCCGAGTGCGGGCGTCGGGTGCTCGGCGAGCAGGTGCGACGCGACCCGGGCGAAGGAGCGCAACTCGGCCTGGGTCGGCATCGTGCCGGTTGTCAGCACTCCCGTCGCCATCGATCGACGATCCCGGCGAGAACGGTGTCCGCGTCGAGTCCCTCAAGCTCGCTCTCGAGCCGCAGCAGCACTCGGTGCCGCAGTGTCGGCAGCGCGACGGCCGCGATGTCCTCGACGTCGAGATGCGAGCGACCCGACATCACCGCGCGTACGCGCGCCGCGCGCACGAGCGACTGCAGGGCACGCGGGCTCGCGCCATAGCGGATATGCTGCTGTCCGGATGGCGCGTCGCCGGGAATCGTGGGCTGGGTGGCGAGCACGAGCGCGATCGCGGCCTGCTTGCAACGCTCCGATACGAGCACCGTGCGACAGAGCGCGGTGAGCGCAAGCACGTCAGAAGGCTGCAGCACTGCGGGCAGGCTGTTCGCAGGCTCGGCGTCGAGTGATACGTCGAGCAGCGTGCGCAGCGAACCCGAATCCGGGTAGGGCACGCGCAGCTTGAACATGAACCGGTCGAGCTGCGCCTCAGGCAGCGGATACGTGCCCTCGAGTTCGATCGGGTTCTGCGTGGCGAGCACGCAGAACGGCTGCGGCAGCGGACGACTGGTGCCGGCGTGCGTGACCTGCATCTCCTGCATGGCCTCGAGCAGCGCCGCCTGCGTGCGCGGCGTGGCGCGGTTGATCTCGTCCACCAGCACGAGCTGCGAGAACACCGGGCCGGGCCTGAACACGAAGCTCGAGGCGCCGTCGCGTCCCATGCTGTAGATCTCGGTGCCCGTGACGTCGGCCGGCATCAGGTCCGGCGTGCACTGGACGCGAGACCATTGCAGCCCAAGCGCGGCGGCGAGCGCCTTCGCAAGGTGCGTCTTGCCGAGCCCCGGCAGGCCTTCCATCAACACGTGGCCGCCTGCAAAGACCGCCGTGACGATGCCGGCCACCACGTCGCGCTGTCCGACGATCACGCTGTCGAGGGCTGACCGCACGTCGACCAGCTGCTGCTGCGCGCGTTCGAAGGTCGGTGGTGAGGCGTGGGTCATGGAGTCGCTCCGGAATCCGCGAAGTATGAGCGGACGTAGGCCTGCTCGGCAGGATCGAGGCGCATCCGACTGCGAGCCTCGGGTGGGACGGCTGCCGCGGGCTTGAAAGCGATCACCATTGCAGCCGCATCCTGCGGAGTGGTCGCAGGCTGGTAGTCGGCCGCAAGCGTGGGGTCGGCCGCGGAGGGTTGCTGGTCCGTCGTGGCGAGCTCGCGCAATTTCGTGGCCAGCTCTCCCTGCCATGCCTCGGTGAGCCCGGTGTCCGCGATGGTGTCAGCAGTCTGTCCGGCGTCACGACCGCCTGCGGCGGCCTGCTCGGCGGCTGGTGCAGCGTTCGCACCGCGAGGTCCTTCGCGAGATGCGGACTCCTTCCCGGAGGCGTCGGCGGAAGCGGGAGTTCTCCCACCATCGCTGCTCGTCTTGTCGCCCTGTTCTACGCCGACCGAGCTCGCGCTGTCGTTGCCGGCGGCCAGATCCGTCTTCTGTGCATCAATGGAATTGCGAGGCTCGAGCTCCGAGGATGCGGCCGCGCTCGTCGCAGCTGCTTTCGTTCGAGCCACGCTCGCAGTAGTTTGCAACGGCACCTGCAGCAGCACGGTCGTGAGCAGCAACGCAACGGCCGCCACCGCAAGCGGCTTCCGCAAGTTCACGTCGCCCGGCATCGACGCGAGTTGCCCGACGCTGCGGCGCGCACCGCTGTCAATCCATGCGACCAGCCGCTGCACGGCCGGTGCAGGACCGCCTGCGTCGCGATGCTCCAGGTAGGTCTCGTATGCCGATTCGCCGCCGAGGTGACGATCAGCCCAGGACGCGCACTCTGCGTCAGGCACCGGGCGCACGAGCGCCTGGGCCAGCGCAACGAACCACACGAAGACGACGACAGCGGCGACCGCAACGACATCGATCGGCCGCACGAGCGAATGCAACAGGACTGCGAAAATCGCAACGACTACTGAGAGCCACGCAGCCGCCCGCGCGGCCGATGCGACGTAATGGCGCCGCAGCCGTCGATGGACCGCGTGAAGAGCCTCGTCCGCGGTTTGCGACCTCAGCGGACGACCTGCTCCAGCGCGATCACCGTCCATGCCGTGACGAGTTGGGGGTTGTTCTCCCACCACTTGTTCGAGTCCTTGTTGACCCACGAGCCGTCCGGTGCCTGCAGGCTCAACAGCTTCTGTGCGAGTTCGTTGCGCCAGTTGTGCGTCTGGCCCTTGCCGTCGGTGAACTCGACGTCGCCATAGGCCGCCATCACCTTCGCGAATGCGTTGTAGAAGTAGAAGAGCCCGTGTTTCGCGTCGGTGCCCGGGTTGTTCTCGAGCGTGTAGTTCGTCGTGATCCACTTGTAGGCGGCCTGGATACGCGGGTCGTTCTTGTCCACGCCCGCGAACAGCAGGCTGATCATGCCAGCCGCCGTCATGCCGCCGTAAGACTTCGTGCCGCCGCCGTATTCGGGTGGATTCCAGCCGGGCATGTATATGAAGCCGCCGTCGTTGCCGGCCCAGGACTGGTCGTTGCTCTCGCTGCGGTTCTGGGAGCGGTCCACGAACACGAGCGCGCGTTGCCAGACGGGATCCTTCGGGTCTTCGGCAGTCGCCTTCAGGCCCTCGAGCGCGAGGTACATATTCGACATGTCGGGCCGTTCGTCGCCGCCGTAGCCGATGCCGCCGTAATACCGGTGGTCGGGCTTGTAGCCTTCCTTCTCGTCGATCTGCTCGCCCTTCAGGTATTTCTGCGCGTTCGTGATCGTGCCCGCGTATTTTGGGTTCTTCGCGGCCGCGAGCGCGGTGAGCGCGACCGCGGTGTTGTAGCTGCGGTTCTGCAGCGTCTCGCAGATCGAGCCGTCGGCGTTCACCTTCGACAGGATGAAGTCGACCTGCTTCGTGACGAATGCGCCGTCAGACTCGCTGTAGCCGCGATGACTCTCGAGGAATGCCCGCAGCGACAGCGCCGTGATGCCGACCGAGCCCGACATCGAGCCGTTCTCGGATTGCGCGCCGCGCAGGTAGTGCAACCCGGCGTCGATCGCCCGGCGGGCCTTTTCCTTCAATTGCGGATCCATCGGGTCCGCGGCGTGCGTCACGGGTGCGACGACGAAGGCCAGCGCGGCAGCCAGCAGTGCGAGTCTTTTCATCGGTTGGGCTCCATCGGTTCGGTTCGAAGTCCGGCTCTTATACGCTGCCGGTATTGTCTGCGGCGGGTCAACAGCCCCCCGTGTGCCTCGTGCCGAAAGAAGCGGCCACCCGCGGGGGCGGATGGCCGCTTCGGCTAAGTCGCCGCTTCGGCCGGGACCGGGAGGGTATTCGGTCCTGGCACTCCTCGGGGCGGCTGGATCGGGGGGCACCGCTCAGAGGCGGCATCCACGGCGGGATGCCCTTTCACCTGTACTGAAGCAAACGCTGTGCCACCGCCCGATGCGCGGGCCGGCGTGGCTATCTGCTTAGGAATCAACGGGTTGACGATTGGTGCCGGAAGCTGGCCCGCCTGTGGCTGCGCCCGTGCAGCCAGATCCGCCCGGGGACCGGGGCTGTGCAGTGACGCCAGATTATTGATTTATATGATGATTTTGGCCATGCGCGGATTCCGCCAGCCGATTGGCTAGTTTCGCTACAGCCGCGGCCTCAGCCGGGCTCGCGCGACCCTGCGCCCGCGATCTTCGTCCGCAACGTGCTGCGGCTGATGCCGAGCAGCCGGGCTGCCGCTACCTGGTTGCCGCCAGTCACCTCGAGCGCCTTGTCGATCAGCGCGCGCTCCAGCCGGGACATCGCCAGCTCGTGGATCGGCGGCGGCTCGGCCGCCGCTGCGCCGTGGGCCACCAGCGCCGCGGCCACCGAGTCGAGGGGTCCGGCAAGGCGCTCCAGGTCGGTCGCCGATTCGGGCGGGCCGCCCTCGGCTGCGAGGTTCAGGTCGTGGACGGTCAGCGTCGCGCCCTTCGCGGTCAGCACCGCGCGCTGGATCACGTGCTCGAGCTCGCGGACGTTGCCCTGCCAGTCGCTGGAGCGCAGCCGATCGAGCACCGACTGCTCGACGGCCTTGATCGACTTGCCGGCCTCACGGTTCGCGTCGGCGAGCAGCGAGCGCACGAGTTCCGGGATGTCTTCGCGGCGTTGCCGCAGCGGCGGTACGTTGATCGAGACGAGGTTGATGCGGTGGAACAGGTCTTCCCTGAACCGTCCTGCAGCGACTTCGGACGCGAGGTCGCGGTTCGTGGCGCAGACGAGCCGCGCCCGGAACGCGATCTGCGCGCTTCCTCCGACGCGCTCGAACGTGCGCTCCTGCAGCACGCGCAGCAGCTTGCTCTGCAGGTTCAGCGGCAGTTCGGAAATCTCGTCGAGGAACAGCGTGCCCTGGCCCGCGAGTTCGAAGCGTCCAGCGCGCATCTGCCGGGCGTCCGTGAACGCGCCGCGCTCGTGGCCGAACAGCTCCGATTCCATCAACTGCTCGGGGATCGCCGCGCAGTTGATCGCGACGAACGGCTCGCCCGCGCGTTTGCCGCTCGAGTGGATCGCGCGCGCCACGAGCTCCTTGCCGGTGCCGCTCTCGCCCTGTACCAGCACGCTCAATTCGTTGTCGGCGAGCAGGATGATGCGCTTGAAGATCTCCTGCATCGCGGGACTCTGGCCGACCAGTTGCCGCGGTGGCGCCTCGCCCGCAGGCTCCAATGCCACGGTCGTTGACGAGGGCGCGGCCTTCGCGTGCAGCGCGCGCTGCAAGAGCTGCCGGATCTTCGCGAGCTCGAGCGGCTTGCCGAGGTAGTCGAACGCGTCGTTGCGCAGCGCTTCGGCAGCAGTGTCGAGCGTGCCGTAGGCGGTCATCACGATCACCGGCACGTTGCTGTCGAACGCCCGGATTTCCTTCAGGGCCGAGATGCCGTCGAGGCCGGGCATCCGGACATCGAGGAACACCACGTCCGGCCTCTCGGTCTTCACGCACTGCACCGCGTCGCGGCCGTTTGCAGCCGTGAGCGTCTCGTGTCCCTCGCCTTCGAGCAGCGCGGAAAATGCCTCGCAGATCGAGGGCTCGTCGTCGGCGACCAGGATGCGTGCCATGTGTGAAGTCTAGCCGCTCAACCCGGTGGAGGCGCGCGCTGGCAGCTCGATCGTTGCGCGACCGCCGCCGAGCGTATCGCTGCGGCCGAGTTCGAGCCTGCCGTCGTGCTCAGCGACGATCTCGCGACAGACCTTCAGGCCGAGGCCGAGCCCGAAAGGCTTGCTGCTTCCAGGGATTGCGTTCGCGGGATCACCCAGCTGCGGATCAATGCCCGGGCCCGAATCCTCGATCGAGATCGCCACGATTCCGCGCGCCGGGTCATGGCGGCTGGTCGCGAGCACCTTGCCTCCGCCTGGAAGCGCGTCCGAGGCGTTGACGACGAGGTTGAGCACGGCCTGCTTGATGCGGTCGCGATCGAACATGGTAGGCGGGACCCGCTCGAATCCGCGCCGCAACTCGATGCCACGGTGTCGCAGCGACGGCTCCATCAGGTGCAGCACTTCGTCGACCGCGGCGTTGATGTCGCCCTCGCGAAGGGTGGCGGGCTGGGGTCTGGTGAGCGACAGCGAAGACGCGACGATGAGCTCGAGCCTCCCGACTTCATCGAGCAATCGGCGCACGGTCGCCTTGTCCGCGGGCACCGCACGCTCATCGAGCAGCTGCAGATGAAGCTTCAGGCCCGTGAGCGGATTGCGGATTTCGTGCGCGATCCGGGCCGACATCTCGCCGAGCGCCGCGAGTCGGCTGCGATCGGCGAGCTCGGACTCATAGGATGCGAGCTTCGCGGTCATGTCGTTCAGCGCAGTGCCCAGCGCCTGCAGCTCACCGTGCGGCGCCGGGGCCGCGCGAACGTCGCGCCGGCCGGCGGCGATTTCGTTGGCCATTGCGACAAGCCGGCTGATCGGCAGCGTGATGCTGCGCACCAGCAGGTACTGCAGCAGAACGAGCAACGCGCCCGCGGCGAGCACGGCGAGTCCCATGCCGAGTGCGGCGCGCCGTGCAGCATCGCGCGCATCCTTCAGCGAGGCGGTGATGAGCAGCTGTGATGCGCGCGGATTGCTGCTCGCCGGAATCGGGCGCACCAGGGCGATCACCGGTGCGGCTTCGACTTCCAGTCGCTGGACGGCACCGGTCGCCGGGTCGCCGGAGCGCGCGGCAGCGAATCGCGGCGCGACGCGGGACGTGAGCGTGCCCGCGGTGCTTGCGACCAATGCTCCCTTCGCGTCGAGCAGCGCGATCTCGTCCTGCTGGAGGTCGGCGACCCGCTGCAGCAATTCGGTCGTGAGCGGCAGCCCTGTGCGCGTGAGCACATCCGCTGTGTCCGCGAGTTGATCGGCAACGCGTTGCTCGAGCGTGCGCGTGAAGATCACCGTCGCTATCGCCCAGGCCGCGCACATGGCGGCGAGCAGCGGCAACAGTGCAGCGAGCATCAGGCGTAGGCGAAGGCTGCTGCGGTTGTTCACGAGGTGAGGCTACCTAAGCCTCACAGAGTGCAGCAAACCGTGGCGCTATTGCATCGCAATAGGATGTTGCATTGCGGCAGGAAGAGCCCGCGATTCACCTCGAGTAGGTACTTTCCTATGTCGGTGGACTTTACAGAACGCAACCTCTTGGGCGGATGCGGATTTTGTCGTCAATGCGAATTGCGTACGTATTCATGGAATTAGAAGCGGCAGTTTCGCGGGGCATAAAATATGCATTGAGAACTGTGACGAATGCACGTCAATCCCGGGGGGGAATGTCGTGCAGACCGTGTTTCTCGCATTTGGAGGGGACTATATGTCGAAGAAAACAATTCTGGCCGCGTGCGCCGGCTTGGCGCTCACGCTCACCGCCGGGTCTGCGAGTGCGGCACTTTCGAAATTCGAGCAGGACGTTTCCGACACGATCGACAGAGGGCTCACGTTCCTCGACACGGTTGGAGTCTTCGCTAACCCGAGCAGCGCAAACCGTGCTGCGGGTCTGCACATGCTTGCGCTCCTTGAGAAGCGCAAGAGCGGCAACCAGCTCGACGCACCTCAGGGCTACGTCGGCGCCTCGCCTGAGGATCAGACGCGGATGCGCAAGACAGCCGCCTACCTCATGTACGTCGCCAAGCAGAATCCGAGCCTGGACGTCTATCGGGACGGTATCAACATGATGGCTCTGTCCGCTTACCGCCTGTCAGGCGGAGTGGACAAGGGCTCGCCCGACATTCCGGACACGACGGCCTACCTGAGCCTGAAGGATGCGCTCGACTCCTATGTGGATCGAACCATCAGCGGCCAGACATCGACAGGGACCTGCGCCGGCATGTGGGGATACACTGGGAACGGGTGCGATTCTTCCACGACCCAGTTTGCCGTGGCCGGCCTGAGTGCGGCCAAGGGTGTCTATCTGAATACCACGTTTTCGGATCCGACCCGCGCCGCGGCGGCCACCGCCGCGCTGGCGAAGAGCAGGGATGCCTACGAGAGGAATGCCACTGCGACTTACCCCAGCTCTTGCGGCGTTCTGACTCCAACCGAGAGAGGGCATGGTTACCAGTCAGGTGATCAGTCTCCAACTCTCCAGCAGACTTCCTCGGGCTTGTGGGCCCAGTTGGTCGGGGGCGCGAGCGCTGCGAGCCCGAAGGTCGCGGCATACGCCGAGTGGCTGACGAACCGCTATGTGTGGAACGATGACTTTGGTCAGCTGAGCAATGTTTACTGGTACTACATGTGGAGCTCTTTCAAGTCCATGCAGCTGCTCAGGGATCTTGGCGGTGCGTCCCTTGCAAACAAGGTCGGTACGCTGGATCCAGCGGCTGCCCCGAAGTGCGCGTATCGGCAGCTGAGCAGGGTGCCCTCGGGGGACTACCTGGGTGCGGCACCGGGCCAGTATTTCGATTATGCGACCCGGATCATGGAGAACCAATGCAAGGACAGCACGAAGGCCAGCTATGGCGACTTCGGCTGCGGGTCCGAGCCTGATGCGTACGGCTACTATGCCGGCGGCAGCGCTGGAGTCTGGGCGGACCGGAACGCTTTTGCCATTCTGATCCTGCAACGTTCGACCGCCGGCGCCTGCGTCGACGTCAAAGAGCCGCTGGGCGTGTGCGATCCGCCGGACGATAAACCGGCTCCGGTGGCGGGGGCGAGCTGCGACGTCAACGGTGACGGCGCGGTGAGCGTCAAGGACGTGTTTGCCATGGTGAAGATGGCGAAGGCCCGCGTGCGGTTCGGCGGCGGCAATGCAGTGCCGGTGGGAGCCGATGCTGCCAACGTCGTGTCGTTCGACCAGGCAAAGGACTTGGGCCAGCAAGACACCTGGTTCGGCGCTGGCCACGTAGACAATGAGGTCAACATTGCTGACTTCACGCGCTGCATCTTCAAGGTAAACGGCAAGTAATGCTTGAGTCGCGGTGGACCGGTCGCAACGACCGGTCCACGTGCGGCCCTTCGACATATGCCCCGCTGTAGTCTGAAAACTGGGCGGGGGGTCCCAAGGGGCCTCCCGCCCTTCTCATTTCTGAAGCGAATGCTGTGGGTAGCGCTCGCTCTCCCGGTCGGATTGATCATCGCGCCGGTCGGCGGCGAAGCGGCGTCCACTCAGCAGGGGTACCGGCTGGCCGGAGTTGTTGCCGTTGGCGAGGACTATCTAGGCTTCCTCGAGTTGCCGCAGGGTGGGCAGGTCCTCGTCCGCGAAGGCAGTGTGGTCAACGGTGGCCGTGTGATCGCCTTTGACGACAAAGTCCTGCGCATCCAGTTCCCGGGCAGGATCATCGAACTTCAGTTGCAGGACAGCGGAAAGCCCGCACCTCCCGACACTCGCGGCCTCGTCGCGACGCGCGAGGATTCCGTGGACGGTCGCTACTACGTCCGCCGCCTGAATGTCGAAAAGCTGGATCAGGCGCTGCACGCGGAGTCTACTGCACCGACGTCTGCGGGCAAGCCTGCCGGTTCCGACACCCAAGCCGTGCTTGCGCAGCGGTTCGGACCTTTGTTCCAGCTGCCGCTCGGCTCGAAGGTTACGCAGATCAACGAAATGCCGGTTACGGGCGTGGATGCCGCCATCAAGATGATCGAGCACACTTTTGCGGACCATGGTGCGGTCAGGCTCAATATCCAGACCCCGTCTGGCGAGGCGCGGGTTTACCTGATGCGCTACAAGGAGCCGAAAGGCCCCTGACACCGGCTTGCGGGCCGGCCAAGTCTACGACACCGTCCAGCCCTTGATCTCGTTCACCGGGATCACGTCCACATCCACGAAATCGCGAAAAGGCGCCGCCATTTTCTCGACGGTCGCGACGTCCGGCGCTTCGATCAGCGAGAAGTTCCGCGAATAGTCCGCTGCCGCCCACTCGCCGCGGATGCTCACTCCCGCGGGCACGTTCGCGTAGAAATCCTTCGCGCGCTCGGCGAGCTGCCCGTACTGCTGCTGGGTGAGCCCGGCCCGCGTGCGGTTAATCAGGAAGATCAGCATGTTTGTCGTCTCCGGTCGAGGATGAGCGGCGCGTCCATTGCCAGGTGAGCCAGCCCGCGACGGGCAGCAGCATCGGCAGGATCAGTCCCGGGCCCAGCATGGCCTGCGGCACGAGTTCTGCGCCATTCAGTGCCAGCGCCAGCGCATAGACCAGGTTGCCCGAACCGCAGGCGAGCAGGAACTGGTTCCAGCGCAGGTTCGAGGCGCCCGCGGCCATCGCCATCGCTTCGGCCAGCACCGGCACTGGACGGCTCAGGAAGATCGCCAGCAGCGTCGGGGCCACGGGCAGGTCGCGGCTTTCGCGGCGCAATAGTCGGCGGCTGATCGAATAGGCGATGACCTGCCCGGTCATCAGGCCCGCGAAAGTCGCCAGGAATCCGGGCAGGAAACCGAGCCGCGCCCCGAGCATCGTGCCCACGATGCTCGACGGGATCGGCAGCAGGATGTCGATGGCGAGCAGCCCGGCGCCCGCCAGCGCGAAGAGCCCAGCGCGGTCGTCGGTCGCCGAAAGCCAGCGTTGCCCCGGCATTTCGCCGATTATGAAAAACGGAACGAGCGGAATGCACAGCGCTGCGGCAATAATCAGCAGGCCGCGCGTGATCCTGTAAGACTGCGTGTGGTTGCGGGCATCCACCAGAGCCGCAAGATATCAGGACGCGACTCGGAACACATTCCGGCGCGGCAAGGGCACAGACGAAATGTCGAGGGGTGGCGCGATGGACGGTCTGACGGGTTCGCCGGCGCTCAAGGTCCAGGTGATGTGCGAGGGTATCCGCTACACGGAGGCCCTGGGTCGCGCGGCCACGCACTCCATGCCCAACTTCTATCCGTATCGCTTCAAGCCCGGGGAGCCTGATCCCACCGGCAAGGGGCTCGCGACGATTCCGTACCTGATCAACACGCGCGACGGCACCGAGATCCGCATCCTCGGCAGCGGCGATTCGCCGTGGCACGTCGAGGGCGATCGCGAGCACGGCTATGTGCTGATCGACGATCGCTCGGGGCAGTCCGTGCCGGTCGAGTTCGAGCCGCTCGACCCGTGGATGACGCACAAGACGTCGGACGGACTGCCTCTCGCGCAGGCAGGGCTGCAGACGCACGGCGACATGCTCGTGATCAATCTCGCGCCGGGCTGCGAGTACTTCCTGCACAAGCACGAAGGGCACTCGATGCGTTGCGCGTTCTGCGCGTACGGCGCACCCGACGAACGCACAGCGCATCTCGGCCAGGTGACCGGTCGCGTCGAGATCCCCGAGCGCACGCTCGAGCGCATGGCCGAGGGCCTGCACGCGGTCGTCGCGCAGACGACGATCCGCCACATTTACCTCGTCGGCGGCTCGCTTACCGACGGCCGCAAGGAAGGCGAGCGCTTCCTGCAGCTCGCACGCTTCCTGAAGCGCGAGAACCGCTACGGCATCCCGGTGGCGCTCGGCTCCGGCGCGATCCCCGACGACCAGATCGAGCAGTTCCGCCGCGAGGAGCTCGTCGACTTCGCCTGCTTCAATCTCGAGATGTGGTCGGAGCCGCTGTTCGCAAAGGTGTGCCCGGGCAAGAACCGCTACGTGGGCTACCACCGCTGGATCGAGTCGCTCGAGACGGCCGTGCGCGTATTCGGTCGCGGCCGCGTGTACTCGGCGATGGTCGCCGGCATCGAGCTCGATCCGGAGCACGGCCTCTCGTGGCAGGACGCCTCGCGCCTCGCGCTGGACGGGGCGGAAGACCTGAGCCGCCGCGGCATCATTCCGATCTACTCGCTGATGTGGCCGTCGGGCGGCAAGGACCGGCCCGACTACCACGAACGCATTCGCGGCTACTTCGAGGCACTGAACCTCGGTTACCAGCAGATCCGCCGGCGGTACGACCTGCACGTGTCGCCGGGCTTCATGTGCCATCGCTGCGCCTACATGCAGCTCGAGTGCGACCTCGATCGACAGGAGGCCGCGGCATGAATCGTGCTGCGATGCCCGATCCCGGCCCGATCGTCCGGCTGACCACCGCGTTCTGGGACAGCCAGGCGCTGCTCACGGCGAGTCGGCTGAATCTCTTCGACCAGCTCGCGAGTGGGCCGAAGTCCCCGGAGCAGGTGGCCAAAGCACTCGGCCTCAACGCGCGGATGACGGGACTGCTGATGCGGGTGCTCGCCGGGCTCGGCCTGCTCGAGCCTCGCGAAGGCGTATTCGCGAATTCGGCCGCAGCGTCGGCGTTCCTCGTTTCGGCCAGCCCTGCCTACATGGGCGGCGCGATGCGCTACAGCGACCAGCTCTACACGACGTGGGGTCACCTCGAGGATTCGCTGCGTTCCGGCAAGCCCGCGCTTCCCGCGGAAAGCTATCTCGGCGATGACGTCGAGCGGACGCGGACGTTCGTACACGCGATGCACGGGCGCGCGATGGGAATTGCGCGCGTGCTGGTCGAAGTGCTCGACCTCGGCAACCGCCGTCGCATGCTCGACGTGGGCGGCGGACCGGGCACGTATTCGATCCTGCTCACGCAGCGCCATCCTGGCCTGCGCTCGGAAGTGCTCGAGCTGCCAGGCGTGGCAGCAGTCGCGCGAGAGATCGTGGCCGCTGCGGGCGCAAGCGACCGCGTGTCGCTGCGGGATGGCGATTATCACTCCTCCGCATTCGGCAGCAGCCACGACGTGGTGCTGATGTCGGGAATGTTTCACCGCGAGAGCGAGGCGTCGTGTCGCAAGCTGATCGAGAAGGCACGCGACGCGCTGGTACCGGGCGGCCTGTTGATCGTCAGCGATGTGTTCGCGGACGCAGGCGGCTGCTCTCCTGCGTTCGCCACGCTGTTCGGGCTCAACATGGCGCTCACCGCGCCCGACGGCACCGTGCATGCGGATGCGGATGTCGCCGGATGGATGAAGGACGCCGGTTTTTCGCGCCTCGACGTTCGCGCGTTGCCGCCGCCGATGCCGCATCGGGTGGTGACGGGTGTGCTCGGCTGAGCGCTGATTGCGCTGTCGGGAAACTGGCCAGAGCTGGCGGAACCGCTACAGCGTGGGGCCGCACCGCGCAGCCGCCGGGCCGGGTGGCCCCAGCGTAGCGCATTGATTTTCATGATCTTTAGTCCGCTCACGGCCGCAACAGGAGACCAATGGCATGAGACTTGCTGCGTTCTCAATGGATCATCCCTGCAGAGCACTGACCAAGGTGCCGTCGTCACGAATCGCATCGGCCTTCGCAATCGTCGTCCTCCTGTTCGGAGGCGCGTGCCCGGTTGCGCTTGCGCAGTCGCCGCCCGCTACTGGTGTGGCTGCATCGGACCTGATGAAGCCGCTCGGCGGCGAGCGCTACCAGATCGGCAAGATCATCGTCGACCGCAAGGCCCGGAGATTCAGTCTGCCGGCACGTGTTCACGTCATCGACAAGCCGCTCGAATACCTGCTGACGACGACCGGCGGCATGAAGGAGTACGAGAGCCTGCTCGAGGCGGACGTCTCCGGAACGGAATTCAATCTTGCGTGCATTCTGCTGGGTCTGGAGCGTGACGCCAGCCTGGAGCCCTACTTCCAGTTCAGTAACAAGCCTGTGCAGGGGCCGCGCGTCGCGCTCGAGATCTTCAAGACCACAGCCGACGGCAAAGTCGCCATCAAGGCAGCCGAGGCGTTACTCGACTCCGGCGCCAAGGACCTGGAGCAGGTGGTGTGGGTATACGTCGGGTCCCAGAAGCACTGGCAGGACGCCAGGTTCGCCGCCGACGTCACCGGCACGCTGATCGGCTTCGTGCACGACCCGAACACGATAATCGAGTCGGTCATGGGCCTCGGCATCGGAGCCTACGGATCGGTCAATGGTAACTCGCAGCTGCTGCCGCCAGTGGGCACCGAGGTCGAGCTGACGATTTCCGTACCCGCCGCCGGCACGGGGACCAACAAGTAATCGATGTCGGACCGCGTCCGTGCGCTGCTGAAGATCAACAACAATGAAGGCCTCGCAACCAGAGCAAACGCACACTGGCAATATGAGCAAGGTCTGGACCTTGTTCGTGCTGCTCGCTGGCGCGCCTGCCGTTGTGTTCGCGGCTGCTGCCAGCCCGCCGCCGGTCAACCCGGACGTCGACGAGCTCGAGCAGGTCGTCGTGACTGCAACGCGATTGCCGATCCGCGCCTTCGACGTGCCGGCGATGGCGTACGCGGAGTCGATCGCCGACGTACAGCGGCTCTACCAGTCCCGCACGCTGCCCGAGGCGCTCAGCGAAATTCCCGGCGTGCTCGTGCAGAAGACCGCGAACGGACAGGGCTCGCCCTTCATCCGCGGCTTCACCGGCTTCCGCAACGTGCTGCTGGTCGACGGCATCCGGCTCAACAATTCCGTGTTCCGCGACGGCCCGAACCAGTACTGGAACACGATCGACACCTACTCGATCAACCGCATCGAGGTGCTGAAGGGCCCTGCGTCGGTGCTATACGGCAGTGACGCCATCGGCGGCGCCGTGAACGTGCTGTCCGCCATTCCTGACTCGACGAAACAGGGCTTTTCGCCGCGAGTCGCGTATCGCTACTCGGACGCGGAGTCGTCAGACACGGTCCGCGGCGACCTGACGTACGTGGACGCGAAGCTGCGCGCCACCGGCGGCTATACCTACAAGACCTACGGTGACGTCGAGGCCGGTGGTTCGACGGGTGTGCAGCCGAAGACGGGTTACGACGAGCAGGACGCGAACGCGCGCGTCGAGTACGACCTCACCGACACGAGCACGCTGCTGCTCGGCTACCAGTACGTCAACCAGGACGACGCGTGGCGTTCGCACCGGACGATCTACGGCATTTCTTGGAACGGCACGACGGTCGGGACCGATCGTGAGCTCAAGTTCGACCAGCAGCGTCAGCTCGGCTACCTGCAGCTGCGCAAGCAGGACCTGGGCGCGCTCGCCGACACGATGATCGCGAGTGCATCGTACCAGTCGCAAAGCGAGGACCAGTACCGCGTACGCTCGAACCTGCGCTATGACGAGCTCGGCTTCGACGTCTACACGACGGGGCTCTGGGTGCAGTTCGACAAGCAGTGGGGCCGCACGCGCTTCATGTATGGAGTCGATTACTACAGCGACGACGTATCGAGCTACAACGTCGAATACAACGCCAACGGGTCGATCCGCCGCGTGCACTCGCAGGGACCGGTCGCGGACGACGCTACGTACGATCTCACCGGCGCGTTCGTGCAGGCCATGGTGCAGGTCGTGCCGCAACTCGAGGCCACGCTGGCAGGCCGCTACACGTGGGCATCTGTTGACGCCAACAAGGTCGAGGACCCCGTTACGTTTGCAACGTATTCGATCTCGGACAACTGGACGAATTTTTCCGGAAGTTTCCGGCTGAGCTTCCTGCCCGTCGCCGACGGCCCGTGGAACCTCTATGCCGGTATCTCGCAGGCATTCCGCGCGCCGAACCTGTCCGACCTGACGCGCCTCGACACCGCCCGTTCCGGCGAGCTCGAAACTCCGAGTCCGGGCCTGAAGCCCGAGACCTACGTATCGTGGGAGGCAGGATTCAAGTTCCAGGGCGATCGACTGGGCCTGCAGGCCGCATATTTCAACACCGACGGAACCGACGTGATCATTCGCACGCCGACAGGCCAGACGATTGCCGGCCAGCGCGAGGTCACGAAGACCAATGCCGCGGACTCGAGCGTCAACGGCGTGGAGTGGCAACTCTCGTACCTCACGATGGACCGGCTCACCCTGTACACCGACGGCATGTGGATCGACGGCTGGCAGGAGTCGTTCCAGGTCGCGACCTCGACCGAGACCGCCAAGGAACCCATCGACCTGCTGATGCCGACGACCTGGCACCTGGGCGCGCGCCTGGCCCTTGCCGATCCGAGGTTGCAGCTGGACCTGATGGTCGAGCACGCGAGCGAGCAGGACCAGCTGTCGTCGCGCGACATCGCAGACACGCAGCGCATTCCGCCGGGCGGCACGCCCGCTTATACGACTCTGAACCTGCGGTCGGACTGGAGAGTGAGTAACGGTGTGACGCTGTCGTTGGCGCTCGACAACATCACCGACGAAGATTATCGAATCCACGGTTCCGGCGTGAACGAGCCGGGACGCAACCTCGTCGCATCGGTAAACATCGTGCTGTGACCCATGGATGACGCGACACGGGATCCGACGTCGAAGCTGAGGCACATCGAGGCGTGTCTCACGCGATCCGTCGAATACGTGCGCACCGCGGGCTTCGAAGCGTACGAGTTCCAGAATGAAGCGCTGCCCGAGCTGGCACTCGCCAGCCTGGACCTGTCCTACGAGCTAGCCGGCCGTTCGCTGCGCGCGCCGTTGATGATTGCCCCGATGACGGGTGGCACCGAACGGGGCCGCGCGATCAACCGGCGCCTCGCCGCTGCTGCGGAATGCCACGGACTCGCGCTCGGCGTCGGTAGCCAGCGCATTGCACTCGAGGATCCGTCGCTGGCTGCATGGTTCGAGGTTCGCGACGTCGCGCCGCGCGTGCCGCTGTTCGCCAACCTGGGAGCCGCGCAGCTGGCGCGGGGCTATGGTCCCGACGAAGCGCGACGGGCGGTCGCGATGATCCGCGCCGACGCACTGTTCGTGCACCTGAATCCGATGCAGGAGGTACTGCAGGGTACGGCGTGTGACTTCCGGGGCGTCGCGGCCCGGCTCGAGAAGATCTGCCGCGACCTCGCGCATGATGGCATCCCCGTGTTCGCACGGGAGGTCTGCTTCGGCATGACGGAGCAGACCGCGCGACGACTGGTCGAGTGCGGCGTGAGCGGCATCGATTGTTCGGGCGCGGGCGGTACGTCGTGGGCGAAGGTCGAGGCGCATTGCGCGACTACGGCGCGCGAACGTGAACGCGCGCTGCGCTTCGGCGAGTGGGGCATCGCGACGTGCGAGTCGATCCAGAACGTGCGGCGCGCGGCACCATCGCTCCCGTTGATCGCGTCCGGCGGCGTGCGCAGCGGCTCAGACATCGCAAAGGCCATCGCGCTCGGCGCGGATCTGGCCGCGCTGGCGCGACCGTTCCTGCTGAAGGCAGATGAGGGCGAGGAAGCGCTGCACCTGTTCATCGAGGAGCTGCTTGCCGACCTGCGCACGTGCATGTTCGCGACAGGATCCGGGACCGTGTCGGCGCTGCGCGGCAAGTTGCGGCCGGCGTCGCAGCCGGCCAGGGCGCAACGTGCGGGGCGTGACTCATGAGACGGACGCTGGTCCTCGACGTGGTCGGCATGACGCCTGCGTTGCTCGTGCATGCGCCGAACCTCCGCGCGCTCGCTGAGCGCGGCGGCGTGCGCCCGCTGACCACCGTCGTTCCGGCCGTGACGACCACCGTGCAGTCCACGTTCGTCACCGGCGAGTTACCGCGCGGACACGGGGCCGTCGCGAACGGGTGGTATTTCCGCGACCTGGCCGAGATCTGGCTGTGGCGCCAGAGCAATCACCTGGTCGGCGGCGAGAAGGTGTGGGAGGCCGCGAAGCGGCGTGATCCGTCGTTCACCTGCGCGAAGCTCTTCTGGTGGTACAACATGTATGCGACGGCCGACTGGTCGGTGACGCCGCGTCCGATGTACCCGGCCGACGGCCGCAAGCTTCCCGACATCTACACGCACCCAGCAGGGCTCCGCGACGAACTGCAGCGCGACCTCGGCCAGTTTCCGCTGTTCAAGTTCTGGGGACCGGCCGCCGACATCGATTGCTCGCGCTGGATCGGCAAGTGTGCGCTGCGTGTGTTCGAGCGGGAGAAGCCGACGCTCACGCTCGTGTATCTGCCGCACCTGGATTACAACCTGCAGCGTCTCGGCCCGGCCGATCCGCAGATCGCGCGCGACGTCGGCCAGGTGGACGAGATCTGCGGCGAGCTGATCGATGCCGCACGTGGTGCAGATGCCGAGGTCGTCGTGCTCTCCGAATACGGCATCACGGCCGTCTCGAATCCCGTCCACATCAACCGGGCGCTGCGGCAGGCCGGATGGCTGCGCGTGCGGGACGAGGTTGGACGCGAGCAGTTCGACGCCGGCGCGTCTGAGGCCTTTGCCGTCGCGGATCACCAGCTCGCTCACGTCTACGTCGCGCGGCCGGAACTCGTGCCCGAGGTCGCCAAGCTGCTGCGCGGACTTCCCGGGGTCGAGCGTGTGCTCGACGAAGCGGGCAAGCGCGAGCTCGGACTCGATCATCCCCGGTCCGGGGAACTGGTCGCGATAGCTCGTGCGGACAGTTGGTTCACCTACTATCACTTCCTGGACGACGCGCGCGCCCCCGACTATGCGCGCACGGTCGACATTCACCGCAAGCCGGGCTACGACCCGGTCGAGCTGTTCATCGATCCGGAACTGCGTCTCGCCAGGCTGCGGATCGCCGCGAGGCTCGCAAAGAAGATGCTCGGCATGCGTTACCTGATGGACGTGATCTCGCTGGACGCCACGCTGGTGAAGGGCTCGCATGGTCGGCCGACGGACCGGCTGGAAGACGGGCCGCTGTTCATCACGTCTCGACCGGATCTGCTGCGGGAGGGACCGGTGGCCGCAACGGACGTGAAGCGGCTGATGCTCGACCACGTGTTCGGCGCATCCGCATTGCCGACCGAGGTCGGGAGGAGACTCGCATGACCCCCGTGGATCTGCTCGGTCGTTGGCTCGGGGCGAGACTGCCCGCCGATGCCGAGGCGTGGCTCGAAGCCGGCGCGACGCGGCTGCGTGCCGGCGCTGCGGACCGTGACCTGTTCCTGATGACAAGTGTCGTGACGAGAAAGCTCGGCAGCGCGCCGATCGCGCTCAGCGGGGCCGAACTGAAGGCCGCATCCGAAAGCCGCCCCGGCTGGGATCCAAGCGAATGGACTGTGGACCAGGCCGCGCGCGTCTACCTGCTGCTGGCGAGCTCGCCAGACGGTACAGAGTTGAGCCGGCGCCTGGACAGGCTTTGCAGTGCGGCCGACATTGGCGAGCTCGTGGCCTTCTATCGCGGACTGCCGTTGTACCCGGACCCGCCGCGTCATGCGCTGCGCGCCGCTGAAGGCGTGCGCTCGAACATGCGCACGGTGTTCGAGGCGGTGGCCCATCGCAGTCCTTACGCCGCGGAGCAATTCGCCGAGCCGGCGTGGAACCAGATGGTGCTGAAGGCGCTGTTCGTCGGCAGCCGGCTCGACCTGGTCGTGGGCCTGGACAGTCGCCGCAATCCTGCACTGGCGCGCATGCTCTGCGACTACGCGCACGAGCGCTGGGCCGCGTCGCGCGTCGTCAGCCCCGAGTTGTGGCGCTGCGTCGGTCCGTTCGCCGCGGGCAACGTGCTCGACGACTTTCGTCGCCTGCTGTCCCGGGGCACTGGCGTGGAGCGGCAAGCAGCCGCGCTCGCGCTTCAAGAATCGCCGGACGCCGCTGCAAGGAAGCTCCTGGACACCGAGCGCGAGCTCGCTGCGGCGGCCCGCAACGGAACACTTCGCTGGGAAACGTTGGCCGCAGGGGCGGCCTGAGACTGGATTGGGAGACGCCGATGTTGTTCATCGATCCGCACATTCACATGAGCGCCCGCACGACCGACGACTACGAGCGCATGGCAGCCGCGGGAGTCGTCGCCGTCATCGAGCCTGCCTTCTGGCTCGGACAGCCGCGGACCAGCGTCGGCACGTTCGTCGACTACCTGTCGAGCCTGGTCGGGTGGGAACGCTTCCGGGCGTCGCAGTTCGGCATCCGCCACTACTGCACGATCGGCCTGAACAGCAAGGAGGCCAACAACGAAGCGCTCGCGGAGCAGGTGATGGACGTGCTGCCGCTGTTCCTCGGCAAGGAAGGCGTCGTGGCGGTCGGCGAGATCGGCTACGACGACCAGACGGCCGCAGAGGACAAGTACTACCGCGCGCAACTCGCGCTCGCGCGCGAACTTGGCATGCTGGTGCAGGTGCACACGCCGCATCGCGACAAGAAGCGCGGCACGTCGCGCAGCATGGACGTCGCGCTCGAGATGGGATTGGAACCGGGGCACGTGGTCATCGACCACAACAACGAGGAGACGGTCCAGGAAGTGCTGGATCGCGGCTTCTGGGCGGCCTTCACGCTGTATCCGCAGACCAAGATGGGCAACGAGCGGATGGTCGAGATCGCGCGGCGCTACGGCTCGCACCACATCTTCATCGACTCGAGCGCGGACTGGGGCAAGTCGGATCCGCTCGCGGTGCCGAAGACCGCGCGGCTGATGCTCGAGCGCGGTATCCCGCGCGCCGACGTCGAGGCGATCTGCTATGGCAATGCGCTTGCGGCCTTCGCCCAGAGCGGGCAGATCAGCGAGCAGCACTGGCTCGAGCCTCGGCCGCGCGATGAGCGGCTGCTGTTCGAGGGCAATTCGGTGCTGCGCGGACAGGAGCCACGCGTGGAGGAGCTGCCCGTGATTCCGGAGCGCGACGAGCGCCTGCTGATCGAATGAACAACGTGCCGGAACTGGGGACAACAACATGAACACCGAGACGGCGAAAATCCTCGAACTGCCGGGTGCGGCGGTCTACGAGCAGGAATTCACGCTCCGCTACAGCTACCCGGTGCATTTCACCGCCGGAGTGTTCGCGCGGGACAATCTGACTTTCGTGCATGCGCTCAGCCGCTCGGAGCCTGACAAGCGGCACCGATTCGTCGTGTTCATCGACGGCAACGTTGCGGCCAGCTGGCCGGCGCTGACGCATTCGATCGCCGCGTACGCCCAGGAGCACGCGGAATCGCTCGAGCTGGTCGCGGCACCCGAGATCCTGCCGGCCGGCGAGCAGGTCAAGAACGATCCCGCACTGGTGACGCGCCTGCAGCAGCGGCTGGCCGACCTCGCGATCGACCGGCATTCCTACGTCGTCGGCATCGGCGGAGGCGCATTGCTCGATCTCGCCGGTTACGTCGCCGCGACGACGCACCGTGGCGTGCGGCACGTACGGCTGCCAACGACAGTGCTGGCGCAGAACGATGCCGGCATCGGCGTCAAGAACGGCGTCAATGCCTTCGGCCGGAAGAACTTTCTCGGTACCTTCGCGCCGCCGCATGCGGTCCTGAACGACGCGGATTTCCTGCGAACGCTGCATCCACGCGACCGGATCTCCGGTGTCGCCGAGGCCGTGAAGGTTGCGTTGATCCGGGATCGCACTTTCTTCGAGTGGCTCGAATCCAGCGCCGACTCGCTGCGCGAATTCGCGCCAGCCGCCACGTCACGGATGATTCGCCGCTGCGCTGAACTACACCTGCGCCAGATCACGGGGGGCGGGGATGCGTTCGAATCGGGCAACGGCCGACCGCTCGACTACGGGCACTGGGCCGCGCACCGGCTCGAAGCGCTGACGGCCCACGAGCTGCGTCACGGTGAGGCGGTTGCGATCGGCGTGGCGCTCGATACCCGCTACTCGGTGCAGGCGGGCATGCTCGCCGCGGGAACGGACGACCGGGTCCACCGCACGCTGAAGCGGCTCGGATTCCACCTGTGGCACCCGGCGATCGAGGCGAAAGACTCTGCCGGGCGAGTGCTGCTGCTCGATGGCATCGAGGAGTTCCGCGAGCACCTTGGCGGTGAGCTGTCGGTCACGATGCTGACCGAGATCGGTCGCGGCGTCGACGTGCACACTCTCGATCGAGCCGAAGTGCTGCGCGCGATGGCGTGGCTGCGGCGCAAAGAGATCGGTCAGTGAAGGCAGCCGGCAGCGATCTTACTTATTGCACGAACATCCACCCGGGGGAGTCCTGGGAAGAGATCAGCGGCAACCTGCGGCGCTTCCTGCCGTCGATCAAGCATCGCGTCTCGGGCGACGAACACTTCGGTATCGGTCTGCGACTCTCGGCCGTCGCTGCGCAGGCACTTTGCCAGCCTGCGGTGATGCAGCAGTTCTCGGAGTTCATGGCCGACGAGAACCTGTATGTCGCAACGATCAATGGCTTTCCGTACGGACCGTTCCACGGCGCCAGAGTGAAGGAGGGCGTGTACCTGCCCGACTGGCGTGACGAGGCCCGACTCGACTACTCGAACCTGCTTGCAGACCTGTTCGCACAGTGGTTGAGCCAGGCGGGCCGATCGACCGGCAGCATCAGCACCGTGCCCGGGGCTTTCAAGCCGAACGCCGCGACCAGGGCCGACGTCGATCGCATCGTGGAGATGCTGATCCGGCACGCGGCGCATCTCGTCTCGATCGAGCGGGCCACCGGCTGTCGCGTCGTGCTCGCGCTCGAGCCTGAGCCCTGCTGCTTGCTCGAGACGATCGACGAAACCGTGCGGTTCTTCCGCGACTCACTGCACTCCCCGGCAGCGGCGGCGCGACTTGCGGAACTGACCAGCCTCGATCGTGTCGCGGCGGAGCGAGCGCTGCGCAATCACCTGGGCGTGTGCCTCGACCTCTGCCACGCCGCTGTGGAATTCGAGTCGGCGGCGGGCTGCGTCGATGCGCTCGAGAGTGCGGGCATTGCGATCGCGAAGATCCAGGTCACGGCCGGGCTGCGCGTGGATCGGGTGACCGCGGCGTCCCTGGATGCATTGCGTGTGTTCGACGATGCGATCTACCTGCACCAGGTCGTCGAGCGGCGCAGCGGCGGCGCGCTGATCCGATACAGTGATCTCGGCGAGGCCCTGGCCTCGACTGGCTGGCGCGACGGCGGCAGCGAGTGGCGGATTCATTTCCACGTGCCGGTGTTCATCGACAAGCTGGAAGGGTTCACGTCGACGCAGGAGTTCGTGCGCGAGATGCTGCAATTGCAGCGCCGGCGGCTTCGCACGGCGCAGCTCGAGGTCGAGACGTATACGTGGTCGGTGCTGCCGGCGCAGTATCGCGATCTGCCACTCGAGGACGCGATCGCGCGCGAGCTCACCTGGGTGCAGGGGGAACTGTCTTGAAATTGAGCGACGCACTGACGCTGGGCCGCGTGTCGAACCTGCCGACCGTCTGGACCAACACGCTTGCCGGCATCGTGCTCGCGGGTGGTGCGCTCGATGACGCGCGGCTCTTGCCGCTGATGCTCTCGCTCTCGCTCTGCTACGTGGCCGGCATGTTCCTGAACGACGCGTTCGACCGCGAGTTCGACGCACGGCACCGGCGCGAGCGGCCGATTCCCGCGAGGCGGGCGACACCGACCGAGGTGTTCGGCTTCGGGTTCGGCATGCTGGCCGCGGGTATCGCGCTGCTGGCGTGGATCGGATTCGGCACACCGGGCGGCACCGGATGGCGTCCGGTTGCTTGCGGTGGGGTGCTCGCCGCGACGATCGTCTTCTACGATTTCTACCACAAGCAGAATCCGCTGAGCCCTGTGGTGATGGGCCTCTGTCGGATGCTCGTGTATGTCACCGCTGCATACGCCGTGGTCGCGACACCGCCTCGCGAGGTATTCGTGATGGCGCTGCTGCTGCTCAGTTACCTGGTCGGCCTGACGTACGTCGCGAAGCAGGAGCACCTGGGCCGGATCGGCAATCTCTGGCCGCTCGTGTTCCTGGGGCTGCCGCTGATGTGGAGCGCCGGTGCGGCGGCCGGGGGTCGCTGGACGGCGGCGCTCTGGATCATGCTGGCTGCCTGGCTGGTGTACGCACTGTCGTTCCTGAAGCGACGCGGCCCGGGCGACGTGCCGAGGGCGGTCGGCAATCTTCTTGCGGGCATCTGCCTCTGGGACGCGCTGGTCATGGCTGCGGCCGGCTCGGTTGGCGGGGCTTCGCTGGCGCTCGTGTTCTTCGCGCTGACACTGTTGCTGCAGCGACGCATCGCGCCGACCTGAGCGCCGAGCCGATCCCGTCGGCTAACATCGACGCATGAAACAGAGCCTCGCGGCCGCGCTGTCCAGGGCGACTGGCCGCCGTGCCGCAGCCGAGCCGGACGCTTCCGTCGGCGGCGGCAGCATCAATGAATGCTATCGCTGGGCCAGTGACCAGGGGCCGCTGTTCGTCAAGATCGCGTCGCGTGAGCGGCTGGCGATGTTCGAGGCCGAGGCGGAAGGGCTTGGTGAGCTTGCAGCGGCTCAGGCGCTACGAGTGCCGCAGGTGCTCGGGCGCGGCGAAGCGGCCGGGCAGTCGTTCCTCGCGCTTGAGTGGATAGAGTTCGGGGCATGCTCGGCCAGCAGCGAACGATTGTTGGGCGAGCAGCTCGCGGCCCAGCATCGTGTGACGTCATCCGCTTTCGGCTGGCGCCGCGACAACACCATCGGCAGCACGCCGCAGGTCAATGCCCCGGAGCGGGACTGGGTGTGCTTCCTTGTCGAGCGACGGCTGCGGTTCCAGCTGGAACTCGCCGCGCGCAACGGTCACGAAGGACGACTAATCGAACGGGGCTCGCAGCTCTGCGAGCGAGCCGGACAGTTCTTCGCAACGTATCGCCCGGTGCCATCGCTGCTGCACGGCGATCTGTGGGGCGGCAACTGGGCGACCGATGCGGCAGGGCAACCGGTGATCTTCGACCCCGCCGTGTACTACGGCGACCGGGAGACCGACCTCGCGATGACGCACCTGTTCGGCGGCTTTGGCCGTGGGTTCTACGCGGCTTACGAGGCCGCATGGCCGCTCGACGCGGGCGCAGCGCCACGCCGGACGCTGTACAACCTGTATCACGTGCTGAACCACCTGAACCTGTTCGGCGGTGGTTACCTGCGGCAGGCGCAATCGATGATCGACCAGTTGCTCGCGTTAACGCAGGTCTAGGGGCGCGGCATCGAGCAAGGAAAAAGAAGACCGGGGCCAGGGCGCGGGCCCTGCCCCGGTCCGGGGGCCAAGTCGAGGACTTAACGCATCCGTCCCTGCTACCGATGCTCGGTTGATGCTGCCTCTCGCCGGTCCCTGAGAAGCCAGGCTCGTCCGGGGGTGGAACGTCCGTGGCGAGGGTGAGAATGACGGCCGCACCAGGCGCCAAGGTGACGGTTTCGTGAATTTTCCTTTGCATCTCTTGATGCTCTCGCGAGATGCTGCGCGCAGGTCATTGATTTGGGGGAGAGGTGCGGCGCCGATGCGCCAGTACCGCAGAAGCATGAACAACATGCCCGTCATCGTCGGCACGATCGTCGTCTACATGGGAATCTGCCTCGTGCTCGGCTTCGTGGCGTACCGGCGCACCACGAACCTCGCGGATTTCATCCTGGGCGGCAGGTCGCTCGGCAGCTGGGTGACGGCCTTCAGCGCCCAGGCATCCGACATGAGCGGCTGGCTGCTGATGGGGTTGCCGGGACTCGCCTACGTTGCGGGCGTGAATTCGATCTGGCTGGTGCTCGGACTGGTCGTCGGCACCTACCTGAACTGGAAGTTCATCGCGGCACCGCTCCGGACGCGCACCGAGCAGCTCGGCAACTCGCTGACGATGCCGGATTATTTCGAGCGCCGGTTCAACGACGGCACGCGGGTGCTGCGCACGCTGACCGCGTTCTTCATCCTCGTGTTCTTCACTTTCTACACGAGCTCCGGCTTCGTCGCGACCGGCCGGCTGTTCGAGTCGCTGTTCGGCATGCACTATCACGACGCGATGTTCTGGGGCAGCATCGTGATGCTGGCCTACACGTTCTTCGGCGGGTTCCTCGCCGTGAGCTGGTCCGACGTGCTGCAGGGCACGCTGATGTTCATCGCGCTGGTGATGGTCGCGACGATGGGTGTGGCGATGACGGGCGGACTCGGCGACATGACCGCCGCGCTCGAAGCGCGCAATCCTGCGCTGCTCGATCCGTTCATCGGCAGCGACGGGCAGGCGATCGGCTGGATCGGCGTGCTGTCGCTGGTCGCATGGGGACTCGGCTATCCGGGGCAGCCGCACATCCTCGCGCGGTTCATGGCGATCCGGAATCCCGGCGAGATGCCGACCGCGCGGCGAGTGGCGATGGGCTGGGTCATCGTCGTGCTGGTCGCGGCGATCGTCGTGGGTCTCGCGGGCGTGCTGCTGCTCGAACCGCCGCTTGCCGGTGCGGACAGCGAGAAGGTGTTCATCGTGATGGCGGGCAACTACCTGCATCCCGTGCTTGCGGGCATCTGCATGTCCGGCATCCTGGCCGCGATCATGAGCACCGCGTCGGCGCAGCTGCTGGTGGCGTCGTCGGCTTTCGCGGAGGATTTCTACAAGGGGATCTTCCGCCGCAATCCGGGGCGCGCCGAGCTGCTGTGGGTCGGGCGGGGCACGGTGCTCGCGATCGCGGTGCTCGCCTACCTGCTGGCGCTGAATCCCGACAGCAAGGTGCTCGACCTCGTCGCATGGGCGTGGGCCGGATTCGGTGCGGCGTTCGGCCCGGCGATCGTGCTGTCGCTGCACTGGGACCGCATGACGCGCAACGGCGCGCTGGCTGGAATCATCGTCGGCGGGCTGACCGTGATCCTTTGGAAGCAGGGCAGCGGCGGGATCTTCGAGCTGTACGAGATGGTGCCTGGCGTGCTCTTCAGCACGATCGCCATCTGGGCCTTCAGCAGGAAGAAATAGGTGCCAGGCACCGAATTTCCGAGTGGAAATTCGGTGCCTGGCACCTATTTCTTCCTAAAGCTTCGCCATCACGTGGCGCACGACGGTGTAGTCCTCGAGCGCGTACATCGACAGGTCCTTGCCGTAGCCAGAGCGCTTCAGGCCGCCGTGCGGCATCTCGCTCACCAGCATGAAGTGCGTGTTGATCCACGTGCAGCCGTACTGCAGGCGTGACGCGACCGCCAGCGCCTTGCCCACGTCCTGCGTCCACACCGACGACGCGAGCCCGTAGTCCGAATCGTTCGCCCACGTGACGGCCTGGTCGACGTCGGTGAAGCGCGTCACCGACACCACGGGACCGAACACCTCCCGCTGCACGATCTCGTCTGACTGCCGTGCACCCGCGATCACGGTCGGCTCATAGAAGAAGCCGCCACCCACGCCCGCGTTGCCGCCGGCGGTGACTTCGATGTGCTTCCGCCTCCGAGCGCGCGCAACGAAGCCCGCGACGCGATCGCGCTGCTCGGCGCTGATCAGCGGGCCCATCTCGACGTCCTTCGCGGTCTGCAGACCCGTCTTGATGGTGCTCACGGCCGATGACAGGTCTGCAACCAGCCGGTCGTAGACCTTCGCGCCAGCGTAGATCCGGCACGCCGCCGTGCAGTCCTGTCCTGCGTTGTAGTAGCCGAACGTCCTCACGCCCGACACCACCGACTCGACGTCGGCATCGTCGAACACGATTACCGGCGCCTTGCCACCAAGCTCGAGGTGCGTGCGCTTGATGCCGTCGCTCGCCTGGCCGAGGATCCGCGCGCCGGTCGCGACGTCGCCGGTCAGCGAGATCATCCGCACGTTCGGGTGTTTCGTCAGCGGCGCACCAACTGAACGCCCGCGACCACAGACGATATTGACGACGCCGGCCGGGAAGATCTCCGCCAGCAGTTCGCCGAGCTTCAACGCCGTGAGCGGCGTCTGCTCCGACGGCTTCAGCACGCACGTGTTGCCCGCCGCGAGCGCCGGACCGAGCTTCCAAGCCGCCATCATCAGCGGGTAGTTCCACGGTGCGATCGATGCCACGACACCGACCGGGTCACGGCGGATCATGCTCGTGAAACCCGACAGGTACTCGCCCGCGACGGCACCCGTCATCGTGCGGCATGCTCCCGCAAAGAACCGGAACACGTCCGCGATGGCCGGGATCTCGTCGTTCAGCGCAGCGGGCAGCGGCTTGCCGCAGTTCAGCGACTCGAGCTTCGCGAACGCCGGGCCATCGGCTTCGATCCGATCCGCGAGCTTCAGCAGCAGCGTCGCGCGATCCTTCGGGGCCGTCCGCGCCCACCCGTCGAAGGCCGCATCGGCCGCCTTGACCGCGGCGTCGATCTGGCCGCGCGATGCCTCGGGCACCTTGGCGAGCACCTTGCCCGTGGACGGGTTCAGCACTTCCTCGACCTTGCCTTCGCCTGCGACGAGCTTGCCGTTGATCAGTAGTCGGGTTTGCATGTCAGCCATCTCCTCGATGAACGGTCCCGGACGGGGCGCGGCTCAGGCGCCGCCCTGTTCGTCCGGCTTGGTCAGATAGTAAGCGAGCAGGATCGGTATCAGCGTCACGAGGATCACGATCACCGCGACCACGTTGGTGATCGGCCTGTCGCGGGGCCGGAACAGCTCGCTGTAGAACCAGATCGGCAGCGTCTGCTGGTGACCGGCGGTGAACAGCGTGACGATGATCTCGTCGAACGACAGCGCGAATGCAAGCATGCCGCCCGCGAGCAGCGCGCTTGCGATCTGCGGCAGCAGCACGTAACGGAACGTTTGCAGTCCGTCAGCGCCGAGGTCCATCGACGCCTCGACCCAGCTCGTGGGCATGCGCCGCAATCGCGCGACGACGTTGTTGTAGACGATCACCAGGCAGAACGTCGCATGACCGGCGACGATGGTCCAGAAACTCGGCTCGAGCCCGAGGCTGCGAATCCCGGCGAGCAGCGCGAGGCCGGTGATGATGCCGGGCAGCGCGATCGGCAGCACGAACAGCAGCGTGATCGATTCCTTGCCCGCAAACTGCCGTTTCGCGAGCGCGAACGCCGCAAGCGTGCCGAGCAGCAGCGCAATGGCCGTCGCCGCAAGGGCGACCACGATCGACAGCCGCATCGCCGCCCATATGTCGTCGCGCGCGAACGCAACGTCGAACCAGTGCAGCGTCAGGCCCGGCGGCGGGAACTGGTATGTGCGGTCCTCGGTGGTGAACGCATAAAGCACGATCACCCACACCGGTGCGTGCAGGAATATGAGTCCCGCCGCCGCAGCGAGCTTCTGTCCCAGCGATGCGCGGTTCCAGTCATGCCTAGAGCGCATCGAACGCCCCGAGCCGCTTGGCGAACGCCAGGTAGAGCGCGATCAGCACGATCGGCACCACCGAAAACGCCGCGGCCAGCGGCATGTTCCCGGCCGTACCCTGCTGCTGGTAGACCATCATGCCGATGAAGTAGCCGGGTGCGCCCACCACGCTCGGGATGATGTAGTCGCCTAGCGTCAGCGAGAACGTGAAGACCGAGCCTGCGGCGAGGCCTGGCAGTGCGAGCGGCAGCACGACGTTGCGGAACGTCTGTCCGGGGCGCGCGCCGAGGTCGGCCGAGGCCTGCAGCAGCGAGCCAGGCACGCGCTCCAGCGAGGCGGCGAGCGGGAGGATCATGAACGGCAGCCACATGTACACGAACACGATGAACATGCCGATGTACGACGATGCGAGCGACGGGCCACCGACGACCGGCGTCGCGAGCATCGCGTCGAGCGCGCCGCCGAGACCGAGCGAGGCAAACGCCCACGAGACGATGCCCTGCTTCGCGAGGATCAGCCGCCACGCGTAGACCTTGACGAGGTAGCTGGTCCACATCGGCAACATCACGCCGACGTAGCACAGCGCCTTCATCTTCGGGCCGGCGTAGCGTGCCATGTAGTTCGCCAGCGGAAACGCGATCACCGCCGAAGCGACCGTTACCGCGACCGCCATCAGCACGGTGCGCAGCACGATGTCGACGTTCGCCGGCTGCGTGAAGAGCTGCTGGTAGGTCTTCAACGTGAATTCGGGGACGATCCGCGCCGTGAACTCGTCGATCGCGTAGAAGCTCTGCAGAAGCAGCGTGAACAGCGAGCCAAGGTAGACGGTGCCGAGCCACAGCAGCGGGGGCAGCAACAGCAGCGACACGTAGAACGCATTGCGCCCGTGGAAAAACGTGGAGATCGGGCGCAGCACGGCTCAGCCCGCTTCGAGCGCGACCATGCTCTCGGGGCGCCACGAGAGCTGCACGGGCGACCCGGTTGCCGGCAGCGGCGCAATCGTCACGGACTCGGCACGCGCGACAGCGAGCACCGTTGCGGCGTCGACACGTATGTGACAGCGACTGCTTGCGCCGTGGTATAGCACTTCCTCCAGCGTTCCGCTGCACGACATCGTGCCGGCCGCGGGCGTGACCCCCGCGGGCAGCAGTTCGATCAGCTCGGGGCGGATCGCAAACGGCGCGCTGCGTCCGGTCAGGCGCTCGGCGGCCGGGCCCTCCACGACGTTGGCACTGCCGACGAAATCCGCGACGAAGGCCGTGCGCGGCCGGGCGTACAGGCCGCGCGGTGTGTCGAGCTGCTCGATGCGTCCCTGGCTGAATACGGCAACGCGGTCGGCCATGCTGAGTGCTTCACCCTGGTCGTGCGTCACGAAGACGAACGTGATGCCGAGCCGTTGCTGCAGGCCCTTCAGTTCCGCCTGCATTTCCTCGCGGAGCTTCAGGTCGAGCGCGCCGAGCGGCTCGTCGAGCAGCAGCACCTTCGGCTGGTTGATCAGCGCGCGCGCGAGCGCCACGCGCTGCTTCTGCCCGCCCGAGAGCTGTGCCGGCCGGCGGTCGCCGAAACCGCCGAGCTGCACGAGCTCGAGCATTTCCAGTGCGCGCTTGCGGCGCTCGGCCGCACCGACGCGGCGGACGCGCGGGCCGTACGCCACGTTCTCCGCGACCGACATGTGCGGAAACAGCGCGTAGTCCTGGAAGACCGTGTTCAGGTTGCGGTCGTACGGCGGGATGTCGGTGACGTCCTCGCCCTCGAGCAGGATCCGGCCCGTGTCCGGAAGGTCGAAGCCCGCGATCAGCCGCAGGCACGTGGTCTTGCCCGAGCCCGATGGGCCGAGCAATGCAAAGAACTCGCCCGGCGCAATCGTCAGCGAGACGTGGTCGAGCGCGACGATCGGCCCGAAGGCGCGGCTCACGTCCTGCAGTTCGATGGCTGCTTTCATTTAATCGAAAAGCGGCGCCCGTGGGCGGCGCCGCCCTGCTTTCGGTGCAACGACCGGCCGGCGATTACCGACCGCCCATCACCGCGACGTAATCCGTGGCCCACCGGCTGTATGGCACGCACGTGCCCTGTGCGCAGGCGGCCTCCGGCGTACGCCAGAAGTGGATCTTGTCGAAGTTGTCAAAGCCGTTCGTGGCGCAACCCGTGTCGCCGAGCAGCGCGTTGCCCTTGCACGCCGCGGGCACGGCCGGCACCGAGCCGAACCACGCTGCCACGTCGCCCTGCACCTTGGCGTTCAGCGACCACTCCATCCACTTGTAGGCGCAGTTCGGGTGCTTGGCGTTCGCGGCCAGCATCGTCGTGTCGGCCCAACCCGTGGCGCCCTCGGCCGGCACGGTCGAGGCGACCGGCTGCTTGTTGGTGGCGAGCGTGTTCGCCTGGAACGGCCACGAGCCCGAGGCCACGATGCCTTCGGTCGTGAAGTCCTGCACCTGCACGTTCGCGTCGTGCCAGTAGCGCTGCACCAGCGGATGCTGCTTGCGCAGCAGGTCGAGCGCAGCCGTGTACTGCGCCTCGTTCAGCTCGTACGGGTCCTTGATGCCGAGTTCGGGATTCTTCGCCATCAGGTACACGGCGGCGTCCGCGATGTAGATCGGGCCGTCGTAGGCCTGCACGCGGCCCTTGTTGCTCTTGCCGTCGGGCAGCTTCTGCTCCTCGAACACCACCGACCACGACGTCGGCGCGGACTTGAACGTCTTGGTGTTGTACATCAGCACGTTCGGGCCCCACTGGTAGGGCGTGCCGTAGTGCTTGCCATCGACGAAATGCCACGGCGCGTTCTTCAGCCGCTCGTCGACGTTGGCGTAGCTCGGTACGCGGTTGACATCGATCGGCTGCACCGTCGCGCCGCGGATCAGTCGCAGCGAGGCGTCGCCCGAGGCCGTGACCAGGTCGTAGCCGCCCTGGGTCATCAGCGACACCATTTCGTCGGACGTACCGGCCGTCTTCACGTTGACCTTGCAGCCGGTGTCGGACTCGAACGCGGTGACCCAGTCGTAGCCCTTGTCCGTCGCGCCGCGCTCTATGTAGCCCGGCCACGCGACGATGTCGACCTGCCCTTCGAGCGCTTCCGCCGCTGGTGCGGCGGGCGCGGCAGCGGCAGGCTGGTCGGCGGCAGGCGCCTGCGCCGCCTGCTCATCCTTCTTCTTCGCACAGCCCACGAGCGCGAGCGCAACTGCAACGGCGAGCACGAGACGCTGATCGAGCGCCTTTGACCGGAATGACATGGTTGTGACCCTCGAGGAGTGTGCCTGGAATTCGTTGTGGAGCCGCGCACACGGCATCAGAGCCGGATTCTAAGCCGAAAGAACAGGTGCCAGGCACCGATTTTTTCAGCCGAAAAATCGGTGCCAGGCACCTATTTTTTCAGTGCGACTTCGAACCGTACACGGACGTCGTTACCGAGCCACTTCGTGTCCTGCCACTCGCCCTGGCCGATGCCGAAGTCCAGCCGGTGGATCGTCGCCTCGCCGGTCAACGCCGCGCTCTTGCCGTCCGCCGGGCTCTTGAACGTGAACGTGACCGGCACGTCGCGGATCACGCCCCGCATCGTCAGCCGGCCCCTGGCCTCGAACTGGCCGGGTGCGGTCATGACGAACTGGCTGGCTTCGTAACTGGCAGTCGGCCAGCGGTCCGTGGCAAAGAAATCGGCCCCTTTAAGCGCGGCATCGCGGTCCGCATCGGCCGTGTCCGCCGAGCCTGTGTCGACTACGACGCGGAAGCGGCTGCCCGCGAGGTCGGCCGGGTCGAACACGATGCCGGCGTCGAACTTGCCGAACCGCCCCGCGAAGTCGCCCCCGGCCAGCGAGCCGGTGAACTCGATCCGGCTGTTCGCGACGACGGTCTGCCAGGCGGTCGCTGCCCACGCGGATGCGGCGAGGACGGCCGTAACGCACCCGACGCCGAGCAGTACCGCCCGACGCCTCATCCGGCGGATTTCCTGCCAAAGGGCAGCATGCGTCGCAGCGTTTCGTCCTTGAGCCAGAAGTGGTGGTACAGCGCCGCGGCCGCGTGCACCACGGCGATCAGGACCATGGCGTAGAACAGCACCTCGTGCAGCTCCTCGAGGCCCTCGTGCAGGTCATGGTTCGGCGCGACCAGCGCCGGGAACTGGAACCAGCCGAACAGCGAGACCGGGTAATTGGCGGCCGACGACATCGCCCAGCCGCTGAGCGGCTGCAGCAGGATCAACAGGTACAGCAACCCGTGGCCCGCGGCTGCGCTGATGCGCTGCCACGGCGGCATCGCGACCGGGACCGGCTTGCCCCGATTCACGAGCTTCCAGCCGATCCGCGCGAGTACCAGCAGCAGCACCAGCATCCCCAGCGACTTGTGCCGCGTGATGATCGACAGCTTCTCGACGCCGTCGGGCAGGTCGTCCGCCGACTCGATGATGACGTACTGTGCAATGATCAGGATGACGATCGCCCAGTGAAGGAATTTCGCGACGGCCCCGTAGCTGTCCCTGGTGTTGCCCAATTGCATGCGTCCGATCCCCGGCAGGTGTTAAGAGACCCGTGATGTTAACCCACCACCGCCCCGTTCCCGCGTGGTGTGCACGATTCGCATCCGTGGTAGTGGTCTCGATCGGCCTGCTGCTCGCTTCAGGCTGCGCTCCGCGCCGTGCCGAGCCGCCGGTTCGGCCGGCCGAGCCTGAGCAGCCAGGCATCGCAATTCCCGCCGGAGCAACAGTCTTCGACGTCGACCCCGCCCGAAGCGTCGTGACCATCCGCGTCTACCGGGCGGGACCGATGGCGAAGCTCGGCCACAATCACGTGATCACGTCCGGCGACGAATCGGGCGTCGTGTGGCAGGGACTCGAGCCGTCCGGCTCCGGGTTCGAGCTGCGCATTCCAGTGCAAGCCCTGGTCGTGGACGACCCCGTCGCACGCGCCAGCGCCGGTCCCGACTTCGCCGGCGACGTGCCCGAATCCGCGCGGCAGGGCACCTACCAGAACCTGCTCAGGCCCGAGGTGCTCGACGCCGCGCAGTATCCAGAAATCGTCGTGCGTTCGAACGGGCTCGACGGCACATGGCAGCAGCCTGTCGCACATGCACAGGCAACGCTGAAGGGCCAAACGCGCACGGTCGATGTGCCACTCGAGCTGGATCGAGCGGGCACCACGCTGACGGCGCGCGGCGCGTTTCGTATCCGTCAGACAGAATTCGGCATGTCGCCGTTCAGCGTCGCGGGCGGCGCGATCCAGGTCGGCGATGAAGTCGATCTCAGCTTCGTGATCGTGGCGACGGCGCGCTGAGCCACGAAACGCTACGTCCGCGCCCGCCGCGGACCTCACGCGCTGGCGGTCGTCAGCAGCAGCCAGGTCCCTTCGGGAGCCTCGAGCAGTGCGTTCTCGCGCGTGTTCATGCCGCGCGGCAGGCGGTCGACGAAGCGGAACCCCTTCTCACGCAGGTCCGCGATGCGCTCGGGCATCTCGGGATCCGAGAACGTCAACACCGGCTTGCGCAGGTCCGTGTCGTAGAGCCCCACGTTCAGGTCGCGGTGCGAGGCAACGGCCTTCGCGAACGGCGCGCGCACCGGGTCGAACGCGACGAAACCGAGCGCGTCCCAGAACGCGGTCGAGCGAGCGAGGTCCGTGGTCGGGACGCCGAACTCCTCGAAGTAGCCGAGCGTCGACGACAGCGCCCGTTCGACCGCAGGTGGCGAAAACGTCCGCGCCTCGATGATCGTGACCATCTGGCCCGAAGGATCGACGAAACCAAGCTCGTGAAATGCTTCGTCGCCCAGCCTCGCGAACGCGAACTCGAGGCCCAGCGCCTCGAGTGCGGACGCATGCCGTGCAAGTCCTGGATACACCCACGTCAGCGTCGGTGAGTCGAACTCATGCCCGTGCAGGCCGAGGAAAAGGCGGCCGTCGGTGATCACGGCGTACGGGTGCGGCCGGGTGTCGCCGACCGGCGCCGACACGAAGCCGAGCGACTCGTAGAACTCCAGCGACGCCTGGACGTCTGGGGCGCGGACGCTCACCTCGAGGAAGCGTCCGAGCATCGGCTCAGGCCTTCGCGCCCAGCGCGAGCGCCCGTCGACGCGATTCGGCGAGCAATGCCGAGTCGTCGCGGCTCGAGAATTCCGGCCAGCCCTGGGCGTGCCGCGTGATCACCTGGTCGTACAGGTCGACCTGTGCGGCACTCGAGTTCAGGCAGGGCACGTAGTCGAACGCCTCGCCACCGTGCGACAGGAACATCTCGCGGTTCTGCATGTTGATCTCCTCGAGCGTCTCGAGGCAGTCGGTCGCGAACCCGGGACAGATCAGCGTCACGCGTTTCGGGCCGGTGTGCGAATAGTCGTGCAGCAAACCGTCGACGTAGGGCTTCAGCCACTCTTCGCGGCCGAAGCGTGACTGGAAACCGAGCGACCACTCGTCGTCGCCGAGCTCGAGCCGCGCGGCCACGCGCCGCGCCGTGCCGTGGCAGAAGCAGTGATACGGATCGCCCGACATCAAGTAGCGCTTCGGGATCGAGTGGAACGAGAACAGCAAGTGCTTGCGGCCGTGCGTCTGCCAGTGCGTCGTTACGCTCGCGGCGAGCGCGTCGATGTACGCGTCCTCTTCCCAGTACTGGTTCACCATGCGCAATTCGGGGATCCAGCGCCAGCGTCCGAGCTCTTTCGTCACGCGCTCGAAGATCGACGCGGTCGTCGTCGCCGAATACTGCGGGTACATAGGCATTACCAGCAGCCGCTGCACGTTGTCGCGGCGAAAGCGCTCCAGCGCTGCGCCGATCGAAGGGTTGCCGTAAGTCATCGCGAGCTCGACGCGGACGCGGTCACCGTGGCGCTCCTGCAGCCGCCGAGCGACGGCGTCGGTGAGCCCGCGCGACTCGATCAGCAACGGCGAGCCGGCGGGCGTCCAGACTTTCTGGTATGCGTGCGCACTGCGCTTCGGCCGGACACGCAGGATGATTCCGTGCAGGACCAGCCACCAAAGCGCGCGCGGCATCTCGATCACACGCGGATCCCAGAGGAACTCGGCGAGGTAGCGGCGCACCGCACGGGTCGTCGGCTCGTCCGGCGTGCCGAGATTCACGAGCAGCACCCCGACCCGCGAAGGCGTGCCGTGTGCGTAATCCGGGGTGCCGAGGTATTCGCTCATCGATTGCTGCAGCGGGGCGAGAGTAGGAGCGGGCGCAGGATAACGAAAATCGGTGCCAGGCACCTATTTTCCGTGCCGGGCCTTGCCGGCCTCGACGCGGGGAAACACGTACAGCATCGCAAGCCCGAGCAGGCACGCCGCCGCGACGAATCCCATCATCGGCAGCGCGGTGTCGGTCGGAAAGAGCCCCATCCCCTGCACGCACGCCGCGCCGATCAGCTGCTGCAGGAAGCCGATCAGGCTCGAAGCCACGCCGGCATGCTGGGGTGCCAGGCTGACCGCGGTCGCCGTGACGTTCGGCAACGCGAGGCCCTGCCCGTACGAGAGCACTCCAATCGGGATGAAGATCCACAAAGGGTGCGTGAACCCGAGTGCGACGAAGCCAAGCGCAGCGACCGCACCGAGCACCGTGATCAGCACGCCGACCACGACCATCCAGTGCAGGTCGTGACGTGTCATCAGGCGACTCACGGACCAGTTGCCGAGGAAGTAACCCGCGGCGATGAAGAGATAGTAGAAGCCGAACTCCGTCGCCGGCCTGCCGAGCGCCGAGACCATCACGTACGGCGCCAGCGAAATGAAGACCAGGAACGTCGCGTACACGACCGCGCCCTGCAGTACGCAGCCCGTAAACAGCGGCTTGCGCACCAGCAGCCACGCGGTGCCCAGCATTTCCCGGCCGCGCGGTGGACGTGCGTCGGCTGGTCGTGTCTCCGGCAGGCGTTGCCATGCGACCACGGTGACCGTCATCGCGGTGAGCACGAGCGCCGCGAAGATCGAGCGCCAGCCGAAACCTGCGGCGAGGAAGCCGCCGAGCACCGGTGCGAGCGAGTTGCCGACCACCGCGACCATCGTCAGCGAGGCAAGCATCTTCACCATGCGCTCGGCGGGATAAAGGTCGGCGATGATTGCGCGCGCTGTCACGAGCCCGGTCGCGACACCGAATGCCTGCAGTGCACGTCCGGCGATGAGCCAGTGCAGCGTCGGTGCGACGAGGCAGGCAAGCGCGCCGCCCACCATGATCGCGAGCCCGCCGAGAATCGCAGCGCGGCGCCCGAAGCGGTCGGAAATCGGCCCCCAGGCCAGGATGCCGAACGCGAACAGAACCAGCGACACGGAAAACGTCGCCTGCACCTCGGCGACGCTCGCGCCGAAGTACTCGCGGACCGCAGGCAGCGCGGGCAGGTAGAGATTGGTCGCGATCGGTCCGAGCGCCGTGACCGACGCCAGCAGCAGCAACAGTGCCCGGTCCGAAAGCGAGTGGTTCAACCCTCGATGCCGCCGATGCAGAGGTACTTGAGCTCGGTGTAGTCGAGGATCCCGTACTTGGAACCTTCGCGGCCGATGCCGGATTCCTTCACGCCGCCGAACGGCGCGACCTCGGTCGAGATCAGCCCGGTGTTGAGCCCGACGATACCGTACTCGAGGCCTTCCGCCACGCGCCACGCGCGCGCGAGGTCGCGCGTGTAGAAGTAGGATGCGAGCCCGAACTCCGTATCGTTCGACATCCGGATCGCTTCCTTCTCGTCCTTGAAGCTGAAGATCGGTGCCACGGGCCCGAACGTCTCCTCGCGCGCGACCATCATGTTCGGCTTCACGTGCGTGATGATCGTCGGCTCGAAGAATGTGCCGCCGAGCGCGTGCCGCTTGCCGCCGAGTGCAACCTTGCCGCCTTTCGAGAGAGCGTCGGCGATGTGTTCCTCAACTTTAGCGACCGCCTTGGCGTCGATCAGCGGGCCCTGCTCGGTCGCACCCTTGAGCCCGTCGCCGACACGCAGCTTGCGCACCGCCTCGACGAGCTTCGCGACGAACGCGTCGTACACGCCCTCCTGCACCAACAGACGATTGGCGCACACGCAGGTCTGGCCGGTGTTGCGGTACTTGCTCGCTATCGCACCCTGCACGGCGGCGTCGAGGTCGGCGTCGTCGAACACGATGAAGGGTGCGTTGCCGCCGAGCTCCAGCGACACCTTCTTCAGCGTCGCCGCGCACTGCGCCATCAGCTTTTTGCCGATTTCGGTCGAGCCCGTGAACGTGAGCTTGCGCACGAGCGGGTTCGAGGTCATCTCGGCGCCGAGCACCGTGGCGGACCCGGTGACCACGCTGAATACGCCCTTCGGAATGCCGGCGCGGTGCGCGAGTTCGGCCATCGCGAGCGCGGAGCAGGGTGTCTGCATCGCGGGCTTGCAGACGAACGTGCAGCCCGCGGCGAGTGCCGGGCCGGCCTTGCGCGTGATCATCGCGGCCGGGAAGTTCCACGGCGTGATCGCCGCCACGACGCCGATCGGCTGGCGCATCACGAGGATGCGCTTGTCCGGCTGGTGGCCCGGGATCAGGTCGCCGTACATGCGCTTGCCTTCCTCGGCGAACCACTCGATGAACGACGCCGCGTACGCAATTTCGCCCTTGGCCTCGGCGAGCGGCTTGCCCTGCTCGGCGGTCATCAACGTGGCGAGGTCGTCCGCGTTCAGCAGCATCAGGTCGTTCCAGCGACGCAGGATCGCGGCACGCTCCTTTGCGGTCTTCGCGGCCCAGGCCGGAAACGCGGCTGACGCCGCCTCGATCGCGCGCCGCGTCTCGGCCGTGCCGAGGCTCGGCACCGTGCCGATCACTTCACCGGTGGCGGGATTCGTCACGTCGACTTCGCCGCCGGCGTCCGCATCGATCCATGTGCCGTCGACGTAGCACTGCTGGCGGAGGAGGGAAGGGTCATTGAGCTTGAGCGACATGGTGCGTCCTCGTGTTCTCTGGCCGACCTGACGTCGACAAAAGCGATCGTGCGCTCGAAAGCGGGTCGATCGCGGGGGAGGCCGATAAGGATATCAGGAGCGCGCAGCGGCGGGCGGCGGCGCAGCCCGCATGGCGCGCCAGCGGTGGGTGCCACTTGGAGCGTCCGATGCCGGGGGTCCTTCCCGGGACGGCGTGAACCCTTCCCTGGGGCCTCCGACCGCGACAAACTCTCGGCTGGCAAAACCCCGCCGAACGATTTGGTCAATTCGTTGCATTGACCGATTGAGATCACCCCATGCCGCGGACGGCCCGGGAAGAACCCCCGGAACCGGCCACTTAGTGGCACCCCGCTGGCCGCCAAGCGGGCTGCCCGCCGCCCGCTGGCTAGCGCTTCCGCTCCGCCTCGAAGTCCCCGCGGTCGAGCCGCCGCACGTAGTCGTTGTACGCGCGCATTGCCTGACCGGCCAGCAGCAGCGTCAGCGGAATATTCACCCAGAGCATCACGCCGGTGCCGAGCGTCGAGAGCGCATCCAACTCGGCGGCCGTCTTGATCAGTCCCGTGCCGGCGAGCGCCATCAGTGCGCACACCAGCACGCGGAACGGCATCGCGAACCGGTTGCCGAACAGGTACACGACGCCCTGCTCCCCGTAGTAGATCCACGAGATCATCGTCGAGTACGCGAACAGCCAGCAGGCGATCGTCACAAGCCACTTACCGAGACCCGGCCACGCCGTGTCGAACGCGCGCGCCGTGAGCGTTGCGCCCACGTAGTCGAGCCAGAGCCCGTCGTCCCGCAGCGACGGCGTGACGGTGCTGTCGATGGTCTCCCACTCGATGGCGGGCCCACCAGTCTCGTCCCGTGTGACGAACCCGCTGATTCGGTGCAGGTCGTTGCCGGTGCGGCGATTCGCATCGGCGTGCACGATCGTGTAGACGCGCTGACCTTCGCTCCACGTGCCGCGTTCGATCGCAGGCGCCGGAGTTCGCTGCAGCGTCCATTGACCGGCGCCGTCGGCCGCGATCACCGCGGGAGGCGAAGCGAACCACGCATCCGGCGCACGGTTCCACACGCCACTGACGAGAATCACCAGCGCGGTGAACGTGCAGACGATGATCGTGTCGATGAACGGCTCGAGGCCCGCGACGATGCCCTCGCGCACCGGCTCACGCGTGCGCGCGGCGCTGTGCACGATCGGCGACGAGCCCTGGCCGGCCTCGTTCGAATACAGCGCTCGTTTCATGCCGAACAGGAACGCGTAGCCAGCCGTGCCGCCGACGAACGCGCCTGCCGCTTCGTGAGGCGAGAACGCCGCCCGGAAGATCGACGCGAACACGGCCGGCAGCCGCTCGATCTCGATCGCGAGCAGCAGCAGGCCGCCCGCGAGGTACAGCAGGATCATGAACGGTACGAGGAACTCGGCGACCACGCCGATGCGCTTGATACCGCCGATCACGACGATCGCCACCATGATCGCCATGAAGATCGAGCTGACCGTCATCGGCACGCCGAAATAGCTCGCGGTGACGTCCGCGACGTTCCACATCTGGAAGAAGCTGATGCCGGTCAGCGTGGCGACGACCAGCGTGATGCAGAACAGCACCGCGAGCGTGCGGCCGAACCTTTCCCAGCCCGGGCCCCAGCCCGCGAATCCCTTGCGCGCGACCCACATCGGGCCGCCGTGGGGGTTGGCCGGATCGTGCACATTGCGATGGAGCATGGACAGCGTCACTTCGGTGAACTTTAGCGCCATGCCGACGAAGCCGACGACCCACATCCAGAACACCGCGCCCGGGCCGCCCAGGCTCACTGCGATCGCGACACCGGCGATGTTGCCGAGGCCGACGGTGCCGGACAGCGCGGCCGACAAGGCCTGGAAGTGCCTGATCGCGCCAGGGGCCGTCGGGTCGTCGAAGCGCCCCCGCAGCAGTTCGACGCCGTGCGTGAGGGCCCGCCACTGCGAGAAGCGGCTCCATACAGTGAACAGCAGGCCCGTGCCCAGCAGCACGAACAGCACCCAGTCGGCCCAGAGCCGCTCGTTGATGGCGCCGACGATGGTGTTGAACTTGGACATTGGCGCGAGTGTACAAGGGGACATTCTCCATTTTTCGGTGCGGCGGCCGAAAACGGAGAATGTCCCCCTATAATCCGCGGCCTCGCCTCACCAGATCCGGATCCCCCCATGAAGCCCAGCCGCCCGGTCGTTCTTGTGCTTTCGCTTGCCCTGACTTCGTTTGCAGCCGGGGCACAGGCGCCCGCAACACACGCCGGCCATCCGCCGGCTGCGCCGGGCAACGCGGCCAATGCGGCCAAGCGGCCAATGCGGCCACCAGCGAGCAGCTCAACGCACTCTTCGAGCAGTACTTCGAGGAGTACCTGAAGATGAACCCGCTGCTCGCGACCTACATCGGCGACAACCGCTACAATGACCAGCTGCCGAACTACATCAGCCCGGAGTACCTGGCCCGGCAGCACGACATGAACGAGCGCTATCTCACGGCGATCCGCAAGTTCGATCCGGCGACGCTGTCGGGCGAGGACCGGATCTCGTACGAGATCTTCCTGCGGGAGCGGACGCGCCAGAAGGAATCCGAGCGCTTTCCGGACCAGCTGCTGCCGCTCGCGCAGACGGGCGGCCTGCCGACGATGATGCCGTCGCTCGGCTCGGGCACGAATGCACAGCCGTTCGTCACCGTGCAGGACTACGAGAACTGGCTGAAGCGCCTCGACGGCTTCGTCGCGTACATGGATCAGTCGATCGTCAACATGCGCGAGGGAATCGCGAAAGGCGTGGTGCAGCCGCGGCCCGTGATGGAAAAGGTGCTGGTGCAGCTGGATAGGCTGATCGTGCCGAAGGCGGAGGACAGCCCTTACTGGGGGCCGATCGCGAAGTTTCCCGACACTGTGCCCACGGCGGACCGCGAGCGGCTGACCGCTGCGTACAGAGCCGCGATAGACGGCATGGTGATGCCCTCGTATCGTGCGCGTGCGTGACTTCGTGAAGAACGAGTACCTGCCGAAGGCGCGCACGTCGGTCGCGTGGACCGCGCTGCCGGACGGCAAGGCGTGGTACGCGTTCTATGTGCAGGAGCACACCACGACCGACATGACGCCCGAGGAGATCCACCAGCTGGGCTTGAGCGAGGTGTCGCGCATTCTCGGCGAGATGAACGGGGTGCGCGAGAAGGTCGGGTTCCAGGGCAACCTCGAGGCATTCTTCAAGCACCTCGAGTCGGACCCGAAGTTCTACTACACGCAGGGAGCCGACCTGGTCGACGGCTACCGCAAGCTGAAGTTGCGCATCGACGCCGCACTGCCGAAGTTGTTTTCCGTCTTCCCTAAGGCGGACTACGAGGTTCGCGAGGTCGAGGCTTTCCGCGCTGAGTCTTCCGCGGGCGCATACTACCAGGGCGCATCTGCCGACGGGTCGCGGCCCGGGATCTTCTACGTCAACACGTTCAACCTCAAGGCGCAGCCGAAGTTCGGCATGGAGACGCTGTCGCTGCACGAGGCGTCGCCGGGCCATCACTTCCAGGGATCGATCCAGCAGGAGCTGACCGGCCTGCCGAAATTCCGTCGGTTCGGCGGCGGCTATACGGCGTACGTCGAAGGCTGGGCGCTGTATTCCGAGTATCTCGGCAAGGAGCTCGGCATGTTCACGGACCCGTACCAGTGGTTCGGGCGGCTGAACGACGAGCAGCTGCGGGCGATGCGACTGGTGGTCGACACGGGACTCCACGCGCTTGGCTGGAGCCGTGAGCAGGCGATCAGGTACATGCTCGACAACTCGACGCTCGCCGAGAGCGACGTGGTCTCCGAGGTCGAGCGCTACATCGCGTGGCCCGGGCAGGCACTCGGCTACAAGGTCGGCGACCTGCGCCTCCAGGCGCTGCGCCGCGGTGCCCAGCAGCAGCTCGGTGACAAGTTCGACGTGCGCGACTTCCATCGTGAAGTGCTGTGCGACGGGGCCGTGCCGATGAGCGTGCTGGAGGCGAAGGTGGGCCGATGGGTCGCCGCCCGAAAATGAATTCGGTGCCAGGCACCTATTTTTTCGCGTTGTTCGCGGCGCTCGCGCTCGCGGGCTGCGACCGGCCGTCCCGTACGGAATCGAAATCCGCCGACGTTGCCGCCGAGGCCGAGATCAAGGCCTCGAACGAGACGGCTGCCGAGCTGATCCGGATCACCGAGCACTACTACGACGAGTACCTCGCGCTGAATCCGTGGACCGCAACGGAGCAGGGCGACCACCGCTTCGACGCTCAGTTCGGGGACTACGTGACGCTGATGTGGATGGCGGACTCGCTCGGCATCGAGCAGGAGGCGCTCGAGAAGCTGCAGGCACTGAAGCCGCGCAAGTTGCATGGCGAGGACCTCGTGACCTACGAGGCGTTCAAGCGCGGCCGCGAGATCAACATCGAGGGCTATCGATTCCCGAGCGAATTGCTGCCGATCCAGCAGTTCTCGAACCTCGCGTCTTCGTTCGCGGTGGCCGGCTCGGGCGACGGGATCCAGCCATTTCGCACGGCGCAGGACTACGACAACTTCCTGTCGCGGATGGACGGCTTCGTCGCGTGGGTGGACCACTCGATCGCGAACATGCAGCTCGGCGTGACCAAGGGCGTCGTGCAGCCGAAGATCGTCGTCGAGCGCACGATCCCGCAGCTCGCGGCGCAGCTGGTGGACGACCCGAAGCAGAGCCTGTTCTGGCGCCCGATCCTGAATTTCCCGGCGGGCCTGAGCGTCGCGGATCGGCAGCGGCTGATGAAGGCTTACGAGGACAAGATCTCTAAGCAGGTGCTGCCGGCCTATCGGCGGCTGCACGACTACCTGAAGAACGATTACCTGCCTAAGGCGCGCGACAGCATCGGGCTGTCGGCGCTGCCGAACGGCGCGTCCTGGTACGCGTACCTGGTGCGCTATCACACCAGCACGTCGATGAAGCCGGACGAAGTGCACGAGCTCGGGCTGGCCGAGGTCGCGCGCATCCGTGTCGAGATGGAACGGATCAAGAACCAGGTTGGCCACGCGGGTGACCTGGGTAGTTTCTTCGAAGCGTTGCGGACCGACCAGCGCTTCTATTTCAAGGAGCCGACCCTGTTACTCGCGGGCTACGGCGCGTTGCGCCAGAAAGTATCCGCAGCACTGCCGCTGCTGTTCGCGGTGAAACCCAAGGCGACGTTCGAGATCCGGGCGGTCGAGGCATTTCGTGCGCCGACCGAGGCGGCGGGATCGTACGAGGTGCCGAGCGCCGACGGCAAGCGGCCCGGCGTGTTCTACGTCAACACGTACGATCTCGCGTCACGGCCGACCTACTCGATGCAGGCGCTGTACCTGCACGAGGCCGAGCCGGGGCACCACCTTCAGGTCGCGGTTGCCCAGGAACAGACGGGACTGCCACGGTTCCGTCGCTTCGGCTGGGACACGGCATACGGCGAGGGCTGGGCGCTGTACGCGGAATCGCTCGGTCACGACCTCGGGCTCTACACCGATCCCTACAGCGCCTTCGGCGCACTCTCGAATGAGATGTGGCGTGCGGTAAGGCTCGTGGTGGACACGGGTATCCACTCAAAGGGCTGGTCGCGTGAGAAAGCGATCGAATACATCCGTGCGAACACGGCGCTCGGGCAGGCCGACATCGAGGCGGAGGTCGATCGCTACATCGCGTGGCCGGGGCAGGCGCTCGCATACAAGGTCGGGCAGCTCGAGATTCTCAGGCTGCGGCGGCTTGCGCAGCAGAAGCTCGGCGTGCGCTTCGACGTACGCGCATTCCACTCGCAGGTGCTGGAAAGCGGCTCGCTGCCGCTGCCGGTGCTGGAGTCGAAGATCAATCGCTGGATTAAATAGGTGCCTGGCACCGAATTTTCGGTCTGATATTCGGTGCCAGGCACCTATTTAATCAAGCGGAGTGATGGACTGGACCTGCTCCGCGACGAACCGCACGCGCATCATCAGCTTGTGTGAGCCGAAGTCGTAGGTCCACAGATCGACCGGCACATCCTCGCGCCCGGGAAACGAATACTCGATACCGCCGAGCTCGTATTGCGGTGGGCGCTGGATCCAGGTCCGTCGGTTAATAATGTCTTCCATTTTCTGACTGTGAAAATGGATAGGAGTTATTTGTTCCTCCTTTACGATCATAGCCTTCTCTGCATAGATTTTTCCGAAAGGCTTGGACAGCTCTTCGAAGCTTCCGTTACGAATGGTAAAAAGCAACAAGCCAAATTTCTCAAATTCTTCCGTACCGAAGTCAGTAATATCCCACCCCAGTTGCTGTTTGACAATATCGGCGGATTCTTCGCCTTTTGATTTCCAGTCGTCAGGAGACCATTTTGCAAAAGGAGGCAACATAAACTTCATCTCCTTCTCTATATAGTCAAGACCTTCCTGCATTATTCTGTTAATTTCTGATTGCTTCATAATGATTTGATAATAAACTGTTAAAAACAAAAGTTAAAATCCCTTCCGGCCAATTATCACTATTTATAAATGATAATTTTATTTTCCGACATAAAACTAAGCAAATCGAATATAATGATCCCCATTATTCACGAAAATTAGTTGTTTTTTCGCGAAAAGTGTTTGATTCTGAAATTGCTGAGAGTAATATTATTGAAATTCCAATTGAATAATTGAATGGACTGAAACGGAAGGTACAGCAAAATAGATCTTTTCATTCTTCATAATATGCTTCAGAGCCAATCCCTGTGGCTGAAACATTTCACATTTTTTTCTTCATGTATGTATTTCCAGTGCAAGTTCTCTGGTGTCAGGAATATGATAGCATTATCAAACAAAGACGTTGTAAATGGCGAGAACGATAAGTGATCGACAATTTTTTTCTGCCGGATACATTTTTGTCAAACCTTCTCAGAATGTTCATTTTTTTCTGCTTATGTACATTAATATAAATTGTTCTGAATCGCAAATACCTTATTTGTAATGCATTGGACAAATTTTTATTTAATAATTCCTATCAATGCATCAAAACACTCTCCATATCGTTTCCCATCGAGTGTAACATCAAATGCCACAATTGAAATTCCTTCTGACGCATTAGCTGAAGCAGCTAATCTCACCGGAAATGACTTACGGGAGTTTCCATCAATATTCACCTCCAGGAAAGCAGGTTCCGCTGCTATTCCAGAAGCAGTATTATCTGTATCCTGTATTTTCCGGTATTCTCTGAAAAATTGCGGACAACCAGATTGAATTCTGCTGTCTGCCCTGTCTGAGTTCAGTTCTGTAAGATTCAGCATGCACCCGGTATGGATCAAACCAGTCCCGGTAATCGGCTTCATTGCTTATTTCCTGAAATGCCTTACGCATTTCATAAGCCCATGTCCTGTACCGGCTTATCATTCTTCAGGTTTATCCATAACATAGGAATGACCTCCGATAAGAATATCAGGTTTTAACCTTGTCAGGTATTCTGCTGCATAAATATATCCTTCTTCCAGAATAGCGCTGTTCTTGCACCCAAAGCTTCATGACCGCTCTGGAATGTATTGGTTGGATCACCAAAAATATTGTCCCCGGTAAATGCCACCTTCTTCCCATCAATAATGCCGTTCAGACAGAGGGCATATTCAGTCTGACCTGGCATCCAGTCTATTGTAAAATTATACCCTTCCAACTGAAAGTCTCACCCGGTTTAAAGGCCCTGTCTACATGGATTGAGTGAAAACTGGCCTTATATGCAGGCACCAGGGCAGCAAGATCATATCTTTCAGGATGTTCCATGACCGGAACCATGTTTTGAAGAGCCCAAACAGGAGTACCCCATTTTTGCCTGATATAGGGAGCCTGAAGGAAATGATCTCCGTGAACATGAGTGACGATCAGGGCATCTATCTGCTTTAATCCGTACTTTAGCTTCATTGATCCGAGGGTTTGTCCCAAAAATGACGTGTCGATAAGTCCGCAATCTACCATCAGGGCATGTCCGTTATCGGATAAGATCAAGGAAAAATTCGGAAAATATTCAGGACCTTTAAATTTGAATAAATGTGGTGAAACCTGCCACAAAAATGGAATATCTGTAGGCGTCGAAACCACGTCCTGGCTTGCCGAAGAGTAAGTTAATACGTCGTAACCCCTCAAAACCAGGCGTTCAAGATTGAATAATTTCTCAATGCAGGTTTTCAGTTCCGTTTCAGGATCTAAAATTATATTGCCGTGCGACGGAAGGAGTATAAAAGGATGAAAGTCCCGTAACAAAGCTGCAGAGTTATGAAGAGCACGGAAACCTGCCCCAAAGCCATAATCCCATTCAGAATCAAAGAAGTTGTGCATTTTTGCCCGTCGAGTATGACGTCTCCGGAAAAAGCGATCCACTTTCCGTCTTTCTTCAAAAGATATGACATTGATCCCGGACTGTTTCCGGGAGTTTCGATACACGTAAGCTCATAACCCTGCCACATGAATGTGTCCATTCTTGTGAATTCCCTGTCAACAGGGATCGATTGAACAGGAGGGCGTACATAGCTGGCTCCATATACTGTAAATGGATCGTCGAGGGAAGTCTTCATTTTCGAAATGAAGCCGGTTGCTCAAATAATGACTTTTCTCCTTTGGGAACTGCAATTTTTGCATTCCCGCTTTTCAGTAACGGATATCCCTGGCACTGTTCGCGGTGGTGATGGGTGAACAATACCCAATCCACCTGTTTCACACCAATTTCAGACAAATGTGAAAGGACACTGCCGTCACCAAGATCAATCAGAATTGCCTTATCGCCATCCCTGAGAACATAAACATTGCATATATCTGTCCACATATATAAATTGGGAATGGATTTAACAGTCATGAAGCTACCTTGTGAGGCGCAGGGAAATTTAAATCCAATCAATGTGAACAGCGAAACCGAAAGCAAAATCAACTTTCCAATCGGCAGTTTTAATCTCATCCGATTCAGTATTAATCGTTAATAATTCCATTGCTGTTATTTTCCAATCTGAATGTTGAAATAAGGATAACGCTCTCAGACGGGAGATTATCAAGCAGGATTTTGTCGTGGAGTACAATTTCTTCCGGATTAACAGTCAGTACTGACTTATCTTCATCTTTCCGGGTGCCCGATATGTCTCTGGCTCACTAAAGTCGTCAATTATTTATTATTCCATTAACACAACTCCTGGAATGCCTTCCGGAATTCAAGCGGTTTTCTGATATTACGAAAAGCTTCCCTGGTTCCGCCTGTTCCGATAATGGTCATTGAACCATATCCAAGGATCCTGCCCATAAATGACTGGTCAACATTTACGCTTTCAATCTTTGACAAATTCATCTCAAAGGTATTTCTTGCGATAAAACCTGTCTTAATTATTATCCTCCTGTTGGTAATAACAAACTCTGAGGACCAACGGATAATAGCCGGGCCCAGAAGGAGTGTGAAAAGTCCAAGCCAGGAGATGAATATAACCCAGTGGTAATTTGTTTCAAGGACTACTGATTCATCTCTTATAAGATGATTATTGACATAAGTTCCCATATACTGATATTCTTGTTTTAATAACATTCATTGAATTGCGAATACATAAAAACAAAGTTAATACATTGGTTCGTAAGAGCAAGACAGATCAAATTCTTTAAAACACCTTTTTTAAC
>CAVOKQ010000017.1:0-54761 GCA_963696545.1 uncultured Gammaproteobacteria bacterium
CACGGTGGCCGGAGGCTTCCTCAGCGAGCGATGGCTGGGCGCCGCGGATGCGCGCGGACCGTTCGACAATCGATCGCTGACCAAGTACCGGCTGGTCATCGACGAGTTCGGGGGTTGGCCGTTGTTCCAGGACCTGCTGCGATCGCTGCAGCAGGTCGGCCGGAAACATGGCTGCGACATCGCGACCGTCGCCACCAGGTTGGTGCTGGATCGTCCTGCAGTCGCGGCGGCGATCGTCGGCGCCACGAACACAGCGCACCTGGCCGGGCATTCGCGCATCGGCGAGCTGCGGCTGGACGACGAGGATCGGGGCCTGGTGGATACGGTGCTCGCACGCCGTCAGGGCCCGTCCGGCGACGTCTATACGCTCGAACGAGATCGCACTGGGCCGCACGGCAGCATCATGAAATACACGCTCAACCGATGATGGGAATTAGCATGCCAGTGTCGACTGCCGCAGTCCGCCCGTGGCTGGCCGCGACCATCCTGATCCTCACGATCGCGTGCGGACATGCCGCCGCGGCGCAGCCCGCGCTCACCGCCGACGAGCGCTTCCTGGAGTACCTCGAAGCCGCGTACCAGCGGCTGCTCGTGGCCAACCCGTCACTGGCCACGGAGCAGGGAAGTCGCGTGGGCAACGATCGCTGGGAATCACTGGGCGAGGCCGGAGCGCTCGCCGAGGCGACGGCTGCGGTCGAGGAACTGGCCAATGTCCGGCGCGAATTTGCCGAAGCGTCACTCGGGCCCAAGGCGCGGCTGCAGTACAGCGTTTTCGAGCGCTCGCAGGAACTGCTGCTGCAGCGGCATCGCTGGCGCAATCACATCTATCCGCTGAACCAGATCGTCGGGCCGCCGATCGACATTCCCCAGGTACTGTCCAGCCAGAAGATCGAGTCGGTCGCGGATGCAGAGGCGTGGCTGAGGCGCGTGTCCGCAGCGCCCGTCTACCTCGGCGGACTCGTCGAGCGACTGAACCTGCAGGCCGAGCGTGGCGTCTACCTGCCGAAATCCGTGTATCCGATCCTGGTCGGCCAGGCGCGCGGGCTGCGCGACGGCGTGCCCGCGAAGGACGGGCCGGAAGCGCATTGGGCGACGCCGATGCTCGACGACTTCACGACCAGGGTGAACGCGTTGCCCGTGTCGAACGACGAGAAGGAGGCGCTGGTCTCCCGTGCCCGAACGGCGCTCGTCCGCGACCTGCGGCCCGGCTACGACCGCGTCATCGCGACGCTCGAGTCGCACGCGGTACGCACACCGGTGACCGGCGGTGTGTGGCAGTTACCGGGCGGAGACGCCTTCTACCAGTTCCTGGTACGGCAATACACGACGACGGACATGTCGCCCCAGCAGGTGCACGAACTGGGGCTGCGTGAAGTGGCCCGCACGCACCGCGAGATGGCGGAGATCATGCGCAAGGTTGGCTTCGACGGCGACCTGCGCGCTTTCATGCAGCAGATGAAGGCCGATCCGCGTTTCTACCTGAAGGACGACGAGGCGGGCCGCGCCGCCTATCTGGCGCGGGCGCGCGGCATCGTGGCTGCGATGCAGGCGAAGCTCCCGGAAGCCTTCCTGAAACCGCCGCCGCTGCCGCTCGAGATCCAGCCGACCCCGGCCTATCGCGCGGCAGGTGCGCCTTCGGGCTTCTACACGGCCGGCACCGCGGATGGCACCCGGCCGGGCATCGTGTCGCTGAACCTGTCGGAGCTCGACGAGAGTCCGCTGTACGACCTCGAGAGCCTGCTCTACCACGAGGCCGTGCCCGGCCATCACCTGCAGATCTCGAGCATCCTCGTGGATCCGACCATTCCGCAGCTGCGCAAGGTCGAGCGCTACTGGGAGAACTCAGCGTTCGTCGAGGGCTGGGCGCTGTACGCGGAGCGGCTCGGCAAGGAAATGGGCTTCTTCCAGGACCCTTACTCCGATTTCGGGCGTCTCGCTGCGGAGTTGTGGCGCGCCACGCGGCTGGTCGTCGACAGTGGGTTGCACTACAAGCGCTGGACGCGCGAACAGGCCATCGCATATCTGGACGAGAACACGCCGAGCCCGCGCTCGACCAACGAGGGCGCGGTCGACCGATACCTTGCGGTGCCGGGCCAGGCGACGTCGTTCATGGTCGGCATGCAGCACATCCTGGCCGAGCGCGAGCGGGCGAAACAGGCGCTGGGCGCCGGATTCGACCTGCGCCAGTTCCACGGCGTCTTGCTCGAGAACGGCTATGTGCCGCTGTGGGCAGTGTCGGACAACGTGGATCGCTGGCTCGCGGGCCACAAGGCGCTTACGAGCACGACGACGAGCGCGTTGACGCCCATCGCGACCAGTCCCTTGTCCCAGGACGGCAGCAGGCTCGCAGCGACGTCGCGCGCCGCGGGAACGAGCAGCACGCAGTAGCCCACGACCAGCCCCGCGAGTACGCCGGGTGCGCTGGTGCGGTGCCACAGGAAGCCAAGGAACACGCCGGGCGCGAGCATCCCGATCGCGGCGTAGGCGGAGAGGCCGATCGCTACCAGCGATTCGTTGGACGTGAGAGTGAGCCAAACCGCGATCGCGGCGAAAACGATCATCGCGGCGCGTGCTACCCACACCTGAGCGGAATCCGAGAGACCGGGACGCAACGGCAGTGCGACGTTGCGGCCGAAGATCGAGGCCGCCGTCAGCAGCAGCAGCGACCCGGGAACCAGCGCCAGCAGGCAGACGGTACCGGCCAGCAGTCCGACGGCCCACGGCGGATACTGGTCGGCGACGAACTGCAGCAGCACCGCGTTCAGGTTGCCGCCGTCCGGCTGCGTGCCTGCGAGCAATGCGGCGAATCCCAGCAGCAGGATGAAGAAATAGCTGAGCGAATAAAGTGGCTGCCAGATCGCGTTGCGGCGGATCGTCCTGGCGTCGCGCGCCGAGAAGCACAGCTGGAACATGTGCGGGAAGATCCACGTGCCCAGGGCCACGTTGATCGCCGCCGTCACGAGCCACGTGTTGTCGAGACCGGCCTCGGGCTGCAGTCCCGGAAAGCGGCCGATGCCGGGGTGCAGGTCCTGCACCCGCCGATACACGTCGAGCATCGACGACGCGCCCACTTTTTCTGCGACCGTCAGGCTGAGCAGCACCACCAGCGCAATCATCAGCACGTCCTTGACGCCGGCGGCAAAGGCAGCGGAGCGCAGGCCGGCGAGATACACGAATGCGAGCATGATGCCGGCCGCGAGTACGGCGGCCTGGGCGGGACTGAGCGCGGCGCCAAGTGTCAGCCGGAACACCAGCGTGAGTGCGGTCAGCTGGATCTGCACGTACACGACCAGTGCGGCGATACCTGCGAGTCCGACGATCACGCCGAGCCAGCGTGAGTCGTAGCGGCGGCTGAAGAAATCGGCCTGGGTAACGAGGCCGAGCCGCTTGCCCGCATGCCAGATCTTCGGCATCAGCCAGTAGCCGAGCGCGCACGCGAGCGACACCGAGGTGAACGCGATGTACGCGGGCGCGCCATAGGCCCACGCGTATCCCGAAATGCCGAGCACCGCGAAGGTCGTATAGATCTCGCCCGCGTTCACGAACCAGAAGATCCACGCTCCGAGGCGACGGCCGCCCACGGCCCATTCATCCATCGACCGCGCGCTCAATGCGGCGCGGCGGCGCGCATAAACCAGCGAGGCAAGCACGGTGCCAAGCACGATCGTGATGCAAAGCACGAGCGGCAGGTTGGCGCTCATGCTTCGTCGTCCGGTGTCGAGTTACGCTGGTCCAGCCAGTACACGAGACCGATCACGACGCTCGTGAGCGCGATGCCTGCCATCTGCCAAGCCATCGGGAACGGCAGGCCGAACGGGCGTGTCGCCACGTCGTTGACGAGCGGCGCGAGGCCCACCTGCCAGACGAACGGCGCGAGCAGCAGCCAGCGGTGCCGGTGGGTGTGCCTCAAGAGGTGCCGTCAGCGCTGCAGCGTGCGCACGAGCTCATTCGTCTCGGCGTCGTCGCGCACCACTTCGCCTCCTTTCATCACCCAGGAGATCGTGCGCAGCGCGTGGATGTCCTCGGTCGGATCGCGGTCGAGTGCGATCATGTCCGCATACTTGCCGGGTGCGATGAGCCCAAGGTCCTGCTCGGCGCCAAGCATCCTCGCGGCATTCACCGTCGCGGTGCGCAATGCCTGCAGGTTGGTCATGCCAGCGTCCCGGTAGAGCTCGATCTCGCGGACCGAAGCCACCGTGCCTTCGTTCGGCTCGTACGGGAACTGGTCGCTGCCCATCGCAATGTTGACGTCGGTGCGGATCGCGGCCTGCAGCGCGGCCCAGTGCGCCTGGCCCACCTGTTTCACGCGAGCCAGGTAGGAGGGCGGCGACCCGATCTTCTGGAAGAACTCCATTGCGCCCGCCTGGCTGACGACGATCGTCGGCACGTACCACGCGCCCTGTGCCTTCATCTTGCGGAAGACGTCCTCGGTCAGGAAATAGCCGTGCTCGAAGCTGTCCACGCCGGCCTCGAGCGCCTCGAGCGTCGCCTGTGGCGAGCCCGTGTGCGCGGCGACCTTGACGCCCTGTCGGTGCGCGACGTCGGTAGCCGCCCGCATTTCCTCGACTGTCATGTCCGAGGCACGGATGTCGCCGCTGCTCGCGATGCCGCGCGAGATCATCAGCTTCAGCCACTTTGCGCCGAGCATGATCTGCCGCCGCGCCTCTGCGCGCACTTCATCCGGCCCGTCGAACCCGTCCAGCACCGGCTCGCTGCTGTGCCCGCCGGTGGGAACGATCGGCCGGCCCGCGGGCCAGATGCGCGGGCCGAGGTTCTCGCCGCGATCGATCGACGACTTCAGCGCGAACACGGCGTCCTTGTCCTCTCCCGGCGTGCGTACCGTCGTCGTGCCGGCGAACAGCGACTTGCGTGCATTCGTCAGCATCCGCAGCGCCAGGCCGCCATCGGTCTCGTGCGCGGCCTCTTCCATCATCTTGCCGGGCAGCACGAGGCCGAAATGAACGTGCATGTTCATCAGGCCGGGGACGAGCCACTTGCCCGGGAGCTTGAGTTCCTCCGCACTCTGCGGAATGGCCACCTTGCCGCGCGGGCCCACCGCGGTGATGCGATCGTCGGTGACGACTACCACTGCGTCGCGCAGCGGCGGGCCGCCGTCGAGATTGACGACGTTGACCCCGGTGATTGCGCGAACGGTCGCTGCCGGGGCGAGCGCTGGCAGCAGCAGGAGCAGGACGGCGCAGGCGAAGCGATGGATTCGATGCATGAGTTTCAATCTGGTCGTTCCGTGATGCAGCACCAGCCTCGCACCTTGCGCTCCAGCACGGCAAGGGGCAGGGCGCCGGTGTCGAGCACCTGGTCGTGGAAGGCCTTGATGTCGAAGCGCGCACCTTGCCTGCGGGTGGCCTCGTCGCGCAATGCCCGGATGCGGAGTTCACCCGTCTTGTAGGCGCAGGCCTGTCCCGGCCAGCTGATGTAGCGGTCGACTTCCACCTCGACGTCATGCGGCGCCATCGACGTATTGGCAAGCATGTAGTCGATCGCCTGCTGGCGCGTCCAGCGCTGCGCGTGCAGGCCGGTGTCGACCACGAGCCGCACGGCACGGAGCATCGCCATGTCGAGGTGCCCGAAGTACTGGTAGGGGTCCGTGAACATCCCGAGTTCCGGTCCGAGTGACTCCGCGTACAGGCCCCATCCCTCGGAGTAGGCGGTGAGGCTGCCGAAGCGCAGGTTGTCCGGCAGGCTCGTGTCCTCGAGCGCGAGCGTGATCTGGTAATGGTGACCGGGAATGCCTTCGTGCAGCGTCAGCGTCTCGAGTGTGGGGATCGGGCGCGTATCCAGCATGGCCATGTTGAACCAGAGCACGCCGGGGCTCCGGCCATCGGGTGGACCGGGCCTGTAGTAGCCGGTGCCACGTTGGCCGCCGAGCGCAGGCAGCGCGCGCACTTCGAACGGGGCCTTCGGCCTGCGCGAGAAGAGCCGCGGCATGCCGGCCCAGATGCGCTGCTCGATCTGCTCGAACCGCGCCAGCAGGTCCTCCGGTCGCTTGTAGTAGAAACGCGGATCCTTGCGGATGAACTCGAAGAACGCCGCAAGGTCGCCGGTGAACCCGACGCGGCCCCGCACTTCCTCCATTTCTGCGCGGTAGCGGGCGACTTCCGACCGGCCTGTGGCATGCAGCGCTTCGGGCGTGACCTCGACGGTCGTGTGGTACTGCAACTCGCTCGCGTACAGACGATCGCCATCCTTCAGTGCCCAGCGCCCCGGCGGATCGAGCGCCTTGGGGAGGTAGTCGGCCTGCAGGAAAGCCGCGAGGCGCCGGTAGGCCGGCAGAACCTCATCCGACACGACGCGCGGGTAGGCCTGGGTGAATCGGGAGCGCTCAGCGGCGCCAAGACTTTCCGGAAGCCGCTGCAGCGCCGCGAGAAACGGTGACTCGGCCAGCGGCAGTGCGAGCATCGCGTTCGCCTGGCCGATGACTTTCTCGACGACGATCCGCGGCTGGTGGTAGCCGAGTCGCTGACCCTCGCGAAGACGCGCGACGAGGGAGTCGAGATAGCCTGAGAAGCCCTGCAAGCGCTCGAGTCCCGCCGTGAAGTCGCCGGCAGTAGCGAACGGTGCACCCGCGCCGGAAACGTAATCCGGCAGCTCGACGTGCAACCCGCCCGTCGAGTCGAGTGGCACGCGACGCGCAACCTCGGCAAGACCCGAGTGATAGCGCTGCAGCCGCTGGTCGGCGTTGTAGCGCAGCACGTCGAAGGCGATCTGGTCGGTCGCGGGCAAACCCGACCGGTCGATGGCCGCAATCCCAGCCAGGTCACGTTGCGCGTTCGCTCGTATCGCCTCGAAGGCGGCATCGCCCAGCGGATCGACGAACACGGTCGCACCGGGGGCAGGCGGCGTTCGCGGCATCGGGTCGAACGCGTTCGACGCCGCTTCACTCTCGGCGATCAACCGGCGGAGGCGCGTGGATGCCGTTGCCGGCTCAGAAGCTGGCGTAAGGCGAGGCAGCCAAGGCAGGGTGGCTGCGGCGGCGAGCGCCTGCAGGGTCCGGCGACGGTCGAGCTTGGGGTCCATGGCCCCGATGATGCCGAAGCCGGCGCGGATTTGCCTGCGTCGACGGCTGGGCGTACGTTCGCTGTCTTTCCGCGTCTACTCTGGGGTACGCGAATGACCAAGGCGAGCGTCCTGGCCGAGGGGCTGTATTTTGGTGAAGGACCGCGCTGGCACGACGGCCGGTTGTGGTTCAGTGACTTCTACGATCACGCCGTGAAGTCGGTGGACGGCTCGGGCGCGATCCGCACCGAACTCGAGATCGACGACCAGCCCTCGGGGCTCGGCTGGCTGCCCGACGGCCGGCTGCTGGTCGTGGCGATGCATCGCCGGCAGTTGCTGCGCGTCGATCCGGACGGAGTGAAACTCCACGCAGACCTCTCCGGCATTGCCACGTATCACACGAACGACATGGTCGTGGACCGGGCTGGTCGGGCATACGTCGGCAACTTCGGCTTCGCGCTGGACGAGGAACTGAAGGCCCGCGGCGTCGAAAGCGTGATCGCACAGCATCCGACTGCGAAGCTCGCTCGCGTCGATCCGGATGGCCGTACCCACGTGGCGGCCGAGGAGATGCATTTTCCGAACGGCAGCGTCATCACGCCCGACGGCCGCACGATGATCGTCGCGGAAACGCTGGCGATGCGGCTCACCGCGTTCGACATCGGCCCGGACGGCACACTTTCGAACCGCCGCGTCTGGGCCACGCTCGGCATGAGGGCGCCGGACGGAATCTGCCTGGACGCGAACGGCCACGTCTGGATCGCCAATGCCATCGCCCCGGAGTGCGTGCTGTTCGCGCCTGGGGGTGAGATCGTGGCGACCGTGCAGACCGAGCAGCCGTGCTTTGCGTGCATACTGGGCGGGCCCGATCGCCGCACGCTGTTCGTAATGACTGCGCCGTCGTCGGTGGCCGAGATCGTGTCGAAGGCGCGGCTCGGAAGCATCGTGCGTGCCGAAGTCGCGACGCCGGGCGCCGGCCTGCCCTGACCGGATCGAGCGTGGCGTGCGTGCAGCGCGCCGGGAAATTCCAAGGAGACGCCAGATGACAAGTCATTTCCCCAGTGCCCGGATCGTCGGTGGAGTCCTAACCGTGATCGCGATGGCCGCATTCGCGCAGACAGCGGCTGCCCAGGACTACACGGTCAACGTTACCCAGGAGCTCAATGGCCTCGATATCAAGATCGAGCCGGTCTCGAACACCGGGCTGCTGGTCGTCAACCTGCAGAACAACACCGCGCAGAAGGTGAAATGCGACGTCAATTTCCAGGCCGACCCGCAGTTGCCGAACCGCTCGTTCGTCTTCATCGAGCCCGGCAAGAGTTCGTCGGCAACCCTGCGCGCCACCCAGAAGTGGTTCGAGGTGGACGTCGACGTGAAGTGCAACTCGGACAACTAGCCGCGCGACCCCCGATTTCCCCGGACTTGACCGAGAGTTACTCCGAATTGCGCGCTTGTGGTCGGTGTGTAGCCTTGCGAGTCACCGAGGACCGACGACGCCCCGTTCGTGGGACGCACGGATCTCCCGGGAGTCAGGAGGTGGTCATGAAACTCGTTCAATTCGGAATCGCGCTCGGCCTGGTTGCCGGCGCGGCGTTCGCCAGCCAGGCGTTGGCGCAGCAGATCGAGGGCGTCAATGTCGAGGCGTCGCGCTCCATGAAGGAGCGCATCGGTACGGCGGACAATGGCGCTCCGATCAACGCCATCTCGCTCAGCTACAAGGTCAGCTACGCGGATCTCGACCTTGCGACCAGCGCCGGAGCCAAGGCGCTCGAGGGGCGCGTGAATGCAGCAGCCCTTGCCGCCTGCAAGGAAATCACGCGGCTTTATCCGGATGCAAACCCGGGCGACGCGGCTTGTGCAAAGAGGGCGTCCACGGAAGCCATGGTCAAGGTTCGCGAGCTCGTCGCGGCCGCCGGCGGCGCACCGAAGAAATAGCGACTCGACGGCTGCGCGCGGTCGCGGCCGCTAGATCATCGCTTCAATCAGCCGCGGACCGCGTTGCTTCATCGCCGACGCGTACTGCGCGTTGAACTCCTCGGCGGTCGTGGCACGGCTCGCTTCGACGCCGAGTCCGCTCGCGATGCTCTGCCAGTTCATCTCCGGGTTGTGCAGGTCGAGCATCGACAGCGCCTTCGGGCCGGCGCCGATCGCGCCCACGCGCTGCAGCTCGATGTTCAGGATCGCGTAGGACCGGTTCGCGAAGACCACCGTAGTCACGTCGAGTTTCTCGCGCGCCATGGTCCACAGCGCCTGCAGCGTATAGGCAGCCCCGCCGTCGCCGTGCGGGCAGATCACCTTGCGGTCGGGGCAGGCGATCGCGGCGCCCACGGCGAGCGGCAGGCCTTGTCCGATCGAGCCGCCGGTCAGGGCGAGGTGATCGTATGGCCTCGCCTTCGCCATCATCATGGCGAGCGGGAACCCGGAGGTCGCCGATTCGTCCGACATGATCGAGTGCTCGGGCGTGAGGTGCGCGATAGCCTGCGCAACCGACAGCGCGTTCAGCCGCCCGGTCGGCAGGTCGGGCAGGCCGAGCGGGATCCGGGCCAACGCAGGGGCGGCGCCGCCGAGCGCATGGTCCAGGGCCTCGAGCCCCTGCACGCCGTCCTCGTGCTCGTGAGCGAGCTGCGCGAAATGACAGCCGTCCGGCGAGCACCAGCTCTTCTTGCCCGGATACGCGAAGAACGACACCGGAGGCTTCGCGCCGACCAGGATCATCTGTTCGACGCCGGCAAGTGCATCGATGATCTGCTCAGCGAAATAGGGCAGCCGTTCGATCGAGACGCGGCCCGCGCCCATCTCGCTGTGCGGGGCAAAGGTGTCGCACATCAGCCGCGCGCCCGTCTTCGCCGCGATCCGTCCCGCCGCTTCGAGTCCCGCGCCGCGCAGTCCACGGCCGCGTACGAGGATTACCGTCTTCTTGCCGTTGCGCAGCAGAGCCGCGCACTCGTCCACCGCGTCCGGCGATACCGGGTGCGGGCCAATCTGCGGCAGCGGGCGCGCCGCATGGTGCGCCTCGCTCCATGCAGTGTCCGCAGGCAGGATCAGCGTTGCGATGCCGCCCGGCGCGGCGCTGGCCGCCTGCACCGCGCGAGCGGCGTCCGCCGCCACGGTCCGCGAGTTCTTCGACTCGCAGAGCCATGACGACACCGGTCGCGCGAACCCGGCGAGGTCCGAGGTGAGCGGCGCGTCGTACTGCAGGTGGTAAGTGGCGTGATCGCCCACGACGTTCACGATCGGCGTCGAGGCGCGACGGGCGTTGTGCAGGTTGGCGAGCCCGTTTGCGAGTCCCGGCCCCAGGTGGAGCAGCGTGCATGCCGGCTTGCCGGCCATGCGACCGTAGCCGTCGGCCGCTCCGGTGGCGACGCCCTCGAACAGGCAGAGCACGGGTCGCATGCCCGGGATCGAGTCGACCGACGCGACGAAGTGCATCTCGGAAGTGCCCGGATTGCCGAAGCAGACGTCGACTCCGCAGTTGACGAGCGTCTGAACCAGAGACTGTGCGCCGTTCATGCCGGTTTCCCCATGTTGGTCGTTCTGCAATTGCCGAGTCCGGATGATCGGCCGGCCGGCTGACGAAATCCAGCCTGACCAGGGCGGGGTCTCGCCCCCGATCCTGGATCCGGAGCCGTCACCTGGGTTGCACGACGGAACGAAGCCGGTATCTTGCGCTTCATGCGCAGAGTCCTTGTCCTGGCTGCAGTCGTCGTCCTGGCCTTGCTCGCCATGCTGTTCGCCATGCGCGGCACGATCCGCAATGCCGCGGAGAGCTATGCGTACGGCTATCCGCTGGTGCTGATGGACGTCACGCGGAAGGACTTTGAGGCGACCCGCGGTGCGCGCAACGAGCTGTTCAACGTGCCTGTGTTCCCGGACGCGAGCTTCCGGGAGATCGTGCGCCCGAACGTCGACACGCTGTATTCGATCGCGTGGATCGACCTGGCCGATGGCCCGCGCGTGTTCGAGGTGCCGGCGACGGACCGCTACTACGTCATGCAGGTCCTCGACGGCTGGACCGATGTGTTCGCATCGATAGGCCCTCGCACGACCGGCCGGGGCGCCGGTGCTTTCCTGATCGCAGGCCCGGACTGGCACGGATCCGTTCCGGCCGGCACCGCTCTGTTGCGGTCGCCGACGCGCATCGCGTGGCTGATAGGGCGCATCCAGACGAACGGGGCGGATGACTATCCGTTCGTCAGGAACCTTCAATCCCAACTCAAGCTGCGCGGCCTCGACGATTACGTCGCGGGTCGCGTGCCGTCGCCGGCCCAGTGGCAGCGGGCTGCAGCCAGGCCTGAGCCGCCGTTGTTCCGCATGCGCGCAATGGGTGCGGACGAGTTCTTCTCGAGGCTGGCACGATTGCTCGACGGTAATCCGCCGGCCACCGCCGACCAGGCCGCACTCGCGAAGCTCGCGGCCATCAGGAGTACGGCCTGGCCGTCCGCCGACGACATGGAACTGGTTCGATCGCCGCATCGCGTCGCTGGGCATGCGCATTGCTGAGCGGCGCATGCGCCATGCTGCGGAGCATCCCCAGGAGTTGCACGAGGGCTGGGCGATGCCGCCGATGAACGTCGGGGCCTACGGCACCGAATATGGTTTGCGGGCCGTCGTGGCGATGGCGGGGCTCGGCGCAAACCTGCCGGCCGACGCGGTCTACCCGAACGCACAGTTCGACGCGGATGGCCAGCCGCTCGACGGCTCGAAACGCTACGTGCTGCATTTCCCACCCGGGCAAGTCCCTCCGGTAAAGGCGTTCTGGTCCATTACCGCCTACGACCAGGACGGCTACCTGATCGCGAACGAACTCGATCGCTATGCACTCGGGGATCGGGACCCGCTCATTTTCAACGCGGACGGTTCGCTCGATCTTTACCTGCGTGCCGAAGCGCCGGCAGCAGGCCTGCGGGACAACTGGCTGCCGATCCCTGCGCGAGGGCCTTTCCGGATCACCGCGAGACTGTACTGGCCGGAGCAGCCGATTCTCGACGGCGCATGGCGGATGCCGGGACTGCGTCGCGTCGTGCACTGAATGGGGCTCGAATGCGCAACCTGAAGCGTTGGATCGCCCAGCGACTCGGCGAAGACGATGACGTCACCGTCGACGATGTCGCGGGCCTCAACCTGGCCGTTGCGGTGCTGCTGGTCGAGGTGTTGCGCGCAGACTACGCGATTCAGCCCGCCGAGCAGCGCGAGGTCGTCACGGGTATCGGGCGCCAGCTCGGCCTCGGCGAGGCCGACTGCCGCGACCTGCTCGAGCTTGCGCTGCGAACGGCCGAGGAATCCAGCGACCTGTACCAGTTCACTTCGCTGGTGAACCGCGGCTGCACGGACGACGAAAAACTGCGCCTCGTCGCGCAGTTGTGGCGGGTCGCGCTGGCCGACGAAGTGATCCACAAGTACGAGGAGCACGTGATCCGCCGCATTGCCGACCTGCTGCACGTTCCGCATCGGGCGTTCATCGCGGCCAAGCTGCGCGCCGAGGCTGCAGCACGCTGACGTCCGGACCCGGATACACTGGTCACATGTTTGCCGTAAACGGCTTGCCGGATCGCGCGGCGTCGGTTACGGTCCTCGCCGCATGCTGACACGGATGATGCAACCGCCCCCTGCAATGCAGAAAATCGTCGTCCTGAACCCGAAAGGTGGTTCAGGCAAGTCGACGGTCGCCACGAACCTCGCCGCGTACTACGCATGGAAGGGGTTGCGCGTGGCGCTGATGGACATGGATCCGCAGGGTTCGAGCATCCGCTGGCTCAAGGTCCGGCCGTCCGACCTGCCGGCGATCCACCCGATCGCCGCTTACGAGCAGCGGATGGGAGTGACCCGCGCGTTTGCGTTGCGTGCGCCGCCCGGGACCGAGCGGCTGATCGTGGATACGCCTGCCGCACTCACTGCACTGCAGATGCCGGAGGTGGTGCGCGACGCGAGTGCGATCGTCGTCCCGGTGCTGCCTTCCGACATCGACATCCACGCGGCCTCGCGCTGCATCGCGGACCTGCTGCTGGTCGGCAAGGTGCATCGCTCCGAGAAGCGGCTGGTGATCGTGGCCAACCGGGCGCGCCGCTACACGAAGGCCTACCAGTCGTTGATGCGGTTCCTGCAGAGCATGCGGATCCCGGTCGCGGCCGTGCTCAGGGATTCACAGGCTTATGTGCGCTCGGCCGAGGTCGGCATGGGCCTGCACGAGATGAAGGGCTCGCTGCTGCAGGAAGACCTGGACACGTTTCGCCCGCTGGTCGACTGGCTCGAACGGCGCTCGTTCTCGCTGGTCCCGACGGACGAGGTGCCCGCCGCCGGTCCGGAGGCGGAGCCGCCGCCCCCGGTCGATACGCTGAGCGTTTCGGGCTGAGCGCTTATTTTCCCGGTCGGTTGTCGACCGCCTTCGATCCCTCGGTGTGCAGGTTTGCCTCGTCGGCGACCGTGAAGGTCACGCGGGTCGGCGCGCCGTCCGCATCGTTCTCGCTGCGGACCATCACGATGTAGGGAGCATCCTTCGTCCACAACTGCGCGTTGTAGCGCGACTGGATCGCCTGGTTGTCCCGCACCATCGAGTCGAAGTCGCCGAACGTCGTCCGGCAGCGGTTGACCACGGCAAGCAGCGTCGGCAGCGTCGGGCTCATCACCGCCGTGGCGCTGGCGAGCGTGTTGTCCTTGCCGATCAGGAAGCACAGCTCCTTGCTCTGGTGCGGCGCCGGCAGCTTGAGCAGCGTCTGCTGGCTCGCGACGCAATAGCGTTCGTGACCCTTGTCGTCGGTGTCCCACTTGCCGCCCGGATACTTCGCCTGGACCGTGGCCTTGCCGGCATTCCAGGGCAGGCCGAAAGCCCCCGACCCGTACTGGGCGGCGACGGCTCCTGCGTTCGCCGTCGTTGCGGCGAGCAGGGCGGCGGTGCCGAAGATGGCGGCCAGGTTCACGAATAGACGCATATCGCTGTCTCCAGGGCTCGGGTGGTTGGTCCAGGTCGGGATCGGTCAGGGCTCGGTGCGACTCCCCGCCATGGTCTCGATCGCGAGCAGGTCCTCGGGTGTGTCCAGGTCGATGCCGGCATTCTGCATCGGGACCCGGACCAACTGATCGACGTTTCTGCGGATTACGAGACGTGGGTCGCGGTCGCCGCGCAGGGCGAGCAGGTCGGCAAAGGTCCAGCGCGGGAAAATGGCGGGAAGTCCGGGCGCCCCGCCATGGAGCGCCGCGGCGATCAGCACCGGGTGACGGCGCCAGGCCGCATGCAGGCGCTTCAGGTCGTCGCCGGTGACGGCGACCTGGTCGGCCAGCACGAGCAGCAGACCTGCGGAGCCCGCGGGCGCAGAGTGCACCGCGGTCCGGATCGAACTCGCGAGTCCTTCTTCCCAGTCGCGGTTTACGACGACGGCGACGGCCGACTGCCGTAGCGCCGGCCCGATCTCGCGCGCGTGAGCACCGAGCACGACGGTGACGGAGTGGCCGGCGACCAGTGCCGCATTGGCGATCACCTGGTGCAATACCGGGGTGCCAGCCAGCCGTACGAGCTGCTTCGGGCTGCCGAAGCGGGTGGCGGCCCCGGCCGCGAGGATGGCGGCGTGCAGCGCCGGGGAGTCGAGTCCGTCCATGGCCCGCTAGTTTGCCTGCCGCGCTGCAAGAAGATACAGTGACTTTGTTAAACGAGGAGTCTCCCATCAGTCCGCACCCGGCTTGACCAGTCGCCCAGCCGCGATCGGTCCGCGTGCCTGTGTGGGCGGCCCTATGGGAGCCAATTGATCGTGGAAGCCTGGAAAGTTCACAAGTTCGGCGGGTCGAGCGTCGCGGACGCGGCCTGCATGCTCAGGGTTGCCCGGATCGTCGAGGGCGACCCCGCCACCCGCAAGGCCGTCGTGCTGTCGGCCTGCCGCGGCGTCACCGACGCGCTGCTGACCCTGATTGCGCTCGCCGAGCGGCAGGACCCGTCGCTCGAGGACCGCATCGAGGAGCTCAGGCAGCGGCATGTAGGCATTGCCCGTGAACTGCTGGACGGCGACCTGTACGACGATTTCGTCTTCGGCCTGGACAAGGATTGCCAGGACATCTCCGGCATCCTGCAGACGGTGCGGCTGGTCCGCTCGGCTTCGACCACGCTGCGCGACCTGATCTCCGGCTACGGCGAAATCTGGTCGACGCGGATCTTCGAGCGCCTGCTGCGTCGCCGTGGCCAGTCGAGCGGCCGCGTCCAGTGGCTCGACGCCCGCCGCGCGCTGCTGGTCGAGTGGGGTCCGCTCGGGCCCGCGATCCGCTGGGACCAGTCGCGCGCCAACCTGCACGCCGAGGTCGCGCCGGATTTCCTCGGCACTCTGGTCGTCACGGGCTTCATCGCAACTGACACGCAGGGCCTGCAGACCACGCTTGGCCGCAACGGCAGCGACTTCTCGGCCTCGATCTTCGGGTCGCTGCTGGACGCCGGCGAGATCGTGATCTGGACCGACGTCGACGGCGTGCTGAGTGCCGACCCGCGGCTGGTGCCCGAGGCGCAGGTCATCGACGCGCTCTCGTACAACGAGGCGATGGAGCTCGCGTATTTCGGCGCGAAGGTCATTCACCCGCAGACGATGGCGCCCGCGGTCGCCAAGCGCATCCCGATCTGGATCAAGAACACGTTCGCGCCCGAGAAGGCGGGCACGGTGATCCACGACAAGACGGCGCCGAGCCCGCTCGTCAAGGGAATCACCACGGTCGAGAAGATCGCGCTGCTCAACCTCGAGGGCGCGGGCATGATCGGCGTGCCCGGCACTGCGCATCGCCTGTTCGGCGCGCTGCGGGAAGAGGGGATCTCGGTGATCCTGATCTCGCAGGGCAGTTCCGAGCACTCGATCTGTTTCGCGGTGCCGGAAGTGGAGGCCGAGCGAGCCGAGCGCATCGTGCGGCGAGCGTTCGACCCCGAGCTGCGCGAAGGCCAGATCCACAGCATCGAGGTCAATCGCGGCTGCAGCATCCTCGCCGTCGTCGGCGACGGCATGGCCGGCGCCCATGGCGTCGCGGCGCAGGTGTTCAGTGCGCTCGCCAACGCCAGCGTCAACGTGCGCGCGATCGCGCAGGGCGCTTCCGAGCGCAACATCTCGGTCGTGATCGACGGCCGTGGCAGCGCCCGTGCGCTGCGTGCCGTGCACTCGAGCTTCTACCTGTCGGCACACACGGTCTCGATCGGCCTGATCGGTCCCGGACTCGTGGGCGGCGCGCTGCTCGACCAGATCGCCTCGCAGGTGGAACGGCTGAGGCGCGACTTCAAGCTCGATCTGCGCGTGCGCGGCATCGCCGGCTCGAAGTCGATGCGGCTGGTGCAGGGCCCGATGGACCTGAAGCGCTGGCGGGACGAGTACCAGGCGGGCGAGGGTCCGGTCGACCTCGAGCGTTTCGCCGACCACATCCATGCGGACCAGTTCCCGCACGCAGTCATCATCGACTGCAGCGCGAACGCCGAGGTCGCGAACCGCTACGCGCACTGGCTGTCGGAAGGCATCCACATCGTCACGCCGAACAAGAAGGCGAACAGCGCGAGCTACGAGTACTACGAGCGCATGCGCGACGCGCGCCGTTCGGCCGGATCGCATTACCTGTACAAGGCCACGGTCGGCGCCGGGCTGCCGGTGATCCAGACGCTGCGCGACCTGCGCGAGACCGGCGACGAGATCCGCCGCATCGAAGGCATGTTCTCCGGCACGCTCGCGTACCTGTTCAACACCTGGGACGGCAGCCAGTCGTTCTCCTCGGTGGTCCGCCAGGCAAAGTCGCTCGGGTACACCGAGCCCGATCCGCGCGACGACCTCTCCGGCATGGACGTGGCCCGCAAGCTGATCATCCTGGGCCGCGAGATGGGTCTCAGGCTCGAGATGGGCGATGTCGAAGTGGAGAGCCTGGTGCCAGTCGCGCTGCAGCAATGCGGGATCCAGGATTTCCTCGACCGGCTGCCGGAGTTCGATGAGCCGATGCTCGCGCGGCTGCGCGCCGCACGTGCGCGTGGCCAGGTGCTGCGCTATGTCGGGTCCGTCGGAGTCGATGGCAAGGCAAAGGTCGGTGTCGCGGAACTGCCCACGTCTCATCCGTTCGCGAACATCGCGCTCACCGACAACATCGTGCGCTTCGAGACCGCGCGCTACGACAGGAACCCGCTGATCGTGCAGGGACCGGGCGCGGGCCCGGCCGTGACCGCGGCGGGCGTGTTTGCAGACCTGCTCAGGGTGTGCGCCTACCTCGGGGCCAAGCTTTGACCGCAGCGCGCGCATCGGCAACGGCGTTCGCGCCGGCGAGCGTCGGCAACGTCGCGGTCGGCTTCGACATCCTCGGCCAGAGCGTTGCGGCGCTTGGCGACCGAGTGCGGGTTTGCAGGCGCGCGGAGCGGGGCGTCGTGATCCGTTCGATCACCGGCGTCGTGCAGGACCTGCCGCTCGTCGCGGAGAAGAACACCGCGGGCATGGCGGCGCTCGCGCTGCAGCAGGAGCTCGCGCTGCCGTTCGGCTTCGAGCTCGAGATCGAGAAGGGCATCCCGCTCGGCTCCGGGCTCGGTGGATCGGCGGCTTCGGCCGTCGCGGCAGTGGTTGCGGCGGCCGCGCTCGTCGAGCAGCATCTCGATCGCACGCAGCTGCTGAAGTTCGCAATGCAGGGCGAGGCGGTGGCCAGCGGGTCCGTGCACGTGGACAACATCGCTCCGTCGCTGTTCGGTGGCCTCGTGCTCACCGTCGGCATCGACAATCCGCACGTCAAGCAGATCCCCGTGCCGCCGAGCGTGCGCTGCGTGCTGGTGCACCCGCACATGGTGCTCGCCACACGCGAAGCGCGTGCAATCCTGAAGAAGACCGTGGAACTGTCCGACGTGATCTGGCAGCAGGCCAACCTCGCCGGCTTCCTCGCGGGCTGCTACACGTCGGACCTGCCGCTGATCCGCGAGTCGCTGCTCGACGTCGTGATCGAGCCGCAGCGTCAGGTGCTGATCCCGGGCTTTGCCGAGGTGAAGCAGGGTGCGCTCGCGGCCGGTGCGCTCGGATGCTCGATCTCGGGTGCAGGCCCGACCGTGTTCGCCTGGGCCGAGGCCAAGGACGCGGAACAGGTGCGCGCGAACATGGTGTCGGCCTTCCGCAGGCATGGGCTCGAGACGGATAGCTGGGTGTCGGCCATCGACCTCGAAGGCGCGCGAGTGGTGGGCGACTGATGCTTTTCCAGAGCACGCGCGATCCTTCGCACAAGCTCGGACTCGGGGCGGCGATTGCGCGCGGCCTCGCGCCCGATGGCGGGCTCTATGTGCCCGATGTGCTGCCGCGCGTGGACCCGGGAGCGCTCGCTCGCGAGTCGACGCTGCCCGGTCTCGCTGCGCGCATGCTCGCGCCGTTTGCGGACGGCGACGTGATGGCGGATCTGCTGCCGGCAATCACGGCGGATGCCTTCTCGTTCCCGGCGCCAGTCGTCGACGTGCATGGCGCGGCCGGCCCGCTGTCGGTACTGGAGTTGTTCCACGGGCCCACCGCTGCGTTCAAGGATTTCGGCGCGCGCTTCCTGTCCGCGACGCTCGAGCGCGTCCCGCGGCCGGATCCACGTCGGCTGACGATCCTGGTCGCGACGTCGGGTGACACCGGCGGCGCGGTTGCGGCAGCGTTCTACGACCGGCCCTGGGTGGACGTCGTCGTGCTGTACCCGCGCGGCCTCGTGTCTCCCCGGCAGGAGAAGCAGCTCGCGTGCTGGGGACGCAACGTCCGTACGCTCGCGGTGCGCGGCACGTTTGACGACTGCCAGCGCATGGTGAAGGAGGCGTTCGTCGATCCGGCACTGAGCCGCGACCTGCTGCTGTCCTCCGCCAACAGCATCAACGTCGGCCGTTTGCTGCCGCAGATGGTCTACTACGCCAGGGCAAGCCTCGAGCTGTGGCGGGCCGACGGCCGTGCGCCGAATTTCGTGATCCCAACCGGCAACCTTGGGAACGCATTGGCCTGCGTCTGGGCGCGCGAGATCGGATTGCCGATCGGCGACATCGTGCTCGCCTCGAACGAGAACGTGACCGTGCCCGATTTCCTGCGTACCGGTGAGTGGCGTCCGCGCCCGAGCGTGGCCACGCTCGCCTCGGCGATGGACGTCGGCAACCCGAGCAACATGGAGCGCCTGCGCTGGCTGTTCCCGGAGCCGGGCACGCTGCAGGGCCGCGTTACCGCACAGTCGGTCAGTGACGACGAGATTCGCGCGACGATCCGCCGCGACCATGGACGGTTCGGCCAGACGTGGTGCCCGCACACCGCGACGGCGGCCTGCGTCTACGAGCGGCTGGGCGCGCGGCGTGCGACCGAGCGGTGGGTGCTGGTCGCGACGGCGCATCCAGCGAAGTTCAACGATATCGTCGAGCCGCTGATCGGCGAAGAGGTGCCGGTGCCGCCGGCGCTCGCGGCGCTGCTTGCGCTGCCGTCGGTACAGACGGAGATTGGTCCGGGGCTGGATGAACTGCGGGGAGTGCTGGCGTGAACGGTGCCACGATCGTGTTCGGACTGCCGCTGTGGCTCTGGATCCTGTTCGGCCTGGGCCTGGTCGGGACGGGTGTCTATTTCGCCCGGGACCTGCTGCGCCAGCGGCGCGCCCGCATGGCGATCGACAACGTGATTTCGTCGGTGGCCTACGAGGAGCTACGCAACGTCCTGCTGCCGACCGGCACCGGCGAACAGTTGCACGTCAACTACCTGCTGCTCACGCAGCGCGGCCTGCTCGTGATCGACCTGTTCGACGTGCCGGGAATGATCTTCGCCGGCGAGAAAATGGCGCAGTGGTCTGTGTTCGGGCCGAAGCGGCACTTCACGTTTACGAACCCGATGCCGATGCTCGAGGATCGCGTCTCGGCCGTGCGCAGTCTCGCGGGCGAGGTGCCGGTTGAAGGTCGTATCGTATTCTCGATGCGCGGTGAGTTCCCGAAGGGCAGGCCCGACACCGTGCTCCGCCTCGACGCGCTGCAGGACGAGTTCCCGGTCGTCGAGCGCACGGCCGGCGGTGCAGCCGCAGCGTTCGCCCCGGTCTGGGATCACGTCAAGCAGGCGGCGCAGCCGAATCCGCTGGCCGGGAAATAAAAAATAGGTGCCTGGCACCGAATTTCCGGTTCGGAAATTCGGTGCCAGGCACCTATTTATTTCCGGGCGTGATCGGCCAGCACGCGGGCCACGCAGGCGGTCAACCGCTTGCCCGTCTCGATGTGCAGGAACTCGTTCGGTCCATGCGCATTTGACTTCGGGCCCAGCACGCCGGTGATCAGGAACTGCGTCCCAGGGAAGCGCTCGCCGAGCATGCCCATGAACGGGATGCTGCCTCCCGTCCCCATGTACATCGCGTCCCGGCCGAAGAATTCCCGTGACGCGCGTTGCATCGACTGCTCGAGCCAGGGCGCGACGGCGGGGGCGTTCCAGCCGGCCATCGCCGATTCGACCTTCACGGTCACGCGAGATCCATATGGCGGATCGCGCTCAAGTGAGCTGCGGACGACGTTCGTTGCCTTCGCCGCGTCCATCGTTGGCGGCAACCTGAACGAGAGCTTCAGTGTCGTCGCTGGACGCAGCACGTTGCCGGCGCTGCGGCTCGGCGGCAACCCATCGGCACCCGTGACGCTGAGAGTCGGTCGCCAGGTGTTGTTCAGCAGCAGTTCGTATGGATCATTCGAAACAGGCCGCATGCCGGGCGGCATCGGGAACTTCTCGAACACCGAATTGCCCAGCACGTCGGCGGCAGCCCGGACCTGCGTCCGACGATCTGGAGGAATCGGCACGTTCAGGTCCTCGATCAGGATCGCGCCCGAACTCGCGTCCTCGACGCGGGCCAGGATCTCGCGCAGCACACGGAAGCTCGATGGCACGACGCCGCTGGCAGTTCCGGAATGGACGCCCTCGGTGAGCACCTCGACCTGCAACGTCGCGATCAGGTTGCCGCGCAACGAAGTCGTGGCCCACAGCTGGTCGTAGTTGCCGCACTCCGCGTCGAGGCAGACGACCAGCGTGGGGGAGCCGATCCGGTCGCCCAGGGCAGTCATGTGGTACGGCAGGTCCGGGCTGCCGCTTTCCTCGCTGGCCTCGATCAGGATGACCGCGCGCGCGTGCGGCACTCGCTGCTCATGCAGCGTGCGCAGCGCCGTCAACGAAGCGAACAGCGCGTAGCCGTCGTCGGCGCCGCCGCGTCCGTAGAGCTTCCCGTCGCGCAGCACAGGTGTCCACGGCTCAAGGCCATCCGACCAGCCGGTGAACTCCGGCTGCTTGTCCAGATGACCGTACATCAGCACGCAGTCGTCGACTTGCCCCGGCACGTCGATCATCAGCACCGGCGTACGTCCCGCCAGGCGCAGCACCTCGATTTGCATGCCCGGCAGCGCATGCGACTCGGCCCAGCGTCGCATCAACTGCACCGCCACCTCCATGTGCCCGTGCGCCTCCCAGTCTGGGTCGAAAGTCGGCGACTTGTTGGGGATCCGGACGTAGTCCATCAGGTGCGGAACGATGGACTGGTCCCAGGCGCAATCGATCGAGGAGCGAGCGGTTGTTACGTCCATAAAGTGCGCAATAACAATAGGTTAAAGGATATTCTTAAAGTAAAAAAAGACCCGCGCAGCGCGCGTTCGTCAGGCTCCGAAGCGAAAGAAAGCCAGCGCGTTGCGCGTCGTTTCCGCGGCGATAAGCTCGGCCGGCTCGCCCCGGCAAGCGGCAACTGCGGCGAGCACGTGCGGAAGGTAGCGCGGTTCGTTGCGCCGTGTCCTTGGCTTCGGCTCGAGGTCGCGCGGCAGCAGGTAGGGCGCGTCGGTTTCGAGCATCAGCCGGTCCAGCGGAATCCTCCGGACCAGGTCGCGCAGGTGCTGCCCGCGCCGTTCGTCGCAAATCCAGCCGGTGATACCGATCGAAAGGCCCATTGAGAGGTAGTCGTCCAGTTCGCGCTCGTCGCCGGTGAAGCAGTGCGCGACGCCGCCCGCGAGGCGAGGCCAGTAGTCGCGCAGGATCGCGAGAAATGCGTCGTGCGCATCGCGCTGGTGCAGGAACACGGGTTTGCGTACCTCGACCGCGAGTTCGAGCTGCGCGCGAAAGACGCGTTCCTGGTCCTCGTGCGGCGAGAAGTTCCGGAAGAAGTCGAGCCCGCACTCGCCCGCGGCGCCGACTTCCCCGGCACGCATCAGGCTGCGGAGTTCCGGGACGTCCGCAGCATGGAACTCGCGGGCATGGTGCGGATGGATGCCGGCCGTCGCCCGGAACCTTTGCGGCGCGCCACGCACGAGCTCGATGGCAGCGCGCGTGCTCGCGAGCGTGCTGCCGGTAATGACCATGTGCGCGACACCCGCTGCGACGGCGACGTCGACGACGTGGTCCCGGTCGTGGTCGAAGCTGTCGTGCGCGAGGTTGAGTCCGATGTCGACGAGGGGCAGGGCCATGGGGAAATCGCTGTGATAAGGTTCGCGCCTGCGCCGGATGGCTCTGGCGGCGCGTCGCAGCGGGCATTCTAGCCAGCCCGGTCCGCGCGCGCTGCCACCCAAGCAACAGACAGGAAAACACATGTCGCTCGACAAGGCTGCCCTCGAGAGTCTGCGGCTGGACCGTGGGTCCGACCCGCAGCGGTACCAGGACTCACGGGCTCGTCGTTCCCGGTGGTGGATCATCGGCGCGGCGGTGGCCGCGGTCCTCGCCGTGCTCGGCTGGAGGATGCTCAACTCTGCGATTCCAGTGCAGACGGCGATGGTCGAGACAGCCGCCGGAGCCGCCGACGGAGCGGTCTTGAACGCTTCCGGCTACGTGGTCGCACGCCGGCTGGCCACGGTCAGCTCCAGGGTCACGGGGCGCATCACGGAGGTGACGTTCGAGGAAGGGGCCCGCGTGCAGCAGGGCCAGGTGCTGGCGCGACTCGATCCGGCGACGGCGCAGGCGGAATACAACGTCGCCGACCGCACGCTCGATGCCTCGAGGCGCAACCTGCGCGAGATCGAAGTTCGGCTCGCAGATGCGCGGCGCACGAACGAGCGCAACCGCAGCCTCGTGGAGCGCAAGCTCGTTGCGCAGAGCGTGCTCGACTCGTCCGAGGCGGAGGTGGCCGCGCTGCAGGCGCGCCTGGCTGCTGCGCAGGCGGAGGTTGGCGTCGCGCAGAGCCGCGTGGCGCTGAGCGCGCAGGGCATCGACGACCTCTCGGTGCGCGCGCCGTTCGCCGGCGTAGTGATCTCGAAGGATGCGCAGCCCGGTGAGACCGTGTCGCCGATCTCGGCCGGAGGCGGGTTCACGCGCACCGGAATCGCCACGATCGTCGACATGGACTCGCGCGAGATCGAGGTGGACGTCAACGAGGCGTACATAAATCGGGTGAAGGACGGGCAGAAGATCGCTGCCGTGCTCGACGCCTATCCCGACTGGACGATCCCGGGCCACGTGATCAGCATCGTGCCGACGGCCGATCGCCAGAAGGCCACCGTTCGTGTGCGCATCGCCTTCGACCAGCTCGACGACCGGATCCTGCCGGACATGGGCATCAAGGTGCGCTTCCTTGAGGAGGCCGGGTCCGGTCCGGTGGCGCGCCCGACCGTGCCGGAGAAGGCCGTCGTCCGTGACGGCGACGCGACCAGCGTGTGGGTCGTGCGCGATGGCAAGGTTGAGCGCCGTACCGTGGAACTCGGCAAGCCGAAGGACGGCAGCGTGCCGGTGCTGAAGGGACTCGAGGGCGGCGAGTCCGTCGTCATCGACGCGCCGCGTCGGCTGCGCGACGGCGCCGCCGTGGAGCTCGAGGCCTCGTGAGCGCGGCGCCGCCGATCGTTCGCATCCACGATCTCGTCAAGGAATACCGGCGCGGAGCCGAGGTGCTGCGCGTCCTCGACGGCCTGTCGCTGGAGATCGAGGCCGGCGGCTTCGTCGCGCTGATGGGACCGTCGGGGTCCGGCAAGTCGACGCTGCTGAACCTGATCGGCGGCATCGACCGGCCGACGTCGGGCGTGCTCGAAGTGGACGGTCTGCGCGTCGACCAGCTGAGCGACGCCGCGCTTGCGCGCTGGCGCGCCGACCACGTCGGATTCGTCTTCCAGATGTACAACCTGCTGCCGGTGCTCTCCGCGGAGCGCAACGTCGAGCTGCCGCTGCTGCTGAAGGACCTGTCCCGCGAGCAGCGTGCGCGGCGCGTGGCCGCGGCGCTGCAGCTGGTCGGCCTGTCGGATCGCGCGAAGCACCGGCCCCGTGAGCTCTCCGGCGGCCAGGAGCAGCGCGTCGGCATCGCGCGCGCCATCGTCACCGACCCGACGCTGCTGCTCTGCGACGAGCCCACCGGCGACCTGGACCGCAAGTCCGGCGACGAGATCCTCGACCTGCTGCAGGCGCTGAATCGCGAGTACGGCAAGACCATCATCATGGTCACGCACGACCCGCATGCCGCCGAGCGCTCGAGTCGCACGATCCACCTCGACAAGGGGCTGCTGCGGGAGGACCACCCGTGATCGGCAAGTACCTCCCGCTGCTCGCGGCGAGCCTGAGGCGCAAGCGCCTGCGGACGTTCTTCACGATCGCGTCGATCATGATCGCGTTCCTGCTGTTCGGGCTTGCCGAGTCGATGCGCTATGCGCTGCAGTCGGGCGTGGACGTCGCGGGTGCCGACCGCCTGATCACGATGCACAAGGTCTCGTTCACGCAGCTGCTGCCCGCGAGCTACGAGAACCGGATCCACGCGATCGACGGTGTCGTCGAGGTGACGCCGCAGACGTGGTTCGGCGCGTGGTACCGCGACGAGCGCAACCAGATCCCCGCATTCCCGGCGAAGCCAGAGGCATTCCTCCGCATGTACCCCGAGTACATCATCCCGGAGGACCAGAAGCAGGCGTGGATCGCGGACCGCACGGGCATGCTGATCGGGCGTGCGCTGGCGGACCTGTACGGCTGGAAGGTCGGGGACAAGGTGCCGCTCAAGTCGGCCATCTGGCGCAAGGAGGACGGTTCCGACACCTGGGACGTGACGGTGCGGGCGATCTTCGACCTGCCAAGCGGCGGTGATACCCGCAACATCGTGCTGCACCAGGACTATTTCGAGGAGGCCAAGGCGCAGGGCAAGGGCCTGGTCGGCTGGTACCTCGTCAAGATCGACGACGCGGACCGGGCCGCCGCAGTCTCGAAGCAGATCGACGTGCTGTTCGCGAACTCGCCGGCCGAGACGAAGACCTCGTCGGAACGGGCGATGGCGCAGTCGTTCGTGAACCAGGTCGGCAACATCGGCAAGATCCTCGGCGCGATCACGACCGCGGTGTTCTTCACGATGCTGCTGGTGACCGCCAATACGATGGCGCAGTCGGTGCGCGAGCGCACCAACGAGATCGGCGTGCTGAAGACGCTGGGCTTCTCGAACGGAGGCATCCTCGGCATGGTGCTCGCGGAGTCGGTGCTGGTGACGGTGATCGGCGGTGCGATCGGCCTCGCGGCAGCGTGGTGGCTCGGCGTCCAGTTCGAGCCCGTGTTCCGCCAGTACCTGCCGGGCTTCAAGGTCCCGGCCGACGCGATCATCGCGGGCTCGGTGTACATGGTGCTGCTCGGGCTCGTGGCAGGCGCTGTGCCGGCCGCGCAGGCGATGCGGCTCAGGATCGTGGAGGCGCTGCGGCGGGACTGACATGGCGCTCGCACAGTGGTTCAACCAGCTCGTCGCGATCACGACGATGAACCTGCGCAACCTGCCGGCGCGGCTCGGCACGTCGCTGGTAGCGGTCGTCGGCATTGGCGGTGTCGTGGCAGTGCTCGTGTCGCTGCTGTCGATGGGCGAGGGCTTCCGCGCGGCGCTCGATCTCTCCGGCCGCGACGACGTGGCACTGATACTGCGCGGCGGATCGTCCGACGAGCTGTCGAGCTCGTTCGACCGCGAACAGGTGAACGTGATCGTCTCGGCGCCCGGCATCGTGCGCGACGACCGTGGTCCGGTGGCTTCGCGCGAGTTCTACACGATCGTGGACCTGCCGATGCGCAGCACCGGTACCGCGGCGAACGTCCCGTTCCGCGGCGTGACCGATCGCGCGGTAGACGTCCGTGAAGGCTTCAGGATCGTGGCCGGCCGGATGTTCGAGCCGGGCAAGGACGAGGTGATCGTCGGCCGCGGGGCGTTTGCGCAGTTCGGCAACGTCGACCTCGGTCGTGAGGTCACCTGGGGCTCGCATGTGTGGCGCGTGGTCGGCGTGTTCGAGGCGGGCGGCAGCATTTCGGAGTCCGAGGTATGGACCGACCTCACCGTGCTGCAGGGCGTGTATCGACGCGGCAGCTCGGTGCAGGTGGTTCGGGCCCTGCTGACTTCGCCAGCGGCACTCGCGACGGTGAAGCGCGCGCTCGAGGACGATCCGCGCGTCAACGTCTCCGTGCGCAGCGAACGCGAGTTCTACGCCGACCAGTCGCGGATCCTGATCACGCTGATCCGCTACGTCGGCACGACGATCGCGATCCTGATGGGCATCGGCGCGGTGTTCGCGGCGCTCAACACGATGTATTCCGCGGTCTCTTCGCGCACCAGGGAGATTGCGACGCTGCGCGCGCTCGGGTTCGGCTCGGCGCCGGTCGTGGCCTCGGTTCTGCTCGAGGCCGCGGTGCTCGGGTTGCTCGGCGGCATCGTGGGCGGAGCGCTGGTCTATTTCGGGTTGAACGGCTACCAGGCCTCGACGCTGAACTGGGCGAGCTTCAGCCAGATCACGTTTGCGTTTACCGTGACTCCGCAGCTGCTGGTGACCGGGCTCGTTTATGCGCTCGCGCTCGGCCTGGTCGGCGGACTGTTACCCGGCTTGCGCGCAGCGCGCCTGCCGGTGACGGTCGGCCTGAGGGAACTGTGAGCGACGCGCGCATCCAGCGGGGCGACCGCAGCAGGCCGGCGGCCGACGCCCATCCGCTGCAGCTCACGCTGTGGTCGCCCCGGGAGTCGTCGCCCGGCTGGCATGTGCGCATCAGCCGGCGTGCGCGCCGACTCTCGATGCGGGTGTTCCCCGGTGGACGTGTGGAGGTGGTCGTGCCGCCCGGCACGGGCATTCCGGCGGTCGAGCGATTCGTCGCGCGTCATCGCGAATGGGCCGAGCGGCGCGCGCGCGAGTTCGAGCTGCAGGCCCCGCACGCCGCCGAGCGCCGTCCATCGGCAGTCGAACTTTCGTTGCCGGGCAGCCGCTGGATCGTGGACTACGTCCAGGGCGGCCGCGTCTCGGTCGTCGAGACGGAGCCGGGCCGGCTACGGGTCCGTACTACCAGGGACACGGACAGGCAGGTGGGTATCGCGCTGGTTCGCTGGCTGTCGCGCGAAGCGGCGCTGCACCTGAGGCAGCGCCTCGACGACGCCGCGGAGGAAACGGGCATCGATTACCAGCGGATGCTACTCCGCCGGCAGCGCACGCGCTGGGGCAGTTGCTCGACCGCCGGCACGATCAGCCTGAACCTGAGCCTGATGTTCCAGCGGCCCGAGGTCGTGCGCTACCTGATGATCCACGAGCTCTGCCATCGCCGGCACATGAACCACTCGCAGCGCTACTGGGCGCTGGTCGAATCGTTCGAGCCTCGCTGGCGGATCCTCGACAAGGAGCTGCTGCAGGGCTGGCGGCACGTGCCAGCCTGGGTCTTTCCCTGAGCGGTCGGCGGCGTTTCATGCAGGCCGCGGCCCGCGCTGTGTAAGATAGCGCCGCATTTCCGCCGATCCGGGCCTGCGACCAGCGATGAAAGAACGCCTCCAGAACATCAACGTCCTCTCGAGCGAGCTGCTGCCGACGCCGGAGCAGATCAAGCGCGAACTCGCGCTGCCGGCAGCGTCGGAAGAATTCGTCTTTCGCAGCCGGGGTGCCGTGCGCCGCATCCTCGATCGCGAGGATCCGCGACTGTTCGTGGTCGTCGGGCCGTGCTCGATCCACGATCCTGTCGCGGCGCGCGAGTACGCAACGCGCCTGCGCGGCCTCGCGCAGCGCGTCGAGAGCACGATGCTGGTGCTGATGCGCGTCTACTTCGAGAAGCCGCGTACCACCGTGGGCTGGAAGGGCCTTATCAACGACCCCGACATGGACGACTCGTTTCATATCGAGAAGGGCATCCGGCTGGCGCGCGAGCTGCTGCTGTTCCTGGCCGAGACCGGCGTTCCGGCCGCTACCGAGGCGCTCGATCCGATCATGCCGCAGTACCTGTCCGAGCTCGTCACGTGGACCGCGATCGGCGCGCGGACCACCGAGTCGCAGACGCACCGCGAGATGGCGAGCGGGTTGTCGACGCCGGTCGGATTCAAGAACGGCACCGACGGTTCGCTGGCCGTCGCGATCAACGCGCTGCAGTCTGCGCGTCACCCGCATCACTTCCTGGGCATCACGCAGAGCGGGCAGTCGGCCGTGTTCCGCACGCGCGGCAACCGGTACGGCCACATCGTGCTGCGCGGCGGCGGCGGCCGGTCGAACTACGACTCGGTGAACATCGCGCTTTGCGAGCGTGAACTGGAGAAGGCCGGGCTGCCGGTCAACATCGTGATCGACTGCAGCCACGGCAATTCCGCGAAGGACCCGGGCACGCAGCCGCTGGTCGCGGAGAATCTCGCGAACCAGGTGATCGAGGGCAACCGCTCGATCGTCGGCCTGATGCTCGAGAGCAACCTGCACTGGGGCAACCAGCCGATGCCGGCGGACCGCAGCGAGCTGCGTTACGGCGTGTCGGTGACGGACGCGTGCATCGACTGGGAGTCGACCGAAGGCCTGCTGCAGTCGCTGGACACGCGGCTGCGCTCGGCGCCCCGGTTTGCGAAGGGCCCGGCTGCAGCCTGATCGACCCGCCAGTCCGTCTAGTGTGTCGTGGCTATTGCGGTGGGGTTCGTTCCAGCCGCTACATTGGCACCGATCGCAGTCAGCGCGCCGGTCGTGCCGTCGATGCGATATGCGGACACGGTGCCTGCGCCGGTATTGGTCACGTACACGAACCTGCCGGTGGGGTCGACGGTGACTGAACTGGCGTTCGTTCCCGCGGCCACAGGAGAGCCCGCGGGCAGCAGTACCCCGTTGTTCTGGATCAGCGTGAATGCCGAGACGCTGGCGGAGTCGGTATTCGTCGCGAAAATGAACTTTCCGTCAGGATCGACGTTGATGAACCGGGGATTCAGGCCGCCAGTCGTTACCGGTGGGCCAAAGCCGGTCAGCGCGCCGGTGACGGCGTTGACGGTGTAGGCCGAAATGTCGTTCGAACCACTATTGACCACGTAGGCAAACCATCCCCTGGGCTCGAGGACGATGCAGGACGGACCTGACAGCGTGGGCACGGGTACGCCGACGCTCGTGAGCACGCCCGTGGAACCGTTGACCGAGTAAACGGAGACCGTGTTGGCGCTGCTGTTCGCGACGTAAGCGAACCTGCCTGTGGGGTCGACCGCAACGCAACTCGGCCCCCCGCCGGCGGCGACGGCAGCGCCCGAGCTGGTCAACGCGCCGGTGCGGCTGTTGATGGTGTATGTCGAGATCGTGTTCGAGCCGTAGTTCGCGACATACAAGAACCTGCCCGACGGGTCGATGGCGATCGAGCGCGCATCCAGCCCCGCGTTGACCGGTGAACCTACGCTGGCGATGTCTCCTGTGATCGCGTTGACGCCGTAGGCCATGACCTTGCCGGGCGTGGCGGTCTCGCCGGAGTACAGCGCATAAAGGAAGTCGTCCCCCGGGCGCACGGCGATGGCATCGGGGCGTTCGGCGGCGACTGGAGAGCCCACGCGACTGAGCGCGCCCGTCGCGGCGTTGACGATGTAGGTCAGGATGCTGCCGCCGGTGCGATCGGCAACGTAGGCGAAGACAGAACGGCAGCTCACCTTCACGCTGGTGACATCGGCCCCGCTGATCGTGCCCGATGCGTTGAAGACGCTGCAGACCTGTGACGGCGCACCAGGCGGGGTCGCCACGGTCACTGAATAGTCCTTGCCGTCGGCAAGCGGTGTGGCGAACGTGAAGGGCAGGTTTGCGGCGATCGGCAGGTCGTCCGCGCCGTTGTTCTGCAGCACCAGGCCGGTGCCTGTGAGTCCGCTTACGGTGCCACCCAGCGTGTAGGTCCTTGCAGAGCAGGTCACCGTCACGTTGGTGACGTTCGCTCCGGAAATGCTTCCACTGCCGTTGCCGACGGTGCAGGTTTGCGCCGGTCCGCTCGGCTGGGTCTTGACTTTCACGCTGTAAGCGCCGCCAGTGGCGACTGGAGTCGCAAAAGTGAACGTCCCGCTGCTGGCGATCGCCAGGTCGTCGGCGCCATTGTTCTGCAGCACGAGCCCGGTGCCCGCGAGTCCGCTGACCGTACCGCCCAACGTGTAGGCACTCGCCGTCGTGACCTTGATCACCTGGCTCGCACGGGCGGACGCGCCCTTGTCGTCGGTTACGGTCAGGTCGGCGACGTGATTGGCTGCGGTCGAGTAGGTATGAACTGTCGTTTTTCCAGACGCCGCTGGCGATCCGTCGCCGAATGTCCAGCTGTAGGACACGATCGTGCCGTCGGGGTCACTGGATGCGGAGGCATCGAAGCTCACATCGACTGGGCTGACACCGCCGTTGGGACTCGAGGTGAACGCTGCAACGGGTGGCTGGTTCTGCGGCGAGGCGACCGTCACGGTCGTGCTGGCCTGACCCACGGCGCCCGCATTGTCCGCGACGGACAGCACTGCCGTGTATGTTCCCGGGGCAGTGTAGAGGTGCTGCGTCCTGGTTCCGCTCGCCGTCTGGCCGTCGCCGAACGCCCAGGTATACGAAGTGATGGTTCCATCGGCGTCGGTTGAAGCCGAGCCATCGAATGCGACCGTGAGCGGCGCGTTGCCAGTGGCTGGCAAGGCGGTGAGTCGGGCCACCGGCGCAACGTTGGGCGGGACGACGGGCGGTGCCGTCACCGTGACGTTGTTCGCGACCGTCCCCTCGAGGCCGGAATTGTCGCGCACGGTCAGCACCACCGAGAATGTACTGGAGCTGAAGTTCGGTGCGCTGCCGTAGGTGTGCGTTACCTGTTTCCCGCTCCCCGTCGTGCCATCGCCAAAATTCCACGCATAGCCGACGATCGATCCATCCGCATCGCTGGATGCGCTGGCATCGAAAGACACCAGCAGTGGAGCGACGCCGGAGTTCGGAACGGCGCTGAAAGCGGCAGTCGGCGCCGAAGCCGTCACCGAGACGGTCCGCGCCGCAGTTGAACCCGCTCCCTTGTTGTCCTGCACGGTCAGCTGGATCTGATAGGACCCCGCGGTGGCGTACACGTGGGTCGCCCGCACTCCGGTGGCCGTTTGACCGTCGCCGAAGGCCCAGACGTAGTCCACGATCGAGCCGTTCGGGTCGGAGGACTGGCTCGCATCCACGTCCACGCGCAACGGTGCGGGTCCGCTGGATGGAACTGTCGTGAACGAGGCGACTGGCGGCTTGTTGGACGGCTTCCCGTCGCCGCCGCAGCCAGCCAGCCCGAATAGGATGACCAGTGCTAACGCGTGTGCAAGGTACTTCGCAGTCCCCAACGCGCTGTTGACTCGCAGGCATTGCTTGGCCATGGCAGTCCCTTCGTTGAAGTTCTTTGCCTGATCCGGTGGCAACGCCAGTCCGTTCGTTCGTGCCTGTGTCGAATGCCGCGCCACCTGCGGCGTCCGAAACCATGCTACGCCTCGCTGTCGCGCGCGACCATAAGGGCACGCCGGAATCCGGGCGATCCGCTGACGCGAACCGCTGTTACTATCGCGACCTCCCGCAGCACACCCGATCAGGAGAATCACCATGACGATCAAGGCCGGCGACAAGATGCCCTCGGGCACGTTCACGACCCCGGGCCCGGACGGCCCGCAGAAGCTCACGACCGACCAGCTGTTCGCGGGCAAGAAGGTCGTGCTGTTCTCGGTCCCGGGCGCGTTCACTCCCACCTGCGACGCGCGGCACCTGCCGGGCTTCATCCAGCACGCTGCCGACTTCAAGACTAAGGGCGTCGATACGGTCGCGTGCATGGCGGTCAACGACGTGTTCGTGATGAAGGCCTGGGCGAAGGCCTCCGCGGTCGATGACACGGTAGTGATGCTCGCTGACGGCAACGCCGAGTATGCGAAGGCGCTCGGCCTGGAGCTCGACGCGACCGGCTTCGGCATGGGCATCCGTGGCAAGCGATTCGCGATCGTCGTGGACAATGGCGTCGCGAGGCACGTGCTGGTCGAAGGTCCCGGCGAGTTCAAGGTGTCGAGCGCAGAGCACGTGCTGGGACAGCTGTAATCCCGGAGCGCCAAATCAGGCCCGCGCGCGCGCCGCGCGGCCTGTCCGGCGCCTGAAACGCGCACTTTTGCCCGGTCCAGGGGTCCAATTCCGGGCCAGACTCGGTCGCGCGGCCCTGCAACCGCAGGGCCCGATCGGGTATATTTCCTTTAATTTTTCCAGAACTTACAGCATGAACCACAGATCACGCCTGCACGGCGGCTTCACGCTGATCGAGCTGCTCATCGTCATCGTCATCCTCGGCCTGCTGCTGTCGCTGGTCGCCCCGACGATGTTCTCGAAAGTCGGCTCGTCGCAACGCAAGACGGCCATGGCGCAGATGCAGATGCTGGCGACGTCCATCGACACCTACCGGCTCGACCTCGGGGACTACCCGCCGAACCTCGCGGAGCTTCGCCAGAGCACACGGACGGGCTGGGACGGGCCGTACCTGCCGCGGGACATTCCGCTAGACCCCTGGGGCCACCCGTACCAGTACACGGTGCCGGGCGAGAACGGGCAGCCATATGTGCTGCGCAGCTTCGGCAAGGACGGCAGCCCCGGCGGCGACGGCGACGGCGAGGACATCGTCTTCCAATGAACGCGCTCGCGGCGCTGCTCACCGACTTCGGCGTGGGCGCGGGGGACCTCGACAAGGCCCGCGCCTACCAGCAGAAGTACGGCGGGCGCATGGAGCAGATCCTCGTCAACATGGGTAGTCTGTCCGCGGACGCTCTGCCAGAGATCTACGGCCGGTTGCTCAATGCGCCACTGCTGCCGGCGCGCTTTGCCACCGGCTGGGAGCCGCCGTCGGGCCTTGAAGACCTGCCCGTGGACTTCCTGCTCGAGCGCGGTTGGCTGCCGGTCGAGCGCACCGACGGCCGCTGGGTGTTCGCCGCGCATGCGCCGCTCGACCTCGAAGTGAACGAGTGGCTCGGCAGTTCCGCCGTGCCGTACGAACTGCGGCTCGTCAGCGAGGAACAATTCGACGCGCTGAAAGCGCGGCTCGGCCGGCGGCAGGAATCCACCGTCGAGGCGAGCCTGAGCTCGGTCGAGGAGGGACGGCTCCGCGAACTCGCGTCCGAGGCGCCGACGGTCAACCTGCTGAACACGCTGATCGGTCGCGCGCTGAAGCAGGGCGCGTCCGACATGCACATCGAGCCGCAGGGCACCCGCGCCCGGGTGCGGTTCCGCATCGACGGCGTATTGCACGAGGTGGATTCGATCGCACCCGCGATGGTGCTGCCGGTGATTACGCGGCTCAAGATCCTCGCCGGCATGGACATCGGCGAGCGTCGCCGGCCGCAGGACGGCAAGATCGACCTGCGGGTCGCCGGCGAAGACATCGACATCCGCGTCTCCGCGTTGCCGGTGACCGACGGCGAAAGCGCGGTGATGCGCTTCCTGCGCAAGGGCTCGCTCGTGTACGACATGAGTCTGCTCGGGCTCGCCAAGGACGTCGAGGCGCGGGTGCTCGAGGACCTCGAGGTCACCGCAGGAGTGATCCTGCTCACCGGGCCCACCGGCTCAGGCAAGACGACTACGCTGTATACGTTCCTCTCGAGGCTCAACAGCCCCGAGGTCAAGATCATCACGCTCGAGGACCCGGTCGAGTACCAGCTCGCCGGTATCAACCAGGTCCAGGTCCAGCCGGGCATCGGCTTCGACTTCGCGACCGGGTTGCGGAGCATCGTGCGCCAGGATCCGGACATCATCATGATCGGCGAAATCCGTGATCGCGAGACCGCGGCCATCGGCATGCAGTCCGCGCTCACCGGCCACCTGGTGTTCTCGACGGTGCACACGAACGACGCGCCGAGCGCCTACACGCGACTGCTCGATCTCGGCGTCGAGGAGTACCTGCTGAACGCCGCGCTGCGCTCGATCGTCGCGCAACGGCTCGCGCGCCGGCTGTGCCCGCATTGCGCGGTGCCTCACACGGAAGCACGTGCGCTGATGGACCGGCTGGAGCTCAATGCGTTTGCCGAGCGCGCGGGAATGCGTGAACCGCAGTTGATGGATGCGCGCGGCTGCGATGCATGCGGGCACACGGGCTATCGCGGACGCATGGCGGTCGTCGAGTACCTGCGCTGCGACGAAGGCATCAAGGCGCTCGACGTCGGTCCGCACTTCCTCACCGAGGCACGGCGCTACTGCGACTCGCAGGGCTGGCGCTCATTGCGCGAGGACGGCTACCTCAAGGCGCTGCAGGGACTCACGACGCTCGAGGAAGTGCTGCGAGTGGCGGGCTGATGGCGCGCTTTCGCTACGTGGGCTTCGATCCCTCGGGTGCGCGCGTGTCCGGCATCGTCGAGTCGGAGCGGGTCGACCTGGCGCGCGAAGACCTGCGCGGCCGTGGCGTGATGGTCAGCGAACTCGCGTCGGAAAGCGCGGGCAACGACTGGCGTGAGACCCTCGGCCTGCAGTCGGATCGCGTGACGCTCGAGGACCTCGAGTTCGTCACTGCCGAGCTGAGCCTGCTGCTCGACAGCGGCGTGCGGATCGACCGCGCGATCGGCATCCTGCAGCGCACCGGCAGGAGCGGCGCCGTGGGCCGGTTGCTGTCGAACCTGTCGGCGGACCTGAAGCAGGGCAAGCAGCTCTCCGAGGCCGCCGCCGCGCACAAGGACGTTTTCGACCCTCTGTACGTGAACCTGATTGCGCTCGGCGAAGCGAGCGGGCAGTTGCCCGAGGTGTTTCGCCGCCTGGCCGATGACCTGCGCTTCCGGCGCGACATCCGCCAGAAAGTCATGCAGGCGGCAACCTATCCGTTGGTCGTGCTTGCGGTGTGCGTGCTGGCGCTGCTGTTCATCTTCAATTTCGTCGTGCCGAACCTGGCGACCCTGTTCGCCGACGCGGACGAGCTGCCCTGGTACACGTCGGCGCTGCTCGGCGCGAGCGCGTTCATGAAGAAGTACCAGTGGCTGCTGTTCATGGGGCTCGCGGCGACTGGCGCGCTGCTCTGGCAGTCACGCAAGCAGCAGTCAGTGATCGATTTTCGTGAGCGTCTCGCGATCGGGTCGCCGTTCCTGAGCGAGGCGACGACGACGGTCGAGCGCATCCGCTTTGCAAGCGGCCTCGGGATGATGCTCCAGGCCGGACTTCCGGTGGACCGCGCGCTGCAGCTCGCGACCGGCAACATCCGTCACGGGCAGCTGCGGCGCGAGATCGCCATCGCGGTCGAGAAGGTTCGCCGCGGCGAGCAGCTGTCGGCCGTGCTACGGCAGACGCGGCTGTTCCCTGATTACTACGCGTCGCTGCTCGAGGTGGGCGAGGAGAGCGGCGAGCTCGGCAAGGTATTCAACGAGATCGCGCGGCGCAGCCGCGATGCCTTCTCGAGCTGGACGCAGCGCGTGACGACGCTGCTCGAGCCCGCGCTGATCCTGCTGATGGGACTGATCGTCGGCGGCGTCGTGGTGATCATGATGCTCAGCATCACCTCCGTGGCGGACATCGGCCTGTAGGACCATGGCCCGCGGCCGGGGTTTCACGCTCGTCGAACTGCTGGTCGTGCTGGCGATCCTCGGCTTCATCGTCGCGCTGGTCGGGCCGCTGACCGCGGATCGCATCGACAAGGCGCGCGCGCAGGAGGAGTGGCTGATACTCGACCGCACTGTGCGCGGGCTCGCGTTCAAGGCGTTCGCAGACGGCCGTGAAGTGGAGCTGCGCGGCGAGGGTGGCGAACTGCGCTGGAAGATGGCCGGCATGGCGGAGCGCTCGCTGCCGCTGAAGCACCTGTTCTTCGACTCTGCGCAGCAGGTGCGCATCAATGCGAACGGCGTGGCCGAGCCCTCCAGCCTCGCGTTGCACCAGGCCGGCCGGCAGCGGGTGCTCGAGCTGAACGGCTGGCTGGGGGACGGCAAGTGAAGCGGCAGCGCGGCTTCACGCTGCTCGAGGTGCTGATCGCGGCGACGATCCTGTTCACGGTGCTGGCGGTCGCGACCGAGACCTATCGCAACTCGCTGCTCGCGAGCGGCCGGGCTGAAGGACTGGTGGCGCTGCTGACGCCGTTACCGCTGATCACGTCGTCGATCCGCAGCCAGCTGCGCTCGAATCCGGCCGAGAAGCTGGACGGCCGGTCCGAACTGCTCGGTGTCAGCTACGAGTGGGAGGCGACGACAACACGCTACGGCGCGCCGCCGCGCCGCTTCGATCCGGACGCGACGGATTTCATCACCTACCAGCCTCGGTTCCGTCTTTACGACGTGCGGCTCAAGCTGCGCCGCTCAGGCCAGCAGCGCGTGTTCCTTTACCAGGAGGTCGCATGGGAAGCGTATCCGAAGGTAAAGGGCTTCACGTTGATCGAGCTGCTGATCGCGCTCGCGATCTTCGGCATGGTCATGGGTGTCGCGACCTACGGCTATTCGCTGTTCACGCGCCACTGGGAGGGACGCCTCGGCCGCTTCCAGCAGGCGCAGGACCAGTACCAGCGACTCGATCTGGTCGTTGGATCGCTCGAGAACACGCTGCCGTACATCGTCCGGGATGCCGGCGGTGACGGCGGCTTCTACTTCCTCGGCCGCGAGGAGGGCCTGACGCTGGTCACGATGAGCCCGATCTACACGCCGGGCGAGCTTGCGGTGATCCGCGTGTTCCGCGAGCGCACCGCGAGCGGCCGCTGGAACCTGCTCTACGAGGAGGCGCCACTCGTCGGCGTGCAGCTGCGTCTCGCGTCGCAGACGCTGCCGTTCAAGCATCGCATGGTCGTGTTGCGCGACCTGCCGGACCTGCAGTTCGGCTATTTCGGCTGGGAGTCGCTCGACCAGCGGCTCGCCGCGTCGAACGAGCCCGAGCTCGGCCTCGCGCCGCAGTGGATGACGGAGACTGACGGGCTCGTGACGCGCAGCCATCCGCAGCGCATCAGGATCAAGATCGGCGACACGGAGGCCGTCGTGTTCGTGCCGGAGCGGGCGGACGTCACCTTCCGTCGCTACATGCCGCCGGAATGATGGCCATGGCTGCGCATCGTGAGCGGGGCATTGCGCTGATCCAGGTGCTGCTGGTGACGGGCATCATCGCGCTGCTGATGCTGCAGATGGGGCTCACGGCACGCGACCAGGTTGCGCGCGCCCAGGCGCTCGCGGATCGCGCGGCGATTCAGTTGGCGGCACAGTCACGAGAGGCGGCGCTGGTCTACTCGTTGCTGACGGAGCCGCTCGCGAAGTCGCCGGACAGCGAGAATCCCTATGCGTCAGCCTGGAACTTCCAGGGCGACCCGTTCACCGTGGATGGCATCACGTTCACGATCCAGGACGAATCGGGGCACATGCGCGTTCCCAACCAGCCTGGCGGCGAGTTCGAGCAGCTGCTGCTGTCGCAGGGCGTCGAGCCGACGCGGGCCCGCAAACTGAACCAGGAACTGATGGCCATGCAGGGCGTCTCGGCGCCCTTGCGGGAACTGGGCGCGAACTCCGCCGCGGAGGACGGTGGCGAGGCGCCCCCCTTGCCCGCCGGCCGCTATCCGCTGCAGGACCTTGGGCAGCTCAAGCTGCTGCCGGGAATGGATCCGGAACTCTATCGGCGCCTGCGACCCCTGCTGACCTTGTATCCTACGCCCGGTTTCAACCCGACGACGGCACCGCCAGACTTGCTGAACGCACAGATGACGACAAGCCAGGTGGCGGGCGTAAAGGACGCCCGTGACGACGGCGGCCTCGATTCGCAGGCGCTGTGGAAGCTCACTGGCATCATGGCGGACGAGACCAATGTACTCGTACCGGGGCCGGCCCTGACCGTGCGGCTCGACATGGAAGCAGGCGACACGCGTGCGCTGCGCACGACGACCTTCATCGTGCGTCCGTATGCCTCGGAGCCGCTCGCGGTGTGGCAGCAGGTGCGGGGCGAGGGCGAGGGCGGACCGACCGAATGAACGAACAGTCTCGAGGCGCAATGGGCTCACGGCTCCGTAACATGCTCGGCAACCGGGTCGTGTGGCTCACGGACGAACGCCGCGATGCGTCCGGGTCGCCGACCCGGGCGCCTGCGCTCGTCACGGTGCTGGGCCGCGAGCACTACGTTGAGCGCCGTCGACAGTACCCGATCCTGTCGCGCCGCGACCTGGACGGCGTGCTCGCGCAGGAACTTGCTGGCGCACCGCCGACTCTGACCGCGGTCCTGCCGGTCCACGACGACAAGCGCGAGGTCGCGTTCTTCGAGATCAGGCCGGCGGCACTCGAGCGCGCGGGCCCCTGCGTGTGGGTCGTTCCCGAGAGCCTCGCGCTGGCGGCGACGCTGCCCGGCGAGCGGGTGGCCACCGTCGAACGGCAGGGCTTCCGGTATTTCCTTTCCGCCGACGGCACGAGCCAGCCATCCGGAGGCGCGGTCACCAGTGCGGACCTGTTTGCGCTTGCGGCCGGGCTCGACGCGACCGACGGCATTGCGATTTCCGGCGATGGCCTGCACTCGCGTCTCGTTGACGGGCTCGGACGACTCCCGGCGGAGACGTGGTTGCGCTTCCGCACGCCTTCGCTGCGTCCGCGCCTCGAGTTCGAGTGGAAGCCCGTCGCCGCGATGGCCGGAGTCGGCCTGGTCACGTACCTTGCGCTGGCCTCGGGTTACCTGACGCTCACTCGCAACGCGCGTGAGAACGAGCTCGCGGGTCTCGGTGGCGAAGTGGACAAGCTGCTGGTAGCGCAACACGACGTCGATCGCATGCTCGCGGAGCAATCCGGCCTCGCGGCCGTGATGGCCGATCGCCGCAATACCTACCGCCTGTGGCAGGTCGTTGCGGTCGCATGGAGCAAGGGTGCGGTGCTGACCGCCGTGGAACTGAAGGACGCGACGCTGACGTTGCGCGGCAATGCAGCGGTCGCAACCGACGTACTCGCAGCAGTGGACGCCGTGCCTGGCTTCGCGGATGCGAAGTTCTCCGCGCCGGTGCGCCAGATCAACTCGGACCGCGAGGAGTTCACCGTCACGCTGACGATGCAGCCGGAGGCTGGCCGTGGGTGATGCTCGCGTCCGCTGGCTGCTCGGCCTGGCGCTGGTCCTCGCGGCGCTGCGATTCGTGGTCGTGCCGTGGACGCAGTCGCAGGTCGAGCAGCGACAGCAGCTCGAAGTGCTGACGAAGCGCCTCGACCGGTCGGCCAGCGTCGTCGCGAACGCAGACGCGATCCGTGCGGCGCAGGGCAAGGTGACCGCCGCAACGACGCTCGTCCGTCAGCGGTTCCCGCAGGTGGCGGACAAGGACGATTTCCGGCTCGAAGCCCAGCGCATGCTCGCGGGCATCGCAAGCCGCGGCGGTGCGAAGGTCATTCTGTTCGACTGGGTGGTCGACGGCGATGCTCCCAAGGCCGGGCTCGCGTACGGCCGCGTCAACGCGCGAATCGAGGGCCCGTTCGACAGTCTCGTCTCGGTGCACGGCCAGATCGAGGCGGAGATGCCTTTCGCCGCGGTCCGCGAAGTGACGCTCGACTTCACGCAGGACGGCGTGTCCGGCCTCAGTTCCGGCACGACCATGGTGGCGCTGGTGATGGACCTCTATTACCAGCCGATGGCTCCGGTCCAGGCGCCTGCACCTGCGCTGGCTCCGACCGCGGCTCCGACCGTCACCGGGAGCGGCTCGTGACCCGGCGCAACCTGTTCGCGATCACGGCCGGTGTGCTGCTGCTGATCGCGGCGGTCGACTTCTGGCAGCGCATTTTCGTCCCGCGCCACCAGCAGGTCCGGGCCGCGAGCAGTTTCGTGCCCGCCGCCGTTCCGGCATCAGCGTCGTCTGCACAGATTCGCAAGGACCTGGCGACGTGGTTGCCGAAGCTTGCACCGATCGCGGAGGAGTCCGGTCCGGCGGCCGAGACCCAGTGGGGGCTGCGGCTGCTGGCCGTGTTCGACGACCAGAGCGGCCGGTTCGCGGTGGTTCGTGCGACTCCAGCGGCCGGCGGCGGCGCAGTGAAGATCCTGCGCGTGGTTGAGGGCGCCGACCTGTATGGGTACAAGGTCGCCCGGATCGAGCCGTTGCGCGTGAAGCTCGATAGTAAGCAGGGCGCGCAGGAACTGCAGTTGTTCCACCCGAACGGGAGCCCGGTCGTGGGTGCCGCGCCGCAATCGAGTGCGGTTCCGTCGGCTCCCGCCGAGACGGGGACGGCGCCGGTTGTCCAGTCCCAGCCTGCCGCGCCCGCAAACACAGGTAAGTCGGCGCCGGTTCCGGCAGTCCGGCCTGCGCATCAGGCGGCCCCCGGCGCCCCCTCGCGACCAGTTGCAGGCAAGGGCCCGAAAACCGTGCAAACACAGGAATTGAAGCCCGGCCAGGCCTTCGAACTCCCCGACAGCATGCGCGGCCTCAAGGTTCTGGATGCCCCCGTTCCGCCGCCGCCCCCGAAGAACCCGTAGAATTGACGAAATTGACCCGACTGCAGGCATGAAAAGTCCCATCCTGATGTTGTCCGTCGCGGCGCTGGTCGCGGGTTGTGCGCAGACGTCGCAGCGAATGCAGATTCCACCTGCGCGCGTCGCGGGCACGCCTGATTCCAATACCGTGCAGTCCTCCGGCATGCAGTCGTCACTGCCCGAAGACGGCGAGCAGGGGCCCGTCGAAGGCATCACGCCCACCGAGAATCCACAGTACTCGCAAGGCGTCACTCGTGTCCCGAGCGCGCCGCGCTCGGCGCCGAAGCTCCAGTCGCAGGACTGGTCCGGGCGCTTCCCGTCGAACGATTCGCTTGCGGTCGCCGTGGAGGCGATGCCGCTGAAGGATTTCGTGAACTACTCGTTCAGCGAGGCGCTGAAGGCCAACTACGTGCTGGCCCCCGGTATCCCGGGCCTGGACGACCCGGTCACGCTGAACATCGACAAGCCGGTGAGCAGCCGGGCGTACTACAGGCTGGTCACCGAGATGCTCGCGTCACGCGGCATCGCCACGACCTACCGCGACGGCGTCTTCTACCTGGCGACCGCCGGCGCAGGCAACAAGGGCAACATTGCGATCGGCTTCGGACGGCGACCGCAGGATGTGCCCGAGGTCGCGGGCAAGATCATGCAGGTCGTGCCGCTGCGCTACGGCCTGAACCCGAGCATCGAGAAGACGATCATCAGCCTGGCCGATGCGCAGGTGGGACAGGACACGCAGCAGAGTGCGCTCTTCATCACCGGCGAGCGCGACGCCGTGTTGCGCGCACTCGATGTCGTGAGCCTGCTCGACCAGCCTGCGTCCCGGGCTCGCGAGGTCGGGATCATCGATCTCAACTTTGTCACGGCCAAGGCCGTCAGCGACCAGCTCGCGCTGATCCTCGGCAACGAGGGTATCCCGACCGGCGTCGGCGGCGGCGAATTGCGGAGCGTCGCGATCGTGCCGCTGGAGCAGCTCGGCTCGCTGGTCGTGTTCGCTGCGAGCCCGGAGTTGCTGCAACGGGTCGATTACTGGGTCAAGCAGCTCGACAAGCCGAACCAGGGGCCCGAGGAACGCTACTTCATCTACCACCCGCGCTATGCGCGTGCGTCGGACCTCGGCCAGTCCGTGGCGCCGCTGCTCGGTGGCACGATCGCGACCGGCGGCGACCTCACTCGCGACACGCGCTCCGCACTGATGCCGGATGGAACGACGCGCGGCAACCTGATCCAGCCCGGGGCGATGAGCACGCTGCCAGGGGGCGTCGGTTCGCAGTTGCCGGGGTATGCAGTCACCAACGAAAACGTATTGCGGCGCGAAGCGGGCTCGCGCTCCGTGGCGTCGGAAGCGGTTTCAGTGAAGGGCGAGGGCATCACGCTGTCCGTGGATCCGCGCTCGAACACGCTGATCTTCTTCACGACCGGCGCGCACTACCAGACGCTGCTGCCGATGGTGCAGCGGCTCGACGTGCCGCCGAAGCAGATCCTGCTCGAGACGATGATCGCCGAGGTCACGCTCACCGGCGAGTTCGCCTACGGCGTCGAATTCGCCTTCACCAGCGGCGGCAACTTCAGCGGTGGCACGCTCGGCGGCCTCGGGCTCCCGTCGGGCGGCCTGCAACTGAATTGGTTCAACAGCCTGACCCAGCAGGCACGCATCAAGCTTTCCGCTTCGAACAACCTCGTCAACATCCTTTCGAACCCGACGCTCGTGGTACGCGATGGTGTCGAGGCGTCGATCAAGGTCGGCAATGACGTGCCGACGGTCGGTGCGACCGCGACCGATCCGCTCGAGTCGCAGACCCAGATTACGCAGGTGCTGTATCGCAAGACGGGTCTCGACCTGAAGATTCGCCCGACCATCAATGCCGAGGGCGTGGTCGTGATGGAGATAAGCCAGAGCATCTCGAACACGGTCGAAGGTGCGTCCGACGTGCAGGGCGCGCCCGTGTTCTTCGAGCGCGCTGTCACCACCGAAGTGGTGGCCCGGTCGGGTGAGAGCATCCTGCTCGCAGGCCTGATTTCCGAGCGCAAGAACGACAATTCGTCGTACGTGCCGGGGCTCGGGCAGATCCCGGGGATCGGGTGGCTGTTCCGGTCCGACAGCAAGGACAAGGAGCGGACCGAGCTCGTGGTCCTGATCACGCCGCGCGTGATCGAGGACCCCAAGGAATGGAACGAGATCCGCATCGGAATGCAAGGGGCGCTGCAGAATCTCGTGCTGCCGGAGCCGAACGCCTCGGCGTACGGTCGTGGCGGCGTTACAACGCCTGTGGTGCCCCTGCCGCCATCCGCGATACAGCCCTTCGGCGTGCCCCCCGGGCCGGGCTCGGATTGAAGCGCGCGCAGCAGACAATCGCCCAAGTCGGCGCCGGATCACGCTTTCTGCTATTGACAAGCAACATAAGCGGCCTAAACTTCCGCTTCGAACTGGCTTGGAACGAGCCGGTCTGATGTTAGTTGTGAACAACCAACAGGAATTGAAGGTACCCCTAGGGGGGCCGGACGTTCGCTAACCAGTCCACCATCCACGGAGAAACAGGGTCTATGAAATTGAATCTCAAGATCGTCGCTGCCTCGGCCGCAGTTGCGATGATGAGCTCGGGAGCGGCGTTCGCCGCTGCGACCATTACGACGTCGCCGGCGTCGAACACGTACTCGAAGGAGGGCTTGGCCCTGTCGGGTAACAGTGCCGTTACGCTGCCGGCCATCACGGTCACGTTCGGCAACAACCTGACGTATCAGGACGACATCCTGCTCACGCTGCCGGGCACCACCTCGCTGGCCCCGACGATCACGAGCGGTCTCGTGACCTGCACCGGCGCGGGCGCCAATGCAGTCGGTTACGTGCAGCTGGTTCCGGGCGGCTGGAACTTCCGCGTCACGGACGTGGGCGGCATCACCATCGGCGCTGCGTGCACGTTCACGGGCCTGCAGGTGACGGCCTCGTCGCTCGGCGCTTCGGCCGGCTCGAAGCTCACGTACCAGGCGAATCGCGGCCTCACGTTGCCGACCGTCATCGTTGACGGCCCGGTCTCGACGGCCACGGGCGTGCAGGTGCAGAGCCAGTTCGCGATCACGACGCAGCAGAAGCTGAACGGCATCATCGACGTCTACCAGGATCGCAAGGCGTTCTTCGATCCAGAGGACGTGTGCCCGGGCGGCAACGCGACTTCGGCCCCGGCTTGCGTGCCGGCCGCCGCGACGCCGTTCACCCAGAACGACACGCTGAACTTCAGCACGTTCACGCTTGGCAACCCGATCCCGGCACTCTGGTCCGCCCCGACGGTCACCCCGACCGCCGCGGTGGTCACGATCACCGGCGACTTCACCTGGGTTGACGGCTCCGACACCAACTCGACCTGCGATTCGGGCGAGTTCGCCACGGCGATCGTCGGCTTTGCGGGTTGGGCGGTCGACAGCACGTCGAGCTGCGCGCAGCTCGTGCTGAATCAGACGGGCGGCCCGCCGGTTGTCGACACGGTCACCACTGGCTACTTCCGGGTTCCGGGCAACAAGGTGCTTGCCGCGACGGACTACGTCGGCAACATCGAGTGGACGTACGGCCTCACGGCTTCGCCCGCGACGATCGGCAAGACCGGCCTGGCGTGGGATCCGGGTGCGTGGACGATCAACGGCGCCCAGGTGTACATCCAGTACATGCCTTACGGCACGGGCCTGTCGCGGATCATCTACGCCGCCAACGATGGCGTGCTGAACCCCGAAGTGACGGCTGACATCACCGCCAACGGCAGCACGTTCTCGTGCGCGCTCGGCACGTCTCCGGCCAAGACCGTGACCAACCTGTCCGGCGTCATCGACACCTGCGTCGCGGCGAAGGGCATTACCTCGGGTAAGGTCGCGATCCTGCTGACGTTCATCGCTCCGGACCAGGACATCGAGGTCTACAGTGCGTACAACTCTGGCGGCACCGATCGTGGCACGGTGGTGAACACGAGCAACGGCCGTTCGTTCTTCTACGGCACGGGCGTGACGTTCCCGTAATCGCAACCGCAAGGCTGTGAAATGGACGGCGGGGAGCAATCCCCGCCGTCTTTTTTTGTGCTCCTGAAACGGCGCGTCGAATTCGTGGCGCCCTTACGAAGGGTCCGGTCCCGGAGTAAGCTGAGCAGGCGTGGGTCAGGGAGGAACAGGGGTACGACCCGCATTCCGCCATCCTAAGGAGAGGCAAGACTCATGAAATTGCACCTTGGAGTCCTCGCGGTCGCGGCCACGTTCGCAATGATGTCGGCAGGCGCGGCGCAGGCCGCAGCATCTATCGCCGTCCCCGCCCCGGGCCTCTACACGTATTCGCAGGAAGGCCTGGCGTTGTCGGGCACCTCAGCCGTGACATTGCCCAACGTGATCGTCACCTTCGGCAACAACCTCACTTACCAGGACGACATCCTGATCACGCTGGCTGGTACCGCGTCGCTGGTGCCGGACGTCACTCCGACGCTGGTCACGTGCTCCGGCGCGGGCGCAAACGCGGTCGGCTACGTTTCGCTGATCCCCAACGGCTGGAAGTTTCGCGTCACCGACGTGTCGGGCATCACGCTGGGCGCGTCGTGCACATTGAGCGGACTTAAAGTGACTGCAGCTTCGCTTTCGAGTACCAGTGGCGTAATCACGTACCAGGCCAATCGCGGACTCACGACGCCGACGGTGGTCGTGGACGGCCCGGTGTCGTCGGGCCCGGTGATCGTGGCGAAGAGCCAGTTCGACATCGCCGTTGCGACGAAGCTGAACGGCATCGTCAACATCTACGCCGCGCGCAAGGTTTTCTTCGACGCCGAGACGATTCCTCCGGGGAACCTGCCGCCGCCGAATGGCGTGCGCGCAGACACGTTCAATTTCAATACCTTCAATTTCGGCAATCCGGCGGTCGCGACCTGGACCGGGCCGACCGTGGTGCCGAAGTCCAATACGGTCACGATCTCCGGGGACTTCAGCTGGGTGGACGGAACCGACACGAACACCTCATGTGATCCGGGCGAATTCTCGTCGCGGGTCATTGGCTATGTGGGCTGGAGCATCGACCCGGCCTCGGACTGCCTGAAGCTCGTGCTCGCGCAAAACCCGCCAGTCGGTGACGTGTCGGCGGCCGGTTACTTCTTCGTGCCCGGCGACATCGCGCTGAGTCCGACGGACTACGCGGGCAGCGTCGAGTGGGGCTACGAGCTCAGCACGGATGCGACGGTGAAGAGCAAGACGATCCGGCAGTTCGACCCGGGTGCGTGGACGCTGAACGCCTCGCAGGTCTACATCCAGTACATGCCGTACGGGCGCGACATTTCGCGCATCGTGTATGCGGCGAATCGCGGCGCGGCGCCGGTCGCGGTCACTGCGGACGTCACCGCGAACGGCTCCAGGTTCACGTGCTCGCTGGGCAACGCGCAGCAGCAGTCGGTGACCATGTTGTCGCTGCTGCTCGACGTCTGCGTCTTTAGGCAGGGCATCACCCAGGGCAAGGTCGCGATCCTGCTCACGTTCGTCGCGCCAGAGCAGGACATCGAGGTATACAGCGCCTACGTCACCAGCAGCGGGGACCGCGGCACAGTGGTCAACACCAGCAACGGGCGCTCGTTCTTCTACGGCACGGGCGTGAGCTTCACGCCGACGCCGATCCCGTAAGGGCGGCCGGGCGACCGATAGACTGGCGGCGGGGAGCGATCCCCGCCGTCTTTTTCGGCTGGCGTTTTGCTTGCGGGAGGGCGCCTCGCTACGATGGCGGAATTCGCATGCTGAAGCGCCTCCTCCGCGACCTGGCCGATCGATTCAACCGGTTCCTGCTGCCTCTCACTTCGAGCAGCGGCCTGGTCGCCTCGGCGCACTACCTGTTCCTCAGTCGTCGCTTCGATCGCGAGCATCGGGCCGTTCTCGCTGGCCGTCTCGCCTACGAACGCGGGCTCAGCGCGCCGCTCCGGAGCAGCCCGCTGCTGAGGCGCAATGTGCACCGACTCGAGAAAGGGCTGGTGATGCAGCCCCGCAACCCGGTTTTCGCCGAGGACTACATCGAGGAAACGGTCGCGGAATTCGTCAGGGTCACGGCCACGGGCAGCCTCGATCCCGTCGAGCACAAGTGGGCGAGGGACGTGCTCGACGAGTACTTTCGTGCCGTCAGCGACACGGCCGTGATCGAGCGCGCACGCGCACGCTTCATTGCGGTGCCGACCGGCGACCCGCGGACACTGCAGGCAGCGACTTCCGTGCCGCGCGAACGAGCCACGCTCCCGACGGCGGGCGTCTCGATCGACGATTTCCTCGCGCTGTGCCGGCAGCGGAGATCCGTGCGCTGGTTCGAGCAGAAGCCGGTGCCGCGCGCGCTGGTCGTGAAGGCGCTCGATGCGGCGCTGCAGGCACCGAGCGCGTGCAATCGCCAGCCCTTCCTGTTCCGTTACTTCGACCAGCCATCCGACGCCCGGCGCATCGCCGGCATTGCGATGGGGACCGCCGGTTACGCCCAGAACGTGCCGGCGCTGCTGGTGGTGCTGGGTGATCTTGGCTGCTATCCGCACGAGCGGGACCGCCATGTCCCGTACATCGACGCGTCGCTCGCAGCAATGCAGTTCATGCTCGCGCTCGAGACGCTGGGGCTGGCCTCGTGCCCGATCAACTGGCCCGACGTCGATGCGTTGGAGCGTCGCATGGCCGGGGCGCTCGAACTCCCGCCGCACATCCGGCCCGTGATGCTGATCGCGGTCGGATATCCGGACCCGCGGGGCGGGGTGCCGTTCTCCGCCAAGAAGTCGAGCGAGTCGCTGCTCAGGATGAGCAACGACTACCAGCCCTGATGACCGGTGCGGCCGGGCAGGCCCGGGCCTCGATCGTCGGCCAGGTGGCCGCCAACGGCGGCTGGTGGATCGCGGAGCGCATCGGCATGCTCGCGCTCACGCTCGCGACCAGTGTCGTCGTCGTCCGCTCGCTCGGGGCCGCGGCCTACGGCGAGTTGAGCTACGTGCTTGCGGTGGTGGGCCTGCTGGCGCCCCTGGCGCAGTTCGGCGTGAGCGGCCTCGTCGCGCGCGGCCTGCTCGAGCGTCCGGGCGACGAGGCCGCGGTGCTGCGCGCCGCACTGCTGATGAGGTTCGTCGGCTGCGCGGTCGCGTTCGCGGCCGGGCTCGCGTGGTGGGCATTCTTCGACACGAAGCCGGGCGATCGCTGGGTCATGCTGGTGCTGCTCGCGGCACAGTTCGCGACGGCGTTCCAGGTCGTCGAGTTCTGGTTCCAGGTGCAGTTCAAGGCCGCCGCGCTCGTGCCGTGGCGAACCGCCGTGCTGGTGCTGGCGGCACTGGTCAAGATGATCGTCGCGGCCGTGACACGCGACCCCGTGGCGGTGGCATTCGTGTTCGCCGCCGAGTACCTGGCACTGGGTGCTGCGTCGCTGCTTGCGCTGCGACGTGCCGGGGGCTTCTGGGCCCGGCCGGGCCGCTCACCCGAATGGCTGGGCTGGTTCGCACGGAGATCGCCGTGGCTGCTCGCGTCGGGCCTGGCCGAAGTCATCTACCTGCGCATCGACATCGTGCTGCTGGAGCGCTTGCGCGGCGTCGAGGAGGCTGGAATCTACGCCGTCGCGGCGCGACTCTCCGAGGTCTGGTACATGGTGCCCGTGGCGCTGATGGGCGCGCTGTTCCCGGTGCTGTGGAGTCGCCGCTCCGATGCCGCCGCCTATTCGCGCAGCCTGCAGGGCTCGCTGGACGCGCTGGTCGCGATGTCGCTGACGCTGGCCGTGCTGGTCCAGTTCATCGGCGGGCCGCTGGTCGAGCTGCTGTTCGGCGTGCGTTTTGCCGCCTCGGCCCCGGTGCTGCAGATCCACATCTGGGCCGGCGTGTTCATCTTCATGAGGGCGCTGCTGAGCCGCTGGCTGCTCGCGGAGGACCTGTTGCGGTTCTCGCTGCTTACGCACGTCGCCGGCGCGTTGATGAACGTGGTGCTGAACCTGCTGCTGATTCCACGCCACGGCGCCGTCGGCGCGGCGATCGCAACGGTGATCGCCTATGCCTGCGCCGGCTGGCTGGCGCTGTTCCTCTCGCCGCGCACGCGGCCGATGGGCTGGATGATGGCGAAGGCGCTCATGCTGCCGTTGCGCTTCAAGGCGCTTGCCGCGCACGCGGATGTGCTGCGTCGCCAGTTCGACAGGTCGCGCGATGCTCATTGAAGTGAAGGGCGTGCAGTTCCAGAACCAGGGGGCGCACCTGATGCTGCTCGCGGTGCTCGAGCGCCTGCGGCACCTGGTACCGGACGCGCGGATTGTGCTGAGCGTGGGACCCGAAAGCCCGATCGAATGCATTCAGCAACTCGGGGCGCTGTGCAAGCTGCGGCTGCGCAAGCGGTGGTTCGACGCAAACCCTCTCGGCTATGCATTGCCGCACCCAGTGTCCGCAGCACTGATCCGCCGTGGGCTCGCCGCGGAAGGGCAGGTGGATGCGGTGCTGGACGCGTCAGGCTTTGCATACGGCGGCGACTGGACGCCGTGGCTGATGAGGTACGCGGCCGACGAGATTCGCCGCAAAGCGGACCGTGGCCAGCCCTATGTCTTCCTGCCGCAGGCATTCGGGCCTTTCCCGGCGGGTCGCGCGGCGGCTGATTTCGGTGCAGCGCTGGAGCGCGCAGCGCTGATCGGCATCCGTGACGCACGCTCGCAGCGTTTTCTGGCCGCATTGAATCCCCGGTTGGAAGGGCGGCTCGAGCGATACCCCGACGTAACGATCGGACTGCGGGGCGATCCAGCGGCGGCGGAGCGCTGGGGAGTGGACCATCGGACGATCCTTCTGATCCCCAACTGGCAGATGACCGGCGAGCGCAATCCCGACGCGGCGTGGCGCAACGGATACCTGCAGTTCCTCGTGGACCTGGCAGGGCACATTCGCCAGCAGGGCCGCGAGGCCGTGCTGCTGAACCACGAGGGACGCGGTGACGCTGCGCTCTGCGAGCAGGTTGCGGCCGCAAGGCCCGGCACGCGCGTCATCACGGAGCCCGACCCTCGCACCGTCAAGGCGGTGATCGGTGGCGCATCCGCCGTCGTGTCATCAAGGTACCACGGCTGCCTGGCGGCGCTGTCGCAGGGCGTCCCGTGCGTCGCGACGTCATGGAGTCACAAGTACCAGGAGCTCTACGCCGAATTCGACGTTCCTCACTGGCTGCTTGCGAACTGCGATGCGACCGAGGCCGCCACGTTGCTGGCGGCGTCGCTGGCTGATCGTCGGTCCCACTCACAGCGGCTGCTCGAGCAATCGGCGCGGCAGGAGGTCGATGTTGAACGCCTGTGGCGGCGCGTCGGCGCCGTGTTGCAGGCCGCGCGGGCGTCGAGGCCGCACTCGTGAACGAGCGGCCGCTCGTCTCCGTCTACCTGCCAACGCGTAATCGGGCGGCGTCGCTCGAGCGCGCGATCCGCTCGGTGCTGCAGCAGGACTATCCGCGATTCGAGCTGCTGGTCGTGGACGACGCGTCGACCGACGACACTGCGACCCTGCTCGATCGACTGGCTTCGGGCGACGCACGGCTGCGGTTCTTCCGCCAGCGCGAGTCTAGGGGCGCCGGAGTCGCACGCAACGTGGCCATTGGCGAGGCTCGCGGCGAATTCGTCACCGGGCTCGACGACGACGACCTGATGCTGCCGCACCGGTTGACGTCCCTGGTTGGTGCCTGCACGGATACGTACTCGTTTGCATGCAGTGCCTTCTACGTCGTCAACGAACCAGCCGGCTGGTACGAGGTGCGCAGCCCGGTGCGTGAGGAGATCAGCCTTGCGCGGCTGCTGGCCGGCAACGTGATCGGCAATCAGGCGATGATGCGCACCGACCGCATCCGGGCGATCGGGGCCTTCGACGAGTCGCTGCCGGCCTGGCAGGACTACGACCTGTGGACCCGCATGGTCCTCGAGTATGGTCCGGCGCTGAGGGTCGCGGATCCGACGTACGTGTTCTTCGAGAGCGCGGATCCGCGCAGGATCACCAACTCGGAAGCCGCCAGCATCGGGGCCAGACTGTATGCGGAGAAATTCGCGGCCCGGATGGGTCCGGGCCAGCTGAAGGCGCAGCGGTTCATGCAGGTGGCGGTGCAACGACGCCGCCTGACGCTGTCTGAAGTGCGCGCCTGCTGGGACGATGCGACGAAGGCGCGGGTCGCAGGCTACTGGGTGCGCAGCAACCTGCCGTGGGTCGAGCGTCTGGCCGACGCGGTGCAAAGCTGGAGGCGGCCGCTCAGCAACCTGCCTGCGGCAGTTCGCAGACAGTTGCGCTGAACGGCACGGACCAGCGGCGCCCGGTGCGACCGGCGATCAGCCGAGCTGCTTCTCCAGCTCCGGCACGATCGTGAACAGATCGCCCACCAGGCCGATGTCGGCGGCCTCGAAGATCGGCGCCTCACCGTCCTTGTTGATCGCGACGATCGTGCGCGCGTCCTTGATGCCGGTCATGTGCTGGATCGCGCCCGAGATGCCGATCGCGAAGTACAGCTCCGGCGCGATGATCTTGCCGGTCTGTCCGACCTGCAGGTCGTTCGGCACGTAGCCCGCGTCCACCGCGGCACGCGACGCACCCACCGCTGCGCCGAGCTTGTCGGCGAGGCTGTAGATGATGTTGAAGCCGTCGGCACTGCCGAGCGCACGGCCGCCAGCGACCACGCGAGCCGCCGACTGCAGGTCGGGGCGGCCCGTCGTCGCGCCGGTGCGCGAGACGAAGCGCGTGTGCGAGGGCAGGGCGACGCCCGGATCGGCCTTCTCGACCGCCGCGCTGCCGCCACCGGCCGCGGCTTCGAACGAAGCGACGCGCACCGTGGCGACGACCTTCGCATCGGCAGGCACGTCGACCGTGAGCACGGCATTGCCCGCGTAGATCGGCCGCTTGAAGCGGTGCGCACCCTCGACGGCCATGATGTCGCTCACCTGGCCGACGCCGAGCAGCGCGGCGACGCGCGGCATCAGGTCCTTGCCGAAAGTGGTCGATGGCCCAAAGACGTGCGTGTAACCGCCCGCCAGCTTCGCCACCTGCGGCGCGAGCACGGCCGCGATCGGCTCCTTGTTCGCGGCGTTGTCGACCGCGATCACCTTGCCGACGCCGGCAATGGCCGCGGCCTGCGCGGCCACCGCCGCGGAATCCGCCGCGAGCACGAGCACGTCGACCGACGCGCCGGGAATCTTCGACGCGCAAGTCACGCACTTCTGCGTGCTGGGATTGAGCTTCGCGCCGTCGTGTTCTGCAACGATCAGGATCTTGCTCATTACACCAACCCCTTCTTCTTCAGCGCGTCCACGAGTTCCGCGACGTCCTTCACCATCACGCCCTTCGAGCGCTGCGGCGGCGGCTCGACTTTCACGGCGGTGAATGCCGACGAATCGGTGCCGGCGAAGTCACCGAGGCCCATCGTGTCGAGCGGCTTCTTCTTCGCCTTCATGATGTCGGGCAGCTTCACGTAGCGCGGCTCGTTCAAGCGCAGGTCCACGCTCAACACGGCCGGCAGGTCGAGCTCGTTCGTCTCGAGGCCGGCGTCCACTTCACGCGTGACCGTGGCCTTGCCGTCGACGATCTCGACCTTGGAACAGGAGACGGCTTGCGGACGATCCCAGATCGCGGCAAGCATCTGCGCGGTCTGGCCGTTGTCGTCGTCGATCGCCTGCTTGCCGAGCAGCACCAGGAACGGCTGCTCTTTCTCGACGAGCTTGTGGAAGATCTTCGCGACCGAGAGCGGGGCGACGACCGCATCGGTCTGCACGAGGATCGCGCGATCCGCACCCATCGCGAGCGCCGTGCGCAACTGCTGCTGCGTGTCGCCCGGGCCGATGCTGACGGCGAGCACCTCGTCCGCGAGCCCCTTCTCCTTGATGCGCAGCGCTTCCTCGAGTGCGATCTCGTCGAAGGGGTTGATGCTCATCTTGACCCCTTCCGTCACCACGCCCGACATATCCGGTTTGACGCGGATGCGGACGTTGTAGTCCACCACGCGCTTGACGCCAACCATGATTCTGCGCACGCGCCTGACTCCTCTAGCCGGTTAACTGACTAAATCTACCTTGCACCGCAGCATCATACCAGTCCGCGGGGGGCCTGCCGCCCGGCAGCGGCCGGCGCCCCGCGTACCGGCCCAGGGTGTCCAATACGGCCCTTCCGGCCCGGTCCTGGCCCAACGCACGGGCTACCGAATCAAGCGTCCCTGGGCGCCCAGAGGCCGTGTCAGGCCCGCCAGCCGCGCTTCTCGACCAGCTGCCGATTCAGGTTCAGCAGCCGTCGATAGCTCTCGTAGCGCCGGGCGTCGATTTCGCCCGCTGCGACCGCCGCCTGGACCGCGCACTGGGGCTCGCGGATGTGCTGGCAGTCCTGGAAACGGCAGCCCTGGGCGCGTGCCAGGACCTCGGGGTAGCCGCGCTGCACATCTTCGGGGGCCACGACTGGCGGCGCGTAGTCGCGCACACCGGGGGAATCGGCGAGTTCTCCCCAAGGCAGGCGGAAGATCGCCGAAGACGTGGTCGTATGACGACCTTCCCCGGAGCGCTCCGACAGCCGGCCAGTGGTGCGCAACGCGTCGCCGGCCAGCGCATTCAGCAGCGATGACTTGCCGACGCCGGATTGCCCGGCCAGCAACGTGCGCTTGCCGCCGAGGAGTGCGACCAGGTCCGGCAGACCGGTGCCCGCGCGGGCGGACACGAAGCAGACGCGCAGGCCGAGCGCCTCGAACGGTGCCATGAACGACAAGTCGCCGGCGTCCGCGGGCAGGTCGCCCTTGTTGACGATGATCAGTGGCGCGACCTCCGCAAAGCACGCGCCCGCCACGTAGCGATCGACGATGAACGGATCGCAGGCGGGCAGGGGGGCGACCACCACGCCGAGCTGGTCGAGGTTCGCAGCGATCGATTCCACCAACCCGCGGCTGTCGCTGCGGCTAAGCACGTTACGTCGCGGCAGCCTCTCGACGACGGTCCAGTCGTCGGCGCCCTCGTGCTGCTCGATGCGAACCTGGTCGCCGGCCACCACGTCGAGCTTGCGGCCGCGCAGCTTGCAGAGCAGCGGTTCACCGCCGGCCGCCGGAGAAACGACGACGCGGCGGCCGTAGGACTCGACGACGCAACCGGTGACGACGGGCTCGCTCACCGAGTGGCAGCGGCGTGGGCCGGCGTGCGGCGGAGCTCGCGCAGGCGCTCGATGCGGGCTGCCGGCGGCGGGTGCGAATCGTAGAACGCGGAGTGCACCGGGTCCGGTGTCAGCGTACTTGCATTGTCCTTGTAGAGGCGGACCAGTGCCTCGGCGAGTGCCTGCGCGTCGGCGTGCTCGGCCGCGAACACGTCCGCCTGGTACTCGTGTCTGCGCGACCACGCCGCCATCACCGGCGACACCATCCACCCGAACACCGGCGTCACGCAGACAAACAGCAGCAATGCCGCGGCGGGGCTTGCGTCCGGGACCCCGAGGCTCGCGTAGAACCAGGGCTGCGTCGACAGCCAGCCGAGCAGTGCGAACCCGGCGAGACTCATCAGCGCGCCGACGACCAGCCGCTGCGGGATGTGCCTCAACCGGAAATGCGCCAGCTCGTGGGCGAGCACGGATTCGACCTGCGGCGGCGTCAGCGTCGTCAGCAGCGTGTCGAAGAACACGATCCGCTTCTCGCGGCCGAGGCCGGTGAAATACGCATTGCCGTGCGACGAACGCTTCGAGCCGTCCATCACGAACACCGACTTCGTGTGGAAGCCGCAGCGCTCCAGCAGCGCGTCGATGCGGGCGCGCAGCGACTGGTCCTCGAGCGGCGTGAACTTGTTGAACAGCGGCGCGAACACCCGCGGCCACGCCCAGGTGATCAGCAGCGTGAACGCCAGCCACGCCAGCCACGCGACGATCCACCACCGCGGCCCCGCGGAGGCCATGATCCAGAGCACGCAGGCGACGACCAGGCCGCCGAGCAGCAATCCGAGCGCGTAACCCTTCGCGAGGTCGACTACGAACACCTTCGGGCTCGTGCGGTTGAAGCCAAAGCGCTGCTCGAGCACGAACGTGCGGTAGATCGAGAAGGGCAGGGACAGCAGCGAGAGCACGGCCATGACGCCGAGCACGTGCAACGTGCCGGTGACGAGCGGGGTCCCATTCGCCTTCGCGGCCAGCGCTCCGATCCACGCAATGCCGCCGCCCAGCGTGAGCCAAAGCAGCACGAGCGCGTCGTACAGGATCTCGAAGATGCCAAGCTTCTGCCGGGCGACGGTGTAGTCCGCGGCCTTGGCATGCTCTTCGCCGGAGACGGCAGTGGAGAAGCCAGCGGGCACCGCGTCCCGGTGACGCGCAACGAACATAATCTGACGGCGTGCGAGCCACAGCTGCACGGCGACTTC
>CAVOKQ010000018.1:0-32433 GCA_963696545.1 uncultured Gammaproteobacteria bacterium
GCGCTGCGAGGCGAGGCCGATGCGGCGTAATTCCCCTCAGGCATGCCCGGCGTCCATGGAACACGCCCGCAACCAGTTGCTACAGGACCGTACGTGCCCCGGTGGGTGGCATGTCGCTTGCGTTGGGGCCGCTCGCTTCGCTGCGCTGGCCGCGATCGGCCTGCTGCTTGGCGGCTGTGCAACGGCGCCGCCCGTGGACTTCACGATCGAGGTTCCGCCGGGCGTGACCGACGATCGTGGTCGCTTCGGCGAAATCTTCTGCACTGTGCTGCAACAACACGGCCCGTCGCTGCCGGACTACAGGCCCTGCAACGAAGCGCTGAGCCACATTGCAGCGCCTCCGCCTGCTCCCGCTCGCCCCGTCGCAGGGGGCGAGTCTGCAGCGGCGACTGGTCGAGGCATCGTGCCCGGCATCGGTTACGGCTGCGTCGCCAAGTGGCTGAAGACGGAGCCGGTCGGAGCCGATCACGTGCGCCAGTTCGGCTACGACGTGCGCCTGATCAAGGTCGACGCGCTGTCAGGCACGGCACCGAATGCGCGCATGATCCGTGACGAAGTCATGGCGCTGCCCGACGAGCCCGGCCCGCCGCGGCTGGTGCTGATCGGCTACTCGAAGGGCACGCCGGACATCCTCGACGCGGTCGTGAGCTACCCGGAAATCCGGACCCGCATCGCTGCCGTGGTGAGCATTGCCGGTGCGGTTGGCGGCTCGAAGGTCGCGGAGGACGCGAACGAGGGACTTGCGGACATGATGCGCTTCTTCCCGGGCGCGGAGTGCGACAAGGGTGACGATCAATCAGTGGCGAGCCTGCGGCCCGACGTACGCAGGCAGTGGATGGCCCAGCACCCATTGCCGACCGACGTACGCTTCTACTCGGCCGTCACGCTCCCCGACGAAGCGCGGATCTCGCGGGTGCTGAAACCGACCTACCGGCAACTGCGGAAGACCGATCCGCGCAACGACAGCCAGCTCTCTGACTACGACCAGATCGTTCCGAACGGCTCACTGCTCTGCGTTCGTGAACGCTGACCATTGGGCCGTCGTGCTGCCGATCAAGCGCTCGCATTCGATAGTCGGGGCGCTGCTCGTGAATCATAACGACTACCCGCGCGAGGCGCTCGGTCGAAGCCATTCTCAGGTTCGTCGAGGAAGACCTGGCCGCACGGTGACGGGCGCGGGCCAGGTCGATCCGGCATCAGAACGTCATCGACGGAAGGTCCACGAGCGTCTTGCGGGCCTTGGCAATATCGAGCGCCTGCATGGAATCTGCCGGCTCGAGAGTGACGGCCTTCTGCAGCAGCTGCATGGCGTCGTCCCGGCTCGATTCGCCGAACATCAGCAGCAGGCCGCTCGCCTTCTCGATGTAAGGTACGGGCGAGTCCGGCGCCAGCGCGACCGCCTGATCGTAATGCTCCTCGGCGAGATCCTTCTTCGCCCCGAAGCTCAGGCCGGCCAGCATGCCGCCCACCTTGTCCACGATTTCAGCGTGCCAGCCGGCGAGGGTCGCGTGTCCCTCCGCATGCTGCGGCTGCAACTCGAGGCAGCGCTGCGCGGAGTCACGGACCTTCGGACCCAGTCCCTTGCTGAGCGCCTCGATCATGCTGATGAACTGGCTGTAGCGGCCGCGCGAAACCGCGAGCATGTAGTGCGCGTTCGCGTTGTCCGGACACGCCTCGGTCGCGCGCTCGGCGAGATCCATCGCCGTCTCGAAGATCGCCACCTTCTTCTCTTCGTCGCTCTCGAGGTAATGCGCGTAGATCGTCGCTGCGAAAGCCGCGGGGACGAGCCCAAGGCCGCCGTGAGCCTTGCCGAGATCGACGGCCGCCTCGAAGCGGCCCTCATGGTAGGCACGCCAGGCTTCCTGCACGGCCGGGTCGGCAGGGTAAGGCTCGCGATTGCCAGCATGGAGGAACGGCCAACGCTGCTCGAGCGCGGGACCGGAGAAGTCGAACGGCGTATCTGTGTATGCGCGCCAATTGCTCACTTTGATCTCCTTCTGGCCCGTGCACCCAGCGCACGGGCAATGTGTTCACGCGGCGAGGCCGAGTGTGGGCAACTCCGCTTCGAGTGCGGCTGCCAGCGAGTGGATGGATGGAAACTCGGCAGGCGGAACGAGCTGGTCACAGCTGGCGGTGCGACCTTCGAACTGCTGGACGAGCCGTGGATCCTCGCGCCCTTGCCAGACCCGCAACAGCGACGCCCAGTCGGGACGGCCGAGCAGGATGCCGATGCAGACGCCGACGGCGTCCCGACGCCGGACCTGGGAAACGCCGACGATCTTGCGCCCGCCGGCAGCGACAAGCTCGCCGTGCGACAGTCCGGCGAAACAGGCCCAACTCAGTTCGTCGGCCTCGCGGTTGCGTGCCGACTCCGATGCCGACGTGCCCGCCGCGAGTTCCGTGGGCACGCGGAACTGATCCAGAACGCGCCTGCAGGCCTCGCCAACGACAAGGTAGCCGGCGGGCAGGCTCTTGCGCGCTAGTGCGTGCGCGGCCGGCAGGAGCAGCGTTAGGCTCAGCATCCACGGTCCGGCGATGACGGCGCCGCCGCCACTGGCACGAGTGACCACCGCGAGACGTTCGCTTGCAGCGCGCTCGAGCAGATGCGGCGAGGGCCTCTGGCCGCGCCCCAGGACGATTGCCGGCCGACGAGTAATGCCAGCTCATCACGCGAGGCTCCGTCACGCCTGCGTCAAGCGCTGCCCGGACTCCCTGCTGTTCCACTTCCGCGCGGCCCACGGTGATCATGCGCCGTGTCCCGGATCAGAAATCGCACGCAGACAGGCGGCGCACGACGGCACTGAGGAACAAGCCTGCCGGGTGGCCGTCGAGCGCACGGTGATCGAACACCAGCGTCAGAGTCATCATCGGCCGTGCAACGACCGCGCCGTCGACGACGACTGCGCGCTGCGTAACACGGCCGACCCCGAGGATGGCGATCTGGGGCGGGTTCAATACGGGCGTGAACCAGTCGATCCCGGTGGCGCCCAGGGTGCTGACGGTGAACGTGCCCCGCTGATAGGACGCAGCCGGCAGGCGTCCGGTGCGCGCGCCTTCCGCGAGCGTCGCGACTTCCGTCTCGAGCACCGCGAGGTCCTTCGTGTCGGCCTGTGGCACCACCGGCACCACGACGCCATTGACGGTGTTTACCGCGACGCCGAGGTTGACCTGCGGCCAGTGCTCGATGCCCTGCTCGGACACGATGCCGTTGACCGCAGCGTGCTCACGCAGCGTCAGCGCGACCGACCGCAGCACCCCGTGCGTGATCGAAATCTTGCGCCCGGTCGCCTTCCTTTCCTGCTCGACCCGCAGCAGCACGGCAGTCATGTCTGCATCGAGCCCCTGGGCCACGCGCGGCGCCTGCCACGCGCTCGTCAGGCTGCGCGCGATCATGCCCCGCACGCCCTTCAGCGGCACGATGGTCTTGCCGTCTTCGGCGGCGCTCATGCTCTCAGCCGGCCTTGATTCGCGCGAGGACCTTGCCGCGCGCGAAATTCTGTTCGGCAGCCACCTCGATCGACTCGACGACGCCAGCGGCGGGCGAAGTGATTTCGTGCGCAGCCTTCACGAGCATCACGTTGGCGACCACCTGCCCCTGCTCCACCTTGTCGCCCACGGCGACGAACCAGTCTTCGAGCAGGGCCTCGGTCCCCTCCTCGACGTCGGCCCAGACTTCATCTGGCAACGTAATGTCCACCACGGTCCTTCTCCTCTTTGTCAGGCCAGCTTGGCATTCATCAGCGACTCGACGCCCGCGACGATGTGGTCGACCTGCGGGATCACCACTTTCTCGAGCGCCGGGCTGTAAGGAATCGACACGCCCGGGATGCCCAGGCGCCGGACAGGCGCCTTGAGCTTTATCCGGTCGAGCCGCTCGGCGACCAGCGCGGCGATCTCGCCGGTCATGCCGAAGTTCAGGTAGTCCTCGTCCACGACCAGCAGCCGGCCCGTCCGCGCGACCGAGTCCACGATGGCCTCGACGTCGAGCGGGACCAGCGTGCGCGGGTCGAGGACTTCGCACGAGATGCCCCTCTCGGCCAGTCGCTGCGCGGCGACCACCGCTTTCTGCACCGTCTGCGACAAGCCGACGATCGTCACGTCGCTGCCCGCGCGGACGATGCGTGCCTGGCCGAATGGAATCGAATACGGCTCCGCCGGCACCTCGTCGTCGATCGTGCCGTCGATGTACCCCATCACCGGCAGCCCGAGGATCGCCTTGTGGAACAGGTAAACGACCGGGTTGTCGTCGCGGATCGCGGTGATCATCAGCCCCTTGGCGTCGTGGGGATTCGACGGCACGACGACCTTGAGCCCCGGCACGTGCGCGAACAGCCCGTGCAGCGTCTGCGAGTGCTGGCCGGCGTCCAGAAACCACCACCCGTGCTCGCGGTGATGACCAGCGGCAGCTTGACCGCGCCGCCGGACATATACGTGGCCTTGCCGATCTCGTTCATGATCTGCCGAAGCAGACGCCCATGAAGTCGACGAACATCAGCTCGGCGACGGGGCGCAGGCCCGCGGTCGCCGCGCCGAGTGCCGCGCCCATGATCCCTGTCTCGGAGATGGGCGTGTCGATCACCCGGTCGGGGAACCGCTTGTGCAACCCGGCCGTGGACTGGAACACACCGCCCATCTTGCCGACGTCCTCACCCATGCAGATGACGCGCGGGTCACGCTCCATCTCCTGCTGGATGCCCTCGACCATCGCCTGGAAAAAGGCCTGCTTGCGAGCTTTCACTTCGGACATGACTCGATACCTGCGCTGTGTCGGCTAAGCCGACGTCGTCTCGACGAACACATGGCGGAAGGCCTCGTCGGCCGCCGGATAGGCGCTTTGCCGCGCGAATGCGATCGCCGCGTCCACACGCGCCTTGGCACGACCGCGCAGCTCCTTGCTGCGCGCTTCGTCGAGCACGCCTTCTGCCGTGAGCCGCGCCTCGTAAGCCTTCAGCGCGTCCTTCCTCTTCAGCGATTCGACTTCACCCTTGGGACGATAGGTCTCCGGATCGCCCTGGAAATGGCCGTAAAACCGGTCGACCTTGACCTCGACCAGCGTGGGCCCTTGACCGGCGCGCGCGCGGGCAACGGCCTCGCCCACCGCCGCGAACACCTGGTCCGCGTCGTTCTCGGCCACGCGTACGCCGGGCATGCCGTAGCCGGCGGCGCGCGTGGCGATCGACTCGACGGATGTCGACGAAGCCTTGTTGACCGAAATGCCGTAGTTGTTGTCCTGGCAGACGAAGACGCACGGCAGCTTCCACAGCCCCGCCATGTTCAGCGCCTCGTGGAACGAGCCCTGGTTGCTGGCGCCTTCGCCGAACTCCGACAGCGCCACGGCGCCAGTGCCGAGCTTCTTGTAGGCGAGTGCCGCGCCGACGGCTTGCGGAATGCCCGCGCCCACGATGCCGGAGCAGGCGAAGTGCACGTCCGTGTCGAACAGGTGCATGTGGCCGCCCTTGCCGCGCCCGAGGCCGGTGACCTTGCCGAAAATCTCGGCCGCCATGCGCTCGAGGTCCACGCCCTTCGCGATCGCGAAGTGGTGCGCGCGATGCGTGCCCCACACGGAATCCTCGCGCTTGAGGTGCGCACAGGCACCCACGGCTGCGGCCTCCTGGCCGGCCGCAAGGTGCATCTCGCCCGGAATGGGCCCTGCGCCGAGGTCGAACGCGAGCTTCGGCTGGATCTTTGGCGGCAGCTTGCCCTCGAAGTACGCGAGCGCGAGCGTGTCTTCGAAGGCGCGGATCACGCACATCGTCTCGTACATCCAGAGTCTCTGCTCCACACTCGGCTGCATCGCATTCTCCGTTCCCATCGTGTCTTCTCCGTATTCAGCGCTGCTGCTGGCGCAGGCCGTCAGCGACCATCTTGTCGGTGATCCGGTTCATCAGGCCCGGGAACATCCGGGCCAGGAATCGCGTCAGCTTCGCGCGCGAGCCGGTGATCACCATCCATTCGCCGCGCTCGGCACCACGCAGGATGTCCTCGCAGACTTCATCGAGCGGCACCACGCCCGCAAACTGCTTTGTCTGCATGCTGATCGCCGGCGCAGTCTTGCGTTCTTCGACGACCATCGGCGTCTCGACCTCGGGCGGACAGACGACCGTGACCGCGATGCCGCGCGGCTTGCACTCGATGCGCAGGCACGACGCCAGGCCCACGACGCCGAACTTCGAGGCGTTGTATGCCGCGTAGCCGTAATTTGCGACCAGACCCGCGAGCGACGCCAGGAACACCAGTCGCCCGCCGGGCTTCATGTGCTGCAGCACGGCCGCGGCGAAATTCCGGCTGCCGCGCAGGTTGATGTCCACGACGAAATTGAAGTCGTTGGCGGTCAGGTCCTCGAAGGCCCTGGAACGCTGCACACCGGCGCAATTGATCGCCAACTGCGGCGCACCGACCTCGGCCACAGCCGCACGCACTGCGGCATCGAGTCCGGCGGCGTCGCGGACATCGACCAGGTGAAACACGGACCCAGGCGCCAGGGTGCTGATGCGCTGGCGCACTTCCTCGCTTACCCTCAGGTCCAGGATTGCCAGGCGCACACCGCGCTGCGCCAGCATCTCGGCGAGACGCAGCCCGATGCCGCTGCCTCCGCCCGTGACGAATGCCGTCGACCATGAACTCTTCATGAAGCACACCCCCCTGATTGCCATCGGCCGCAGACTCGAATTCAACGCACCGATCGCAGCGAAATCACTGTAGGCGTGTGACTCGAAGTGGGGAATCCCGATCTCTTGGCATAAGCGATAAAGCGGCTTATCGGGCAGCGGGCTCCGACGGCAGTGCCGCGCGGGCGCGCGGCGAGTTCAGTGATCGCGCCGCCGCTTGCGCCAGCAATAGAAGATGGCGAAAGGCCCGTAGCCCAGGCAGGCCGCAACGATCAGGATCTCCGCGAGCAGCGCCGGCGTCGGCGCGAGGCTGAAGTTGCCCTGGGTCACGTTGAACAGCAGGTCCATGCACCCAAGGAAGATCATCGCGCTGCCGGCACAGCAGCCCCACAACGCGGCGGTCTCCTCGCCTCGCCACAACGAGCGCGCGGTCAGCAGGAAGGCGGTCGCCATCCATGCGTCCGCAAGTGGAAACGAACTCTCGAACCCGAGGTACACGGCATCGGTCCGGATCCGCGTTGCCCCGGAGAGGAAGTAGGTTCCCCAGTAAACCGCCACCAGCACGGCGATCGCGACCATCCACACGGCGTGGAGACGGTCGGCGACCGTCACTGGAGTCAACGCGCGTACTTCGGCACCGGCGCCGTGATGTAGGTCATCTGGCCGCAGCCCTGGTCCTTGATGCCCTGGTCGACCCATGCCTTGATCATGCCAGCGTCCATCAGCCCAAGGAACGTGCCGTCTGGCATGAAGTTGACGTTCGCGCCGGTGACGACCATGAACGTGTCCGTGTCCTCGGTGTTGCTCGCCGGCGTGTTGAACTGGTGGATCGAACCGCCCGGCTCGTACAGGTAATCGCCCGCCTTCTGCACCTGGTCCGGATACTCCGTGTAATACCACGCGCCAGACATCGTGTAGATGTGCACGGTGCCGGTGTGGAAATGCAGTGGCAGCGTGACGCCGGGCGCGAACTTCACGCGCAGCACCCACACGCCGTTGTGCGGATCGAGAAACAGCGGGTAGGCCTTGATACCCGGATGCAGCAGGCCCTCCAGGAACTTGCCCACGTTCGTGTTGACCGTGAGCAACTTGTCCTGCTTTGTAACGACTTCTGGCAATGACATTCGGAACTCCTCCTGAATCGGCGCCGCAGTCAGCGCAGCGGCTTGGTCACCGTCTTGCGGATTACCTCGTCTTTCTTATCGTCCGCCTTGTCCTCCATCTTGTCGACGGGGCCCTTGTCGACCAGCTTGTCCGCCTGGTCCTTGACTTCATTCTCGACCTTGTTGGTCACGACTTTGGTTCCAATACCCATGTCCCTGCTCCGTTCTGCTGTGGTTAAGCGGTGTACCAGATCGGACTGCTCCAGGCGCGCCTCTCGAGCCTCGCCTAGTTGTAGCTTTCGAAATACTGTGTGATCAGTTGGCCGAGAAACGCACCCTCGTCGTCGACGCGCCTGACCGGATTGTCGCCGGCGCTCGCCATGTTCTGCGATGCACTGACCGACGATGAATTGACCGCATCGACCTCAGTCACGGCCACGTCGGCAAAGCAGGGGCTGACCCGACGCAGTATTCGCGGCGTCGGCGTCGAGCGGGTCGGCGCCAGCCGCGTTTGTCACCAGGATCAGCAGCAGCCCAGCCGCTGCTGCGAGCGGCCTGGAAATCCTGTTGACGCCTGTGGCTTGCATCTCGGTACCGCCCGCCCCGTCACTGGGGCTTCCTATCCTTCGCGCCCTTTGCCTTTGCGGGCGCGCCGGCAGGCATGCTCTGCTTGCCGCGGTCGCTCGCTGCACGATCGCCGCTGCCCTTGGCCCCCGAGACCGCGCTCGACTTGGCACGATCCGGTGCACCGGACGGCATCGCCGGCGGCTTGCTCGCAGGCTTGGTGACCTTTGCAGGCGACGGTGTCGCGTTACCGCGATCCGACGCAGTCGAACGCGCGGCGCTCGCCGACGGCTTGGCGTCGGGACGACTGACGCTCGACGCCGCGGGCTTCGCAACCGGCTTCGCAGCCGCCTTCGCAGCGGGCGCCGCAGTCGTCGCCTTGCTCTTCGCAGCAGCGCCATTCGCCTGGCTGCCCGCGTAAGAGCCCTGCACTTTCGGCACGGCCCCCGCGGCAGTCGAGGCGGCGCCTGGCCTGGCGTCGGGCAAATTGCTCTTCGCGGCCTGCTGAGCGCCGGCGTAGGAACTCTGGCCTTTCCAGGCGTCTGCGGCGGGCGCCGGGCGCTTCGGCCCCTGCTTGGCCTGTGCATTCAACGAATCGAGCTCCGGCCGATTCGGCTTCGCTGCCGTGATCGGGCTGCTCGCCTTGCGCGACTGCCCGTCGCGCGTCGCACCGCTGTAGGTCGACCGGTTGTTGTCGTAACGATCCCAGTACCCGCCGTTGTTGCCGCCCGGGTTGACGACGACGATGTTGCCGCTGTTGTTGAATCCGCCGCCGTAACCGGGCGGACGGTTGTAGCCGTTGCTCGGGTAATAGCCGTTGCCGTAACTCGGGCGATACGGATACGGCGGGTAGTACGGCATCGGCGGTCCGTAGTACCGCGGGTTGTAATAGCCCTTCTTGTACCAGTCGTCGTCGTCGTCATCGAAGAGGTTGGCGACGAGCATGCCAGCGCCGAATGACAGCAGGCCCGTGGCGACAAGAGCACCCGTGCTGTGTCCCGCGTCGGCCGCCGTTGTTGTCGTGGTCGTGGTCGCGGCAGGAGCAGCGACCGCCTGCGCAGGAGCGTAGACCGCCACGGGATCGTACTGCGGCACGTACACGACCTCCGGACTCGGAGGCGACACGGTGATGACCTGGTGGCCCTCCTGGACCTCGGTCGCAACCTTCATCTGCTCGGAGCTCTTGAGGTTGCCGACGTCCTTGGCCTGGGCCCGCAGGCGCTGCACCGCATCGAGCACGCCTGCCTGGTCATTGACGTAGGCCTGGCCGAGCTCGGTCGTCCAGCCCATCTCGAGGCACATCATGTCGATGACTTCAGGCGACTGCAGCAGCCCGCGCACCGGCGGCGTAAAGCCGACCTGCTTCGCGGCCTCGTCGCGCGCCTTGCCCGCGAGGCTCGGGTTCTGCAGCAACCAGTTGCCTGCATCGAGCACTTCCTGCGGATTCGTCGATGCGACCAGCACCTCGCCGAGCACCACGTCCGGGTACAGCGCGACGGGCGCCAGCAACTCCTCCATCGCCTCTGGAGTCCAGGTGGCTGTGCTGGCCTGCAGCGGTTGCGGTGGCTGCGCGGGGGCCTGCTGAGCAGCGTCAGGAGGAGTCTGCGCAGCTACCACCGGCGGCGGCGCCGAAGCTGCAGGGGGCTGCTCTTTCTTGCCGCAGCCCGCCAGGGCGATTGCCACACCTATCGCGAGCGCGAGGCCACGCACCGGATTCGATCTGTATTCCAAGACTATCTCCTGTCCATCCACCGATGCGCTGCGACGCGGCCGTAGTTGACGACCGACCAACCGTTATTGTCATCCTTCTTGTCGTTCTTATCGTTCTTGTCGTTCTTGTCCTTCTTGTCGTCCTTATCTTTCTTGTCGTTCTTGTCCTTCTTGTCCTTGTCGCCGATGTTGGCGGCGTCCTTGGCTGTGTCGTGCGCGGCCTCCTTCGGGTCGCAGCGTCCACCAACGCCAATTGTCGCCTTCGCCGCGGCACTCTTCGCGGCCTTCTCAGCGGTGCAATCCGGGTCGAGTGGACCCGCACTCACCGCCGTCACCGTCAGCGCCAGCGCCAGGCCCAGACCCAGTCGCGACTTGAATGTATTCATGATGGCTATTCTCCTGTTTGTTAACTGATCAATACCGCCCCGCAGCATTTCGCTGCGATACGGCATCCTGAGTTACGGCGTGTACCAGATCGGCGAGGTCCACGCCCGCTCCTGGACCGTCGACGGGCACGTCGGGCAGCAGCGGCAGCTTGTTCCTGACCGCGTCGTACGTCGTCCACCGCGGCGTCGGTATCTCGAGCACGCGGACGTAGTACAGCGCGGGCCTGGCCGGATCGAAGTCGGGATCGGTCCACGTGCCCATCAACTCGGCGCTGCCGATCGTGTTCGTGTACGTCGCCCTCTTCACGTCGACCGAGTTGCCGACCGGCGGCAGCTTGCCGTCCTTGCCACGCTTGCGATCGCCGCTCCAGACGACGTCGATCACCTTGTCCTGCGGCTCGCCCGTTGCGTCGACCTGGCCCTTGATGATCTGGATTCGATCGAGGTTGGCGCCGTTGGGGTCCTTTGCTGCCCAGACGGTGAACGTCGGCGCCTTGGATGATTTCCCGATCGTGCCGCCCATCGGTACGCCGCTTCGATAGCCCTGCTCAACCAGTTGACGCGGGTTCTTCGATGCGGCGCCGAGGTTCGGACCACCAAAGAGCCTCACCTTGATGCGCGTACCGGAAGTGACGAAAGTTTCGCGCGCGGCCATCGCGTCCCAGATCGCGCCGCGCGTGTTCCGCGGCGCCCAGACGGCGGCCAGCGAGCCCGGGTTCGACTCCTTCGACTTGATCCAGCCGTCGATCTCGCCATCGCGACGCGCCTCGAGCGTGCCGTCCGCTGGGCCGTGGCTGCCGATGTAGTCGTCTTCGGCGACGTCCGACGGCAGGCCGTTGTGGTTGTCGGTGCCGCCGATGAAGCCGTACTGGTAGGGGTTCGCGCCCAGCTTCTGTCTGGTAATCGAGGCCCTTGGTCACGGCCCAGCGCACGAAGTACTCCTTCTTGAACGTGCGCCCGCTGAACGACCCGACGCTGTCGGCGTTCTCGAAGTTCGCAAACTCGTCGGCCGGCCAGAAGCTCCGGTGAACCTCCGAATTGCCCTTGATCTGCATCATCTCGATCAGGCGCTCGAAGTGGCTGCGCAGGCGCGCGTAGTCCGCCGTGATCGGCTTGCCGGAATTGTCGATGGGCTCGAACATCAGGCCCTTGCTGCCGTTCGAGTTGTGCGGGATCGCCAGCAGCCGCGAGCCTTTCTTTTCCTGCTCCGCCATCCACGCCCAGAGCTTTTCCTCGTCGTTGGTGTCGAGCGCGCGTCAGCGGCATGTCCGGCACGTTCAGGTCGCGGAAGATGACGTTGCGATGCATGTTTCCGCCTTTCGGGGCGGAGGTCCATTCGTAGCCGACCAGCGTCGTGAACTTGCCGGGCCGGTAGTTGTCGATCGCGGCCTTGACCTCGATGTCCTTCCAGGCGCTGCGCGTCGTCTCGGGGCCCGCGTAGAACGGCGGGTGGGTGGGGTTGTCACCGCGGTTGTTGTTGACCACGTACTTGAGGAACCACTCACGCTGCTGGTCGACGGACTTCAGGTTGCGCAGCTCCTCGAGCATCGGGTTGTCGCCGCCCTTGGCACCCGGGACCTGCGTCGAGTACATCTCGCCGATGTACTCGGCGTGGTCGGATACGGCCACCCAGTCGAGCGGCCGGCCGATGTTGTGCTTCTGGCCGTTCACGACTACGTCCGCGCCCTGCGCGAACTTGTAGGCCTCGTCCGGGGTGATCCGCGCGCCGCCGATGTATGCGTCGAGCGAGTACGACGTATGCACGTGCGTCTCGCCGAAGTAGGCGTCCTTCAGCGGGTTCTCCGCGACCGCGGCCTCGAGAGCCTCGACGGTGGCGCCTGCGGCGACGGCGGTCGCGCCGTCGGCGCCGTCGCCTGCGCGGCGTCCTCGGCGGTCGCTGCGGCTGCACGGCAAGTGCTCAGCATGCGATCGCAACAGCAGTAGTGCGGTCACAGTGGCCAGCGATTCTTGCATGGCACGTCTCCGGAGTTCATCAGCAAGTGAGATTCAAGGCGTGTACCAGATCGGCGAGGTCCAGCCGCGCTCCTGCTGCGTCATCGGCACCTCGGGCGACATCTTGATGCTGAAGCGCACCGTGTCGTAGTCCGTCCAGCGCGGCGTCGGGATCTCGATGACGCGAGCGTAGTAGAACGCGCGCAGCGATGGATCGAAGTCCGGGTCCTTCCACATGCCCGCGAGTTCCGGGTCGCCGATCGTGTCCGTCCAGGTCGCGGTCGCGACGTCGACGGTGTTGCCGACCGGCGGCAGCTTGCCGTCCTTGCCGAGCTTGCGGCGGTCAGCGTCGCCCCACGCGACCTCGTAGATACGCTCGTGTGCCTTACCGTCCTTGCCGAGCCAGCCCTTGACGATCTGGATGCGGTCGAGGTTGCCGAACATCGGGTCCTTGCGCGCGGCCACGAGGAACGTCGGTGACTTGCCCGCGGGTGCCTGCGTCAGATCGCCACCCATCGGCACGCCCTTCGCGTAGCCGATGTCCGCGAGGCTGCGGCTGCGAGCGTCGGCGGGCCGGTAGTCCCAGCCGCCGAAGAAGCGCACCGTCATGCGCGTACCCGAGGTGCCATACACCTCCTTGCGCTCCATCGCGTCCCACAGCGCTTCGCGCGTGTTCGCGGTCGCCCACACCGCAGCGTAGCCGGCCGCGAGGTAGTGCCAGGTGTACCGAGTCTTGCCGAAGCCTTGCTTCGAGGCGTGCTCCCAGCGGGTCGGGCTCGGCTCCTGGTACGGCATCTTGCCGTAGTAGTTGTCTTCCTCGATCGCGGTCAGCGAGTTGTGCACGTCGGTGCTGCCGACGAAGCCGAACTTGAACGGGTTCACGCCGAGCTTCGCTTCCTGCTCCATGCCACGCAGCAGGCCGGCGCGCAGGTAGTTGGTCGGCATCATCTCGCGCGACAGCGGCTTGTCGGTCAGCGTGAGGTTGCCGTACTCCCAGCCGGCGATGCCCAGGTCACCCGCGAACTCGTCGTTGGGCGAGATGCCCGGATGCGTCTCGCTGTTGCCCTTGGTCTGGACGATCTCCTGCAGCACTTCCCAGCGCGCGCGCCGTTCGGCGTAGTCGCGCGTCAGCGGCTGGCCGGAGAAGTCGGTCAGCTCGAACATGCGTCCGTTCGAGAGATTGGCGTTGTGCGGGATGGCGAGCATCCGGCCGCCGGTCTTCTTCTCGTAAGCATCCATCCACGCCCAGAGCTTCTCGGGGTCCTCGCTCTGCCACGCGGAGAACGGGAACACCTGGTCGGCCTTGTCCTTGCCGTCGCGGAACAGCACGTTGCGGTGCAGGTTGTTGCCGCCCGGCACCGAGGTCCACTCGTAGCCGATCATCGCCGTGAAGCGTCCGGGCTCGTTGTATTTCTCCGCGGTCGCCGTGTACTGCTGCCAGACCGACTTCATGATCGGCCCGACGACCTTCGGGTCCTTGATCGGAGCCGGGCAACGTGCCCATCGCCTGGGCCTTGGTCACTTCGTTCTGGCCGCCGCTGCCTCGTCGCCGCCGGCCTGCATTCCCTTGCTCCACTGCGCCAGGGTCGGGTCAGAGACGAACGCGGGATTGCCCTTGTAGACCTCCTGCATGAGGCCGAGGCCTTCCGCGTGGTCCGAGACGACGAGGAAATCGAGCGGCCGCGACAGCTTGGCCGGCACGCCGGTCGACGAGATGACTTCTTCGCCGCGGGCGAAGCGATAGGACGTCCTCGGGCGTCAGGCGATCGCCCGCCGCGAAGCCGTCACCGGAATTCGACGTGTGGTGGTGCGTGTCCCCGAAGTAGACCTGCGTGGGGTACTTGCGCCCGGCATACGGCGAATAGGACCTGGCTGCCGACCGACACCCGCAGTTGGCGGGAGCGGGGGCTGCCTCGTAGTCGTCGACCATCTTCTGCGCCAGCACCGGACCGGCGCTCACGCGCCAGTACGAAACCGACCGCCGCCACGAAAGCGGCCGACGGAGCGTTCGAGATCATGTCTGCGCTGCGTCATCGTCATGTCCTCCCGAAAGGGCCTCTACTGCGCTTCCTCAGCCTGGGTCCAGTCCTCGCTCTTGTTGCGGGGCGGCTTGATGCTGAGCGGCACCGACAGCGTGAGGAACACGCCGTCGCCTTCGACGCGATTCTCGGCGCCGAATTCGTGATACCAGCGCAGGTCGACCCCGACCGGGTGTTCCTTGCCCGGGAACTGGTAGGCGATCTCGGGTCCGAGAGCGTAGACCTGGCCCTTGTAGTCGCCGAGGATGGCCGGTCCGTTGGTGTCGGCAGTCAACTGCTGGAACCAGTAGCCGACGACACCGACCGTCCAGTTGTGCGGCAGGTGCTGACGGCCGGACATTTCCAGGTGGAAATCCGTGCCGCTGCTGTAGTCGGTGTCCTGGTTGTCGCCGTTGAACGTAAATCCCAGTACCGACGAAAACTCACGGCCGCCCTTGAAGTTGGCCATCGTGTAGGCGCCACCGACGTCGAGCGCCCAGCGGTTGCTGCTCAGGTTGGCGAGCCGCCCGACTTGGTAGGAGCCGATCGGGATCCAGACCGACGAATACACGCTCCAGGCCCGGAACTTGTCGCCGTCGCGGTGCTTCCAGCCGACGGAGCCGCCCACGACCGGATCCGCGAAGCCGCTGTCCGAGTCCGAAAGCTTGACGGTGGGGCTGGTGCCGCCGTTCGGCAACTCCACCGCACCCTTGCCATCGACGTCGATCTTGCCGAAGGGCGTCAGCGCGCTGAATGCAAGACGCCCGCCTCCGACCGTGACATCGGTAACCCAAGTGAACTGTGGGATATCCATCAGGGCCTGCGCAGACACGTCCTGGACGATGCGGTCACCGAGGCGATCGCCGAGCGGACCAGGTCGCTGCTGCTCCCGTCGTACGAGTAGACGTCGTTCGACAGGTAGAAGCCCGGCTTCGGCACGAACGCGGCCAGCGGGCCGCGCTTGCCGAGCAGGTAGACACTCTTGCCGCCGTCGTCGGCGTGCGTAACCGGTGACAGCAGGACGCCCAGGCCGAAAACCCCAGCGAGCAGGGCTTCAGAGCGGGCCGACTGGCGGATGGTTCGAAAGTTCATCAAACACCTGTTTCAATCGGGTCTGGAAACGAGAACAGCCGACGCGGTGCGCCGAACGGACTTCTGTGGTCGGGGGTGGTGACGTCACCGAAGCGTCATCCAGACGCACCGCGCGGCTGTGTACGAAGATTCGATGCCGGGTGACAGCGGGGACGCTGCAGCAGGCGCCGCCGCTGCGGCGAACGCAATGGTATTCGCTCGAATCATGCCCCCCCCGCCCGTTCAGCGAGTTCGCTCGACGGGTGGCTGCTGTCAGCCGACCGTCGAGACTCTATTGGTCGCGAGAGGGCCGTGGAATACCAAAGATCAGCGACGAGTGATAAATTCGCGTATCACCTGGCAGAGGGGGCCGCGTGAACGTTCGGGACTTCCTGGATATCCGGGTGATCTGCGAGACCGGCAGCCTGCGCAAGGCCGCCACGGTGCTCGGCGTCACTCAGCCGACGCTCAGCAATCGGGTCGCACACCTCGAGGACCAGCTGGGCACTGCCCTGTTCGACCGGAGTCGCGGCCAGTCCGAGCCGACGGACCTGGCGCTTTTCATTGCGGGACGAAGCACCGTGATGGCCAACGAAGCCGAGCGGCTGTCCCAGGAGATCCGGCGGGTCTCCTCGGGCAAGGCCGGGCTCGTCAGGATCGGGACTTCGCCGGTCCCGGCGCGCGCGCTGCTGCCCGACATCGCGGTCGAGATTTCCGAGCAGTACCCGAGATATCAGCCTCGAGTTCCTGACCGCGCCGACCAGCCAGCTGGCGGACGACCTCATCCAGCGCAAGCTGGACCTGGTGATCTGTCCCGCACTCGAGCAGTTCCACGATGCGGTCGTCTCCGAAGTGGTGCTCGAGACGAGGATCGTCGCGGTGGCACGCCCGGACCATCCGCTCTGCGTGACACCCCCGGCGACGATTGCGGGGCTGTTCAAGTACCCGATCGCGCTGCCGACCACCGAACGTCACTACCTCGACGAGGTCAGGCAGTCGATGGGCATTGATCTCGAAACGATGGTGGGCCGGGTGATCTGCTCGGACCCTGGCATGCTCGCGCGGATCGTCCAGAAGAGCCCGCGATTGTTCACGGCCGCGCCTGAGTTCTACTTCGCGCCAGAACTGGACGCCGGCCTGCTGCGCATCATCGGCACTACGGTGCCGATGAGTCACACGCTGTACCTGCATCGAAACCGCGACGCTTTCCCGCTGCCGGCCGTAACGACGGTGCGGCAGATGCTCCTGAAGGCGTTCGCCGCGCTACGCGCTCACACGGCTGCCAAGGCACACGACAGCCCTGGCAAGTGAAGAATCCGCCTTCGACGTCACTTGATCTCGCCAGTTTCGCGCAGCCAGGCCTCTGACTTCTGCAGGCCGGCCGCCAGTCCGGTCTTTGGCGCGTATCCCAGCAGCGCGTGCGCCTTGGCGATCGAGTAGCCGCCCTTGCGCGCGAGCATGTACATCGCGTCGGGCCCGGTCTCGTCCTGCCGGCCCAGCAACCGGTTCAGCTTCTCGATCGCTCCTGTCAGCGCGACTGCGACGGCCGTGCTCACGCACCGCGGCGAGCCCGAGCGCCCGGCCCAATGCCAGTGATGCGTGAAGAACTCGCGACAGGTCACCGTGTGTCCGCCACTGATATGAAATATCTGTCCGACGCCCTGGTCGAGCCCGGCCGCCAGCAGCGTGCCGTCGAGCAGGTCATCGATGTACACGGGACTGAACAAGCCCTCGCCGTTCGCAGGCAGGATCATCAAACCCTTGCGGCACATCTCGAGTGGCACGTTCAGCCATGCGCGCGATCCCGGTCCATACACGTCCGCAGGGCGAACGATGGTGCAGTTCATTTCGCCGGCAGCGTGCGCGGCCAGCACGACGTGCTCGCTGGCCCCTTTAGCAACGCCGTAGCGATACTGCTCGCCGATGACGACCGGCTGCTTTTCGTCCGCGTCGCCTTCGTAGTCCCAGCCCAGCGCCGCTGCCGAGGAATAGTGCAGGAAGCGCCGGGCTCCACTGGCGATTGCGACATCCAGTGCGCCGCGCACGCCGCGAATCGACACGTCCCTGTACAACTGCCACGGGGCATTCGTCGACACGACCGCCGCGGTGTTGACGAACAGATCGCAGCATCGTGCGTGCGTCGCCCACGACCGGGGGTCGGCCAGGTTGCCGGCCACGATGCCATTCTGCTCGTCCGCACGCAGGTCCATGCCGCGCACTTCGGCACCGAGCGCCCGATAGCGCGCCCCGAGTGCACGGCCGATGAAGCCGCTGGCGCCGGTGATGAACACCGAACGCGGGACCGTGATCGGCAACTGTTCGCGCATGGCGCCCGTCGTGCTGTCAGTCATCGCCGGCTCAGGCCAGGGCCATCATGATCGACTTCAGGATCTTGTCGGTCCGCGTCTCCGGCCGGAAACCCATGACTCCGTCGAGCCAGGGACGAACCATCAGCAACTCGACATTGAAGCCCTGCGGATCATTCAGGTAGCCGACGACGACCTGCCCGGCCGAGCTCACGAGCTCCGCGTTCGGCTTGAAGCCGCCCTGCACCATCCTCTGCCAGGTTGCGCGGATTTCGTTCGCGTCCCGGAAGCCGAACGCGACGTTCATCATTCCATAGTCGCAGATGCGATAGCCGTCGGGCCATGGGCTGGGCGCCGGGTCTGCGTACTCGGTGATCTCGAGCCACGCGGTTCCAGCGTCGAGCAGCACACTGCGCTTGCGCGCAGGCGGCTCGTCCCACAAAGGTCCCTTGTCCGGTGGCGCCGCATCGAGGACCGGACAGCCGATCGCGTCGCGAAACGACTTGAGCGCAACGTCGAGGTTCGGGACGCTCATGCCGACGCCAGCGAACCGGGCGCCAACCTGCGCAGGAACCGGACGCGATGCAGGACCGACCTCGAGCAGCACGCCGGTCGGGTCGAGCAGCACGAAGTGGGGCTTGCCGTTGATCGGCTTGATGGTCGACAGGCCCGGCACGGACCGCTTTGCACATGTGGCGTGGAACGCCACCGGGTCGTTGACCTCGAACGCCATCCGGCTGTAGCCGATGTCCCAGGGCTTGCGCTGCCTCGCGAACGCACGTGACCGCGGCGACTGGTACTGGAACAGCTCCAGCTGGAAGAACTCGCGGTCGTCCATGTGCCAGTTCGCGATGAAACGAGGATCCGGCAGCGCCTGGACCTGCGCCGCCACCTTGCCCTTGAAAATCGTGCCGCCCACGCGCGGCACGCCGAACAGGCTCTCGTAGAACGCGACCGAATCGTCGGCACTCTCGACGATGATCGCGATCTGGTTCAGGTTCATTTTCATATGAAGGTCCCCTGCCGGCCTTGCCGTGACCCGGCAGCCGTGCCTCTACTTTGTGCCTGCGCGCCGCAGCGCATCGGGCTGGAAGTCGGACCACTTCGCTTTCTGGCCGAATGTCCAGGGCTCATTGATCTCGTTGGTCAACAGCGAAATCAAGTATGCGCCGTTGTTCAGGTCGTGCCAGATGTTGGCGCGGTAAAACGGCACTTTCGCATCGTAGAACTGCATCATCGGTGCAACACCGATTCGCCACAGGTCGCCGCGCGAGTCGCAGGCATCCTCGTACGCAATCTGCCATGTGTCCTCATCGAGATAGAAGGTCCGCTTCGCGTAGATGTGCTTCATGCCGGGGCGCAGCGTCGCCTCCACTACCCAGACGCGGTGCAGCTCGTAGCGGAAGACATCGGACTTCATCACGTTCTTCTGGATGAGGTCCTTGTACTTGAGCGACTTGTCGTCGAGCTTGTACGAGTTGTATGGGATGTAGATTTCCTTCTTGCCCACCAGCTTCCAGTCGTAGCGGTCCGGAGAGCCGTTGTACATGTCGACCTGGTCGAACGTGCGCAGGCCATCGGACGCATTGCCGATATTGTCGTAGCCGAGTTCCGGCGCGCGGCGCACGCGACGGCTGCCGGAGTTGTATTGCCACGCCGAGCGCTCCTGCTTGACCTGGTCCACCGGCTCGTGCACCAGCGTCGTGTTGCCTTCGAGCGTCGCCGGCGCCAGGTTGCGGTCGAGGTACGCAAACAGCAGGTTGTCCTGCGGCGGATCGATGTTCTGGTTGAAGACCCGGTACTCCTCCGACTGGATCACGTAGAAGTCGCCGTTCGCGCGAACCGGAAACTGGTTGTACAGCCGGTAGAGGCCGCCTCCCAGGTAGCGCAACTCGTGGTTCCAGATCGCCTCGAGACCGTTCTTCGGGATCGGGAACGGCACCGTGGAGCGCGATCGTCCGCTCAGGCCCCAGCCATCCAGGTCGATCTTGCCGGCTTCCGCCTTCGCGGTGCCGTACACCTCCTTCGGATAACAGGCGCTGCGCCGAGTCGGATACACGGGCATCGAGAAGTTCGCGTACTTGTTCAGCAGCGCCAGCGTACCCGGCGACAACTGGTCCTTGTATTGCGCGGCATTGGCCTTCGTGATCGTGAACAGCGGCTTGTCGCCCGCGAACGGATCCTTGTATCCGCCCTTGCCGGCGGTCCAGCCGGCCGGCGGTGCACAGACGCCGCCGGTCCACTCCGGGATCGTGCCGCCCTTGTTGCCGGCCTTCTCGGCGCCGATCGGCGTGAGGTCCGCGCCGAGTCGTGCGATCTCCGCATCAGTGAGCTTGGCATGCGCCGGCGCACGGCGCCAAGCAGTGCAGCAGCAGCGGCGGCAATGATGAAACGAATATTCTGGTTCATGTGTGCTGTCCCCCTGGATCAGAATGTCACGCCGAAGCTGGCCGAGTAGTAATCGCGGTCCATCAGCGGGTTGTAGGCGGAGTCGGCGAACCACGTGTAGCCGAGATCCAACGTGTATTTCTTCGCCCAGGTGAAGCCGACGCCCGAGCCCGAGCGTCTCGCGGCCGTCGATGAACTGGCCGTCCATGGATACGCCGTCCACGTCCTGGTTCCAGACCAGGCTCGGTGAGATGCGCATCGCACCACCCGCCAGGCCGTCGTAGTCGAGTCGCGCTCGCACGCGGTAACCCCACGCGAAGTCGGTCACGTAGCCGTCGTTCTTGCGGCCGTCGGGCTGCGGATTCGTGCTCGGCGTGGTGGCGCCGGGCAGGACCCGATGCCGTAGATGAAGGCGCGACCGAAGCGCAGGTTGCCCGCCTTCTTGTAGTCCGGAACATCGTTCGACTGCAGGCCGACCTCGCCAACCACCAGCAGTGATTGCGCGCCGAGGATGTTGCTGAACGTCTTCAGCGCGTTGACCTGGAACTGGGTCTTGTCGAACCGCACGTACCCGGGCAGATCCGTGCCGACGCCCTTCTTCACCGCAGCAACCGCGCTGGCGCCGTACGGACCCGCATCCAAGCAACGCTGCCTGAAGGAGGTCGTTGCCGTTGATCTGGACCGGAACGTCAGCCTGGTAGCTCGCCTCCGCGGCCACCGACCAGCCGACGAGTTCCGTGGCCGCTGTGACGCCGTAGATCTGGATGTCCTCTGGATACTCCCAGAAACCACCGGCCGGAGTGATCGTCGTACCGCCTGCGGCAGCCAGCGTCGCGTGATAGTCGGCAGGATTGAGGAACCTGTACTGCGGGGCACCGGCTGACCAGGCCCGAGAACCAGCCGCCCAGGCCAGCGTTCGCCGCTGGGTTGAAAATCGGGAATGGCAGCGAGGGCGTCCGGACCGGCGCCGACGGATGCGTTCCCATCCTTGCGGAAATCACCGGGATCTTCGTGTGGACGTTCATCCCATAGAGCCCCAGTTCCGTGTCGATGGCATCCACGGGAAAGCGCAGCGCGATTCCGAACTGTCCGCCGTCGGATGCCTCGCGACCCTTCAGCGCCGAGAACGAAAATCCTCTGGCCTGATCCACCGGATTGGAGTTACCACCGATGGACGCCGTCGAGAGGCAGCCCGCGGTCCGCGCCGAGATCAGCCCTTCCGCCGGGCCCCAATACGTACCGCAGGAGTCCACGGGACTGTTTTCCCATTGGAACTCGTAGAACGCCTCGAGCGAGCCGAACGAGAATCCCCAGTTGGCATAGGCCATCAGCACCGGCAGCAGGACTTCCTTGACCTCGGTGCCCGGGCGACGCAATGCCGTCACGTCGATCGGATTGATCTGGTTGATGCCCTGGATGAAGACGCTCTCGCCCCAGTTGACAACCTGCCGGCCGAGCCGGAGCTGCAGGTCCGAGTCGCCAACACTCACGCTTCCGTAGGCATAGGCATCGAGCAGGTAGACGCCGCTGAATTTCTGCAGGGCCTCGAAGCCTTTGTCGCTCAGTTCGGCCGTTGGCCAGGCGCCTGGAGCGCAATAGGGCTGGCCACCGACGAGCTGCTTCGTACCCGGGCACGGGTTATAGGGCAGCAACGGTAGGCCGGCTGTTCAGGCCCCCGCGGCCACCGTTGTAGTCGTTGTTCTGGTGGCCGTAACGGACGTCCTCGTCCTCGAGGGCCTCGTCATACCAGGCCTTCACTCGCACGAGGGCACCGAACTTGTCCTTGCGGACCTCCAGGTCCGTTACGAGCTTGAGCGGCGTCGAGAACCGGTCACCCAACGCATAATTCAGCGTGGCGGAATCGGTGTTCGATCCGCCCAGGCCTCCTTTCTTGCCGAGCAACTGGCCGTCGGCCCGGGAGTAGAGCTCCTTCGAGGGATTCTGCGCACGCCAGCTGGACCGATCGTAATCGACGTGTTCCAGATCAATTGTGTGCCTTCGTCGAATCGCCATTGCACGGCACCCGCAACGCCGGCATAGCCGGCGAGCGCCGTACCGATGGCCGCGGCCAGTCGATTTGAACGCCGGATCGAATTGCAACTTGTCATGCTTAGCCCCCTGGTGTCTTGTGCGTCTGCTCCGCGGCGCTCGACGCTCAGGACGGCGCGCGGGTAAGCGGGCGAACACTAGGGCGAAACCCGACGTTTCAGAAATAGCAAAGTTTGTTGCGCGCCGATAAGCAGGCGTATCAGCGCGGCGGCGGCAACGGCCGTTGCGCGACGGGATCAACGTCTACGCGGGTTACAAGGCGCGGCGATCTGGGAAACGTCGACGTTGGTCTGGAGGTCCATGGGCTTTGCCTCCCTGGCGTCGCGAATACAACACCGATTGGCGGGGACGTCAAATCAGGCGCGTGCAGCCGGCTGGCCAACGCTACATCTACGGATGCACAACGTTTCCGTGCGTTCCAAGAATGCAGCAGAGGTCGCCGGCATGCGTCCGACTTTCCAGCCCTGCCTCGTCAACGGGCCTTTCGCCGACCCGGCCCTGTTCGTGGACGTCCTGTTCGAGCGCCGCGCCCTGCTCTTTGACCTGGGCGACATCGCCAACCTCGCCCCGCGCAAGATCCTGCGGACGAGTCACGTCTTCGTGACGCACACCCACATGGACCATTTCGTGGGATTCGACCGCCTGCTTCGCATCTGCCTGGGCCGCGCACGCCCGCTCACCCTGTTCGGGCCTGCGGGCTTCATCGAGCACGTCCACCATCGACTCGCGTCGTTCACCTGGAACCTCGTCGAAAATTACAGCGTCGACCTGGCCATCACCGCCTGCGAGGTGTCGGCCGACGGCTCGCATCTCCGCCGGGCCAGCTTCAGCTCACGCGAACGCTTCCTGCGCCGCGACGGCGATGCGAGCGAACTGCACGACGGCCTGCTGCTCGACGAACCTGCGCTGCAGGTGCGCTGCGCCGTGCTTGACCACGGCGTCCCGTGCCTGGGATTCGCTCTGCAGGAAGCGATGCACGTCAACGTATGGCCGAATCGCCTCGCTGAGCTCGGCCTGGCGCCGGGTGCCTGGTTGAGAGACGCGAAGCGCGCAATCATCGACGGAGCGCCAGATGTCACTCCGGTCACGGCCCGATGGCACGAAGGCGCCGGGATGCGCGAAAGAGCAGCTGTCGCTCGGACTGTTGCGGCAGGCGGCCATGCAGTGCGTGCCGGGCCAGAAGATCGCCTATGTTTCTGATGTCGCCGGACATCCCGGCAACTTTCAACGTATTTCACGGCTCGCTGCGGACGCAGACTTGCTGTTCATCGAGGCTACGTTTCTGGAGCGCGATGCCGACGAGGCGCGGCGCAAGAACCACCTGACCGCAGCGCAGGCCGGCTCGGTCGCCAGGCAATCGGGCGCGCGCGAGATCGCGCTGTTCCATTTCTCGCCTCGCTACGCCGACTGCGGCGCTGCGCTTGTCAGCGAGGCCAGGGCCGCATTTCGAGGACTCACCGCATGAGGCAAGAGAAACTCCGGTCGTTCCCAGTGACCATCGATACCGGCGACGCGGCGCTGCAGGGCGACGTGGTTCTGCCCCCCGCTGCGCGAGGCATCGTGCTGTTTGCCCACGGCAGCGGCAGCAGCCGCTTCAGCACCCGTAACCGTTACGTCGCGAGCCAGATCGTGGAAGGCGGGCTCGGAACCTTGCTGTTCGACCTGCTGACCGCCGAGGAAGAAGTGCGTGACCGGAGGGATGCGAGCCTGCGATTCGACATCGACCTGCTCACGCGGCGCCTGGCGGGCGCGACTCGCTGGCTCGGCGGCCAGGACTGGGCCACGAACCTCAGGCCAGGCTACTTTGGCGCGAGCACGGGCGCCGCGGCGGCGCTTGCGGCGAGCGTCGGCAGCGAAGTGCACGCGATCGTGTCGAGGGGCGGGCGCCCGGACCTCGCCGGCGCTGCCCTGCCCCGCGTGACCGCGCCCACGCTGCTGATCGTCGGCTCACAGGATCCCGTGGTCATCGAGTTGAACGAGCAGGCGCTGCGACTCCTGCAATGCGAGGCGCAACTCGAGATCGTTCCGGGGGCAACCCACCTGTTCGAGGAGCCGGGCACGCTCGAACAGGTGGCGGTCCTGGCGCGGCAGTGGTTCCGCCGCTGGCTGGCTTGACAGGAATGCAGTGCCACTCCTCACTCGATCGAGCGCCGAGCCGCCTGCTCGAGGCCACGCACCCGCTGCTCGTCCGCAGCCGTGAGCTTCGTGTCGCCGAGTTGGACAAAGACCTTGTCGAGCGTCCCCGTGAAGGCGAACGGCACATCGTAGTCGAGGCTCACCGGCGTGCCGGTGTCCTCACCAATGTCGAAGGTCTCGTCGAGCGACAGGCGAACCGGCATCGTGTGCTCGATGCGCCCCTGTGCGACCTGCTTGCCGTCCACGATGATCACGCCCGTGCCGCCCTTGCCGATTCCGCCACCGTCGTATTTGAAATCAACTGCGACGGTGTGCTTGCCGGCCGACAGCGCGTTGTCGGCGGCGACGCTGTAGTGCGCGACGTTCGCGAAGTTGTACTGAAACACCGGTCGGCCGGCCTTGAGCAGCAGCACCCAGCCGCCGCTGAGGCCGCCTTGCGTCACGAGCACGCCTTCCTCGCCGCCCTTCGGAAGCATCACGTCGGCGGTCACGCGGAAGGACTTGTTCTTGACGTCCGGAGCCGCACCCTCAGGGATGCGTGCCATCGTCCCGTAATAGATGAACTCGGTTCGTCCGCGGGTCAGGCTGGGCCTGATTGAGACGTCCATGCGCGGAATGCGGTTGTTGTCGAGCGGCAGCACGTTGTACTTCGCCGCCTCGGCGTAGAAGAGCAGCTGCATTTCTTCCAGCTTGGTCGGGTTCTTGTCGGCGAGGTTCACCGCCTCGCTGAAGTCCTCGGTCGTGTTGTAGAGCTCCCACTGGTAGCCGGTGACGACGTCCTCCTTGGGATCCGACTTCTCGCCCAGCGGCGTCGGGGGCGTCGTGCAGGCCACCCAGCCGTCGTGGTAGATCGCCCGCAGGCCGAACATCTCGAAGTACTGCGTGCGACGGGTCGACGGCACCATCGCGTCGCCGAAGCTGTAGGCCATGCTCACGCCCTCGATCGGCTTCTGCGCCACGCCGTTCACGATCGAGGGCTGGCCGACGCCCGTCGCCTCGTAGATTGTCGGGACGATATCGATCGTGTGATGCCACTGCGGGCGGATGCCACCACGGTCCTTGATGCGGGCCGGCCAGGAGATCACGAGCCCGTTGGCCGTGCCGCCATAGTGCGACGCGAATCCCTTCGCGTACTTGAAGGGCGTGTCCATCGCGTGCGCCCAGCCGATCGGGTAGTGGTTGTGCGTCTTCCAGGTGCCGATATCGTCCTTGTGGGCAAGGACCTGCTGGTAGCTCTCTTCGATGCCGTTGAGGCCGGCGATCTCGTTCAGCGCACCCTGCATCGAGCCCTCCTGGCTCGCGCCGTTGTCGCCGACGATGTAGATGACCAGCGTGTTGTCGAGCTGCCCGAGCTGCGCGATCGCATCGAGCACGCGCCCGGCGTTGTAGTCGGTCTGCGAGAGGAAGCCCGCGTACACCTGCATCATGTAGGCGTACAGGCTCTTCTGCTCGGCGTTCAGCGAGTCCCACGCCGGGATTTCGGGGTGCCGCTTCGTGAGCTGCGTATTGGCGGGGATCAGACCGAGCTGCTTCTGGCGCGCGATCGTCTGCTCCCGCGTCTTGTCCCAGCCCAGGTCGAACTTGCCGTTGTACTTTTCGATCCACTCCTTCTTCGGGTGATGCGGCGAATGCGTCGCACCCGGCGCGTAGTAGATGAAGAACGGCCGGTCGGGCGCGACCGCCTTCTGGTTTCGCACCCACTGGATGGCCTGGTCGGCAATGTCGTAGTCGAAGTTGTAGTCCGGGTTGCCGAGATAGGGCTCGATGGGCCGGGTGCCGTCGAAGGCTGCGGGCCGCCACTGATTCGTCTCGGCGCCGATGAAGCCGTAGAAGTGCTCGAAGCCGAGATCCGTCGGCCAGAGGCCGAACGGCCCGGCCTGGCTCGTCTGCCAGTCCGGCACGTTGTGGTTCTTGCCGAACCACGCGGTGTTCCATCCGTACTGCTTCAGGACCTCCGCGACCGTCGCGGTGTCCTTGCCCATCAAGCTGTCGTAGCCGGGGTAACCCGTCGCCATTTCGGTGATGACGCCGGTGTGAACCGAGTGATGGTTGCGACCGGTGATCAGCGCCGCGCGAGTGGGCGAGCAGAGCGAGGTCGTGTGGAACTGGGTGAAGCGCAGGCCGTTCTGCGCCAGCCGCTCCAGGGTCGGCGTGGCCACGGGCCCGCCAAAGGTGCTCGACGCGCTGTAGCCGACGTCATCGAGCAGGATCAGCACGACGTTGGGCGCTCCTTTCGGCGCCTGCACGGGCAGCGGGAAGTCGGGGATCGAGTCCTTCACGCTCAGCCCGATCTGGCCCTTGAAAGGCGCCGCCGTCGCAGGCAGCACCTCCTGCGAGTAGGCAGGGCCGCTCGCGAGCGCTCCAGCGGCGAGCACTGAACTCGCTGTCGCCAGCACGCCTGCACGAATCATGGATACCGCCTGTCTGTTCATGAGAACTCCCTCTCTCCCGGCACGGCCGATGCACGGGCCGCAGAACGACGACGTCGCGACCCGGGATCGCAGCCGGCGAAGGACGAGTCAGTGTGGGGAACTGGAATCAACGTCCGTCGAAGCCTCCTGCCACGAACGCACGTAACAATATGATCCGCTTAGCGCGCTGATTCAGCGATAGGTAATGCCGGCATGTCTATTTTGCGCCTGGCGACGCTGCGCGTCTCTACCTAGGCTTCCAGCGCCGGGCCGCTCATGTTCACGATTGTCGGGAAACTACCGGAAGCCTGGCGTTGATCTCGCGAGGCGGCCGCTCGGCCGAAACGTCATGCGTTCTTCAGCTGCACGGGAGGGAATCCACGTGGCGCCCCGCGGATTGACACGTCGAGACTTGTTGAAGAATTCCGGCGCGGCCATCGGAGGATTCGCTGTCGCCGGGGCGATGCTCGAGGCCGGCGAGCAGACCTACTGCCGAAGCGGATACTGACGTTCCGCTGAATTCCATTTCGGTCGTCTGACGAGGGCCAGGCCTACGAGGCCGGGGCCGAGCAACGCAAGAGTACCGGGCTCCGGCACAGGGACGCTGTCAGCGACGAGATCAAAGGCGCCGAACGCCCTGGCATTGTCGGCCAGCGGCTCACCCGCGCCTTTGAATAACCACTGGTAAAGCCCGCTGCTCTCCGCCGGGCTGGACAGCTTCAGCGAGCAGTTTCCTGCATTGACGTTGACGCCACTCAGCAGGAATTGCACTGGATCGTTGTTATCGAAGGACTGCCCGATCGTTGTCGCGGCGACACTGTTCGTCGCAAGCAAGCAGCGGACGACCAAGCGAGTCGCTCTCTCGTCCGTGGCGCTACTATCCAGGCCTGCATGAACCTGTACTGATTGGGGATGGCGATGATCACAAGAGCATGGGGCGCAGCCATTGCACTCATCGTGCTTGCGCCGGCTGCAGCGAACTTTGTATCGGCGGCGGCTCCTGGTGACGAGGCGTTGCCGTCCTACGTCGCGTCCATCAGCGCGCAACTCGACCCCCGGGTGGCGGAGACCCTGGCGCGGCTCGACGGCCCCGGCCGGCAGCTGCTGGCGCTGCGTTCATACGTGCGGAGCGCAGCCAGCCTGGCTGAACGCTGGAGCTGGACCCAGCAAAGGATCGAAGCCTTCGAGGGCTCCCCCGAGCAACGCGACCTGCAGCAGCAAATCGACTGCGTACGCACCGCATTCGTGGCTGCCAATCCCGGCTTCGAGCTGTACGCGAATCCCCAGGTGCGCAGCCTCGACTTGCAGATCGAGCATTGGAACAGCAACGAGTCGGTGAGGGCCGCGTCGGCGGAGATACTGGCGGCCGCGCAATCGCTGATAGCTTCGCCTGGTTTTCCTTCGGATCGGCCCGATCGAGCACAGGAGGCGCTCAAGGCGTTCCTGTCCACCCATACCCCCGTACCGTCGCCGACGATCGCGGCGCCCGGGTTGTCACTGCACGGCCAGATGCGAGCCGTTGATTTTCAGGTGCGCCAAGGCGGACGGGTGGTCGCCGGCCCAAGCACACACACGATCGACGCGGACTGGTCTGCCGGGGGATGGGCTGCGAGACTCGATGCAGCCGTGCGCGCAGCGGGCAACAGGTTCGTCGGCCCACAGGCATCTCCGCCGGCACCGTGGCACTACACCTTCGTGCCGGAAGCAGCCGCCCACGACTAGACGGCCTAAATCCGCGCCCCGTCGCTACGCGCGTCGTCCCTGAATGACGTTCAGCAGCACGACGACAATCGCGATGACGAGGAGGATATGGATGAATCCGCCCATCGTGTACGAGGTGACCAAACCAAGTAGCCAGAGAACGATCAGGATGACTGCAATTGTCCAGAGCATTCTGCTTCTCCTTCGACCTGCTGCTCCGCGAACCCCGAGCGATGAGTCACTTGTCGACCACGATCTGGTTCTTGACCAGCTTCGCGCCTTCGACGTTGCGAGTCTCATCGCCCCATATGCTCAGTGTACAGATCTGATTGAGTCCATTCGGTGCGCTAACGCACCATGCCGGGCGCGCGTGATGCGCACCGTCCGTGCGGCAGAGTACAGACCAGAAACCCGTCTCGGCTTATACGTGGCACTGCGAGATGCCAAGCATCCGTCGGCCGCCAGCTCGCCGATCAGGCGTTCTTGGCGCCGCTCGCAATCGCTGCGGCGATTGAATCCCACACGGCCTCAAACGCTTCGCGCGTGAAGCCGGCGCCCGAGGGCAGCCAGTTCCCGGTGCTCCCACCGGCCAGCGTGTAATGCCCGACCACATCGAGATGATCGGCGCGCGCGACGTGAACCACCCGACCATGCAGCTGGCTCAGCGCCGGCACGACTCCGTCGCTGATTCGCGGGGTCACCTTGAAACGGAGTCCGCGATCAAGCAGCCGCTGCGTCGCCTTCGTCGGTATCGGGTACGGGTAATGCGGGTGCAACTCTGCCGTCAGGCCGTGCAGGAGCCTGAACAGCGCGCGCAGCGCCACGTACTCCGGATCCACGAGTTCCTTGATCTTGAAGTCCTCGCGCGGCTTGGGCACCCCTGTGACGACGCAGCCGTAGTTGATCCCGGCATGATCCGCGACGGCCGCGCCGAACAACGCCATACCCGCAGGCGTGAGCTGCAGCACCCCACCCTGGTCCTTTTCGATCTCGTCGAGATATCTCCACACCGGGTCGCGGCGGTCGATGCGGATCCTCCGCAGCAGACTCGCGGCGATGCGGTCAAGCGGACCCTCCGCGCGTCCCAGCCAGTCGTCCAACTGCGCGACCACCGCGATAGCCTGGGCAGCAGCGAAGATCGCGCGACGGCCCTGCCCCGAGGTCGCCAGCGCAGTCAACGCCAGCAGCAGCGTCTGCCCCTGGACCGTGAGAAAGTGATTGGCAAGCGGCGTGCCGTGGTGCGGCGTGCTCACTGAAATGGCCGTCCGTGTCAGGCGGGCAACACGCTCTGCCGCACTGCCGCCCGCGATCCTCACACCCGGCGCAGGAGCATCCGCACGTCGAGTCCGCCGGTCGATGCCCCACGAAGTGCGGGTCGCGGGCGCGAAACCGCCGCTGGCGGACCGCCTGGCGGAGCAGAGCATCGGCGCGTCCGGGATCGAGGCCGTCGGCTGGGTCGTGCACCGCACGATGCGGGCGTCGACACCTCGTCGGCGCAGCGCGCGGCCGAGCGAGCGCTCCACGTCCTCGAAATAGCTGATCGCGCCGACCGTCGTGAAGCCGAAGAAGCCCGGCACGAGGAACACGAGACGCTTCTTCATGTGCGGATTATGCGCGCTTGCGGAAGCCCTGAGATCCGTAGGTGCCCCGCGAACCGGCCACCCCAGCGTTGCAACCAACGCACAATCAAAGAGTTGAGTTTCGCTTCGTCGCTTGGTGCTGCATCGTACAGACAGCCCCGGTACTGGACGTTAATGTTTCGTCATGGATGCGCCTGATGCGCGCGCCACCAGAGAGTCCAGACGCACATGCGTCCACGAAATTTCAGGCTGTCCATCCCATGAAACGCGCGCGGCACGCCGTGCGCGATAGTCGTGGGCCATCATCGACCGGCACACGAATCGTCGTATATGGCGCGATGTAATCACTCATGATTCGGCGCTCGGCCTGTCACCGCGGGTGGACCGTCAGTCCATTCGATTCGGCCGCGAGCCTTCTCAGCGCAAGGCTCCGAGACAGCGTGCGGTATCACCTGCAAGCGGCCGCCGCGCTCATAGCCTCGCCAAGGCCAAGGTCAATCGTCAGGCCAGATTCCTGAAGTCTTCCTTCAGGTCTTCATAGAGGACCTTCTTGTCAGCGGCGCTCTTTTCCGCCGCACCCTTCTTTTGCATGGCCTTGTCACCGACGAGCTTGCCGGTCGCTTCCTTGATCCGGCCCTTCACGGCCTTTACTCGGCCTTTGATCTGCTTCTTGTTCATGACTTCTCCTCGCTATTACGGCTACGCCGATTCAGCGGCGAGTTGAACTGCCCTTGCCACGCCGCGGCGTGCTCCTGGCCGCCTTCTCCGGCTTGTAGTCACCGATCAGGGTCTTGACCGGGCACATGCGAACGATGGGGCACTTCCTGCAGCCGATTGCGAGAGCGACGGGACATAGGGTCATTGGATGCTCCGGATCATGTAAGGCGACGCCCAGCGCCGGCACATGCCGACGCTGGGACTCCTGCGATGCTCAATCGCTGACCATTCATGCGCCAGCGAGTTTCTTGATGTCGTCCTTCAGGTCGGCACGGGCCGCTTCGTGCTTGCCGGCGAGCTTTTCCGCCTTGCCCTTGGCTTCCAGGTGTTCGTTGCCGACCAGCTTGCCGGCGACCTCCTTGATCTTGCCTTCCGCTTCTTTCACGTGGCCTGCGAAATGCTTCTTGCTCATGATGTTTCCTCGATGGTGTATAGACAGGATTCCTTGACGCGTCGAACGGTCTGTCCAACCGTCACCATCAGGCTAGGCGAACGTCTGCGCCGCGTCTGTCCGGCAGCGCACGGTCATGCATCTAAGTGTTTGATTTCTGGTGGCGCCGTGCGAACGAGGACGTCGCGATGCTGTCGATCTCCCGACGTCGTCGGGAGTACCGGACGTCTCACCGGGTGAGACGGCGAAACGAAAAGGGCCCTCCAACTGGAGGGCCCTTTCGTTTCACTGGCGCGCCCGGAGAGATTTTGCTACGCAAATGCTCAGCAGGGGTCGCCCCGCTCCGCTACCTGGCGACCCCACTGGGGCCGTTGCCGATGCGCTCCGTTGCCACGAATCGGCAACGTCCAACCTCGCTGTCGCGAGGTTGTCGAACTCCCGACCTTCTGGTTCGTAAGGTTCGCAAAGTGAATACTCGGCCCTACGGTGCCGCATCCATCATGCGGCGAGCTTTGCCAGCGGGAGCCGCCGGACCTTAGGGGGTCGCTTACGGGCCACCCAAAGATCGTGATTCGCCTGCATGCCGAGCCACATCTCCGCGCTGGTCCCGAGCGCCCCCTCGAGACGCAGCGCCATCGCGGCGCTGACGCCGGCTCGACCGTTCAGGACTGCGGAAAGCGCCTGGCGCGTCACGCCCAAGCGCTTCGCGACTTCGCCGATGGATAGTCCCTCCGGCAGGTACTCGCGGAGGACTTCGCCGGGGTGTGCAGGGTTATGCATTGCGCTCATCGTTGTCTGGTCCTAGTGGTAGTCAAGGTAGTCGACGAGTTCCACGTCGTTTTCCACAAACCGAAGAATGACCCGCCAGTTGCCGTTGACAGTGATCGAGAAGAAGCCCTTGAAGTCGCCGGTCAGTGGGTGCAACCGCCATCCCGGGGCTGCGAGATCGTCAGGCCCGGTTGCAGCATCCAGTGCGGTTAGCTGCAGCCGAAGCCTCGTCGCATGATGAGGCTGGATACCGGCTCTCGTACCCCGCCTGAAGTACGCCTCGAGGCCCTTGTGCCGGAAGCTCCTGATCATGCGAAATTGTAATGTGACAAGCGACGATTTACAAACAGGCCCCGGGCGCCCGGAGAGATTGTCGCCCCGCTCCGCTGCTGGCGACCCCGCCGGGGCCGTTGCCAATGCGCTCCGTTGCCGCGAATTGGCAACGTCCAACCTCGCTGGCGCGAGGTTGTCGAACATCCCGACGACGTCGGGAGTTCTCAAAGTCTCCCGGTCGACCAAGTGAAACAAAAAGGCCCCTCCGACTGGAGGGGCCTTTTCGTTTCACTGGCGCGC
>CAVOKQ010000019.1:0-140668 GCA_963696545.1 uncultured Gammaproteobacteria bacterium
GGCGCCGGCTATGAGCAGCGCCAGCAGCCATGACGGTTGCTCGCGCCACCTGGAATATCGCTTCAGCATCTTGCCGAGCATCGGCGATTCGCCCTGCCGCTGGCAACGTTCGGCAGAAGGTCGGGACGCGGCACTTCTCTCACCACGACATCATCAGGGGCGTCCCATGACCAAGAGCATGATCGCGGCACTCGTCGCCGCCGGCATGCTGCTGAGCCAGCCAGCAGCACGCAGCAGGAGACCGTCGTTGCGTTTGCCAAGGGAACGACTGGCGGACGCTGAAGGGCAGCATCAAGGGCGACCAGAGCCGCAACTATATTGTCGACGCCCGCGCCGGGCAGACGCTGACGGTCGATTTCAAGCCGACCAATGCTTCGGCCTATTTAAACGTCACGGCTCCCGGCGCTGACTCGGCGATGTTCATCGGGTCGACCTCCGGCAACCACTTTTCGGGGCCGCTGACGGTGAGTGGCAGGCACGTGGTGCAGGTATACTTGATGCGCAACGCGGCACGGCGCAACGAAGTCGCCAACTACACCCTCACCATCGGGGTGACGGGCGCGGCAGCAGCGGCACCTCGGCCCAGCCACGATGCGCTGGTAAAGGGGACCAATTACAACGCGACGGCGGAGGTTCCGTGCATCACTTCCGCGGGTGCTGCAAAAGGCCGCTGCAAGGCTGGCGTGATGCGCATGTCCGGTGGCGAAGCGACTGTTGAGCTCCAGACGCCCGATGGCGGCCAGCGCCACATCTATTTCAAGAATGGCCGGCCCGATAGCAGCGATGCCAATGCCCCTATGAAAGCGACGCGGCAGGGCGACACCAACATCATCCGCATCGGCACGGTGGAAGTTTATGAAATCCCCGATGCATTCGTGGTGGGCGGCTGATTCCTGCAAGGGCGACAGGCAATGAAGACATTCAAGAAGTCGGGCGTCGTTACGGTGTTGGCCGCCATGGCGCTGCTGCCCGCAGCAACGCTGGCCGAGCCAATCAGGGCCGCGATTGGCGAATGGGGCATCGACACGACCGGCCTGTCGAAAACGGTACGGCCTGGCGATGACTTCTATCGCTATGTCAACGAAGGCTGGTTGAAACAGGCGAAGATTCCGCAGGGCCTGCCGGCGACCGATGCCCTGACGGAGCTGTACCTGTCTACCGAACAGCGCGTGCTGGGGATCATCACGGAAGCGCGGGAAGGCAATGACGCGCCCGGAACCCCCGAGCAGTTGATTGCCGACTACTATCGCTCCTTTGCCGATCGTGAGCGACGCAACGAATTGGGCCTGACGCCGATTGCCGCCAGTTTAGGGCTGCTGATGGGGGCGAACACGCACAGCGACCTCGCGCGGGCGATGGGCTTTACCTGGACGGCGGGCGTGGTGGCGGCGGGCGTCGAGTCCAACCCCAACGATCCGCGCCGCCAGATTCCGTCGGTGGTCCAAAGCGGACTCACGCTGCCGTCACGAGACTATTACCTGGAATCGGGCGAGCCTTACGAGGGCATACGTAACGCCCTGCGCGACTACATCGCGAGCACGTTCCGCCGGGCTGGCGTTCCTGATGCCGACGCCCGGGCGGCCAAGGTGATCGCGCTGGAGACCGAACTTGCCCGTCGCCACTGGACGCAGACGGAGATGCGCGACGTGGTTCGCCAGAACCGTATGATGACGCTGACCGAACTCAAGGCCTGGGCGCCCGGTTTTGATTGGGACGCCTTCCTCAGCGAGATTGGCTATGACCAGCAGCCGAAGTTCAAGGTCAAGTCCGACACAGCCGTTCGCGACACCGCCAGGCTGTTCGCACAAACGCCGGTGGCCGATCTTCAGTCGTACATGCTGTTCCACGCGCTCGACGACTGGTCGAACTCGCTGTCCGACGAGTGGGTGGATGCCTATTTCGATTTCCATCGGCGCAAGCTGATGGGGGTTGGCGAGCGCCGCCCGTTCGAGCTGGAAGCCGTCGGCGACGTGAATGCCACGTTCGGCGAGGAGATCGGCCGCATCTATGTTGCCGAGTATTTCCCGGAGGCACATCGCGCCCAAGTCAACAACATGGTCGGCTATCTGCGCGACATGTTCCGCGAACGGATAACGAAGCTCGACTGGATGGATGCGCAGACCAAGGCCGAAGCCATCGCCAAGCTGAACAAGGTCGTCAGCCACATCGGCTACCCCGAACGCTGGCATGACCGCTCGAGCATCCGGATCGACCGCACCGACCTGCTCGGAAACCAGAAGCGCATCCTGGACTGGAACCGCACCGATCGACTGATGAGACTGGAGGAAGGCACGCGCGACTGGGAATTTCCGCTGAACCCGCAGGACGTAAACGCCGGCTATATCGCGGCGCTCAATTCGGTGACCTTTCCGGCCGGGATCCTGCAACCGCCCTATTTCGACCCCGCGGCTGATCCGGCCGTGAACTTCGGCGCCGTCGCGGCCGTGATCGGCCACGAATTCGGCCACGGCTTCGACGATCAGGGCAGTCGTTCGGACGGGGATGGCAGAGTGCGCGACTGGTGGAGCGGGGCCTCGCGCGCCGAGTTTGAAAAGCGGACCGCCGGACTTGTCGATCAGTTCAGCCAGTATGAACCGGTGCCCGGCGCGAAGATCAATGGCCGGCAGAACCTCGGCGAAAACATCGGCGACCTCGGTGGCCTTTCGATCGCCTATGCAGCCTATCGAAAGCATGTCGACGATCAGCAAGGCGGTAAGGCGCCGGTGATCGATGGTTTCACCGGTGACCAGCGGTTCTTCATGTCGTGGGCGCAGGTGTGGCGCAGCCTGGTGACCGAAAGCGAGGAACGGCGACGGTTGCTGTCCGATCCGCACAGTCCGGGTGAGTTCCGGGTCAACGGCATCGTGCGAAACGTCGATGCCTGGTACGACGCGTTTGGCGTGAAGCCCGGCGACAAGCTGTATCTGCCGCCCGAGCGGCGCGTCAAGATTTGGTAATCCACCTTTGAATAGGCGAGTACCCATCGCCTGTCACCGTTGGGGGAGCGCGCAGAGGTCCCCAATGAACGCAGGCGTTGAGCGCCTGCTTTGCAGCGAGACGAACTTCCGATAGGGGTCGTTTCTTCGCCTAGAAGGTCCGCTATCGGGCGCAGGTCCGGGGTCGCTCGCCGGCGCCGAAGGAGAGCAGACATTCGGGTGGGCGTAAAATCGGCCAGAAGTGGACCTTGGCATAGTGTCCGGTTACGCACGAACCCGGGCTCGTCTACGCTGCGAACACGAAGCAATATCCGCCCATGAAGACGCCGAAGAGCAGACTATTTCGAAATTGGGTAGTTTTCTTGATCACAGTGTCGGGTGTCTTTTTCTTCGCTGCGCGAAGTGCCGTATTGTTTCATCGGGAATGGTCGCTAAGGCAATCCCATGCGGTCATCGACGCTCGTGCTGTTCAGGTGACGTCTCGCAAGTCACCCAGCGGATGCACAACAAACGTATGGATCGAATTCGAGCCGCCCCGGTCGGGCGCGAAGTACTCGTATCTTGGTGATTTCTATTTTTCGAACCGGCCGACACCCATTGGCTTTTGGGATCCGGACGACTCGGAGTGCGCACGAACTCAGTGGGACGTTGGCGATACAATACAAATGGCCTACGTGCCAAGAAATCCGAAGATCAATCGTGCCTACTGGGGCACGCTTGAACGTGGGATTGGGCCGGACGAGTGGAAGGATTCCGCAGGTCTTGCGGCGTTTATAGCGATTCTCGGGATTTGGGCGTATTGGGACGCAACAAGGAAGCGCACGCCATAGCTAACAAGGTCCGCTCGGGGTCGTTATTCCCCGTACAACGTCCGCTAACGGGACACAGATCGCAGGCGGATTGAGGCGCCCTGCTACCGGCTCTGGCTTGGCCGTCCTTGCATCGTGGGTTGCGCGGCGATCCGACACGTCGCGATGAGCGCGTCACGACCGACGAGAGCTGGCGGTGGCGTACCGGCGCCGGGGCTGAAGAGGTTGCTGACTGGATCCATACGTTGAGTGGTCTTACTTATGGATCTATGGAACCCGCCGACTAAGATCACTCAATCTCCACCCGCACCCTCCCCTACTCCGCCGCCCCCGTCGTCGCATCGAGCCGCCCTCCTCTTTCAGTCTGCCGACCCCTGACACGGGCTCGAGCGTGTAGCGGTAATCGACGATGCGGCTCCAGTCGTCGAACTCGAATCCGACGCGTTTTCGGCAAGCGCGTCCATCACGAACTGTCGCAACTTGGCGTACCGGCCGAATCGAATCATGTCGCGGGGTGAGATATCGCCGAGCAACGGGTTGCACGTCCGGAACCACAATGCTGTCTTCGCGACGTCGCCTTCGAAGAACTGGGCGACGAGCGCGCAGATGTTCGCGATCTCCTCCAGGCGCTCGAGTACCTCGCGCGGGATCTTCTGATCGAACCGCACGGACGAGGGAGCCACGCCCGCCACCTTGGCGACGTCGGGCTTCTTGAGTCCGAGGAAATCCGCGACGCCGCGTGCATTGAGCGTCTGGTCGGCCCAGAAGCCAAGATAGTCGCGATCATGGACGTTGCGGAACAACCCGGGCTGCATGGCCATGGGTGTGCCTCGTATTTCGGGCATGAATTGGACGGTAAGCGTAACAGACGGAGGCACCGCGAACCACGATTCGACCACGATCAAACCACAGTTTTCGCGTCGGAGCCGATCCGCAAGTCTGGCGCCGCATGACGCCGTTTAGCGGCTGACAGCGGAAGCCGCCTTGTACAATTCGCCCCCTCACTGATCTCCCACCCCCACGCGCTTGCCGTATTCCCCTGCCTCCGACACCGCCCCAGGGTCCGCCACCTGGCGGGACTACTACGAGCTCGGCAAGCCGAAGGTCGTGGCACTGATCGTGTTCACGGCCGTGGTCGGGATGTTTCTCGCCGTGCCCGGGCTGCCGCCGCTGGGCGCGCTGGTGTTCGGCACCGTCGGCATCGGCCTTGCGGCGTCGAGCGCCGCAGCGATCAATCACGTCGTCGACCGGCGCTTCGACACGAAGATGGCGCGGACGATGCTGCGCCCGATCCCGACCGGTCACCTGACGACCACGCAGGCGCTCGCGTATGCGGGCGTGCTCGGCATCGTATCGATGGCGATCCTGTGGCTGCTGGTGAATCCGCTCACGGCCGTGCTGACGTTCGCATCGCTGATCGGCTATGCGGTGCTCTACACCGTGTGGCTCAAGCACATCACGCCGCAGAACATCGTGATCGGTGGTGCGGCGGGCGCCGCGCCGCCCGTGCTCGGGTGGACGGCCGTCACCGGGCACGTGGATCCGTATTCGCTGCTGCTGTTCCTGATCATCTTCGCGTGGACGCCGCCGCATTTCTGGGCGCTCGCGATAGCACGCCGCGAGGAATACATGAAGGCCGGCATCCCGATGCTGCCGGTGGCCTACGGCGTGGAGTTCACGCGGCTGCACATCCTGCTGTACACGATCCTGCTCTGCATCGTGACGCTGCTGCCGTGGCTCACCGGGATGTCGGGGCTGATCTATCTCGCCGCGGCCGTGGTGCTCGGCGTGATCTTCACGCGGCATGCGATCGCGCTGCGGCGTAGCGACGCCCCGGCGCACCTGCCGATGACCGTGTTCCGCTACTCGATCAATTACCTGATGTTGCTGTTCGCGGCGCTGCTGCTCGACCACTACGTGGACCTCCGCCTGTAAGGGCGCTTGGGATGGCAAGCCGGTCGCACTTCGCCGCCCCGCTGCTGCTCGCAGTCGTCGTGGCACTGATCGTCTATGTCTCGCTGTACCCGTTCCGGTTCGCGGCCGACGGCCCGTCCATGTTCGAGGCGCTCGGGCGGCTGACCTGGGCCCGCGCCGGGCGCAGCGAGATGCTGAACAACGTGCTGCTGTACCTGCCCTTCGGGTTCTGCGTCGCATTGCTCATTGAACCCCGATTCGGCCGCGTCCCGGGCCTGGTGGTCGCCACGCTCGCGGGCGCGCTGCTCTCGCTTGGCATGGAATTGCTGCAGGCGTCCGTCGACATCCGGGTGTCGAGCCTGAAGGATCTTTCGCTGAACAGCCTCGGCGCATTCGCCGGCGCCGTGATGGGCTCGACGTGGCACGCGCTGGGCGCCCGGATGGCCCCGCAGTCGACGCCGCAGGGGCGCTCGCGGGCCGTGGTCATCACGATCCTCGTGCTCTGGTTCCTGGCGCGGCTGTGGCCGCTGCTGCCCGACATCGGGCTGCGGCAGCTGAAGAGCGCCGTACGCCCGTTGTTCCAGCCGCAGATCGATCCAGCGGAACTGGTGACGTTCTTCGTCGGCTGGCTGGTCGTCGCGCAGGCCGTGTTCCACCTGACACGCCGGCAGCGGGCGGTGGACACGTTCCTGATCGTGATCGCCGTCGTGCTGGTGGGACGGACGATCACCACCGGCAACACGCTCGTGACGGCGGAACTCGCGGCGATCGCCCTGTTGCTGCCGGTGCTGGTGGCCCTGAACCGGCTGCCGGACGGCGCTCGCTCGATGCTGATCGCGGGGCTGCTGGGCACGTGGCTGGCGTGGACCGCGGTGCAGCCGGCGCTGGGCCAGCCGGGTCCGGTGAGCGTGGACGTGCCCGCGCTGGCGGATTTCCTCGGCCGCAACCCGCCGCCGCCGGCACACCTAGCGGTAAAGGGCTTCAGCTATGTCGCGCTTGCGTGGCTGCTCGCAGTCGCGGGACTCGTGCCGCACGTGGCGTCCGGGGTGATGTTCCTGTTCGTGCTGATCCTGAGCATGCTGCAGCTCGGGGCCGCCGCGCCCGCGTTCGGTTGGGTGGACGTCGGCATCGCGGCGATCGGCGGCGTGCTGGTCATGCGCTGGATGAAATAGAATTCGCGCCCCCGATGGACGTCTCCCACCTGATCGACCCGTTGAACGAAGCGCAGCGCCAGGCCGTCACGGCCCCGCTGGCCCCCACGCTCGTGCTCGCCGGCGCGGGCAGCGGCAAGACACGCGTGCTCACTCATCGCGTCGCGTGGCTGGTGCAGGTCGAAGGCGTGTCGCCGCACGGCATCCTCGCCGTCACGTTCACGAACAAGGCTGCGGGCGAAATGCGTGCGCGCATCGAGGCACAGCTCGGCATGCCCTCCGCGCCGCTGTGGGTCGGCACGTTCCACGGCATCGCGCACCGGCTGCTCCGCATGCACTGGCGCGAGGCCGGCCTGCCGCAGGGTTTCCAGATCCTCGACGCGGAGGACCAGCAGCGGCTGGTGAAGCGGATCATCAAGGGCCTCGGCCTCGACGAAGGCCGCTGGGTGCCGCGCGAGGTGACGTGGTTCATCAATGCGCAGAAGGACGAAGGCCTGCGCCCGAAGCACCTGAAGGACGACGGTGACCCGACGCGCCGCCAGCTGATCCGCCTGTACGAGGCCTACGAGGAAGCGTGCCGGCGCAACGGCGTGGTGGACTTCGCGGAACTGCTGCTGCGCAGCCACGAGCTCTGGCGCGACGTGCCGGGCCTGGTCGAGCACTATCGTGCGCGGTTCGGCCACGTGCTGGTCGACGAATTCCAGGACACGAATACGATCCAGTACTCCTGGATGAAATCGCTGGTCGGCGCCTCGAGCGTCCCGTTCGTCGTCGGCGACGACGACCAGTCGATCTATCGCTGGCGCGGCGCGCGCGTCGAGAACTTGCAGCAGTTCAAGCGCGACTTTCACGGCGTACAGGTCTTCAAGCTCGAGCAGAACTACCGCTCGACCGGCAACATCCTGGCCGCGGCGAACGCGATCATCGCGAACAACAGCGGCCGCATCGGCAAGAAGCTCTGGACCGAGGACGGCAAGGGCGAGCGCATCCGGCTATACCGCGCGTACAACGAGCGCGACGAGGCTGAGTTCGTCGTGAACCACATCCGCGACTGGGCCTCCCGCGGCGGCAATCGCCGTGACACCGCGATCCTGTACCGCTCGAACGCGCAGTCGCGCGTGTTCGAAGAGTACCTGCTCGCTGCGCGCATCCCGTATCGAGTCTACGGCGGCCTGCGGTTCTTCGAGCGCCAGGAGATCAAGGACGCGCTCGCCTACCTGCGGCTCATCGCGAACCGCGACGACGACGCCTCGTTCGAACGGGTAGTCAACCTGCCGACGCGCGGCATCGGGGCGCGCACGCTCGAGGTGCTGCGGGCGCACGCCCGTGCGAACTCGGTGTCGCTCTGGGCCTCGTCGTCCGCCTGCATGGACGAACTGGGCACCAAGGCCTCGTCCTGCCTGCAGGCGTTCCTGGCGCTGATCGAGAAGCTCGACGCCGACACCCACGAGCTGGCGCTGCACGAGCAGGTCGACCACGTGATCCAGGCGAGCGGCCTCGCCGGGCACTACCAGAAGGACAAGGCCGACAAGGGCGAGGCCAGGCTCGAGAACCTCGAGGAACTCGTCAGCGCGGCACGGGGATTCGAACCGGAGGACGGCGACATGTCGCCGCTGATGGCGTTCCTGGCGCACGCGGTGCTGGAATCAGGCGAGGGGCAGGCGGAGGCGTGGGAAGACTGCGTGCAGATGATGACGCTGCACTCGGCAAAGGGACTGGAGTTCCCGGTCGTGTTCCTGTGCGGCCTCGAGGACGGGCTCTTCCCGCACCAGCGCTCGATCACCGACGTGCAGGGCCTGGAGGAGGAGCGCCGCCTCTGCTACGTGGGCACGACCCGGGCGATGAAGCGGCTGTACCTGACCTACGCGGAGCAGCGCCGCATGCACGGCGTGGACAGCTACGGGGCGCCGTCGCGCTTCATCGCCGAGATCCCGGCGGAGCTCGTCGAGGAGGTGCGGCCGCGGGTGCAGGTGTCCCGCCCGACATACGCGCCCGGCCGTCCGTCGTACGGTTCGGGCCGGTCCGCCGCAGCCCCGGCCACGCAGCGCTTCACCGACGAAGTGCCCGGTGGCCTGAAGCTCGGCCAGCGCGTGCGGCACCAGAAGTTCGGCGACGGGGTCGTGCTCGGGCTCGAGGGCCAGGGCACGAACGCCCGGGTGCAGGTCAACTTCGAGCGCCAGGGCTCGAAGTGGCTGATGCTCGGGTACGCCAACCTCGAAGTCGTCTAGCGCTACAATGTCGCGGTGAAAATCATAATTCTCGGGGCCGGCCAGGTGGGCCGGACCGCCGCCTACCACCTCGCCCGCGAGGAGGCCAACGACGTCACCGTGGTCGACACGGACGACGAGTTGCTCAGGGACCTGCAGGACCGCATCGACATCCGTACGGTGCAGGGCAACGCCGCGAGCCCGAAATCGCTCGAGATGGCGGGCGCGGCCGACGCCGACATGATCGTTGCGCTGACCAACAGCGACGAAGTGAACATGGTCGCCTGCCAGGTGGCGTGGAGCCTGTTCGGCACGAAGACCAAGATAGCGCGCATCCGCTCGGAAGCCTTCGCACGTCGCCCGGAGATCTTCGTTTCGACCGAGGGCGAGCCGCCGACGCAGCTCTCCGGATTCGCGATCGACATGTACGTGAGCCCCGAGGAGCTGGTCACGGCGTACATCGAGCGCCTGATCCGCTACCCGGGCGCGCTGCAGGTCGTGGACTTCGCCGACGGGCGCGTCCGGCTCGTCGGGCTGCGCGCCGTCAAGGGTGGCCTGCTGGTCGGCCAGCCGATCCGCGCGATTCGCCAGCACATCCCGAAGGTCGACGCCCGCGTCGCCGCCATCTACCGCGGCGGCCACAGCATCGAGCCCGAGGGCGACACGGTCATCGAGCACAACGACGAGGTGTTCTTCATCGCCGCGACCGAGGACATCCGCAACGTGATGGCCGAGATGCGCAAGGCCGAGGACACCGTGAAGCGCGTCGTGATCGCGGGTGGCGGCAACATCGGCCTGCGACTCGCGCTGAAGCTCGAGGAGGACAACCACCAGGTCAAGGTGATCGAGCGCTCGACACCGCGCGCCCGCGCGATCTCCGAGAAGCTGCGCAGCGCGATCGTGCTGAACGGCGACGCGGCCGACGAGGAACTGCTGGTCGAGGAGAACATCGACAGCACCGACGTCTTCTGCTCGCTCACGAACTCCGAGGAGGCCAACATCCTCTCGGCACTGCTCGCAAAGCGGCTCGGCGCCCATCGCGTGATGGCGCTGATCACGCGGCCGGCCTACGCGGAGCTCATGCAGACCGGGCCGATCGACGTCGCGATCTCGCCGCAGACGGTCACGATCGGGTCGCTGCTGGCCTACGTGCGTCGGGGTGACGTCGTGCAGGTCCACTCGTTGCGCGGCGGCAGCGCGGAAGCGATGGAGACCGTGGCGCACGGCAGTCGCGGCGGCAAGGTCGTGGGCCGCAAGGTCGAGGACGTGAAGTTGCCGGAGGGCGCGCGGATCATCACGATCGTGCGCGGCGACGAAGTGATCATGGCCCACCACGACACCGTGATCGAGACCGGTGACCACGTGATCCTCTTCCTCGCCGACAAGCGCCACGTCGAGCAGGTCGAGCGGCTGTTCCAGTCCTGACCGATGCTCGCAGTCGTCCACGTGCTGGGCTCGATGCTGATGCTGTTCAGCATCACGTACCTGCTGCCAGTACTGACGTCCGTAATCTATGACGACGGGCTGCTCGTCGATTTCGTGGCGGCCGCGCTGATCTGCCTGGGCGTCGGCGCGCTGCTGTGGGCGCTGACGCGACGCAACAAGCGCGAACTGCGGTCGCGTGACGGATTCCTGCTGGTGACGCTCAGCTGGGCGCTGATGTCCGCCATCGCCACGGTGCCGCTGATCATCGCATTGCCCGGACTGACGTTCACCGACGCCTTCTTCGAGACGATGTCGGGACTCAGCACCACCGGTGCGACGGTCCTGGTCGGGCTGGACGACCTGCCGCCGTCGATCAACCTTTGGCGGCATGCGCTCAACTGGTACGGCGGCATGGGCATCATCGTGCTGGTGGTGGCGATCCTGCCGCTGCTCGGCGTCGGCGGCATGCAGCTGTACAAGGCGGAGACGCCCGGCCCGGTCAAGAACGAGAAGCTCACGCCCCGCATCACGCAGACGGCCAAGGCGCTGTGGTTCGTCTACTTCCTGATCACGGTCGCGTGCATCCTGTCGCTGCGCCTGGCGGGCATGGACTGGTTCGACGCCATCTGCCACGCGTTCGCGGCGATGGCGCTCGGCGGGTTCTCCACCCACGACGCGAGTGTCGGCTACTTCGATTCCGCACGGATCGAGTTCGTGCTGATCGTCTTCATGCTGATCGCGGCGATGAATTTCAGCCGGCACTTCATCGCCTGGCAACAGAAGAGCCTGCGCACGTACGCGACCGACGCAGAGGCGAAGGCGATGCTGGTCATCGTCGGCCTCAGCACGCTGGGCGTCGCGCTCTACATCTGGCACGACGGCGTCTACGCGACGTTCGCCGCGTCGCTGCGCCACGTGGCCTTCAACCTGGTGTCGATCGCGACCGACTGCGGCTTCGTGAGCCAGGACTACGCGGTCTGGCCGGTCTTCGCGCCGATGTGGATCCTGATGCTGTCGTGCTACTGCGCCAACACGGGCTCGACCGGTGGCGGCATCAAGATGTTCCGCTCACTGGTGCTCTTCCGCCAGGCGTCGCGAGAGTTGATGCTGTTGGTGCACCCCCAGGCCGTGCGGCCGGTCAAGATCGCGGGACAGGTCGTGCAGAACCAGATCGTGTTCGCCGTGCTCGCGTTCGTCGTGCTGTACTTCGGCACCGTCGTGGTGCTCACGTTCTCGCTGCTCGCCAGCGGGCTCGATTTCGTGAGCTCCTTTTCCGCGATCATCGCCTGCATCAACAACGCGGGCCCTGGCCTCGGGGTGGTGGGGCCGGCCAGCAACTACCAGGGACTCACGGATTTCCAGACGTGGGTGTGCGCGCTCGCGATGCTGCTCGGGCGCCTGGAGATCTTCAGCTTCCTCGTGCTGTTCACCCCGGTCTACTGGCGCAAGTAATGGCGCGCGGCAAGGCCCAGCCAAGGTCCCGGCGCACGGTCCAGCGCGGATTCGTGGTGGCAACCGTGCTGCTGCTGCTGGTGGCGCTGGTCGCGGTGCTGGTGCTCGGGCACCGCGTCACGAAGCAATTCGAGGGCAGGCGCTGGACGCTGCCCGCGCGCGTGTATGCGCAGCCGATCGAGCTGTACGTCGGGCAGCAGCTTTCGGCGCAGCGTTTCGTCGAGGAACTCGAGCGCCTCGGCTACCTCGCGCAGGCGGCGCCGGACCGGCCGGGCACGTACCGTCGCAAGGGTGACCGCGTCGAGGTCTATCTCAGGGCATTCCGCTTTTCGGACGAGCCGCAGGGCGCGGTCGCGCTGCGGATCGGCTTTGCCGGGGGCGTGATCGAGTCGTTGAAGACCGCGAAGGGCGGCGACGTCCCGGTGATCCGCCTCGACCCGCTGCTGATCGGCAGCATCTTCCCCATCCACGGCGAGGACCGGATCATCGTCGCGCCCGAGGAGGTTCCGCCGCTGCTGCCCGAGGCGCTGAAGGCCGTCGAGGACCGCAAGTTCGACCAGCACCACGGCGTCAACCCGCTCGCGATCCTGCGCGCGCTGTTCGTCAACGTGCGCGCCGGCCAGGTCGAGCAGGGCGGCAGTACGCTGACGCAGCAGCTCGTGAAGAGCTATTTCCTCGACAGCCGGCGCACGCTGCGCCGCAAGGCGGAGGAGGCCGTGATGGCCGTCATTCTCGAGAGTCGCTTCGAGAAGGCGGACATCATGAACGCCTACATCAACGAGATTTACCTCGGCCAGGACGGCAAGCGCGCGATCCATGGCTTCGGGCTCGCGAGCCAGTTCTATTTCGGCAAGCCGCTGGCAGAGCTCGACCTGCCGGAGATCGCGCTCATGGTCGCGATCGTCCGTGGCCCGTCCTATTACGACCCGCGGCGGCACCCGGATCGCGCGCTCGAGCGCCGCAACCTGGTACTGCGCGTGCTCGCCGAGCAGGGCGTGACCAAGGAAGCGGAAGCGGCTCGCGCTGCAAGGACGCCGCTCGGGGTTGCGGAAGCCGGGCGCAAGGGTGCGGTGTTCTACCCTGCGTTCCTCGACCTCGTGCGTCGCCAGCTGCGGACCGACTACGAGGAGTCGGACCTGACTGAAGCCGGCCTGACCGTGTTCACGACGCTCGACCCGCTGCTGCAGGAGAAGGCCGAGGACGCACTCAGCTCCGAGCTCGAACGCCAGGACAAGTCGCCGCGCAAGGCGTCGCACGGCCTCGAGGGCGTCGTGGTCGTGACGACGCCGCAAACCGGCGAGGTGGTCGCGATCGTAGGCGGCCGACGCGCATCCTTCGACGGCTTCAACAGGGCGCTGGACGCGAAGCGGCCGATCGGCTCGCTCGCGAAGCCGATGGTGTACCTGGCCGCGCTCGAGACCGGCAAGTACACGCCCGCGACGCTGGTCCACGACCGCGCGGTCGAGATCAAGCTGCCGAACGGCGACGTCTGGAAGCCGGCGAATTTCGACAAGGAGATCCGAGGCGACATGCCGGCGATCCGCGCACTCACGCAATCGTTGAACCTGCCGACCGTGAACCTCGGCCTCGAGGTCGGGCTGGCGCGCGTCGCGCGTACGTTCGTGCAGCTGGGACTTGCCGAGAAGCCGAACGAGTACCCGTCGATGCTGCTCGGCGCCACCAACCTGAGCCCGTACGACGTGACCCAGATGTACAACACGCTGGCGAACGGCGGCTTCCGCTCGCCGTTGCGCACGGTGCGCGCCGTGACTTCGGAGTCCGGCAAGCAACTGAAGGCACCGGAGCTCGAGGTCGCTGAGGCCGCGCCCGCCGAGGCCGTGTACACGCTCGATCGCATGCTGATCGAAGTGATGAACCGCGGCACGGGCCGGCCGGCGCGCAATACCCTGCCCTCGGGCCTGGTCGTCGCCGGCAAGACAGGCACGTCGAACGACTACCGCGACAGCTGGTTTGCGGGGTTCTCGGGCTCGCACCTGATCGTCGTGTGGATGGGGCACGACGACAATTCGCAGACCGGTCTCACCGGGACGACGGGCGCGCTCGCGGCGTGGTCGAAGCTGATGTCGTCGATCCAGACGTCGTCGTTCGAGCCACTGATGCCCGAGTCGCTCGAGGACCGCTGGATCGATTACTACTCGGGCCGCGAGACCTCGCCCTACTGCGACGGCTCGGCGGTCAGCCTGCCGTTCCGGGTCGGCACGCCGCTCGCCGCGAGCGAGAACTGCCCGCCCGGAGCAGAACCGTCGACGGATTTTGATTTGGGCCTCGGACCGGAATCGGACGTGCCGCCGAGCGAGGCCGCGCCGCAGCCGGAACCCGCCCCGGCGCCTTGATCTGCTGCCATCGCGGGCCGGACAATCCCGGCCATGCGAAGATTTCTTCCGTTCATCCTGCTGATCACAGTCCTGACCACAGGCTGCGCGGTCGAACCATTCCAGAAGCGCGACAGCAAGGACGCCGCCACGCGGGCTGCGACCCCGGTGCAGAAGCAGGGCGGATCCGGGGCCGGCCCCGTGGTGGCGGCGCCGCAACCCGAGGCAGCCGCGGCCGCGCCCGAATCGGTGCCCGAAGCCGAGACGCTCCCTCCGCCGCCACCGCCCCGCGAGCGCCCGAAAGCGCCGGCCGCGAAACTGAGCCCGGCCAGCCAGACGCTGGTGAACCAGGCGCAGGCACAGCGGAAGAAGGGTGACCTGCCAGGCGCGACCGTGTCGCTGGACCGTGCCCTGCGCATCGAACCGAACAACCCGCTGCTGTGGATCGAGATGGGGCGACTGCGGATGGACCAGCGCAACTACCCTCAGGCCGAGAACATGGGTCGCAAGGCGCTGTCGATGTCGGTTGGGGATGACCGCACGCAGTCGATGGCGTGGCAGTTGATCGCGGATTCGTATCGGGCGCGCGGCAAGAACGCCCAGGCCCAGGAAGCGCTCGAGAAGTCCAGGTCCTTGTCGACGCGCTGATCCCACAGAGTGCGATTTGTTGCGCGTAATTGTTAACTGCATTGCCACTTTATCGTTGATAATTGATTCATTATTTGATGCACTTCCACAGGGATCTTCTTTTGGAGATTTCTTTGAATTTGTCGCGGATTTGGACTTGTTTGGCGATTAAGTGGGATGTCTTTTCTACCATTTGCCAACAATTTGGACTCATACAGCGCCAGAAATGCATATTTGGCAATAGAACGATGAATTTATGGGCCAATAGTCGATGATCGGCCTTCTGCAGCGCGTGACTGAGGCCAGGGTTGATGTGGAGGGCAGCGTCGTCGGCCGGATCGGGGCGGGGCTGCTGGTGCTGCTGGCGGTCGAGCCGGCGGACACCGAAGCCCAGGCGGACCGCCTGATCGAGCGGCTGGCCGGCTACCGCGTCTTCGAGGATGCGGACGGCCGCATGAACCTCAGCCTGGCCGACACCGGCGGCGGCCTGCTGCTGGTACCGCAGTTCACGCTGGCCGCAAACACCGACAAGGGCATGCGGCCGAGCTTCACCGGCGCCGCGCCTCCCGAACTGGGCCGGCGACTGTTCGAATACGCCGTGTCGCGCGCTCGCTCGCTGCTCGGCGATCGCGTCGCGACCGGCCAGTTCGGCGCCCACATGCGGGTCAGTCTCACGAATGACGGGCCGGTCACGTTTTGGCTCCAGACGTCGGCCCCGCCCGCCGGGGACTGACGCGCGATTCGCGTATCATTGCAGCCCGCCCGCCATGGGCCCGGAGACGTCCAATGGGAATCGGCTTTCGCGAACTGCTCATCATCCTGGTCATCGCGCTGATCCTGTTCGGCGCGAAGAAACTCAGGAACGTCGGCACAGACCTGGGCGCGGCGGTACGCGGCTTCAAGAAAGCCGTGAACGAAGGCGACGACGAACAGACCAAGCAATTGAACGACATGACGGGCAAGGACGCGGACTTCCAGGAACGTACCGGGGCTGAGTCGAAGTCCGACACGAAGCCGAACGCCTGAGATCCCGATGTTCGAGGTGGGCTTCACCGAGATCCTGCTGATCTTCGCGATCGCGCTGCTGGTGCTCGGTCCGGCCCGCCTGCCAAAACTCGCCGCGGACGTCGGTCGCTGGGCCGGCCGCGCTCGCTCCATGGCGCGCCAGCTGCGTACCCAGCTCGAGCAGGAAGTGCATTTCGACCCGCTGGCCGACGCGCCCAAGTCCACGCAGACCATCCACACGCCTGCGCCGCAACCAGCGCCAGCCGCCGAGCCTTCGGCCGCCGCGGCGCCATCAGCACCCGCGCCGGCCGCGGCAACCGTAACCACGGAACCCGCAACGGCCGTCGAAGCGCCCGCGGCATCGGACAGGACCGATGAGCCAAAGCCCACGTGAGCCCGAGCCGCTCGCCGAAGGCACGCTGATCTCGCACCTGCTCGAGTTGCGCAACCGGCTGCTGCGGTCGCTGCTCGCCGTCTTCATCGTGTTCCTGCCGCTGGTCTTCTTCTCGAACCAGCTGTTCACGTTTGTCGCCCGGCCACTGCTCGACAAGCTGCCCGAGGGAACGTCGCTGATCGCGACCAGCGTCGTGGCACCGTTCATGGCACCGCTGAAGCTCGCACTGATCGGCGCCCTGTTCATCGCGATGCCCTACGTTCTGTACCAGGTCTGGGGATTCGTTGCGCCCGGCCTGTACCGGCACGAGCGACGCTTCGCGATGCCGCTGTTCCTCTCGAGCGTCGTGCTGTTCTACGTCGGCGTCGCGTTCGCCTACTTCGTGGTCTTCCCGCTGATGTTCGCGTTCCTCACGTCGACCACCCCGGAAGGCGTGCAGATGATGACGGACATGTCGAGCTACCTCGACTTCGTCATGCTGCTGTTCTTCGCGTTCGGCGTGGCGTTCGAGGTGCCGGTGGCCGTGGTGCTGCTGGCCGCGACCGGGCTCGTGAAGATCGAGTCGCTGAAGAAGCACCGCGGCTACGTGATCCTCGGCATCTTCGTGGTCGCCGCGATACTCACGCCGCCGGACGCCGTGTCACAGACTTTCATGGCCGTGCCGATGTACGTGCTCTACGAGCTCGGCATCCTGCTCGCGCAGTACCTGGTCCGTCAGCGTGCCGCCGACAAGGCGCAGCACGAGGCAGCGCACCGCGGTGAATAGCCCGCGCGGCGGATTCTTCGGGCACCCGCGCGCCCTCGCCACGCTGTTCTTCACGGAGATGTGGGAGCGCTTCACGTTCTACGGCATGCGCGCCCTGCTGGTGCTGTTCCTCGTGGACGCGGTCACCAGCGGCGGCTACGGGTTCGACGACAGGACGGCCACGGCGATCTACGGCCTCTACACCGCCGCGGTGTTCATGGCCGCGCTGCCCGGGGGCTGGATCGCGGATCGACTGGTCGGTGCGCAGAGGGCTGTGCTGGCCGGCGGCACGCTGATGACCATCGGCAACCTGATGCTCGCGATCCCGGGGCCGCCGGCGCTGTTCTTCGCCGGGCTGGTCGTCATCATCCTGGGCGTCGGGCTGCTGAAGCCGAACATCTCGACGCTCGTCGCCGAGCTGTACCCGGAGGGCGGCGGCAGGCGCGACGCCGGCTTCACGATCTTTTACATGGGCATCAACCTCGGCGCGTTCATCGGGCCGCTGATCGCGGGCTGGCTCGCGCAGAAGTACGGCTGGCGCATGGGTTTCCTCGCGGCGGCCGTCGGCATGCCGCTCGGCATGCTGCAGTTCTGGCTCTCGCGCGGGCTGCTCGGCAGCGCGGGAGTGGCGCCGCACCGGGCCGACGGGGGCGCCGGGGCTTGCGCGCGACTGGAGGATGCTCGGCGCAGCGGTGGCGATGCTTGGAGTCGTCGCGTTCGTGCTGCTCAGCGGCATCGTGCAGGTGAACCCGGCCCCGCTCGCGAAGGCTGCGGCCTACGTGCTCGTCGGCATGGCTGCCGCGTATTTCCTGTACCTGTTCCTGGGAGCGGGCCTCGACCCCGTCGAACGCCGGCGCATCGTCGTCGTGCTGGTGATGTTCGTGGCCTGCGCGCTGTTCTGGTCCGGCTTCGAGCAGGCGGGTTCCTCGATGAACCTGTTCGCGAAACGGTACGTGGACAGGGTGATCGGCGGATTCGAGATCCCGGCTGGCTGGTTCCAGTCGGTGCAGCCGGCGTTCGTGATCCTGTTTGCTCCGGTGTTCTCGGCGCTGTGGATTGCGCTGGCGAAGCGCAACCTGAACCCGGCCGCGCCGCTCAAGTTCGCGTTCGGCCTGCTGCTGATGGGACTCGGGTTCCTGTTCATGGTGAAGGCTGCCTCGATCGTCGCCGGCGGTACGCAATCCCCCGCGTACTTCCTCGTGCTGACGTACCTGCTGCACACGTTCGGCGAGCTCTGCCTGAGCCCGGTCGGCCTCTCCACGGTCACGAAGCTGGCGCCCGCGCGATTCGTCGGCCAGATGATGGGTGTGTGGTTCCTGGCGAGCTCGCTCGGCAAGCTGACGGCCGGCCTGATCGCGGGCAGCTTCGACGCGAACGACCTCGCGGCGATGCCCGGGCGCTATATGGACATCGTCCTGTACGGCTGCGGCGTCGGGATCGTGCTGCTGCTGATCAGCCGGCCGGTGACGCGGCTGATGGGCGGGGTGAAGTAGGAAAAAATTGGTGCCAGGCACCGATTTTCCGGTCGGAAATTCGGTGCCTGGCACCAATTTTTTCCGTAGACTTTCCGGCCTCGCGCGGCATCGCGCAAACACTTGAAGTAGAAGTAAAAACCCATGTCCAACTCCGCCCTGCCCGCGGTCGCGCGGGAAACCTGGCTCGGCCACCCGAAAGGCCTGTTCCTGCTGTTCGCCACGGAGATGTGGGAGCGATTCAGCTACTACGGCATGCGCGCGCTGCTGGTGCTGTCGCTGATCGCCGGCGTCGAAGCCGCGAACCCAGGCTTTGGCTGGTCGCAGTCCGAAGCGCTGAAGCTGTACGGCCTGTTCACCGGCTTCGTCTACTTCACGCCGCTGATCGGCGGCTGGCTCGCCGACAACTACCTCGGCCAGCGCAAGTCCGTGATCATCGGTGGGCTGCTGATGGCGATCGGCCAGTTCACGCTCGCCTCAGCGATCCCGGGCAACCTGAACCTGTTCTACATCGGACTCGTGATCCTCGTGCTCGGCAACGGCTTCTTCAAGCCGAACATCTCCACGATGGTCGGCGACCTGTACGAGGAGGGCGACGCACGCCGCGACGGCGCCTTCACGATCTTCTACATGGGTATCAACGCCGGCGCGTTCCTCGCGCCGCTGGTGTGCTCCACGCTCGGCGAAGACCCGACCCACGGCTGGAAAGCAGGTTACTTCGCCGCCGGCGTCGGCATGGTGCTGTCGGTGATCATCCAGCTGGTATTTGCGAAGCGTTACCTCGGCGAGATCGGCACCGTGCCGGCCGCGCAGCGCTCGCTCGCGCAGTCCGGCGGCAAGCACGCGCCGCTCACCCACGACGAGGTGGACCGGTTGCGCGTCATCTTCATGCTGTTCGTGTTCGTCGTGCTGTTCTGGGCGGCGTTCGAGCAGGCCGGCGGCCTGATGAACATCTACGCGAACGAGAAGACTGACCGCATGCTCGGCGCCTTCGAGGTACCGGCCGGCTGGTTCCAGTCGCTGAACCCGCTGTTCATCGTGCTGCTCGCCCCGATCTTCTCCGCGGCCTGGGGCAAGCTCGGCGCCGTGGGCAGGAACCCCGCGACGCCGCGCAAGATGGTGCTAGGACTCGTGCTCACCGGCATCGGCTTCCTCGCGATGGTCGCCGCCGCACTGCAGTCCGAGGGTGGCGCCAAGGCCTCGATGATGTGGCTGGTGATCGCCTACTTCTTCCACACCACGGGCGAGTTGTGCATCTCGCCGGTCGGCCTCTCGATGGTCACGAAGCTCGCTCCGCTGCGCCTCGCATCGCTGATGATGGGCGTGTGGTTCCTGATCAACTTCGTCGCGAACTGGCTTGCGGGCATCATCGGCTCGTACGCCGAAAGCCTCGGCGAACTCTCGATCTTCGGCGGCCTGGCCGTGACGCTGTTCGTGTTCGCCGTGGTGCTGTGGATGCTCTCGGGCACGCTCGTGCGCTGGATGCACGGCGCCGAGGACCTGAAGCGCGCCTGATCGACCGGCGCTGCCCGGCCGCGTGGTCGCGGCGGCGCCTTACTCCAACGCAAACTCGAGGCCCACATGATCCGTGAAGCCCTCCGCCGCGCTCGCTGGTCGAGCCTGGCCGCCATCGCCGCCGTCGCCGTGCTGCCTGCCGGCATCGCCTCCGCCGAGACCGCCGACGAGTTCGTCGCACGGCTCAACAAGGAGCTCGCGGACCTCGCGATCGAGATCAATGCCGCGGGCTGGACGCAGGCCACCTACATCACGGTGGACACCCAGTACCTGAATGCGAAGGCGTACGAGCGCTACCTCGAGGCATTCAGCCGCCTCGTGGGCGAGGCGAAGAAGTTCGAGGGACAGCCGATGAGCCCGGCCTCGAAGCGCGCGCTCGAGCTGCTGAAGCTCGGCGTGCCCGCGCCCGCGCCGGACGATCCGGCCAAGCGCGCAGAGCTCGCCGGCATTCTCGCGGGCATGGAAGCCAAGTACGGCTCCGCGAAGTACTGCCCGCAGGGCAAGGACTCGTGCAAGGACGAGACGCAACTCAAGGCCGTGCTGGAGGCGAGCCGCAACTACGACGAGTTGCTCACTGCGTGGCAGGGCTGGCACGAAGCGGCGCGTCCGCTGCGCCAGGATTACGTACGCTACGTGGCGCTCGCGAACGAAGGCGCCCGCGAGCTCGGTTACAAGGACCTCGGCGCGATGTGGCGCTCGGGCTACGACATGCCGGCCGACGACTTCACGAAGGAGGCCGCGCGCCTGTGGGGCCAGGTGCAGCCGTTCTACCAGCAGCTGCACTGCTACACGCGCGCGAAGCTCGCGAAGAAGTACGGTGAGGACAAGGTGCCCGCCGGCAAGCCGATCCCGGCGCACCTGCTCGGCAACATGTGGGCGCAGCAGTGGGACGCGGTCTACGAGCTGCTCGAGCCGTATCCCGGCGTCAGCAACCTCGACGTCGACGCGGCGCTGGTGCAGCAGAAGTACGACGCGGTGCGGATGACCAAGTCGGCCGAGGCGTTCTACCAGTCGATCGCGTTCCCGACGTTGCCGCAGACGTTCTGGGAGCGATCGATGCTGACGCAGCCGCGCGACCGCAACGTGCAGTGTCATGCGAGCGCCTGGCACATGGACGGCAAGGAGGACGTGCGCATCAAGATGTGCATCCGGCCGACGTTCGAGGAGCTCAGGACGATCTACCACGAGCTCGGCCACGTCTATTACTACCTCTGGTACAAGGACCAGCCGTACATGTTCCAGGGCGGTGCGCACGACGGCTTCCACGAGGCCATCGGCGACACCGTGAACCTGTCGATGACGCCGGCTTACCTCGCGAAGATCGGGCTCGTGCCCGCGTCACAGACCAGCGACAAGGTCGTGATCAACGAGCAGATGCAGATGGCGTTGCAGAAGATCGCGTTCCTGCCGTTCGGCAAGCTGATCGACGAGTGGCGCTGGAAAGTGTTCTCGGGCGAGGTCACGCCGGAGAACTACAACAAGGCGTGGTGGGAGCTGCGCGAGATGTACCAGGGCGTCGCGGCACCGGTGCCGCGCAGCGAGGCGGACTTCGACCCGGGCGCCAAGTACCACATCCCGGGCAATACGCCGTATACGCGGTACTTCCTGTCGTTCGTGCTGCAGTTCCAGTTCCAGAAGGCACTGTGCGAGGCGGCGGGCTTCAAGGGACCGCTGTACGAGTGCTCGGTCTACGGCAACGAGGTGGCAGGCAGGAAGTTCGGCGCGATGCTCGCGAAGGGCGCGAGCCAGCCGTGGCAGGACACTCTCTACGAGCTGACCGGCACGCGCGAGATGGATGCGTCGGCGATCCTCGAGTACTTCGCGCCACTCAGCGCCTGGCTCGACGAGCAGAACAAGGGCCAGAAGTGCGGGTGGTGAGGACCTAGGCGAAGCCGAGGAACAGGGCGAGCGCGCGGTTGATCGCCAGCATCGCGTCCTCATCCAGTCTGCCGACAGCGCGGCCGATCTTCGTGCCCGGAATCGTCTGCGCCTTGTCGACCATTACCTGCGACGGTCGTTGCAGGCCATTCTCGTCGCTGGGCTCGAGCGCTACCCGGAACAGCGGCGTGGCTCTCAGCTCGCTCGTGATCGGCAGGATCGTCACTGACGGATGGCTTGCGAACAGGTCCGACTGGATGACCAGCGCGGGTCGCGGCTTGCCGTGGTCGCCTGCCAGTGCAACCGTGACGACGTCGCCACGCTTCATCGCCAGCCGCGGCGATCCGCCGCTTTCTCCAGCCACTCGAGGACGTCCGTCTCGTTGGCATCCTTCGCGAGACTGAGCGACTGGCGACGACACTCCGCCGCGAAACCGCGGCGGCGCGCGTCCGGTACCCAGATCTGTAGCGGACGCAGGCCGGCCGCTCGCAGCGCAGACCGGTACTTCTGAACTCGTTCAGCGACTTTCGAACGCCCCGTCATTGCATCGACCCCAAGCGTTACATGTAACAGGTTACGCCTGCAGATCGGTTGCCGCAACGAACTCCACTTGCCGGCTGCGGGGATCTGGTCTCCAATGCCGCAACTTCGCGCCGGGAACCAATACATGAACCAAGCCGTCGCCCCGCAGCTCACCTTCCGCGCCATCACGCTCGCCATCGTGCTGGCAATGGTGCTGGCGGCCGCCAACACTTACCTCGGTCTGTTCGCGGGCATGACGATCGCATCGGCGATTCCGGCTGCCGTCGTCTCGATGGCGGTACTGCGAGTGCTGGGCGGCGGCGGCATCCTCGAGAACAACATCGTGCAGACGGGCGCATCGGCGGGCTCGTCGATCGCCTCGGGCGTGATCTTCACGATCCCGGCGCTGGTGATCCTCGGTCACTGGTCGGACTTCCAGTACCTGTGGGTGCTCGCGATCGCGGGCCTGGGCGGCATCCTCGGAGTATTCTTTTCCGTGCCGCTGCGCCGTGCGCTGATCGTCGACCAGGGCCTCGCGTTTCCGGAAGGCAAGGCCGCGGCCGAGGTACTGAAGACCGGCGAGAACCCTGCGCAGGGCGTGAAGATCCTCGGCCTGTCGGCGCTGGGCGGCGGCTTCGCGAAGCTCGCGGCCGGCAGCGGGCTGCGTCTCTTCCCTGACACCGCAGCAGCGGCTGCATGGGTGGGCAAGGGCATCGCGTTCATGGGCACGAACCTGTCGCCCGCGCTGCTCGGCGTCGGCTACATCGTCGGCCTCAATATCGGCGTGCTGGCGCTGATCGGCGGCATGATCTCCTGGAACGTCGCGATCCCGATCTACAGCGCGTTCTTCCTCGACGGCAACGCGGACCTTGCCGCAAGCCTCGCCGGCGCAAGCGCCGAAGAAGTCGCCGGTGCGATCTGGTCGGCGCAGATCCGCTACCTCGGGGTCGGCGCGATGCTGGTCGGAGGCGTGTGGGCGTTGATCTCGATCCGCAGCTCGCTCGTCTCGGGCATCCGCAGCGGCCTCGCCGCGGCACGAGCCGGCGCGACGAAGGCTGTGGCCCACACGGAGCAGGACCTGCCGATGCAGGCGATCCTCGTCGGCACGCTGCTGTTCGCCCTGCCGCTGTTCGTGCTGTACCAGAACATCGTCGGCAGCATCGCCGTGAGCCTGCCGATGACGATCATCATGATCGTCGCGGGGTTCCTGTTCTGCTCGGTGTCCGCATACATGGCTGGCCTCGTCGGCTCGTCGAACAACCCGGTGTCGGGCATCACGATCTGCACGATCCTGTTCGCATCGCTGGTACTGATGGTGCTCATGGGTCGCGGCGCGGCGCTCGGCCCGGTGGCGGCGATCATGATCGGCGCGGTTGTCTGCTGTGCGGCATGCATCGGCGGCGACAACCTGCAGGACCTCAAGTGCGGCTACATCGTCGGCGCCACGCCGTGGAAACAGCAGGTGATGCTCGCGATCGGCGCGGCATCGAGCGCGCTCGTGATGGCCCCGGTGCTGAACCTGCTGCTGAAGGCCTACGGCATCGGCGCGCCGACGGCCGAGCACCCGGATCCGCTGCTCGCGCCGCAGGCGACGCTGATGGCTTCGGTCGCGAAGGGCATGTTCGGTGGGCACCTGCCCTGGGGCATGATCTCGATCGGCGCGTCGATCGGCGCGTCGGTCATCGCCTGGGACCTGTGGCTCAAGAAGCGTGGCTCGAGTTTCCGCGCGCCGGTGCTCGCCGTCGCAGTCGGCCTCTATCTGCCGCTCGAGCTCTCGGTGCCGATCTTCCTCGGTGGCCTGATCGCGCACCTCGTCGAGCGCCGGCTGGGCGGCGGCGAAGCGGCGGAGCGCGCGGGTCGCAACGGCATGCTGTTCGCGGCGGGCCTGATCACCGGTGAGGCGCTGATGGGCATCATCATCGCGATTCCGATCGTCATGTCGGGCCGCGCCGACGTGCTCGCATTGCCCGCAGGCCTGCAGTTCGGCGGCTGGCTCGGGCTTGCGATCGTGGGCTGGCTCGCGCTCTGGCTCTACCGCACGGCCGTCCGAACGGCGTGACAGGTACGGACCGGCCCGACCCGAACCTGCGGCTCAAGATCGTCGCGGCCTACGCGACGATCTACCTCGTCTGGGGCTCGACGTTTCTCGCGATCCGCCTCGGCGTGCGCACGATGCCGCCGCTGTTGTTCGCCGGGGCACGGTTCCTGCTCGCGGGCTCGCTGCTAGCCATCGTCGCGATCCTGCTGCGCGAGCGCTTCCCGCGCACCGCTCGCGAATGGCGCTACATGCTGGTCTTCTCGCTGGTGATGATCACGTTCAGCAACGGGCTGAGCACGATCGCGCTGCGGCACATCCATTCCAACGAAGGCGCGCTGCTCGCGGCAGGCACGGCCCTGTGGATCGCGGGGCTCGGCGCGCTCGGACCGAAGGGGCACGAGCTCACCGTGCGCGGCACCATCGGCCTGTTGCTCGGACTCGTCGGCGTCGGGTTGCTGGTCTGGCCCAGGGAGGCCACGCCGTCCGGGCACTTCGGCTGGCAGTCGCTGGTGCTGCTGGGCGGCCTGATGTGGGCGATCGGCACTATCCTGTACCGGAACGCCGGCCTGCCTATTGGACCGGTGGCCTTCAACGCTGTGATGATGCTGCTCGGCGGGACGTGGCTCACGCTCGGCGGCATCGTGGCCGGCGAGCTACCGCGGTGGCAATGGCATCCCGGCGGACTGCTAGCGATGGCCTACCTCGCGGTGTTCGGTTCGGCGCTCGCCTACACCGCCTATACCTGGCTGCTCAAGCACTCACCCGCGGATCGCGTCGGCACGTTCGCTTACGTGAACCCGGCGATCGCGGCCGTGCTCGGTTGGGCGCTGCTCGGCGAGCGACTCACGCCCGCGCAGGTCGCGGGCATGATGGTCGTGCTCGCAGGGGTCGCGCTGGTAACCCTGAAGAAATAGGTGCCAGGCACCGATTTATCCGGTGTTGCCGATAAATCGGTGCCTGGCACCTATTTCTACTTCTTCGCGGTGAAGATCTCGATGTTGCCGCGCGTGCCAATCACGCTCGACGCGGCCCAGGACACGAGGCTCACGATCAGCGCGGCGCCGACGGCCGTCCAGAATCCCGAGATCTCGAAGCCCGGCACGATCCACGCGACCAGCGCGACCATCGCGGCATTCAGCACGAGCAGGAACAGCCCGAGCGTGAGCACGGTGAGCGGCAGTGTCAGGATGAACGCGAGCGGGCGCACGAACGCGTTGACGATACCGAGCAGCACGGCGGCGACGATCAGTTTCGACGTCGACTCGAACTTGAGGCCCGCGAAGACCTCGCTGGCCACCCAGAGGCCCAGCGCCGAAATCGCGGCACGCAGCAGGAATCCGACCATCGCAGCTACTCCCGGTGACCGAACGGCCGGCGGCCGTTGACGTTCTGCAGATGGTAATGGAATCTCCTCCCATCACCAATTCGGACGTCCCCAGGGAGACCGCATGGAACTCGTCGCCATCGTGATCGTGCTTGCGCTGCTCGAATTCGTCGCCTTCGGCGCTCTGGTCGGCCGCGCGCGGGGACGCTACGGCGTGAAGGCGCCCGCCATCAGCGGGCACGAGGTCTTCGACCGGTACTTCCGCGTGCACTACAACACCATGGAGCTGCTCGTGGTGTTCGTGCCGGCAATCTGGCTCTTCGGCCTGTACGTGAGCCCGGCGTGGGGCGCAGCGATCGGCGCGGTGTACCTGGTCGCACGCATCATCTACTTCCGCAGTTACGTCGCGGACCCGGCGAAGCGCGAGTTCGGCTTCGGCCTGAGCGTGGCGCCTATCTTCGTCCTGTTGATCGGCGCGCTCGTGGGCGCCGTGCGGGTGCTGGTGTAGACGCCTCGCTGCTCAGTTGCGTTGCAGCCTGCCGCCCACGGCGACCGCGACTTCGAAACCCTGCAGCAACCCGATCAACGCCAGGCTGAAGTCGATCGCCGTCCCAGGGCCGCGCGAGGTGACGACCTTGCCGTCGACCACTACCGGCGACTCGCTCAACCTGATGCCAGGCGCCGAATCAGGGCGCAGGAATCCAGGGAAACTGGTCGCCTCGCGCCATTCGAGCAGCCCGGCGTGTGCCAGCACGCCCGGGGCCGCGCAGATCGCAGCGGTGAACCGGCCCGCCGCCGCGAACTCCCGCAGCAGCGCGATCACGCGCGCATCGTTCTTGAGGTGATCCGCGCCGGGCATGCCACCCGGCAACACGATCATGTCGTAGTCCGCGGCCTTCGCGTCGTCGAGCGCAAGGTCCGCCTCGACGGTGATGCCGTGCGAGCCGGTCACGCGCCGGTTCGCGAGCGCGGCTGTGTGCACTTCGATGTCCGCGCGCCGCAGCAGGTCGACGACCGTCACCGCCTCGATCTCCTCGAAGCCTTCGGCCAGCGGGACGAGCACTCGCGGCATCGGTGCAACTCGCGTCCGGGAAAGCTCAGCGCGAGCCGGCGAGCGCGACGTGCTTGCCGAGCCCGCGATCGCGCAGGTACTGCAGCGCAGAGCGTACGGCCGGATCGCTGCCGGGACTGCGGTCGAACGCGTGCGGCGACTCGTGCGCCATCGCGGCGATCTTCACGTCGGGCTCGAGGCCGCGCTCCTGGATCGAGCGGCCGGACGGCGTGTAGTAGCGCGACGTCGTGAGCTTCAGCGCTTCGCCGTTGCTCAACGGCATGACGGTCTGCACCGAGCCCTTGCCGTATGTGCGCTCGCCCATCAGCGTGGCCCGCCCATGATCGCGCAGCGCCCCGGCAACGATCTCGGCACCCGATGCCGACCCGCGATCCACCAGCACTACGACCGGTGCACCCGCGAGCAGGTCGCCGTCGGTCGCGTCCATCTCGAACCGCGCCTCGGTAGTGCGCCCGTCGGCACGCACGATCATGCCGGAGTCGAGGAAACTGTCGGCCACGCCCACCGCCGACTCGAGCACGCCGCCCGGGTTGTCGCGCAGGTCGAGCACGAGTCCGCGCAACGGCGCCTGCGAAGCGGATTGCAGCGCCAGCACCGCGGCGTCGAAATCGCCCGGGGTGGAATCGCTGAAATGCGTGATGCGGACGTAGCCGTACCGGCCGGGCAGCGGCTCGGCGCGGACCGTGTGCACGTGCACCTCGGAGCGCTGCAGGTCAAACTCCAGCGGTTTGGGCTCACCCTCGCGCGCCAGCACGAGGTGCACGCTTGAGCCCGCATGCCCGCGCATTCTGTCGATGGTCTGGTCGAGGGTGCCCGGCTCGACGGCCTTGCCGTCCACCTCGAGCAGCACGTCGCCGGTCTTCACGCCGGCGCGCTCGGCGGGCGAGCCCTCGATCGGCGCGACCACCAGCATCTTGCCGTCCTGTTCCGTGACCTCGATGCCGACGCCAGAATAGCTGCCGGCCGTGCTGACCTGCATCTCGTCGAATTCCGCCGCGTCGAGGAAAGTCGAGTGCGGGTCGAGACTCTTGACCATGCCCTCGACGGCCGCCTGCTCGAGCACGCCCGGAGCGACCGGGTCGACGTACTCGCGGCGAACATGCTCGGCGACCTCGTCGAGCAGCTCATGCTCGGACTTCGCGACCGCCGGGGCGGCCGGGGTCGCTGCAGGCGGGGCCGCGGGTTGCCGGTCGGCCAGTACGCCGCGCACGAGCATCAGCCCGGCGCCGATGGCGACACCGGCGAGCACCGCGAGCAGGGTCTGGACTCGGTTCTTGGTCACGGAAAGAAGGACTCCCGGGGATTCCGGGACGGATATTACCCGACGAGGCCCTCGATCACCCCCTCGAGGGCGGTCGGCCGGCCGAGCGAGAATCCCTGGCCAAACTCGACGCCGAGGCGCCGTGTGACGTCGTGGATCTGCTCGTTCTCGACGCACTCGGCGACGGTGGCGAGCCCCATCGTGTGGGCCAGCTGCACGATCGCGCTCAGCATGACCTCGGAGCGCTCGTCGCCTACGACGTCGCGAACGAAGCTGCCGTCGATCTTGAGCGTGGTCACCGGCAGGGTCTTCAGGTACGTGAGCGAGCTCAGGCCCCGGCCGAAGTCATCGAGCGCGACGCCGAACCCGAGGTCCCGCAGCCGCCGGATCAGCGCTTCGGCTCGCACGATGTTGGCGACCGCCGCGGTCTCGGTGAGCTCGAACGACAGCAGCCGCGGCGGCAGGCCGCTGCTGCGCAACTCGGCCTCGAGGAACGCCGCGAACTCCTGGTCGCCGAGCGACTGCCCGGAAATGTTGACGGCGAAGCAGGCGCCCTTTGCGACCAGTGCGTCCGAATGCGCCCCGAGTGTCGTGAGCACGTGGCGCACGACCCAGCGGTCGATGGCCGGCGCCATCTGGTAGCGTTCGGCCGCCGACAGGAATTTATCCGGCGATACGCTCTCGTCGTTCTCGTCGGTCATGCGCAGCAGCAACTCGAACTTCGGTCCCGACACGGCACCGTTCAGCGGCACGATTGGCTGGGCCTCGAGCCTGAAGCTGTCGAGCTCGAGTGCGCGCTGCAGCGTGCCGACCAGCGTGACGTCGGTGAAGCGACGCATGATGCTGTGGTCGCTGTTCTCGAAGATTTCGACGCGATTGCGGCCGCGGTCCTTGGCCGCCTTGCACGCGATTTCGGCTGCCGCGAGCGCGTGCGAAAGTGGATGTCTGCCAGCGGTGACCTGTGCGACGCCGAAGCTCGCCGACACGTCGATCGTCTGCTGGCCGGTGACGAACTCGAGGCGCTGCAGGCCGTCGCACAGGCTCTCGGCGATGCCCTGCGCGGTGTCGAGCGTGGCGTCGCCGACGAACAACGCGAACCGGTCGCCCGAGATGCGCGCTGCGAGCATGCGCGGCGTCAGGCCGCGGCGGATGACGTCCGCGACGCGCACGATCACCTCGTCGCCCACGTGCATGCCGTGGTTCTCGTTCATCACGTGCAGCCGGTCGATGTCCACGTAGATGACGCAGTTGTTGCCGCGCAGCGCCTGTGCCGTAAGCATCGACTCCGCGCGCTTCTCGAAAGCCGGGCGCGTCAGCAGGCCCGTGGTCGGGTCGTAGGCGTTCATCAGGATGTAGGCGACGCGGCGCGCCAGCAGCTCGATCAGCCGCACCTGGCGCAGATCGAAGTCGGACGCGGCCGGCGGCTTGAACAGCGCAAGGATGCCGAGCACCCGCTGGCTACCGTGCATCACCGGGCAGGACAGGATCTTGTACGGCACCGGACCGAACTGGCCGCCGGCGCCTGGACGATTGGCGGTCAACGTCTGCCGGTGCTCCTGGGTCCAGGCGAGCAGCTGCCGATGCGTCTTCGTCAGTAACTCAGCTCCGGTGCGGGAGGGCGTGCCCTCGCCGGTGCGACACACGGCGATATTCTTGTCGGGAATCAGCAGCGCACCGACGCTGCAGCCGAGGTGATCGACGCAGCTCTGCAGCAGCTGCGCAAAGTCATCGGTGGTCTCGCCGCCGGCATTGTCGCCCTGCGCTGCGCCGAGCAGCAGCTCGAGGTCGCCGTCGCGCGTCGTCAGGCTGCGCTGGAGATCGCCGATGCTGTACTGGGAGCCGAGCTCGCGCGTCAGGCACTCGAGCGCCGGGCGCAGCAACCCGTGCACCAGCGAAAACGGGCGGGCCTCGCCGCGCTGCGCGGATTCCCTGGAAATGATGCCGACGGCTCCGAGCAGCGCACCATCGGCGGCTCGCAGCAGGAACACGTGCGCGGAGTGGTCGCTGTCGACGGTTTCAGTGAAGCCGTCGCTGCGCGAGTCGTCACCGAGCTCGCGGGCGAGCGCGTCATGCAGCAGGCGGTGCAGCTCGGGCGCATCGAGGCCGTCATTCAGCCAGACGGGCAGCCCCATGCGATCGTAGATCGCGATGGACTGCGCGCGCGGCATCAGCATCTTGATGAGCTGGCCGTACGGATCCAGCGATGCGGCGTTGAGCGGCGCCAGCGCGTCGTTCAGCGCCTCGAGACTCTGCATGTCAGGTCCTTCCGGATCGTCCGGCCCTTTCCGTTTGGACATAAATCTTCCCTGAACCACCCCGGGAGATCCTTGACACGCGCCTCAGTCTGACCGTCGCACTCGTCGTTCGCCAGAGTTGGAATGACCCTGATTCAACATAACGCCGGCCGCTAGCGCCGCTGCAGCCAGTTCTCCGGATCGACGGGCTGCCGGCCGCGCCGCACCTCGAAATACAGCGCCGGCTGGTTGTGTCCACCGGTATCGCCGACGGACCCGATCACGTCGCCCCCGGCGACCGATTCGCCGACCTTGCGGAACAGCTCTTCGTTGTGGCCGTAGAGGCTCAGGTACCCGCCGCCGTGATCGAGCACGATCATCAGGCCCATGCCGGGCAGCCAGTCGGCGTACACGACCCGGCCCTCGAATGGCGCGCGCACCCTGGCCCCGCGATCGGTACCGATCAGCATTCCCTGCCAGCGCATCGAACCGCCGGCGCGCGGCTGCCCGAACCTCGCGAGCACCTTGCCCTGCTGCACCGGCCACGGCAGCTTGCCCTTCAGCGGCTCGAATGGAGCCTGCTTCGCCACCGGCACGTTCTCGAGCGCCTTGCGCAGGTCGGCGATCAGCTTCTCGAGCGAACGGGCCTGCGACTCGAGACGCTTGATCTCGCCACCTTTCGACTGGATCTGGTTGTTGATGGCCTTGACGGCCTTCGAGCGCTGGTCCTGCGCCGAACGCAGCGCCGCGACTTCGCGCTCCTGCCCGGCTTCAAGTTGCTCGAGCCGTGCGTGCTCGGCGGCGATCTTCTCCTTGACCAGCGCGAGATGCTCGAGCTTCTCCCGGATGCCATCGATGCGCGCGGCCCGGGCACGCCCGAAGTACCCGTAGTACTGCAGCATCCGGCCGAACGTCGCCGGGTCCTCCTGGTTCAGCAGCAGCTTGATCTCCTCTTCGCGGCCGTTGACGTAGGCCGCGCGGAGCTCGCCCGCGAGCGCTACCCGTTCGCCCGCCAGATCCTTCTGCAGTTGCGCCTGCTCCTGCTCGAGCTCCCTGAGCCGGGCCTCGCTTGCGATCCGCTGCGCACGGATCTCGTCGAGGCGCTTGCGCGCCGACTGCACGTTCAGCTCCGCGTCGCGCAGCTTCACGCTCAACTCATCGCGCTTCTCGATGTCCTGGTTGACCGCCTTGCGGACCTTCTCGATCCGCGAGTTGACCTTGCGGAGCTCTGCTTCCTTCTGCGCGGCCGACTTGCCCTGGGCGATGGCGGCTGCAGGCATTCCCAGCCCGACGCTGAACACGGCGACGGCCGCAAGCAACGTCGCCCATGCGAGCCAGCGCGACGTCTTGGTGCGTCCAGGGCGTGTGAAGAGGTGGCCGAACATGCCTCGAGCGGAGTTCCAGGGGGCGAAAGGCGGCAAGTCTAGCGTGTCGGCGAGGCTGCTATAATCCGCGACCCTCTTTTCCCCGGCCCTGCCCATGGACCGTCTGCTTGAATTCGCAACCCGGCACCCGTTCCTCGTGGGAGGCACGGTTGCGCTCGCACTCGCGGCGCTCGCCTACGAGATCAGCCGGGCGCGGAGCGGCGGCCAGGCGGTCGGGCCCTCGGATGCGGTGCGGCTGTTAAACCAGGGCGCGGTCCTGGTGGACGTGCGTTCCAGGGCCGAGTTCGATGGCGGGCACATCATCGACGCCAGGCACGTGCCGCAGGAAGATCTGGCGCAGGCCGGCGAAACCCTGAAGCGATTCAAGGACAAGGTCGTGATCACCTGCTGCGAGAGCGGCATGCGCTCCGGCGCCGCCTCCCGGGTGCTGCAGGCGCAGGGCTTCACGAAGGTGGTCAATCTCCGCGGCGGGCTGCAGTCCTGGCGTGCCGACAACCTGCCGCTCGTGAAATCGGACGCCAAGGGCAAGTGAGGACCCAGGAATGAGCGCTGCCCAGCAAGTGGTCGTGTATTCGACGGGCTGGTGTCCCTATTGCGAGCGCGCCAAGGGGCTGCTCGAGCGCAAGGGTGTCGCCTTCCAGGAGATCAAGGTCGACGAGAACCCCGCGGAGCGCGCGGCCATGCTCGCTCGCAGTGGCGGCCGGCGAACCGTGCCGCAGATTTTTTTCGGTGAGCGCCACATCGGCGGATTCGACGAGCTTTACGCCCTCGACAAGGCCGGCGAACTCGACAAGCTGCTCGGGCGCGCCTGAGACCAACATTCACCCAGGATGAGACCATGAACCAGCCGAACACCCCGCTCCAGCCCGCCGCCGACCCGAACGCACCGGTGATCACACCGCAGGCTGTCTACATCAAGGACTGCTCGTTCGAGGCGCCGAACGGCCCGTTCGTCACCGGCACCGACAGCAACCCGACGGTCAACCTGAACCTCGCCACTCGTGCCAGCGCACTGGCGCAGGACATGCACGAGGTCGTGCTGCAGGTGAACCTGGAAGCGAAGGCCGGCGACAAGACCGTTTGGCTGCTCGAGCTGCAGCAGGCCGGCGCGTTCATGATCAAGAACCTCTCGGCGAACGACATGGGCCAGGTGCTCAGCATCGTGGCGCCGAACTACCTGCTGTCGTTCGCCCGCGCGACGATCGCCGAGCTCGTGATGAAGGGCGGCTTCCCGCCTTTCCTGCTGCCGCTGGTCACGTTCGAGGGCCTGCACGCTCGCGCGGCACAGCAGCAGGCCACGAGCGCCGCGGTCAACTGAGGCGCCGACCTCCGTGGCCACGGCGGGTCAAGCGTCGGCTTCCGGGCCCAAGCCCTGCGTCGCAGTGCTCGGCTCCGGTTCGTGGGGCACGGCGCTCGCCGTGCACCTCGCGCGCACCGGCCACCGCACGATCCTCTGGGGCATCGAGACGGACGAGCTCAATTCGATGGCGCGCGACCGGGTCAACTCCCGGTACCTGCCGGGCGTGACCCTGCCCGACCGCGTCGAGATCGAGCACGACTTCGCGCGGGCCGTCACGCAGGCTGATCAACTGCTCGTGGTCGTGCCCAGCCACGCGTTTCGCGAGGTGCTGGAGCGCGCGAAGCCGCTGCTCCGTCCCGGGCAGCGCGTGGCCTGGGCTACCAAGGGTTTCGAGCTCTCGACCGGCAAGCTGCCGCACGAGGTCGCGGCCGAGGTGCTGGGTCCATCGGTGCCGACCGCGGTGCTGTCGGGGCCGACGTTCGCGAAGGAAGTGGGCGCCGGGCTGCCGAGCGCAATGACCGTCGCTTCAAAGGACATCGACTATGCGATGGCGCTCGCACGCGGCATCTCGGGCGAAAAATTCCGTGCCTACGCGTCGGACGACATGATCGGCGTCGAGGTCGGCGGCGCAACGAAGAACGTGCTCGCCATCGGCGCGGGCATCTCGGACGGCCTCGGATTCGGCGCGAACACACGCGTCGCGCTGATCACGCGCGGTCTGGCCGAGATGATGCGCCTCGGCGTCGCGCTCGGTGCCGACAAGGACACCTTCATGGGCCTCGCCGGGCTCGGCGACCTCGTGCTCACCTGCACCGACGACCAGTCGCGCAACCGCCGCTGCGGACTGCTGCTCGCAGCCGGCAAGACGCCGGAGCAGGCGCAGGCCGAGATCCGGCAGGTCGTCGAAGGCGTGCTCGCGGCACGCGCCGTGCACGACGTGGCGACGCGCCTCGGCGTCGTAATGCCGATCAGCGAACAGATCTATCGGGTGCTTTACGACGGCCTCCCGCCGCGCGACGCCGTGGTCGCACTGATGACGCGCACCATCAAGTCCGAGACGGACTGACGAATCCCAGCTGGCGCCACGCTTCGTACACGGCGACGGCGACGGCGTTCGACAGGTTCAGGCTACGCGCGTCCGGCAGCATCGGAATCCTCAGCCGACGCTCCGCGGGGCAGGCGTCCAGCACCGCCTGCGGCAGGCCGCGGGTTTCTGCACCAAAGACCAATGCGTCGCCCGCCTCGAACCGGGCGGCGTCGTGGCGCAAGGTTGCCCGGGTCGTAAAGACGAACCAGCGCGGCTGGCCGAGCGAATAAAGGCATTCCCCGACACTGGCGTGCACGCGTACGTCTGCAAGTTCCCGGTAGTCGAGCCCGGCCCGGCGCACGGCCTTCGCGTCGAGACGAAACCCCAGCGGCTTCACCAGGTGCAGCGTCGCGCCGGTGTTCGCGCACAGCCGGATCACGTTGCCGGTGTTCGGCGGGATCTCGGGCTCGTGAAGAACGATGTGGAACATTGCGGCTTCGGGATTAGAATCGGGTCAAACCGTTCGCGCACTGGGAGAATCGAAGCATGCTGCGCGTGAATCACCTGCTGGCCCGCAAGGGTCGCGAAGTCTGGTCCGTTGACGCCGACCAACCCGTGCTCGAGGCTATCCAGATCATGGCCGACCGTCACGTCGGTGCGCTACCCGTCATGCGGGGCGGGGAACTCATCGGCGTCGTGTCCGAGCGCGACTATGCGCGCAAGGTGATCCTGCTGGGACGCTCGTCCGCAGAGACCCCCGTGTGGCAGATCATGTCGTCGCCGGTGGTCAGCGTCGCGCCGGGTGATAGCGTCAAGCGCTGCATGGAACTGATGACCGAGCGCCGGTTCCGCCACCTGCCGGTCGTCGAGAACGGCGACATGGTCGGGATGATCTCGATCGGCGACCTGGTGCGCGCGGTCATCGAGGAGCAGCAGGAGACGATCGAGCAGCTGGAGAAGTTCATTTCCGGGTGAAGCACCTGTAGCAGGCGATCGCGGAGACCCGCCTTGCCGTCAATTGCCAGCAAGTGGCCCCATCGATGCGGCCTGGTGCTTGCCGCGCTTTTCACCATGATCGCGCCCGTGCCGGCCTCCGCGGAGCAGACGTTCATCGACGCCGTCGAGCTGATTCGCGCCAGCCGCAACAAAGAGGCTGTCGCGCTCCTCCAGAGCCTCGCGGAGCGCGGCGACACGCGCGCGCAGTATCTGCTGGGGCTGGCCTACATCGAAGGCAAGCTGGCCCCACGAGACCTGGTCCTGGGGTATGCGTGGCTGCAGGTTGCCGCCGCTGGTTACGACGGTTCGTCGAAGCGTGGCGCGGCCGACGACGCACAATCGGCGATGCTCAAGGTCGGGCCAGAGCTCCCGGGTGCCACGCTGATCCAGGCCGAGCGGACAGCGGCGGAGCTGATCAAGGCTCGGGATGAACGGCTTGAAGCCGCTACACAGCGCGCGACCCTTGCATTGAAGTCACCGGCGACGACCTCCGGGCAGGTTCTGAGCGGCTGCGCCATGGAAGCGACACTGGGACGCTGCACTCCGGTGGAAGCCGCATCCACCGGCATGCAGCGGTGTACCGGCGACGTCGTCATTCCAGACGTCGTGCCGTCCACGCAGGGTCCGACAGCCTCAATTTTCCAGCCTGAGTATCCCAAGGAGGCCCGACGGCGGATCGAGGATGGAACGGCAGTAGTCCTGGCTCACATCGATCGTTCCGGATACGTGTGCCGCGTGACGCTGGTGCAAGGCAGCGGCGTCGCAGACATCGACGACGAGACGCTGAAGGCCGTGCGTCGCTGGCGATTCACGCCCGGCATGCGTGGTGGCGAACCCGTCGAAGCACTGTACAAATTCGCCGTCACGTTCCGTCTTGACGGTATGGACTTTGATTGAGAAATGGGGCCTCGCCACTTCGGTGTTATCAATCACTGATTGATAAATACGCCTTGCCATTAGCAGCCAGCGACAGACAATTCGTCCTCGATTGATAGTCAAATACGTGCGTTCACGGGCCTCGGGGCTGGCCGCCATGGGGCGGAGTTCGCATTGAGCACAACGCGACGGTCCTGAGGTGCAGAGCGCTGCTTCGCGCGCCGTTGCCTGCTGACGGTCGTCAATGCAGGCATTCATCTACAATCCCACCGATGCCTCCCGCCCACTCTCTCACGGTCGACTTCTGCGGCCTGGAGCTCGCCTCGCCGATCGTGCTGCTGTCGGGCTGCGTCGGCTTCGGCGAGGAATACACGCGCGTCGAAGGCTTCTCGAATACGGATGTCGGCGCGATCGTGCTCAAGGGTACGACACTCGAGCCGCGTCTCGGCAACCCGCCGCACCGAGTGTACGAGACGCCGATGGGCATGCTGAACGCGATCGGTTTGCAGAACCCCGGCGTCGCGCACGTGGTCGAGCGCATCCTGCCGACGCTCGATTTCAGTGAGACCCGGTTCTTCGCGAACGTATGCGGCTCGACGATCGACGACTACGTCGAGGTCACGCGGCGGTTCGAGGATTCGGCGATCGACGCGATCGAGATCAACATCTCCTGCCCGAACATCAAGGAAGGCGGCGTGCAGTTCGGCAACGTGCCCGAGATGTCGGCACGGGTGGTGGCAGCCTGCCGTGCGGTGACGCGCAAGCCGCTGATCACCAAGCTCTCGCCGAACCAGACCGACATCAAGGAGAACGCGCGGCGCTGCATCGAGGCGGGCAGCGATGCGCTGGCGGTGATCAACACGATCATGGGCATGGCGATCGACGTGAAGACGCGCAAGCCCGTGATCGGCAACGTGCAGGGTGGATTGTCCGGGCCGGCGATCAAGCCGATCGCGCTGCTCAAGGTGATGCAGGTCGCCGAGGTCGCGCGGCCGCTCGGCATCCCGATCATCGGGCAGGGCGGCATCCTGACCGCCGGGGACGCGCTCGAATTCATCATCGCCGGCGCGACGACGGTCGGCGTCGGCACGTCGCTGTTCTACGATCCGCTGGTGTGTCGGAAGATCAACGCGGGGATTGCGGAATACCTGGCGGCGAACGGGATGCAGTCCGTGCGCGAACTCGTGGGCTCGCTCGACGCGCCGAAGAAGACCATCCAGGCCTGCTACTGCTGAAGAAAAACAGGTGCCAGGCACCGATTTTCCAGCTGGAAAATCGGTGCCTGGCACCTGTTTTTCCTATTCCATCCCCAGTTCCTTCAGCTTCCGCGTCAGCGTGTTGCGACCCCAGCCAAGCAGTTTCGCCGCATCCTGACGCCCGCCACCCGCGGCCTTCAGCGCCTCGCGAATCAGCGTGCGCTCGAATTCCGGCATCGCGTCCTCGAGCAGCGGAGCGCCACCCGCCGCGAGCCGCGCCTGGGCCCAGCTCGCGAGCGCCTGCGACCAGTCCAGCGACGACGATCCCGACGCGGAGACGTTACCGCCGAGGTCGGCGGGAATATCGGCGCGCGTGATCTCGCGTCCCGCGGCGAGCACAGTGAGGCGCCGACATGCATTGACGAGCTGGCGCACGTTGCCCGGCCAGTCGAAAGCAGCCAGCGCGCCCGCCGCGTCCGGCGTCAGCACCTTCGGCGCGACGCCGAGCTCCATCGCCGCGACGTCGAGGTAGTGCTGCAGCAACTCAGGAATGTCCTCGCGACGATTGCGCACCGGCGGCACTTCGATGCGGATCACGTTCAGGCGGTGCAGCAGGTCCTCGCGGAAGAGTCCCTCCTTGACCCGACCTTCGAGATTCTGGTGCGTGGCGGCGATCACGCGCACGTCCACCTTCACCGGCAACTGTCCGCCCACGCGGTAGAACTCTCCCTCGGCCAGCACGCGCAGAAGCCGCGTCTGCAGCTGCGGCGACATGTCACCGATCTCGTCGAGGAACAGCGTGCCGCCGTCCGCCTGCTCGAAGCGCCCGCGACGCAGCTCCGTTGCACCGGTGAACGCACCCTTCTCATGCCCGAACAGCTCCGACTCGAGCAGGTCGGCGGTGAATGCCGACGTGTTGAGCGCGATGAAAGGCTTCGCGGCACGCGGACTGTGCCGGTGCAGCGCCCGTGCGACGAGTTCCTTGCCCGTGCCCGACTCGCCGGTGATCAGCACCGTCATGCTCGAACGCGACAGCCGCCCGATCGCGCGGAACACCTCCTGCATCGCCGGCGCGTGACCGAGCATCTCCGGGATGCGGCGCGACTCGCTCGCGGAGGTCTCGGAGCGATGACTCTGCACCGCGGCGCGCCGCACCAGCTCGATCGCCTGGTCGATGTCGAACGGCTTCGGCAGGTATTCGAACGCGCCGCCCTGGTAAGCCGCGACCGCACTCTCGAGATCTGAGTGCGCCGTCATCACGATCACCGGCAGGCGCGGCCGCTTGGTGCGGATCTCGTCGAGCAGGTCGAGCCCGCTGCGGCCCGGCATGCGGATGTCGGTGACGAGCACGTCGGGCTCCTCGTGCCTCAACGCAGCGAGCACCGAGTCGGCCTCGTCGAAAGCCGTGGCGTTCATGCCGCCCTGCTTGAGCGCGCGCTCGAGCACCCAGCGGATCGAAGCGTCGTCGTCGACGACCCAGACGTTAAGGACTTTCGCCGAGTTCATTGGAGTCGAAAGGCAGCAGGATGGTGAACACGGTGCGGCCGGGCCGGCTGTCGAACTCGATCAGGCCGTCGTGGCGGCCGACGAGATCCTGGGCGACGGCGAGCCCGAGGCCCGTCCCGCCCTGGCGTCCGGTGACGAGCGGATAAAACACCGTGTCCTTGAGTTCGGCTGGCACGCCAGGACCGTCGTCCTCGACCTGGATGCTCGCGACCACACGGTAACGGCGGCTGCCGATGCTCGCGTTGGTGAGCGCGCGCGTCCTGAGCACGATGCGCCCGCGCGGGCCCACGGCCTGGATCGCGTTGCGCCCGAGGTTCAGCAACGCTTGGATCATCTGGTTGCGGTCGAGCCTCAGCCGCGGGAGGCTGGGATCGTAGTCGCGTTCGATTGCGACACCAGCCGGCGCCTCTGCCGCGAGCAGGTGCCCCACGTGCTGCACGAGCTCGTGGATGTTCACGGGCTCCTTGCGCGGCGGCTGGCCGGGACCGAGCAGGGCATCGACGAGGGCCGCGAGCCGGTCTGCCTCGCTGATGATGACGGTCGTGTATTCGTGCAGCGCCGGATCCTTCAGCTGGCGCTCGAGCAACTGCGCCGCACCGCGCAACCCGCCGAGCGGATTCTTGATCTCGTGCGCAAGCTGGCGAACCATCGCGCGGCTGCCGCCAAGCTGCGTCAGCAATGCGTTCTCGCGCAGGATGCGCTGGTGCTGCGTGACGTCCGCCAGCTCGACGATCACGCCACCCGGACGGCCCGGCTGGTCGAACGGCGTCACGATCACGTCGAGCGTGCGCGGCGCGGCGCCCGGCCCTGCCTCGAACGGCAGTTCCCGTCGTGAATACTGCGCGCCAGCAGCCCGCGCGCGGCTGATCACGCCGTCGAGTTCGGCGTTCGCCCGGAGCAGGTCGCGGATGCTGCGGCCCGCGGCCTGGTTGCGGCTGATGGCCAGCAGGTCTTCGGCGGGCTCGTTCAGGTGCAGTACGGCGCCGTCGGCGTCGAGCCAGACGAGGCACGTCGACTGTCCGTCGAGCAGGTCGACGAGTTCGGCCGTCGACGGCCTGAGCGCAGAGCGGGGATCGGCTGCCACGTCACGCCTCCCGCAGGAGGCGCGTCGGGCCGTGGCCGGCTAGCCGCCCCTGGGCGTGGGCCGCGGCGGACGCGTGCTCGTCGGCGGCTTTACGTTCGGTCCCGTCGCGCGGGGCGCGATGGTAGTGACCTGCTTGATGTAGAAGACCACCGGCCGGCTGCGGATCTGTTCCTTGCCGTTCGCATTCACGATCTGTGCGGTCAGTGTGTGCGTACCGCGGTCGAGACCGGAAAGTGTGTACTCGAGAGAGTTCGGCGGTCCCGCGACTGACTCGCCGTCGAGGTACAGCCGCAGCGTATCGTCCCCAGCAAGCGCCGGTTCCGAGCGGAGCCGCACGCTGACCGTGGCATCCGCCTCGAAGTAAGACGCCTGGTCTTCCGGCTGCAGGATCTCGAGCGATGTGTAGTTCACGGTCACCGCCGGGCTGTTGTCGTCCGGCGTGCTGCTGGCCGGACTCGCAGCTGGGCCCGACCCGGCCGGCCGCGGCTGGGCCTCGGAGACCGTGAGGTTCACCTTGACGGCACCCGGACCCGGCACGTCCGAAAAGTGGACGACCCCGTTCGCGTCGGTCCACTTCCAGAGTTCTTTCTTCGTTTGCTGCGCCTGACTGGCAAACGCCAGCAGGCACGACGCCAGGACGAGAATTCGGGTCTTCATGGCGGTCGAGCATAGCCCCGGGACCCCGTACAGACAAAGTGACGCCCCGCAATCGGGAAGTGCGTCATGAGATGAAGCCCGCGGGTACCGGGCGGCAGCCCACCGCTGCCGCCCGGTCCCTGGCAGGCCAGCGCCCCGTCAGACGCTGTAATACAGCTCGAGCTCGACCGGATGCGTGGACATGCGCAGCCGCGTGACCTCCTGCATCTTCAGACCGATGTAGGCGTCGATCACGTCATCGGTGAACACGCCGCCTTCCTTGAGGAACGCGCGATCCTTGTCGAGCGCGTCGAGCGCCATGTCGAGCGAGTGGCACACCGTCGGGATGTGCTTGGCCTCCTCGGGCTCGAGGTCGTACAGATCCTTGTCCGCCGGGTCGCCCGGGTGGATCTTGTTCTTCACGCCGTCGAGGCCCGCCATCAGCATTGCCGCGAAGCACAGGTACGGGTTCGCGGTCGAATCCGGGAAGCGCACCTCGATGCGGCGGCCCTTCGGATTCATCACGTGCGGGATGCGGATCGACGCCGAGCGGTTGCGCGCCGAGTACGCGAGCATCACCGGAGCCTCGAAGCCGGGCACCAGCCGCTTGTAGCTGTTGGTGCTCGCGTTGCAGATGGCGTTCAGCGCCTTGGCGTGCTTGATGATGCCGCCGATGTAGTAGATCGCGATCTCGGAGAGGCCGCCGTACTTGTCGCCGCCGAAGATGTTCTTGCCGTCCTTCGACAGCGACTGGTTCACGTGCATGCCGTTGCCGTTGTCGCCGACCAGCGGCTTCGGCATGAACGTCGCCGTCTTGCCATAGCTGGCCGCGACATTGTGGATGGCGTACTTGAGGATCTGCACCTCGTCGGCCTTCTTCACCAGCGTGTTCGCCGAGACGTTGATCTCGGCCTGTCCGGCAGTCGCGACCTCGGAGTGATGTACCTCGACCTTGAGGCCGAGCTCTTCCATCGCGAGGCACATCGCCGTGCGCAGGTCCTGGTAGGCATCCACCGGCGGCACCGGGAAGTAGCCGCCCTTGATGCCGGGACGATGGCCGAGGTTGCCGCCTTCCATCGTCGCGCCGGAGTTCCACGCGCCCTGCGCGGAGTCGACCTCGTAGTAGCAGCCGTTCATCGAGCTGCCGTGACGCACGTTGTCGAAGATGAAGAACTCGTTCTCCGGGCCCCAGATCGAAGCGTCCGCGATGCCGGTGGACTTCAGGTACGCCTCGGCGCGCTTCGCGAGCGAGCGCGGGCAACGCTCGTAGCCCTGCATGTTCGAGGGCTCGACGACGTCGCAGCGCAGGTCGAGCGTGGTTTCCTCGAAGAACGGGTCGATCACCGCGGTCGACGGATCCGGCATCAGGATCATGTCGGACTCCTGGATGCCCTTCCAGCCGGCAATCGAAGAGCCGTCGAAGCCCTTGCCGTCCTCGAAGAACGCCTCGTCGACGACGCGGTTCGGAACGGTGACGTGCTGTTCCTTGCCCTTGGTGTCGGTGAAGCGGAGGTCGATGAACTGGACCTCCTTTTCCTTGATCAGCTTGAGAACGTCGGCAGCAGTAGTCATGGGCTCTCCTGGGATGCAGCGAATTCGAAGCACCAAGGTCGCTCGCCGCGACGGCCTCGGAGCAGGACTGTGGGGACCAAAATGGATGCACGTAGTATGCCAGCGCACTGGACTGGCGCAAAGATCCGTCATTCGGTCCGAGCGAAGATTCTTCGTGTCAAGATTCGCACCAATATGGAGCGTCATTGTCGCATTTCGCACCACTATAGTGCGCGCGTCGCTCGGCCGTCGCGAGCCCTGCGCGACGAGGCACGGTGAGGCTTTTTCAAGGCATCGTCAGCGTATCGGGCGAGAGCGCCAGCACCTTCTGAGCAACCTCGGCCGATACCGGTTCCATGCCGACCGCGTGCTAGATTGAGTGGAGGGGATGGACAGTCGTCGCGGGCTCGTTCGCCGCCGTTGCGCGGAGTACGATTTCGGAGACGGATTGAATTCGAGCAACAACTCCGCGGTCACCGCGGTCGGAGTGCACCCTGATGAAGCTCCTCGCGACGCATCGGCGGTCGCTGTCTGCAGCGATCGCCCTGATCCTTACCGTTTCGATGGCCGGCTGCGGTTCCAAGGAACCGCCCGCCGCAACCACGACTGCAACTCCGCCTCCACCGCCGGCCACAGCGCCTGCAGCGGCGGCGCCTCCGGTCGCAGCGCCGACCGCCGCGCCGGCGCCGATTCCGGCCGTGGCGCTGTCGCCCGAGGCGCTCGAGGAATTGCTCGCACCGATCGCGCTGTATCCCGATCCGATCCTGTCGCAGGTGCTGATCGCTTCCACGAATCCGCAGGAAGTGCTCGACGCGGGCAACTGGCTGATCGCGAACCAGAGCCTCACCGGCAACGCTCTCGACACGGCGGCTGCGCAGATCGGCTTCACGCCGCCGATCCGCGCGCTGATCCAGTTCCCCGAGACGGTCGACATGATGTGCATGGAGCTCGACTGGACGACCCAGCTTGGTCAGGCATTCGTCGCCGATCAGCAGGGCGTGCTCGACGCCGTGCAGCGCCTGCGCCGGCAGGCCCAGGACGTCGGCAACCTGAAGAGCTCGCCGCAGATGAAGGTCGAGAACCAGGTGCAGAACGGCAAGGAGGTCGTGGTGCTCGCGCCTCCGAGCCCAGAGGTGGTCTACGTTCCGCAGTACGACCCGGTGGCCGTGTACGCGCCAGCGCCCGCGACGGCCGTGGCGCCAGTCGCAGCCGCGCCAGCCACGACGACCACGACCACGACGACCGAGAGCTCCGGCTACAGCACCGGCGCGATGGTGACGACCGGCCTGCTGTCCTTCGGGGCGGGCATGCTGGTGAACGAACTCTTCGACGACGACGACAACAATCATCACCACAACAACGACTACTACTATCCGAACTACGGCTACGGCGGCATGCCTTACTACCCGCCTCGTCCATACCGCCCCGCGTACGGCAACGGCTATTACCCGAGCAACGGCTACAACCGCCCGCCGAACTACCAGCACGGCTTCAACAACAATAACGTTGTGGTGGTCAACAAGAATGGCCAGGGCGGCGACTACTGGAACGACCGCAACAATCGCGCGACGACGTACCAGAAGAACGGGAACTACCAGGCGAGGAGCCCGATTTCGTCGGCCAAGCCGAACCGTCCCGAGCTGCAGGACCTGAACAAGCGCCAGCCGCGCCCGATGCCGGCAGACGCGAAGCGGCCGCCCACCACCGCGGCGTCCAAGGACTGGAAGGGCCAGTCCTCTTATGCCGGCGCCAAGCAAGGTGTGAAGGACAAGAAGGTCGCATCGAACGCGCCGCAGGCGAGACCGGCACCGAAGGTGCAAGGCTCGTACGGTGGCGCGTCGGGTGATCGCGCCAAGCCGGCAAATACCGGCGGCTACCAGGGCGCCAACAAGGCCAAGCCGCAGGCGCCGCAGCGCCCGGCGACCAAGGACGTCGCGAAGCCGAACGTGTCGAAGCCCAAGCCTGCAACCGGCCAGGGTGACCGCGGATACTCAAAGCCGGCCGCACGGCCGCAAACGTCGAACGCCCAGAAGCCCGCAGCACGCCCGGCGCAAGCGCCGGCGCGATCCCCAGCCAGCTCCGGCGGTGGCCAGAGGCCGCAGAAATCTTCAGCCGTGTCGGGCGCGAACAAGAGCGGTAAGTCCGACCGCGCCGCCAGCCAGCGCGGCAAGCAGAGCATGCCGCAGGGCGCCCATAGCAAGGGTGGTGGCGGTGGCGGTGGCGGTGGCGGCAAGAAGGGCAAGCGCTAGGAGAAGCACATGAAGATCATCGAAACACGATTCGTTGCCGTGCGCTTCGGACTGTTGCTTGCGGGCGCCGCGTTGCTCGCCGCCTGCGCGAAGGTCGAGGACCACACCTCGTTCAAGACCCCCGAGGCGGCGGTCGACGCGTTCGTAGCCGCGCTGCAGAAGGACGACATCCCGGCGCTGCAGAAGCTGCTCGGCCCGGGCAGCGAGGACCTGCTGTCGTCCGGAGATGCGGTTCAGGACAATGCCGCTCGCGAGGAATTCCTTGCGGCCTACCAGCAGAAGCACTCGCTCGCAGCCGAAGGCAACGACTCGATGTCGCTGGTCGTCGGCCCGAACGACTGGCCGCTGCCGATTCCGGTCGTGAAGAAGGACGGCAAGTGGCGCCTCGACGGGCAGGCGGGTGCCGACGAGATGATCTATCGGCGCGTCGGTGCGAACGAGCTCGGTGCGATCGCGGTCTGCGAGGGATTCGTTGCCGCGCAGAACGACTACGCGTCTGAGGGCCGCGACGGTGATCCGCCGGGCATCTACGCGCTGAAGCTGATCAGCGATGAAGGCATGCAGAATGGGCTGTACTGGCCGACAGCTGAAGACGAGGCGCCGAGCCCGGCCGGCCCGTTTGTGGCCGCGGCCGCAGCAGAGGGTTATCGTCGCGGTGAGTCGCGGATGCCATACCACGGCTACTATTACCGCATGCTCTATGCGCAGGGAGCGAACGCGAACGGCGGAGCGAAGGAGTATTTCGTGGACGGCGTACTGACCGGCGGTTTCGCACTCGTCGCGTGGCCTGCCGACTATGGCGTGAGCGGAGTGCAGACGTTCATCGTCAGCCAGGACGGCGTGGTCTTCCAGAAGGACCTCGGAGAGGACACCGCGACGGTGGTGGAGTCGATCAAGTCGTTCGACCCGGACAGCTCGTGGACGGCGGTCGTACCGTCCGCACTGGCCGACGCAACCGGCTGAGCGAACCTCCGCAGGTTCGCTGATCCGAAGCGTTCGGACCCGCGGCCGGCCCGGCTCACCACGTGTGGGTCGCGCCGGCCGCGGTCGTTTCGGCAGCCCCTGATTCTCGGACGCCGCGCAAGGGTCAGTATGTGCGGCACTGAGCCGGAGACCCACGATGACATCGACCACGCCGCAGCGCATGACCCCGTCCGAAGCCCTGGTCGAGACCCTGGCCGCCAACGGCGTGACCGAGGTGTTCGGCATCGTCGGCTCCGCGTACATGGACGCGCTCGACATTTTTCCCGCGGCCGGCATCCGCTTCGTCCCCGTCGCGCACGAGCAGGGCGCGGCACACATGGCGGATGGCTACGCGCGGGCCTCCGGGCGACACGGCGTCTGCATTGCACAGAACGGCCCAGGCATCACGAACTTCGTCACTGCAATCGCGGCGGCGTACTGGGCGCATTCACCCGTCGTATTCATCACGCCCGAGACGGGATCCGCGACGATGGGGCTCGGCGGCTTCCAGGAAACCGAGCAGCTGCCGATCTTCTCGAAGATCACCAAGTACCAGGGTCACGTTGGCAATCCGAAACGCATGGCCGAGATCGCCGGCCGCTGCTTCGACCGGGCAATGCTGGAGATGGGTCCCTGCCAGCTCAACATCCCGCGCGACTACTTCTATGGCGACATCCAGGCCACGATCACGGCGCCGATGCGCATTGGCCGCGGCCCGGGCGACGCCGCCGCTCTCGATGAAGCCGCGACACTGATCGCCGCGGCGAAATTTCCAGTCATTCTCGCGGGCGGCGGCGTGATCACGTCGGGCGGCACCGCCGAAGCGACCGCGCTCGCGGAGCTGCTGCATGCGCCGGTCTGCAACAGCTACCTGCACAACGACACGTTCCCGGCGTCGCATCCGCTGTGGTGCGGCCCGCTCGGCTACCAGGGCTCGAAGGCCGCGATGCGGCTGATCTCGCAGGCCGACGTCGTGCTCGCGCTCGGCACACGGCTCGGCCCATTCGGCACGCTGCCGCAGTACGGCATGGAGTACTGGCCCGCGAACGCGAAGATCATCCAGGTGGATGCCGACGCGAAGGTGCTCGGGCTAGTGAAGCCGATCAGCGTCGGCATTCACGGCGACGCGCGCGCAGCAGCGTCGGCGTTGCTCGAGCGCCTGGCGGCCCGCTCGATCGCGTGTGCCGCGAGCAAGGCGGAGCGCAAGCAGAAGATCGAAGCCGAGAAGGCGGCCTGGGAGAGCGAGCTGAACGATTGGACCCACGAGCGCGACCCGTTCTCGCTCGAGGTCGCGAAGGACTCGAAGTACATGCATCCGCGACAGATGCTGCGCGAGCTCGAGAAAGCGATGCCCAGGCACGCGATGGTATCGACCGATATCGGCAACATCTGCTCGGTTTCGAACTCGTACCTGCGCTTCGAACAGCCGCGCTCGATGTTCGCCGCAATGAGCTTCGGCAACTGCGGTTACGCGTTCCCGGTCGCGTGCGGCGCGAAGTTCGCCGTGCCCGATCGCCCGGCAATCGCCTATGTCGGCGACGGCGCGTGGGGCATCAGCTTGAACGAGCTGCTCACGTGCGCGCGCGAGAAACTCGGCGTGACGGTCGTGGTGTTCAACAACGGCCAGTGGGGCGCGGAAAAGAAGAACCACGTCGATTTCTACTCGCGGCGCTTCCAGGCCGTGGACCTCGAAAGCCCGAGCTGGGCCGGCGTGGCGAAGGCCTTCGGCTGCGAAGGCGTGACAGTGGACCGGTTGTCCGACGTCGGACCCGCGCTGCAGGCAGCCGTGAAGGCGCAAGCCGCCGGCAAGACGACCGTGCTCGAGATGATGGTCACGCGCGAGCTCGGCGATCCGTTCCGCCGCGACGCGCTTTCGAAGCCAGTGCGCTACCTCGACAAGTACAAGTCGTACACCTGACGCGCGAGTCAGTTGTCGGTGTCGGCACTGGCGACCCTCTGCATCCAGGCGACGTTCAGCCCGGATCGAGGCTTCAGCGCCAGGCGCTCGTTCAGCAGCGAGCGCGCCAGGCGCGTGCGTCTCGATTTCTCGGCGGCGCGGGTGAGCGTCTGCGCGAGCAGGTCACGTTGCGCATGGGAGCCACCGGCGCGCGCGGCGATCGCCTTGACAGGCGCAAGCAGCTCGACAGCCTCGACGTAACGTCCATCGGCGTAAGCGAGCAGTGCCCTTGCGACCGGCAATCCAACCGAGCGCGTCATCGTGCCGTTGTCCGTCGCCGGCTGCGCCGAGCGCTCCATGACGGCGAGCAGTCTTCGCGCCAGGTCGGTCCGTCCCGCGCCTGCGAAGGCCATCATCGCGTGAGTATCGTTGAACGAGTACCAGGCGTCCTCGATGCGCGGCTCCCACGCGTCCGCCATGCGCTGCCACCGGTCACCGACGTCGACGTCATGGAGCTTGAGCCGCCACAGGAGAGCGCTGGCATCGATCATGTCCATGATCACAGTGGAATCGGTACCGCGCACGCGCGTGTCGTGCAGCTCGAGAACCCGGTCCCAGCGCTGCTCGTCAAAGTAGTAGAGGGCCAGGTGCCACCAGTTGTGCACCGCGAAGAAATTGTTCGGGGACCAGTCCTCGGCACGCGTCGCTAGCCACTCCTGTCCGTCGGCGATTCGATTCGTCATCTCGAGCACGTGTGCCACGGCATGGATCGCCCAGGCATCGCGGGGGTCGCTCGCGACGGCCCGCTGTCCCGCGTCCTCGGCGCGCGAGTACTCGGCCATCTCTTCGAGCCCGAACGCGTACATGCCCTGGTAGTAGCCTTCCAGGCGCGAGCCGCGGTCTATGTCCGGCAGGCGTCTCGCCACACGGTCGCGCAGCTCGCTCGACTGCCCCAGGAAGAAGTCGCCCTGGTGTGCAGCCATCATGGCCAGTCCGTCGTTCGGGTGCTCGACGAGGATGTCCTCCCACGCGGCGCAGGCATCGTTGAGACGGCCATCGATCCAGGCTTCAAGAGCCTGAAGGTGCTTCCGCTCCCGAATCGACGCGCCTCTGGACGCGGCCTTTCCGGCCGCAAGCGCCGCCTTTGCGTCGGGCAGCAGCGACTTTTCCATGCCCAGCACGCAGAGCAAGCCTTTCAGCAGGTGCCCCATCACGAGCCCAGGGTCGATGGCGGTCGCCTGGTCGACCTCCGCGACGGGATCGTTGTTGAAGGTCATCAGCTTCGCAACGGCAGAATCGAGCTGACGGACGGCGGCGGCGTCACCTGACGTCACCATGACCCCGAACTGGTCGCGATGGCCCATCGTCTGATCCCCCTGACGCGTGACGGCCGGCTGCCGTCAACCTGCCGGTCGCATTGGGCATAGAGTACGCTCGGATCGACTACCCACAAAGGTGACCAGCGTGCCAATCGACGAGAGTCAGTACGAGTACGTCGGGTTCTGGGCGCGCACCTGGGCGTCGCTGATCGACTCGGTACTGCTCGCGGTCATCCTCTACCCGGTGCTGACCCTGATCTACGGCCGGGCCTACTGGACCGACCCCAGCCTGATCCACGGGCCTGCGGACCTGCTGCTGCAGTGGGTGCTGCCGGCCGTCGCAGTCGTGATCTTCTGGATAACCCGGCAGGCCACGCCCGGCAAGATGATGATCCGGGCGAGGATCGTCGACGCCGAAACGGGCGGGCCGCTGACGCGCGCGCAGGCGATCAAGCGGTATCTCGGGTACTACGTCTCGTTGCTTGGTCTCGGGCTGGGCTTCTTCCAGGTTGGCTGGGACAAGCGCAAGCAGGGCTGGCACGACAGGATCGCGAGGACGGTCGTGGTCCGTCCTCGTCGATAGGCGCCACAGGCGGCGCGCTTCCCGATCAATCGGTCTCGACTTCGACCGCGACCTTGCGCCGCGCCGTCAGGTGCAGCAGCACCGCGAGCATGGCCATCGCCCACACGATCACCGCGCTCGACGGCAGGTCGGTCACGACCGAGGCCGCGAGCCCGGCGAGATAGCTCACGAATGCGAGTGCGTAGCCGAGCACGAGCTGCCGGTCCACCGCGTGTCGATACGTCGCAAGAGCGGGCACGATCAGCGTCGTGAACACGAGGTACACGCCCACGAGCTGCACCGACGTCGTGACCACGACGGCAAACAGCACGTAGAAGCCCGCGTGTCCCATGCGCCCGTGCCACCGGAACCACAGCACCAGGAACACCGCGGTGACGATCGCCGCGCGCACCAGCTGCTCGGTGGAGACCCACAGGATCTGCCCGGCCAGCAGGTCCTTCAGTTCCTCGCCGCCGTGCGGATTGTTCGCGAGCAGCAGTATCTGCGCGGTGGAAGCGAGCACGAACAGCACGCCGATCAGTGCCTCCTGCACCTCGGGGCGCTTGCGCTCCGTCCACGTGAGCAGCAGCGCGCCGAGCAATGCGGCGCCGACCGCGGCGACCTGCGTCATCCAGCCCTGCAGCTCTAGGCCCGCGGTCTGTGCAGCAATGACGCCCAGCGCGGCCACCTGCGCAATGGCGAGGTCGATGAACACGATTCCCCGCCGTAGCACCTGCTGGCCAAGCGGCACGTGCGACAGCGACACGAGGATGCCGGCGACCAGCGCAGGCCACAAGATGCTGAGTGAACCGAGGACGTCGTTCATTTGCCGGCTGCCAGCAGGCGCCTGAGCGTGTCGTCGAACAGGCCGAACAGGTCCTTCGCCTCCGGCGTTCCACCCACCGAGAACGGCAGCAGCACGACCGGTACGCCGATCTTCTGCGACAGCGAATCGGCCGCCTTGGTGTCGTTGTAGGCGTTGCGCAGGATCATCTTCGGCTTGTTAGCCGCAAGCTTGTTCACCAGCTCCAGCAGGTAGCCCGCGCTCGGTGGCACGCCGGGCTTGGGCTCGATCGTCGCGACCTGGTTCAGTCCCAGCCAGTGGCAGAGATATCGCTGGTCCGTGTGGATGGCTACCACAGGGATACCCTTGAGCGGCACGGCCTGCGCCTCCCAGCGCGTGATGGCCTGCTGCCACCGCCCCTGGAAGTCCGCGGCGCGCGCCTGGTAGTACGTGGCATTGGCCGGATCGACGGCTGCAAGCCGTGCGCTCAACGCCTTCGCCACCGCAGCGACGTTGTGCGGGTCGAGCTGGATGTGCGGATTGCCGAGAGGGTGAATGTCGCCCATCGAGCGATCGACGGCGGTCGGGACATCGAGCAGCCGTACGGCCGACGTTGCTTCGAAGTAGCCCGGCGAGCCCGGCTTGATCTTCGGATTGCCCGATTCCTGCACCAGCACCGGCAGCCAGCCGATCTCGAGGTCGGCGCCGTTCGCGACGATCAGGTCCGCGGTTCGCGCGCGGGCAACCAGGCTCGGCTTTGCATCCACCTGGTGCACGTCCTGCAGCGCGTTCGTCGCGACGTAGACGTTGACCTTGTCGCCGCCGAGCTCGGTCGTGAGCGAGCCCCAGTCGGCCGTGGTGGCGAGCACCTTGAGTTCCGCATGCGCGGGCAGCGTCGCGCCGAGCAACAGCAGCGCGCAGGTGTTGACGATTGTGCGGATCATGATCGGGCTCCTAGAACTTGTGGGCGCCGTGAGCGCCGAGGGCGTAGATGTATTGCAGGAAGAACTGCTCGTCGGTCGGGCCGCTGCTGGCGTCGTCCCACGCGTACTGCGCGCGGATCCGCGAGAACTCGCTTGGATTCCAGTCGAACATCAGGCTGGTGCGTGTCGGCGTGCCGGGCAGCAGCAGCGAGAAATCATCGGGCGCGAGGATTCCCTGCTGCACGAGGCTGATCTTCGCGTGGCCGGAATCGAGCGAATCGTAGCGGGCACCGAAACGCCAGCGCGGCAGGAACTTGTACACGCCCTGCACGTACCATCCCGACTGGTCGCTCGCGTAGCTTCCGTCCAGCGACGCGGCCGAGTCGATGTATCCCAGCTGGCCGTCCTGGCTGCGGCTCATGTACTCGCCCTGCAGCTTCAGGTAACGCCGGTTCGGATCGCCCTGCGCGGTCCACTTGAGCTCGGCATCCGCGATCCACGTCTTCGTCGTTCCACTGAACACGTTTGTCGCCTCGCCGCCCGCAGCACTGGGGTCGTCGAACTCGTAATCCTCGGCGTCGAGGTAGACGTACGAGAGCCCGGCCCGCCATGCAATGGCGTCGCCGACGTCACCGCCGACGTGGCCGTACGCGTTCACGCCGTTCAGGCCGTTGCGATCGAGCCGCGTGCCCGGGTAGTAGTCGCCGTTGCCCGACTCCACGCCGAACTCGAGCAGGACGTCGAGCGGGGCGATCCACTTGACCTGCAGGCCCTGCACGGCCATCTGGCCGTTGAAGAACGCCTGGTACACGAGCGGCTGGTCGACGAAGTCCCAGTTATGGGCGTGCATCTCGTTCAGGTAACCGATGCTCGAAAAGAATTGCCCGCCCTTGATCGTGAAACCGGCCGGCAGCGCGATCGTGCGGAAGAAGGCTTCCTCGACCGAGATCTCGTTATCGGCGGTGATCGACGCCGTAAGCGTGCCCATGAAGTAAGGATCGATGCTCGCAGAGATCGTGAGCTCGGACTCGCCGAGGTTGAAGCTCCGGTCGCCCGGCCCCACGCCATCACCCGCGGGAATGAACCCCTGGATCGCGTAGTCGTCGGGGTTGTTCGACAGGTTCGCGTAGTTGCCCGCAAGGATCAGCGAAATGGCGGGGTTGAACGCCGTCGCACTCGGAGCCCCCGACGCCGGCGCCGCGGCCGGCGCAGGCTCGGGCTCGACCGGGGCCGGCGGCGGTGCGGCGGCCAGCGACTGGTCCACCGCGGCGGTCGCACCGACATCCGGGTTGGGCTGCAGCTGGTTGATCTGCGCCTCGAGTTTCGACAGGCGCTCGGCGTACTCGGCCTTGACGCGTGCGAGCTCGGCGCGCAGCGCCTCGACTTCGGCGTCGGTCGCGGCGTAGCCAACGGATGGCAGCATGGCTGCGGCAATGGCGGCCATGGATAAATGGAATGGGACCTTTCCCATGGGGAACCTCCTCGATGATCGTTGTCAGCCGGCCGGCCTCGGCCGGCAGCAGTTCGGACGAACGGAGCGATCAGCGAGGAGGAGCGCGCGCCTGGAACGGGAAAGTGCAGCGGGTGGTTGCGCGCGCGACGTCGAGGACCGGGAGTACGCCGGCAGCTGCGACGAATGCGACGACCAGCCCGTGGGCGGGACTGCCATGCGCCCCGGCGAGCGGCGCGAAAGACGCGCACTCGAGGCACAGCTGCACATGCTGGGTCGGCGCGCCGGCTGCGTCGCTGCCGGAACGGAGGTGCTTGAGCGCGTGCAGCCCAGCCGCCGACTGGCCCAGCACCAGGGCGATCAGTGCCAGCCAGGCGATCAGCGGTCTACGGGTCGCGAACAGGTTCGATTCCTCGGCTGTCCCGGCATCTTATAGCAGCCAGTCGATCGGCAGCCACGACATGACTTTCACGATCCCGCGCTTCAGCAGGCTGCTGTCCGGCTCGGTCGTGAGCACCTGATCGGATCCCTGGCTCCGGTCGACCCATTCGAGCCGGCGGTCCGGGCCGAGCCGCGCCTCGTAGGCCAGCTGCGGAACCTTCGTCTCGAACGCCTGGTGAATCGCCTGGGCCAGCGCCGGGCTGTCCACGACGAAACCCATCTCGGTATTCAGTGCGGCCGACCGCGGGTCGAAATTGAACGAGCCGACGAAGGCCCGCTTGCCATCGACGGCGAACGTCTTGGCATGCAGGCTGGCTCCCGAGCCGCCCAGTCGGTGCAGCAGGCTGCCGGTGATCCGGGCGGTAACAGCATCGGCGTCGGGCTTGAGCTCGTAGAGCCGTACGCCGGACTCGAGCAGCGCGCTGCGCCGCTTTGCGTACCCCGCGTGCACGGCCGACACGTCCGTCGCAGCCAGCGAGTTCGTCAGCACGCGAATCTTGACGCCGCGTTTCGCCAGTTCGCCGAACGCCTCGGTGCCGCTCGCGCCGGGCACGAAGTACGGCGACACGACGTCGAACTGCGCCGACGGCTCGCCGATGACGTCGACGAGGCGGGACGCCAGCGTAAGGTCCTTGTCCGGACCGTGCCTGGCCAGCGTCTTGGCCGGGTCGTCCGCGAGGACCTTCGCGACGGTCCACTCGAACGGCACGCTGCCGGCCAGCAGGTCGCGTACCACCGTGGTCGACTCGAGCGCCTGGGCATAGGCGCGCACCGCGGGTTCGCCCCCGAGCTCGCCGACTCGAGCCGACAGCATGGCCGCCGTGTCGCCCGGCTGCTCGTGCACGACCAATGTGAGGGGGTAGGCGGAGGCACTGTTCCAGTACTGGTCGAAGATCGAGGCAACCTTGCCGACGACCGCGCCGACGGCCAGCAGGTCGAGGTCGGAGAAGTTCACCTCTTCAGCCGCCCCGAAGTACTCGTCGCCCACGTTGCGGCCGCCGACGATGCTCACGACGCCGTCCGCCGTAAGCGACTTGTTGTGCATGCGGTGGTTGAGGCGGCGGAAGTCCGTCAGGTATCCGAGCGGGCGGAACGTCCTCTGCACGAATGGGTTGTAGAGGCGCACCTCGACGTTCGGGCTGGCGTCCAGCGAGGCCAGCGTCGCGTCGAGACCGGCAACGCCGTTGTCGTCCAGCAGCAGGCGGACCCGGACACCCCGGTCGGCGGCCCGGCGCAGCAACTCGAGCAGCATCGTCCCGGAGATGTCGTCGTGCCAGATGTAGTACTGCACGTCGAGCGATCGTTGCGCTTCGTTGATCAACAGTGCACGCGATGCAAACGCACCACGCCCGTCGGGAAGCTCGTAGATGCCCGTCAGCCCGGGATGCCGGGCCGTCAGCGGCGCGATCGCCTGCGCCAGCTTTGTGTCGCCGGTGTCGCGGAGGGCCTGCGATTCGACTCGCCCTTCGAGCGGCGGCAGGCGGCTGCAGCCCGTCCCCAGGAGGAGTACCGCAACACAGCCGACGAGCGCCTGCAGGCCTTTTCCATTGATCAGCTTCATTGCATAGCCCTGCGGCTGGCCCTTTATGAATTGATGTGACTGATCAATGAGACTGAATAAATGAAGGCGCCATTGCGGCTCCTTGCGAAGCCACTTCATCGCTCCCTGTAACCAAGCACGACCAGCACGCAGCTGCCGTCCGCAATCACGTTGATGCCGGCCGCCCGGCACGCCTCGACCGACACTTCGCTCTCCGCGCCGGGCTGCATCCAGACGTTCTCGACGCCCTTCGCAATGGCGTCCTGGACGACCTGCTCCGTGACCGCTGGCGGCGTGATCACGGAGATGCTCTTCACGTCATCGGGCAGGTCGCGAACGCTCGCGACGCAGACCGCGCCCTCGATCTGCGGCTCGTGCGGGTTCACCGGGATCGCCCGGCGACCGTTCTGCTGGTAGCAGCGGAGCACCTTGTTGCCGTACTTGTGGCGGCGGGGGGATGCGCCCACCACGCCGTAGGCGGGCGAGGACAGGAAGCGATCGATCGGGTCGGTCTGGTCCGGCATGCGGAATCCATCTGCGGCAGTTCGGGACGGTTCGGCATTCTGTATGAAAACGTTCCATTTGCGGGTTGACATAGCCGTCGCCCGCTGACAATTCTACGGGCGTACGGTATGTTTGATATGGGTCCCCATATGAAGACTACGATCGAACTCAGCGATGCGCTTCTCCAGGCCGCGAAGGACGCCGCCGCGGGTCAGGGCACAACCCTGCGCAGTGTCTTCGAGTCGGCGCTGCGCGACTACCTGGAGCAGGTCGCGAACAAGCCGCGCCACGCATTCGTTCTTCGCAGGCATACGTTCGGCGGCAAGGGGCTGAGAGCGGAGGTCGCCGAAGCCGGCTGGGAGCGGATTCGCGAGCTGGTCTACGAAGGGCGCGGCACGTGATCGCCGTTGATACCAACGTTCTCGTTTACGCACACCGGTCCGACTCGCCGTGGCATCAAGCGGCCGATGAGCGCCTGGCAGCGCTTGCCCAGGCACAGGCGCGCTGGGCCATTCCGTGGCCCTGCATCCATGAGTTCCTCGCAGTCGTTACGCACCCGCGGGTCTTCGATCCTCCTACTCCAATCGCGGACGCGCTGGAGCAGGTCGAGTGCTGGCGGGAATCGCCTGGGCTGGTGCTACTTGGCGAGGCACCGGGACACTGGAGCCAGCTCAGATCGCTGGTGGAGTCCGGCCAGGTCGCGGGCAGCCGCGTTCACGACGCGAGTATCGCAGCCATTTGCCTGCAGCAGGGAATCACCGAGCTGTGGTCGGCTGATCGCGACTTCGGTCGGTTTCCGGCGCTGCGCGTGACGAATCCGCTGCCCCGCCCGCGGAACTGACTCGCACCGGTCGACGCTGGACCGGCCGTCGTCGCCCGACCGTTAGCTATACTTCGCCGCCTTGCAGCGACCGAACGCGGACACCCCATGCCCAAGAAGGCCACGACGCCTCCCCGCACCTTCCAGGACCTGATCCTGACATTGCAGCGCTACTGGGCCGACCGGGGCTGCGTGATCATCCAGCCGTACGACATGGAAATGGGTGCGGGCACGTTCCACACGGCCACGTTCCTGCGGGCGCTTGGTCCTGAGCCATGGAGCGCGGCATATGTGCAGCCATCGCGACGGCCGACCGACGGCCGCTACGGCGACAACCCGTTCCGGCTGCAGCATTACTACCAGTACCAGGTCGTCATCAAGCCATCGCCGCCGGACATCATCGACCTGTATCTCGGTTCGCTGCGCGCCGTGGGCATCGACCCGCTGATGCACGACATCCGCCTGGTCGAGGACAACTGGGAGTCGCCGACGCTCGGCGCCTGGGGCCTCGGCTGGGAGATCTGGCTGAACGGCATGGAAGTCACGCAGTTCACCTACTTCCAGCAGGTGGGTGGCATCGACTGCCGGCCGGTGATGGGCGAGATCACCTATGGTCTCGAGCGCCTGGCGATGTACCTGCAGGGCGTCGAGAGCGTGTTCGACCTCGTGTGGACCGACGGGCCGCTCGGTCGCGTGACCTATGGCGACGTTTACCACCAGAACGAGGTCGAGCAATCGAAATACAACTTCGAGCACGCCGACGTGGACGAGCTGTTCCGGCAGTTCGACGCGCACGAGAAGGAATGCCTGCGGCTGCTCGAGGCAAAGCTGTCGCTGCCGGCGTACGAGCGGATGCTCAAGGCATCGCACACGTTCAACCTGCTCGATGCGCGCAAGGCGATCTCGGTGACCGAGCGCCAGCGCTACATCCTGCGCGTGCGCACGCTGGCCCGCGGCGTGGCCGAGGCGTACTACGCAAGCCGTGAAGCACTCGCCTTCCCGATGCTGAAGGAAAATTCGGTGCCTGGCACCGAATTTGTTGATCCACCGTTGCCGGAACGCGGCCTCACGACCAGGGGTCTCGCATGAGCGCGCGGGACTTCCTGGTCGAGATCGGCACCGAGGAACTGCCGCCGAAGTCGCTGCTCACGCTCGCCGCGGCTTTCGCTGACGGCATCGAGAAGGGTCTTAAGGATGCGGGACTGCAGCACGGTGCCGTCGAGCGCTTCGCGACTCCGCGCCGCCTGGCCGTGCGCGTCCGCCGGCTCGTAGAGCGACAGCCCGACCGTGCCGTCGAGCGCCGCGGCCCGCCGCTGAAGGCCGCGTTCGATGGGCAGGGCGCGCCCACGCAGGCTGCACTCGCGTTCGCAAAGAGCTGCGGGACCGAAGTGGCCGCGCTCGAAAAGCTCGAGACACCCAAGGGCGCCTGGCTGGTGCACCGCGGCACCGAATCCGGCGCCCAGACGCTGAGCCTGTTGCCCGGCATCGTGCAGGCTTCGCTCGACGCATTGCCGATCGCCAGGCGCATGCGCTGGGGCGCAGGCGAAGCCGAGTTCGTGCGGCCCGTGCACTGGGTGCTGATGCTCTTCGGCCGCGAGGAAGTGCCCTGCGAAATCCTCGGGGTGCGCGCCGGCAGCGTCACGTACGGGCACCGCTTCATGGCGCCGAAGGCGCTGCGGATCGGCAGCCCGGCGTCGTACGTCGCGACGCTGCACAAGCGCGGCAAGGTAATGGCCGACATCCACGAACGGCGCGAGTCCATTCGCCAGGGCGTCGCGGCGGCCGCAGGCAGGGTCGACGGTCATGCGGTAATTGACGACTCGCTGCTCGACGAAGTGACTGCCCTCGTGGAATGGCCGGTGCCGCTCGCCGGGCGGTTCGATGCGCAGTACCTGGAGCTCCCGCCGGAAGTGCCGATCGCGACGATGCAGGATCACCAGCGCTATTTCCCGGTGCGGGATGTGCAGGGTCGGTTGATGCCATGGTTCGTCACGGTCTCGAACATCGAGAGTTCCGATCCGGCGCAGGTGATCGCGGGCAACGAGCGCGTCGTCCGGCCGCGGCTCAGCGACGCCGCGTTCTTCTGGGCATCGGACCGCAAGCAGCGGCTCGACTCTCGTTGCGACGCGTTGAAGCGCGTGACGTTCCAGACGCAGCTCGGCTCGCTGCACGACAAGAGTGAAAGGGTACGCGCGCTGGCGAAGTCCATTGCCGCCTCGATCGGCGGCGACCCCGGCCTCGCCGATCGCGCGGCCGAGTTGGGCAAGTGCGACCTGCTGACGTCGATGGTCGGCGAGTTCCCGGAACTGCAGGGACTGATGGGCCGCTACTACGCCCAGCTCGACGGCGAGCCCGCCGAAGTGTGCGAGGCACTGCGTGAGCAGTACCTGCCGCGTTTCGCCGGCGACGCGTTGCCCGCGACGCGCACCGGCATGGCCGTCGCCATCGCCGACAAGCTCGACACGGTCGCCGGCATCTTCGCCACCGGCCAGAAGCCGACGGGAACGCGCGATCCGTTCGGCCTGCGCCGCGCCGCGCTCGGCCTGCTGCGCATCTCGGTGGAGCGCAAGCTCGACCTCGACCTGCAGCAGCTGATCGGCCGGGCGCTGGCCGCGCTGCCGTTTGCCGCGCCGGAGAACACCGCGCGCGAAGTCTACGACTACGTGTTCGAACGCCTGCGTGCCTACTACCTCGAGGGCGGCGCCGGCTTCCCAATCACGACCGAGATGTTCGACGCCGTGCTGGCGACGCGTCCTGCCTCGCCGCTCGACCTCGATTTGCGGCTCCGAGCGCTCGCGGAATTCCTGCGCCTGCCTGACGCCCAGAGCCTCGCGGCGGCGAACAAGCGCATCGCCAATATCCTCCGCAAGTCGACCGAGCCGGTTCGGGACACGGTCGATGACAACCTGCTGCGCGATCCGGCGGAGCAGATCCTCGCCGAGCAGGTCGCGGCGGTCGGTCGACTGGTGGAGCCCAAGTTCGCCGCGCGGCAGTACACGGACGCGCTGCAGACGCTTGCGGTGCTGCGCAAGGCCGTCGACGAGTTCTTCGATTCGGTGATGGTGATGGCCGACGACCCGGCCCTGCGCGCCAATCGCCTGGCGCTGCTGCGCCGGTTGCAGTCGCTGTTCATGCACGCAGCGGACCTGTCGAGGTTGCCGGGGTAACGCGCCCATGCAGGCAGTCCGCTCGCTGGTCTACAGCACGCTGATGGTCCTCGGCACCGGGGTGTTCGGCGTGATCGTGCTGGTCTCAGCGCTGCTGCCGCTCAGCATCGAGCAGCGCTACGTGATCCCGCGGACGTGGGGCCTGTTCCTGACCTGGCTCGCGGGCGCCGTGTGCGGCCTCAAATACACGATCGAAGGCCAGGAGAACCTGCCGGATCGGCCGTTCATCTCGCTGTGGAAGCACTCGTCCGCATGGGACACGATGGCACAGATGTTCGTCGTGCCGCCGGCGGCGTGGCTGCTGAAACGCGAGGTGACCTGGATCCCGATCGTCGGCTGGGCGGTGAGCACCTACAAGCCGATCGCGATCAATCGCAGCGCGGGGCACTCCGCCGTGAACCAGGTGGTGACCCAGGGACGCGAGCGCCTTGCGTCCGGCATGGGCGTAATCGTCTATCCCGAGGGCACGCGGGTGCTGCCTGGGCAGACCCGCAAGTACGGCATCAGCGGCGCGTTGCTCGCGACGCAGACCGGAGCGCCCGTCGTGCCGATCGCGCACAACTCGGGTTACTTCTGGCGCCGACGCAGCATCATGAAGAAGGCCGGCACGATTCGCGTCGTGATCGGGCCCGCGATCGACCCGACGGGCATGGACCCGCGCGAGCTGAACCGGCAGGTCCAGCAGTGGATCGAGGCCAAGGTCGCGGAAATCGTTGCTCAGCCCGGTGGCAAGCCCGGCTGACCATCTCATCGGCGGCCGGGTTGCGAGCAGCCGGGTCAACTTTCTCCCGCCGGGCGCGTTAGGCTCCGTGCCTGTGATGCTCCAACGGGGTGCCTGATGCGCACTGCAGTGTTGATGGCAAGCGTGCTGCTGGTTTCCGCGTGCGGCGGTGGTGGTGGCAACGGATCGAACTCGGGCGGCGGCACGACGCCTCCGCCACCGACGACAACGGCGGGACTCGCGCGCACCACCTGCGGCGACTACCAGGGCGTGGACCGCGGCAATTCCTGGAGCTTCCTCGGCCTCCGTTACGCTGCGCCACCGACCGGATCCAGGCGCTGGAAGTCACCCGAGTCGCCCACGTGTCCGTCCGCTTCAGCGGGCGCGGTGGTTGCGAACACCTATGCGCCGGTGTGTCCGCAGCTCGATCGCGCCTCCGGCGCGCCGGAAGGCGACGAGGATTGCCTCGCGGTCAACGTGTTCACACCGAAGGCAGCCTTCACCGGAGCGCGCGCGCCCGTGATGTTCTTCATTCATGGCGGCGGCAACGTCATTGGATCGGCACGCGAAGAAGTGGAACCGGGTCGCGTGTTGTACGACGGCTCGGCGCTCGCGGACGCCACCGGCAATGTCGTGGTAACGGTGCAGTATCGGCTCGGTCCGCTCGGATGGCTGGTGCATCCTGGACTCGATGCGGAAGCGCCCGATGCGCGCTCGGGTAACTATGGGCTCGAGGACCTGGTGGCCGCACTCAAGTGGGTGCAGCGTGACATCGGCGCGTTCGGCGGCAACAAGGATCGAGTGATGATCTTTGGCGAGTCGGCGGGCGGCGTGAACGTCTGCGCCCTGCTGGCCTCGCCGCAGGCTGCGGGGTCTATTCCGATGCCGCACTGATGGAGAGTGGTGGTTGCGTGGCCGACTCCCGGACGAAGGCGCTCGCGACCGGTGCCACGCTTGCCGAGAACTCCGGCTGCAGCACGGCCGGCGATGTCGTCGCCTGCCTGCGGTCGAAATCACCGGCGGCCCTGCTCGCCGCGCTGCCACCCACGGTGAGCGTGTCGGGCGGCCAGGCGCCCTATCAGCCGAGCGTCGACGGCACGACGTTGCCCGCGGTCCCGATCGACAGGATCCGCGGTGGGCAGCACAACCGCGTTCCAGTAGTGATCGGCACGAATGCAGACGAGACTGGCCAGGACGTGCCGCTGACATTCTCCGACGCGCAGTACCAGGCGTTCCTCACCGCCACGTTTCAGACGCCGGCCGTCCGGGCGGCGGTCGCGGACCTCTACTCGGCCGCCAACTTCGGGTCGTCTCGCAAAGCCTACGTCGCTCTGACGTCGGACCTGAAATTCACCTGCCCGGCGCGCACGACCGCACGCGCACTGGCAGCCGCCCAGTCGGAACCGGTCTATCGCTACTTCTTCACGGAGGTGGTCGATGCGCCGACGTCGTCCGTGTACGGCGCCTTCCACGGCCTCGAGCTGCTGTTCATCTACGGCGTGCTGGACGTGCGCGGCTACACGCCATCGACGACCGAGCGCGCGCTGTCACTTGCGATGCAGCGGTACTGGGGCGGCTTTGCTGCAACCGGCACGCCCGTCGCTGCGGGCGCGCCAGCCTGGACGCAATTCGATCCGGCGCGGGACAACCACCTGGTGCTCGACTCGGCGGCGATTCGCATGGCGGAGGGAGTGAACACCGCACGCTGCGACTTCTGGGCGCAGCTCGGGTTGTAGTCCAGACGGATCCATCCTCGGCCAGCTGACAAACAAGATGAGTTGCACAGTCTGCCTTCGATGGCATCAATGATCTTGTGACTGTCAATCCTGGTAATGAAATGAACACGCTGGGGCCGGTGCGCTCGCCCGGACTGCGAGGATTTCGAGGAGCCCGATGCGAAGTGCCACCTGCTGCGCCTGTGGCTCACGGCGCGGCAGTTCAAGGACGGGGGCGACATCCTCCGCCAGGGAGTCGGCCCCGTAACCTAGTCGTCAGCGCCTTGCGCGACGTGCAGTCTTCCGCGCCGTCTTGCGGACGGTCTTACGCGCGGTCTTGCGGACTGTCTTGCGAACAGTCCTGGCTGCCTTGCGCTTCGCCTTGGCGCGCGCCTTCTTCTTCGGCGCCGCAGCCTCGGCCGCGCGCGCGCGCACCGTCACCTTGCGGGCGTCGTCGGCCGCACCACGCAGGATCGTCACCGCGCGAGTGATGTCATCCACGATGCGCTGCCGGGTCGACTGCAGCACGTCGGCCTGCTGGCGCGCGAGGTCCCGCACACTCTCCGTCTCCGCAAGCCGCTGGATCTGCGCGGCGGCGTCGCTGATGGCGGACGTGACGATCTCGCCCTGCAACTCGATCAGACTCTGCACCGTCCCGTGCGAGATGGATGTGAGGCGGACGCCCGAGCGCGCCAGCTCACGCACCCTGACGTTCAGCGAGCGGACGCGTGCCGCCGACAGCGTAGCTGCCCTGCGCGCGGCGGCGACGCGTGACTTGCGCAGGTTCTCAGCCAGCTCCGCCAGCCCTTGTGTCTGCTCCTCGAGGAACTCTTTCACGCTGGAATGCATGGGCATCGGGGTCTCCGTATCTCTGCGCCTGCACCGTGCGGCGACTTGTCCAGAAACATACGCCGTTGCGTCGGCGGGTCAATGCCGTCGGGGCTGCCGGGCCGGCTGTTGGTCACGAGCGGGTGGCAACGAACACCCGGAACGGGATCCCGCGCTCCTGCCAGGCAACGGCCGCATCGCCCAGGATTGCCAGCGCCGTATCGAACACTTCCGGCTCGGCGTCGCGCAACTCGCCGGGGCTTTCGAGTACAAGCACGTAGCCCGGTGCCGGGCGCCAGCCGAGGTCGTTCAGGCAGTCGAACAGCGCATCCCAGTTGTGGCCGAACCAGGCCGGGAATGCGAGCGCCTTCGAGACGCGCTGCAGGAACTCGGCCTTGTCGGAGCAACCGTTGAGATCGACGCGAACGAATTCGAACCCCAGCGAGCGGGCCAGCGCGCCGATGGCCGCAACCACTTCCGCCGTGAGCGGTGCCGCGTACACGTATCGCGAGCCGTCGGGACCGTCCGCCACGTCGTCGCTCATCGCTCGATCTCCACCTTGCGGAATGACCGGTAGTGGTCGTCGGTGTAGTAGTAGGCCTCGGGCGGCTGGCCGCCGACGATGATGCGTCGCGCGCCGCGATCATCTTCACCCGGGGTCCGGACCGTGTACTCACGATAGTAGCCGGTCGGTCGACTCGGGAGCCGCCGCTCGCGGTTCTGGAATACGACGCCATCGCGTGAGTACGGGAAAGGACCGCCGCGTTCGATCAACTGCAACGTGTCGATCGCCTCGGGCGGCAGGAAGGCCGGGTACCCGGTCGCGGACGGACGGGCGCCCGTGCCGGAGCTTGCGCTGCTGGTGGTGTCTCGCAGCGACTGCTGTCCCGACCACCACGAGAACAGCGCGAATGCAGCCAGGCCGATCAGCAGGAAACGCAGCGCGCGTGACATGGCGCCGATGTTAGATGCTGTGGCCCGGCCGACGCGACGGGTCCGTACGTAATCAGTTGTGCTTTGGTGGCGCGGCGGGTATTTTCCCGTGCCTCTAATTTGAGTCATACCGACCTGGACTGGGTGTATAGCCATGACGATTCACTTGTATTTCTCGCTGCTCCCCGAAGCCTTGATCGCGTCGATGCTGCCGCCGGAGAAGTTCGGCCAGTACTACGCGACCGGCCACCGCTACAAGTCCAAGGGGCAGGCGATCTTCTTCGAGGTCGACCCGGGGTTTCGTCATCCGGCCTTCAACATCGACGAGGCGCTGAAGCTTTGCGTGCCGCATCCGGACGGCCAGCCGAAGAATTCGGTGTACGTCTCGATGTATCGCGTGCTCGAGCACATTCCCGTCAGTGCGCTCGGCAAGCTGTACCTGTCCACCGCGCACGGCCACACGCTGGGCTTGAGCCGCACCGGTTCGCTGCCAGCTGAGGAGCGCGGCCTGCACCTGTACCACGACCTCGCGCCCATCAACAGCCTGGTCGTCAGCGCGCAGGGCCCGCAGGCGTATTACTCCGGCATCACCAGCCAGCCGGCCAAGTTCATCCGCTTTCCCGGCCTGTGCTTCGTCGAGCTTGCGCTCGGCGCGCTGGCTAAGGATCCGCTCGAGGGGTCGGTGGGCGACCTGCCGTATTCGTTCATCCATCACCTGCGCGAGGCGCTGCTGCAGATCAGCCCCGAGGGCAAGCAGAACAAGCTCGTGCACCGCGTGCACTCGCCGGAGTTCCCGTATCGCACGGTCAAGGGCGGCTTCTACATCGGGAACGGCCCGGACCTGGCGTACTACCCGTTGCCGTCGCACGAGGTCCTGCGCGGGGACCACAGCGCGTGGTGGCGTTCGGCCAACCAGTAAGCTTTGGGCGCCGCGCCAAGCGAGCGCCTGCACCTGGCTCAGCTCCAGGTACTGTGACCAGGACAGCATGCGGGTGCCGGCCGCGAGGCCGGCTCCCGCTTGCCGCGCTGCCTGACGATCAATCAGACCAACTTCATGGTCTGCCATTTCTGGTCCGCTTTCGAACACATTGTTCGTCTTTGCTTGACGGTCTGAGCAGGACCGCGTGGTACAGGCGCAGGCAACCTCGCCGTCCCGGGGTTGTCAGGACATCCGTGGAACAATTGCCTGCATCGCGGGGGGAAACTCCGCTTGTCCAGTGCAGCCGGCTGCGCATACTGCGGATGGCAGATCAGCCGGGAGTCCTTTGATGCCTGAAATCGTGCCGCGGTGGGAATGGCGCTGGTTTGGTCATCGCTTCGGGCCGGCGGAGGCGCGCCTTGCAGCGCTGACGCCAGGTGGCGTCCAGGTGAGCAGCGAGACCTACCTGCTCTCCGGTGCCGGAGACAACGTCAAAGTGCGCGACGCACTGATGGACATCAAGGTCCTGCGCGAAGTCGATGCCAGCGGCCTCGAGCAGTGGACCCCGGTCATGAAGGCCGGTTTCCCGCTGCCCGCGGCGGAGGTCACGAAGGTGTTCGCGGCCCTGCGGCTCGATGTGCCGCCACTGCGACGGGACAGCTACGACCTCGAGCAGTTCATCGACGAACTCGCCGTGCCGAGCGGCCGCATACGCGCGATCAGCGTGCAGAAGCGCCGGACGCGCTACACGATCGGCGGGTGCATGTCCGAGCTGTCCGAGGTCGTTGCCGATGGCAAGGCAACGCGCACGATTGCGGTCGAGTCCGAAGACGCTGCAGCAGTCATCGCTGCCGTGCGCAGCCTTGGGCTGGGTGGCTACGTGAACACGAGCTACCCGGTCGGCCTGGCTGCGCTGATCGACGGCACGCCGCCGCGCTACGCCGTCATCGACGCCGGCACGAACTCGATCAAGTTCCACGTCGCGGAACGGGCGTCGGACGGCAAGTGGCGCACGATCGCGGACCGGGCGGAGATCACCCGCCTCGGCGAAGGACTCGACGACACGCATCGCATCTCTGATGCCGCCCTTGATCGGGCGGCCACTGCGATTACCGGCATGGTCGCCGAGGCCCGCAAGCTCGGCGCACTGGCCACAGTGGCCGTCGGCACCGCGGGCCTGCGCATCGCGGATAACGGCGGTCACATCGTCGACGAGATCGAGGCGCGCTCCGGGATACGCATCGAGGTGATCTCTGGCGAAGAGGAAGCGCGGCTCGCGTACGTCGCGGCGAATTCGAGCCTCGGTCTCGCCAGCGGCTCACTGGTCGTGTTCGACACCGGCGGAGGCAGCAGCCAGTTCACGTTTGGTCGCGACTCGGGCGTAGTGGAGCGCTTCAGCGTCGACGTGGGAGCCGTGCGCTATACGGAGAAATTCGGGCTGGACCGGGCCGTGTCGGCCGACGTGCTGAACGACGCCCTCGCGACGATTGCGCGCGACCTGTCGCGGCTCGACGGCCGCGCGGCGCCCGATGCGCTGGCGGCCATGGGCGGTGCCACAACGAACATTGCCGCGGTCCGGCATGGGCTCGAACACTACGATCCCGACGTCGTGCAGGGCACGGTACTCGATCGGGCGGAGATCGATCGGCAGATCGAGCTGTACCGCTCGATGGACGCCGACGCCCGCCGCGGGATCGTCGGACTGCAGCCGAAGCGTGCGGAGGTCATCCTGGCCGGTGCGTGCATCATCCGGACCGTGATGGAGAAACTGGGGAAGACGACGCTGACCGTCAGCGACCGCGGCCTGCGCCACGGCGTGATGGCGGAGCGCTTTGGATCATAAAGAGGATCAATACGATGGCCACGAAGAAGACCGCCCAGAAGACGAAGGTTTCGATGCTCTCCCGCGAGCAGATCGACGAGATCATGAAGCTGCTCAAGGACGTCAACAGCGTGGAGCTGAAGCTCGTCGCGCCGGCAAACACACACCGCGCGACGATCGGCAAGCTTGGCCTCGACCCGATCGAGGCGGAGGTGCGACAGGTCTACTTCTTCGACACGCCCAACCTCGACCTGAACAAGGCGGGTGTGGTCGTGCGCGCCAGGCGCGTTGCCGGTGGCGCGGGCGATACCGTCGTCAAGCTGCGACCGGTCGACCCCGCGCAAATCGGCAAGGAGCTGCGACGCTCCGAGAGCTTCAAGACCGAAGTCGACGTGGTTCCCAGTGGGTTCGTGTGCTCCGGATCGTTCAAGGGACGCTGTACGGCCCAGGAAGTCAGGGACGCGGTCTCCGGCAAGATGCCGCTGGACCGGCTTTTCTCCAAGGAGCAGCGCGCCTTCTTCAAGGCTCACGCACCCAAGGGAGTCGAGATCCGTTCACTGGCGACCTTCGGGCCGACGTTCGTGCTCAAGGTGCGCGTGTGGGTGAAGCAGCTCGATCGCCGGCTAGTGGTCGAGCTTTGGCTGTTTCCGGACGGATCCCGCAATCTGGAGATCTCGACCAAGGCCGTGCCGTCCGAAGCCTTCCAGGTCACTGCAGAGCTCAAGGCATATCTTGCGGAAGCCGGCATCGAGCTGACCGGCAACCAGCAGACCAAGACACGCGCCGCGATGGAGTTCTTCGCGCCCGAGGTGCGGAAGCTGGCTGCAAAAGGCAAGTCACCGCGCAGGGTACGCAAGGCCTGAATCGTCGGCCACCGCTGCCTCAAGGGCGAGGCAACGCCGCCAGCGTCACGGCCGCTCGCCAGCAATGGCCTGCAGCCCCTGCATGATGTCCCGGTTGTTGCCGGTCAGGTCGACCAGCCGCGTTTCGAGGTCGGCGATGCGCAGGCGCAGCAGCGGCACCAGCGTGCTGTTAGCTCGCAGCGCCTGCACAGCTGCATCAATCTCCGCTACGGGCAGGCCGGTCTTGCAAGGGTAATCGATCAAGTCGTCGAGGGCTTTGTAGTCACCCGCCTGCACGAAGCGGTCACCGCAGTTTCTGTTCAGCGCACGTTGCACGTCGTTCGGCAGCGTCATCCTGAACGCTTCGCGATAGCGCGACTGCATGCCTTCCCTTGCGATGTTCTCCAGCGTCGGAAAGTTGTAGACCCTGAGCGCGGTGTTGCGCAGCACCTGGCTTTTGATCAAGCCGATCGTGCCGGTCGACACCAGTTCGTCGTAGGTCGAGCGCCGCCGCGCTTTCTGCTTGTACTGCGTCGCGCGATAAGCGCTGATCAGCACGGCTTCGTTCGAGTCGGCCGACTTGCCGCTGAGCGCATCGACGGCGCGTTCCGCGTTGGCCAGCACGTCGCGGCTGTATTCGATCTGCAGCTGGTAGTACCAGGCTTCCTCCCGCAGGTCGGCCTTGAGGCGCTCGGTGAATGTCCCGCCACGCAGGCTCGCCTCCCGCTCGGCGTTCCAGTTCGACACCTGGATGCCGAGAAACACGCCGACGATGACGATCACGAGATCGATGCCGATCGCAGTCCATTGCTGCTTGCGGGCATGCTCGATGACGCGACGCAGGCTCATGCGTTGACCATCGGCATGGTGCGACTCAGCCGTCCTTGAAGCGCCACTTGCGGTTCGCGTACAGCCACGCGAACAGGCGGTAGATCGTCTCGGGCATCAGCCGCTTCACGAACCACAGCAATTCCATCGAATCGTGCGCGATGTCGTACAGATGATTGCGTTCCATGCTGCGGATGGCATGCGCGGCCACGCTCTGCGACGTGTGACGGCCCTTCTGCACGTCCTTGTCCAGTGATCGCAGCGTCACGCTCTTGCTCAGGTCCACGCCTTCCTTGTTCAGGATGTCCGACTCGAACGCTGCCGGGCACGATACGGTGACGCCGATCCCGTACCGCGCGAGCTCGGCTTTCATCGTCTCGGAAAGCGCGATCACTGCGGCCTTCGGCACGCTGTAGTTCGCCATCTCCGGCAGCGCGAACAGGCCCGCGGATGACGCCATGTTGTGCACGTAGCCGCTCCCCTGCCGGATCAGCATCGGCATGAAAGCGTGACAGCCGTAGACCACGCCCCAGAAATTCACGTCGACCAGCCGACGCCACTGGTCGAGCGTGATCTCCTGCAACTTGCCCGAGTCGAGAATGCCGGCGTTGTTCACCAGGATGTCGAGGCCGCCCCAGGATTCCTCGATGCGGCGGGCCGCTGCCTCGAAGTCCTCCCATTTCACGACGTCGAGGGTCATCTCGAGCACGCTCGCCGCGCCAGCCTGGCGAACTTCGGCCGCAGCTGCGGCCACAGCCTCCGGCCGACGCCCGGTTACCGCGACGTTCCAACCGTTGCGACCAAAGTGCAGCGCCATCGCTTTTCCGAAGCCGCTGTTCGCGCCTGTGATCAGCACGCGCTTGGCCGGAAACCTTGCCTCGAGTTTCATTCTTGGATCCCCCTGGCCGCGGGCACCGGCGTCGGCCGGCGCTGCGATTGTCAGTAGGCAAGATAACAGCGTGCGGCCACGGAATACCCACCCAAGGTGAAGGGGCCGCAGATTCTGGCCCGACGTCGACGATCGTCAGTGGATCCGTTTCACATGGCCAGACATGGATGTCGGCTCTCTTCTCGGGCGCGGATCGCGACACCGTCATCAAAGGCGGCGAGAATGCCGCACCGCCCAACGCCCCCGATGCCGATGCCCCAGTCCTGCAAGACGATCGCCGCCCTGCCCGCCCTGCTGCTCGTCGCCTGCGCGAGCGCACCGACCTCGCCACCGCGACCCGTGGCCGCGCCCGCGGCCGTACCTGCATCGATGATCGCGATCGACGTGCCTGCCATCGCGCGACCGCAGGGCGAAACCTCGGCATGGTGGTTCGCATCCGGCGCCGCCGAAGCCGCTGAGCGCGGCGCCTGGCGCGGCCGCGCACGTAACCTCGTGCTGTTCGTCGGCGACGGCATGGGCATGACCACCGTCGCGGCCGCGCGCATCCTCGAGGGCCAGCGCAGTGGCGCGCCCGGCGAGGAACACCGCCTTGCCTTCGAGGACTTCCCGCACACCGCGTTCGCGCGCACCTACAACACCGACCGCCAGACGCCGGATTCCGCAGGCACCATGACTGCGATGGCGAGCGGGGTGAAGACGCGCATGGGCGTGCTCGCGCTCGGGCCTTCGGTGCCGCGCACCGACTGCGCCGCCGCGTCCGGCGACGAACTCGCCAGCCTGCTCGAGATCGCCGAGCTGGCGGGCCTTGCCACCGGCATCGTGACCACCACGCGGATCACCCACGCCACGCCGGCCGCCACCTATGCCCGCTCGCCGGAACGCAACTGGGAGGACGACGTCGCGCTGGCGCCGGCGGCTGCGGCGGCCGGCTGCAGGGACATCGCGCGGCAACTGGTCGAGCCGCGGCTGGGTCACGGGCCGGACGTTGCCTTCGGCGGCGGCCGCGACCGCTTCCTGCCGCGCGAAGCCGGCGGCGTACGCGGCGACCGGCGCGACCTGGTCGCCGAGTGGCGTGCTCGCACCGGCGGCCGCTACATCGAGGATGCGGTGGCACTCGACGCGCTTGATCCCGCCGACCGAGTGCCCTGGCTCGGCTTGTTCGCGCACGACCACTTGCAGTTCGAGCACGACCGCCCGCGGATCGCGCCATCTGAACCCAGCCTCGCCGACCTCACGCGCGCGGCGATCGTGCGTCTGTCGCGCGATTCGGACGGCTTCGTGCTGGTGGTCGAGGGCGGACGTATCGACCACGCGCACCACTTCGGCAACGCCTACCGCGCGCTAACCGACACCATCGCGCTGTCGGACGCGGTGCGCGTGGCGCTGGAACAGGTCGACCTCGACGACACCCTCGTGGTCGTCACCGCCGACCATTCGCACGTGCTCACGTTCGCCGGGTACGCTTTGCGCGGCAATCCCATCCTGGGCCTGGTGCGCGGCTTCAGCGCGGAAGACGCACCGGAGGGCTACTACGCCGTCGACGCGCTGGGCCTGCCCTACACCACCCTGTCCTACGCCAACGGCCCCGGCTACACGGGTGCCTCGAACCGCCAGCCCGAAGGTGCCAAGCGCCATCGGCACGAATTCAGCGCGATGGCGGCGATCCGCGCCGGTCGTCCCGATCTAAGCACGGTCGATCCCACCGACCCCGACTTCGTGCAGGAGGCGACCGTGCCGCTGATAGACGAAACCCACGGCGGCGAGGATGTGCCGGTATACGCAATCGGCGCCGGGGCCGCTGCCTTCCGCGGCAGCCTCGAACAGCACGTGCTGTTCCACCTGATGGTGCAGTCCACGCCGCGTCTGCGCGAACGCCTGTGCGCAGCGGGGCTGTGCGATGCGCAGGGCATTCCGGTCCGCGTGCCGAGACCGGCCACCCTCGGGGGTCGAGATCCGGACCCCGAGGACGACCGATGACCGACGCCCGCCGCAGCCTGCAGCCGCGACCCGTGGTCTCGCGCCCTGCTCTGGGCGGATATGGGCGTGCCCGCGCTCATCATGTCCGGATTCATGCAGCGTAGGCGGCAGGGTTGCCGGCGGCGCTGGGGGTCAGCCACCCGGCGTGAAGGTCAGCGGGGCCGTCGGGCCGAGCGGCAGGCCCGTGAAGTACCACACGACCAGCAGCGCGGTCCACGTGACGCCGAGCGCGAGCGAGTACCGCACCATGACCGAGATCAGCGGGCCGGTACCGCTGCCGCACGGCGAGCACGACGACCAGGACGAACAGCAGCGGGATCGGCAGCGCCGCGTCGAACAGCAGCGAGCCGCCCGCGTAGGCAAGCATGCGGTCCATCTGCGAGTAGGCGAAGTAGTTCACGAACTGCGCGAGGAAGAAGAGGATCACGAGCACCGGCACGATCGAGCGGATGCCGTGGTTCACCGCCGCGACGAAGTCCGCCTGGGTCCGGAGCGTGCCGATCATCTGGCCGTAGACCATGCCGGGCAGCGGGAACGACAGCAGGATCATCGGCACGATGACCTGCAACCAGCGCGGCCCCGGCGCCTCGGCGAGCCGCCGGGGTTGCGCTGGTCAGCCAGTTCAGCTGGCTGTTGTATCTGTTCGGTGCCTTCCTGATCTTCACAGGCATCAAGATGTGGATCATCGCCGATCACATGCCCGACATTGCGAACAACCCGTTGTTGAAGTTCTTGCAGCGGCACTTGCGGGTCACCGATGGGCTGCGTGGCAACGCCTTCTGGGTGCGTGAGCCCGACCCAGCAACCGGCAAGCTCGAGCGTTTTGCCACGCCGCTGTTCCTGGCGCTGGTGTTGGTTGAGTTCGTCGACCTGATCTTCGCGGTCGACTCGGTGCCGGCGATTTTCGCCATCACCACCGACCCGTTCATCGTCTATACCAGCAACATCTTCGCCATCCTGGGGCTGCGTGCGCTGTACTTCGCGCTGGCGGCGATGATCCACCGCTTCAAGTACCTGAAGTACGCGCTGGCCCTGGTGCTGGTGTTCATCGGTTCAAAGATTTTCCTCGTCGGCATCATCGGCAAGATTCCGGCGGTGATCTCGCTGAGCGTGACCTTTGGCCTGATCGCCGGTGGCGTACTGGTGTCGCTGTGGAAGACGCGCGGGCAGCCTGCTGCCGTGGCGCCCACTTGACAGCGGCTGCGGCGCTAGGACGCGCTCTCGGCCGCGCCCGCCTCGATCTCCTCGAGCAGCGGATGCACATGGCGGCCGGCCGGGCGGATCAGGTACAGCAGCTCGCTCAGTTCCGGCACCCGACCGACGCGTTGCAGCCCGAACTGCTTGGCGACGTCGGACTCGATCACGGTCGGCACGCAGGCGATGCCGAAGCCACGCTGGGCGAACACCTTGGTCAACGCACTGTCGTCGCAGCGCGCGACGACACGCGGCGTGAGTCCGCGCTCGGCGAGCCAGGAATCCAGCGCAATGCTGAGCGGCGATTCGGCGGACCCGGCGATCAGCGGTGCGCCGTCGAGGCAGGCGGGGAAGTCACCGCTCAGCGCCAAGCGCACCTGCGGCGCCCCGACGAAACTCAAGCTGGACTTCAGCAGCAGGCGCCCGCGCATCGAGCGTGCCAGGTACGGCGGCACGGCCTGGTCCGCCAGCACCGCGTCGAGCTGGTGCGCAGCGAGCCGTCCGAGCAGCCCGGTGACCGTGCCTTCGACGCAGTCGAGCTCGATGCGATCGCGGTGGCGCTCGAGCAGTGGCGCCAGCACGCGCGCGGTCAGCAGCTTCGGCACGCTGTCCGTGACGCCGAGGCGCAGCCCCAGGCGGCGCGGTTCGGCGCGGCCGGACATCACGCGGCGCAGTTCCGTGCCGAGGGCGAAGATCGACTCCGCGTAGTCGCGCGCCACCTCGCCGTCGGGCGTCAGCACCAGACGCCGGCCGGCCCGCTCCAGCAGCGTCCGGCCGAGCGAGTGCTCCAACTCGCGCACCTGCGAGCTCAAGGTCTGCGGCGCGAGGTGCAGGCGGCGCGCGGCGCCTGTCAGCGAGCCCTCACGCGCGACCTCGTGGAAGTAGTGCAGGTGCTTGAGGTTGATGCGTCCCGGGGGTCGTGCGTTCATCAGTTTTTCTCGAAGGCTAGTGCACGTATTTTCTCATTTATTCTGGTTCTTATCGCCCGTAGGATCCACCGGCATCTGCATAGAAGGAGGAACCGCCATGAAGATCGACGTGCATGCCCGCCGCTTCAAGCTGACCGAGTCGCTGCGCCATGCGGTCCATCGCGAGATCGCTCGCTTGACCCAGGCGGTCGGCGCCGGCATCACACGGGTGTCCGTACGCCTGTTCGACGTGAACGGCCTGCGCGGGGGCCCAGACAAGGGCTGTCTGGTGCACGCTCAGTTCACCGACGGCACCTCGATCGTCGGCAGCGACGTGGACGCCGACCTGTACCGCTCGGTACCGGCCGCGTTCGAGAAGGTGCTGCGCAGCCGGTACATGAACCGCGCGCGCCGTCGTACGCTGCGACGGCACGACCCGCGGGCGCACCTGGACCCGGCCTGAGGGGCGCAGCCCGCGCTGGCGCGCCACGGCCGGTGGCAGGCACCATCGGCCGATGACCGATGTTGAACACCGCGCCCATGATCCCGCACCAGCGGAACCTACGCCGGAACTGCTCGTAGGCGGCAGCGCCGCCTACGCCTGCATGTGGCGCCTGGTGCGACAGGCGCGGACCGCCGTCGAGCTGGAGATTTACATCTACGAGGCGGGTGCGGTCGGTGACCGGTTCCTGGCCGAACTGACCGGCGCGGCGCGACGCGGGGTCCAGGTGCGGGTGCTGGTGGACGCGTACGGTTCGGACACGTTGCGCCAGGACTATTTCGCGCCACTGATCGCCGCCGGCGGTGAACTGCGCTGGTTCAACCCGAAGCGACTTCTGCGCCTCAACTTCCGCAACCACCGCAAATTGCTGCGTGCAGACGGTGAGGCCGTGATCGGTGGACTCAACATCGCCAACGCGTACGACGGCGACGGCTTCGAGGCCGGCTGGCGCGACTTCGCCGTGCGCGTGGACGGGCCAGTGGTGGACGCGCTCGCCGAGAGCTTCGCCCGCATGTGGGACCTATCCGCTTTCGGTCGACGCGAGTTCCTCGGTTTCTGGCGCGCGGGCCGGCGGCTTGCCGTTGACGCGCATGGGCAGCCCGAGTTGCTGGTCTCCGGGCCGGGCTGCCCGACGGCCGAGTTGCGTCGGCGGCTGCTGTTCGACATCCGGCCCGCGCGCCGGATGCAGGCCTGGGCTGCGTATTTACTGCCGTCGCGGCGCATCGGCGCTGCGATCCGGGACGCCGCGCGACGTGGCGAGGCCGAGATCATGCTCGGCGAAAGTAGCGACGTACCGGTCTCGCGCTGGGCCAGCGAGCGGCTGTTTACACGCTTCCTGCGGGCCGGTCTCAGGATCCACTGCTACCGGCCACAGATCGTCCACGCAAAGGTGCTGGTGATCGACGACGTGGTGTACATGGGCTCGAGCAACCTCGACGTGCGCAGCCTGCTTATCAACTACGAGCTGCTGCTGCGGATACCGTCCGCTGCACTCGCGGCCCGGCTGCGTGCCGAATTCGAGACCGACCGCCGGCATGCCGACACACTCGATCTGCTGCGCTGGCGGCGTGGACGCCGCTGGTGGCAGTCGTTGCGCTCGTATCTCGCGTACCAGCTGTTGGCGCGACTGGACCCGTACCTCGCCGCACGCAGCCTTAGGTCGCTGCGCTGACGCTCAGCGCCGGTTCCCCGGCTAGAGTCCCGCGACGCACGGCGATGCCGGCCGCCCGCGAGCGCGGCCTGGTTCAGCTGCCACACCCTACAGCTGCTAGACGTCGAGGTTGGTCGCCGACAGCGCGTTGCGCTCGATGAACTCGCGGCGCGGCTCGACCTGGTCACCCATCAGCGTCGAGAAGATCTCGTCGGCACCGAGCGCATCCTCGATCCTCACCTGCACCAGTCGGCGCGTCTGCGGATTGATCGTCGTGTCCCAGAGCTGCCCAGGGTTCATCTCGCCGAGTCCCTTGTAGCGCTGTATCGATTGGCCTTTGCGCGCCTGGTCGAGCATCCACATCAGCGCGTCGCGGAACGAGCTGACTTCCTCGCGGGCGTCGTTCTTCTTCACGTACGCGCCGGGGCCAAAGAGCCCGACCAGCGTGCGCGACAGCTCACTGATGCGCCGGTACTCGCCAGTACCGAAAAACTCCCGGTGCAGGTGCTTCTCGACCGTGACGCCGTGTTCGCTGCGGCTCACGACCAGGTGCGGTGGCGTGCCCGGCTGCAGCGTCACGGCATAGCGACGGCCCGCCGGCTGACCTGCATTCAGCAGTGCTTCGAGCTGCGAACCCCACGTCGCAAGCTTGTCCGGATCTTCGCGATCAGCGGGCGTGAGCTCCGGCACGTGCAGCATCTGCTCGAGCACGTGCAGGTCGTAGCGTCGCGGCGAGCGGCGCGCGGCTGTCTGGAATTCCATGTAGCGTCGGGCCAGTGTCTCGAGCGCGCTCGCTGGCATCGGTTGCGCGTCCGCCGCGACAAACAGCTCCGTGTCCTCGAGTGCCGAGCGCAGCAGCAGCGCATTCAGCTCGGCGTCGTCCTTGATGTAGGTTTCAGTCTTGCCTTTCTTCACTTTGTAAAGTGGAGGCTGGGCAATGTAGATGTGCCCGCGCTCAATAAGAAGTGGGATTTGCCTATAGAAAAAAGTCAGTAAAAGGGTACGGATATGGGATCCGTCGACATCAGCATCTGTCATGATTATCACGCGGTGATACCGCAGCTTCGCGATGTCGAAGTCGTCCTTGCCGATGCCGCAGCCGAGCGCCGTGATCAGCGTGCCGACCTCGGCGGACGACAGCATCTTGTCGAAGCGGGCCCGCTCGACGTTCAGGATCTTGCCCTTCAGCGGCAGGATCGCCTGCGTACGGCGGTCCCTGCCCTGCTTGGCGGAGCCGCCTGCCGAATCGCCCTCGACGATGAAGAGCTCGGACAGCGCGGGATCCTTCTCCTGGCAGTCTGCAAGCTTGCCTGGCAGACCCGCGATGTCGAGCGCGCCTTTGCGCCGTGTCAGCTCCCGCGCCTTGCGTGCGGCTTCACGTGCGCGTGCAGCGTCGATGATCTTGTTGACGATCGCCTTCGCCTGCGCCGGGTTCTCCATCAGGAACTCGCCGAGCTTCTCCGCGACCAGCGACTCGACGACAGCTTTCACTTCAGATGAGACCAGCTTGTCCTTGGTCTGCGATGAGAACTTCGGATCCGGCAGCTTGACCGACAGTACGGCGGTCAGGCCTTCGCGTGAGTCGTCGCCGGTGGTCGGTACGCGGTCTTTCTTGCTGGCCAGTTCACGCTCGATGTAGTCGTTGAGCGTGCGCGTCAACGCCCCGCGGAATCCGGCGAGGTGCGTGCCACCGTCCTTCTGCGGAATGTTGTTCGTGTAGCAGGACATCGTCTCTGCATACGAATCGTTCCATTGCAGCGCCAGCTCGACGCCCATGCCGTCCTTTTCGCCACGGAACCAGAAGATCGACTCGTGGACCGCGGTGCGGCTCCGATTCAGGTACCGGACGAATTCCCGGATGCCGCCCTCGTGGTGGAAGCCTTCGCGGCGGTCGTCGCGCTCGTCGATCAGCTCGATCCTGACGCCGGAATTCAGGAACGAGAGCTCTCGCAGGCGCTTCTGCAGGATCTCGAACTCGAACTCGAGGTTGGTGAAGATGGTGTCGCTGGGCTTGAAGCGGATCACCGTGCCGCGCTTGTCGCTCGGCCCGTAGGCCATCAGCGGCGCCACCGGCTCGCCCAGGCGGTACTCCTGACGGTATTCCTGGCCGTCCCGGTACACCGTGAGCTGCAGCGTTTCCGAAAGCGCGTTGACGACCGAGACACCGACTCCGTGCAGGCCGCCGGAGACCTTGTACGACGAGTCGTCGAACTTCCCTCCGGAGTGCAAGACCGTGAGGATCACCTCGGCCGCCGAGCGGCCCTCCTCCGGATGGATATCCACAGGAATTCCACGGCCGTTGTCCGCGACCGTAACCGACTGGTCCTCGTGAATCTTGACGGTGACGTCGGTGCAGTAGCCGGCCAGAGCTTCGTCGATAGCGTTGTCGACGACTTCGAAAACCATGTGATGCAGACCGGTGCCGTCATCGGTGTCGCCGATGTACATTCCGGGGCGTTTTCGGACAGCGTCGAGGCCCTTTAAGACCTTGATTTTACTGGAGTCGTAGACGTCGGCGCCGCTCATGGAATACCTGGCGTAGAAGGACGCCGGATTATATCAGACGGGTCACGGAGCCGTGTTCCACGTGGAACCTCGGGCCGTCCGGCAGCCTTGCAAGGGCAGGATTTGCCGGATCGAGCGCCGTGATGAACAGCTGCGAAGGTAGCGTCAGGACCTCGGTCAGCAGCCGATCGAGGCTCCGGGAATCGAGCTCCGCGGCCGGGTCATCCACAAGTAGCGCCGCGACGCCGGACCCCTGCTCCGCGTCGCATTGCAACTGCCCCAGCAGCATCGCCGCGGCGACCAATTTCTGCTGGCCACGGGACACCCGATCACGGGCTGGATGACCGTCCACCCGGACCAGGATGTCCGCCCGATGCGGACCACTGTGTGTCAGGCCCCGCTCGCGATCACGGACCAGCGAGGCTTCCAGGGACTCCTGCAGCGTCCGTTCGACGGACCAGCCGCGGTTCAGTCCAAGCTCGATTTTCAGGCCCAGTAGCCGTTGACCGGTGGTGGCGACCGCCGGTCCCAGGCGCTCGACGTATCGCTCCCGGTGATCGGCCACGACCTGGCCAGCTTCCAGCAATTCCGGATCCCAGGCCTGCACCAGCTGCGGGGACTGCCCGGCCTTCAGGGCGGCGTTTCGCTGTCGCAGCGCCCGCTGATACCGGCGCCAGTGATCCACGAAAGTTGGTTCCACGTGGAACACTCCCCAGTCGAGGTAGCGGCGCCGCTCCTGCGGTCCGCCGTCCACAAGCCGGTGCACCTCCGGGTCGATCGCCTGCACCGGTAACCGGGTCGCGAGTTCCGCCAGGCCGGAGACAGGCCGTCCGGCGTAGCGGGCTTCGATCCCATTGGCGTCCACCCGCATTCCAATCGGTTGCGAAATCCCGGTAGTCTCGATCCGCCCCGTCAGCGTGAATTGCTTCGTGCCGGCCCGGACCAGCGTGTCACTGCGATTGGTGCGGAAGGAGCGGCCACGCCCCAGAAAGAAAATCGCCTCGAGCAAGCTGGTCTTGCCCGAGGCGTTCTGGCCGCTGACCAGGTTGCAGCGACTATCAAACTCCAGCTCGGCCCTTGCAACGCACCGGAAATCCTCGATGCCGAGCCTCTGCAGGCTCATCGGGCTGCAACCATCCTCACAGCCTCATTGGCATCACGACGAACCGCGCACTCGGATCCGTGCTCGAGCGGATCAGGCAGCTGCTGTTGCCGTCCGTCAGGCCGACCTCGACGTCGGGGCCGTCCGTCGCCGCCAGCGCGTCGAGCAGGTAGTTGACGTTGAAGCCGATCTCGAGCTCCGGCCCGTCATAGGCCACTTCGAGCTCTTCCTCGGCTTCTTCCTGCTCAGGGTTGTGCGACTGGATGATCAGCGCTGCCGGCTTCACCGCGAATCGGATCCCGCGGTACTTCTCGTTCGAAAGGATCGCAGCGCGCTGCAGCGCCTGGCGCAGATCCTCGCGGATGGCGGCAACGATCAATGGCGGATTATTCGGGATCACGCGGCCGTATTCCGGGAATCGCCCATCGATCAGCTTCGAAGTGAAGCGAATATCGCCGATCTGGACGCGAACATGATTGCTGCCGATCGCAAGCTCGAGCGTCTGGTCCTCGTTGCCGAGAATTCGCTGCAGCTCGAGTACGCCTTTTCGGGGCACGATCACCTGCTGGCCGGATTTTGCGCCTTCAGCCAGCTCGATCTCGCACAAAGCCAGCCGATGGCCGTCAGTCGCGACAGATCGGAGCACTTTCGCCGAAGTTTCCAGCAACATGCCGTTCAGGTAATAGCGCACGTCCTGCTGGGCCATCGAGAAATGGGTCTTTTCCAGCAGCCGCTTGAACTCCTTCTGTGGAACCTTGAGCGTCTGCTGGGCGTTGATCTCGTCGACCGTCGGGAACTCGGACGCGGGCAATGTCGTGAGTGTGAATCGACTCTTCCGCGCCCGGACCACCATGCGCTCACCTTCGAGCGTCAGGTTGATCTCGACGCCATCCGGCAGCGCGCGACAGATGTCGAGCAGCTTGCGCCCAGGGACGGTCACGTCGCCGGCTCGCTGCACGTCCACCTCGGACGTCGCGACGAGTTCGACTTCGAGGTCCGTCGCCGTCACGGCAAGACGTCCACCCTTCGCCGACAACAGCACGTTCGCGAGGATCGGCATGGTCTGCCGACGTTCGACGACGCCGATCACGGCCTGCAGGGGTCCAAGAATCGCTTCACGCTTCGCAATGATCTTCATCTGGATGCTTCCGGAAATAATTCTCTTATTAGATTTCTCTATTACTACTGTTATTAGCACGCCCGCAAGCGGTGCAGAACCCAGTTTTCCTCATGTACCGCGATCACTTGCGCCAAGTGCAAGCCTGCGGGCAACTCTACCGCTCCCTGTCCGCAGCCTGTGGACGAAATGTGGACGCATAATCGTGCACGGCTTCTCCACAGGCTGGCCACATCAACCAGCCAGTGTTCTCAACAGGTTCTGGTAGTCCTCGTTCATCCGCGTCTGCGACGTGCGTAACTCCTTGATCACGCGACACGCGTGCAGCACCGTCGTGTGATCGCGGCCGCCGAACGCGTCGCCGATCTCCGGCAGGCTGTGATTCGTCAGTTCCTTCGCGAGTGCCATCGCAACCTGGCGCGGCCGCGTAATTGAACGGCTGCGACGCTTCGACAGCAGGTCCGCAACGCGGATCTTGAAATACTCCGCGACCGTCTTCTGGATGTTCTCGATCGTGACCAGCCGCTCCTGCAGCGCCAGCAGGTCCTTCAGCGCTTCCTTCGCAAAATCCAGCGTAATCGGCCTACCGGTGAACTGCGAATTCGCAATCACACGACGCAAGGCGCCCTCGAGTTCGCGCACGTTCGAGCGGATCCGCTTCGCCACGAAGAACGCAACTTCTTCCGGCAATTCCACGCCGGCCGCCGAGCCCTTGCTCATCAGGATCGCCACGCAGGTCTCGAGCTCCGGCGGCTCGATCGCCACCGTGAGCCCCCAGCCGAAGCGCGACTTGAGCCTTTCCTCCAGGCCTTCGACTTCCTTCGGGTAACGGTCGCAGGTCAGGATCACCTGCTGCTGGCCTTCGAGCAGCGCGTTGAACGTGTGGAAGAACTCTTCCTGCGAACGTTCCTTGCCGGCGAAGAACTGGATGTCGTCGATCAGCAGCGCGTCGAGCGAACGGTACGCCGTCTTGAACTCGTTGATCGTGTTGTGCTGCAGCGCGCGGACCATGTCGCCGACGAAGCGCTCCGAGTGCACGTACGAGATCTTCGCGTCCTTGTTGCGCGCACGGATGTGGTTGCCGATCGCGTGCATCAGGTGCGTCTTGCCTAGGCCGACGCCACCGTAGATGAACAGCGGGTTGTAGGCGCGGCCGGGATTTTCCGCGACCTGCATCGCTGCTGCGCGCGCGAGCTGGTTGCTCTTGCCCTCGACGAAATTCACGAACGTGAAGTCCGGGTTCAGGCGCCCACCGATCTGCGGCAGCGTCGGCTCGGTCTTCGCACGAACGTCGGGGGTGCGGGCCGCGGGTGCGGTAGCAACCTCGGCCCGCCGGGACCCGATCTCGACGATCACGTCGGGTGCCGGCTTCGGCACCAGCTCATCGACGAGCTCGCTGATGCGGCTCGCGCAGTTCTGGTTCACCCAATCGACCACGTACCGGTTCGGGGCGAGCAGGTGCAGCCGCCCGCCGGCCTCGACGGCCTGCAGCGGGCGAATCCAGGTGTTGAAGTGCTGGGCCGGCAGTTCCTCTTCGAGGCGGCGCAGGCATTGATTCCAGAGCGTCGTTTCCACGACCGGCGGCCTCGAAGGTGTCGGCGAAAGCGGGCAAAAGCAGGAAGGGGGCGCGAGTGTATACCGCTCGGCAGCCTGTGGATATCTTGCGGCGCGGCGTAAAGACCCTGCTCTCGAAGTTGACGCTGGCGGTCCGCGTCAGTATCCTTTCCGGCTCTTTTGACTGACCCGGGCTTGTCACGGAGCCGCACATGAAGCGCACATTCCAACCGAGCAACCTCCATCGCAAGAGGACCCACGGTTTCCGTGCGCGCATGGCCACCAAGGGCGGGCGTCTCGTCCTGGCCCGCCGTCGTGCCAAGGGCCGCAAGCGCCTGTCGGTCTGACCACCGGGCCCTCACGTCCCGGCTCGCAGCCTGCCGGCGCCAGTTACCCGCGGGCGCGCCGTCTCACCGACAAGCCGCAGTTCGATGCCGTCCACCGTGCCGGCATCCGCTCATCGGACCCCCTGTTCATGGTGATCGCCAGGCCGAATGACCTCGGCCACGCCCGGCTCGGCCTTGCGGTCGGAGTCAAGGCGGCCGGCAATGCGGTGAACCGGAACCGGATCAAGCGCGTCGTGCGCGAGGCGTTCCGCCGCCGCCAGCAGGAGTTGCCGTCAGTGGACATGGTCGTGAACGCGCGCCCCGCGGCTAGCAAGGCCACGAATGCCCAGATTGACGCCAGCGTGTCGTCGCTCTGGGCTAGGATCCGCGAACGATGCGCACGCTCCTGATCGGCCTGATCCAGCTGTACCGGTGGTTCGTGAGCCCGCTGCTCGGGCCGAACTGCCGCTTCCATCCCACCTGTTCCTGCTACGCGCAGGAGTCGCTGCAGCGTCACGGTGCCGTGCGTGGCTCATGGCTCGCGGTGCGTCGCATCGGACGGTGCCACCCCTGGCACCCCGGCGGCTACGACCCAGTGCCGGACTCCCTGCCGCCTCTATTCAAGCGAACCTCCCATGGATAACCCGCGTCTGTTTCTCTGGATCGGTGTGGCACTGCTGCTGTGGATGAACGTCATCCAGTGGAACCGCGACTACGGCGCGCCTGCCGCGACGGCTTCCGTCCCGGCAGCCACGACCGGGACCACCGGATCGGCGGCCCCAGCCACACCGGCCAGCCAGCTGCCGGCGCTGCCAACCCAGCAGAGCCAGGCGGCAGCACCTGCAGCGACTGTGGCACCGACCGCCACCACCACGGCTCCGGCATCCGACGCGCAGGCGCCGGTGGTGCGCGTCGTGACCGACGTGCTCGACATGGACGTAAGCCTGCAGGGCGGAGCGCTCGTCCGCGCGGACCTGCTCAAGTACCCGCAGGCCAAGACCAAGGACAGCCCTCCGGTCCGGCTGCTGACGACCTCCGACGCGACTTACCAGGTGGCGCGCAGCGGGCTGCGCAGCACCAGCGGCGGGTCCGAGCCCACGCACCTCGCGACGTTCGCCTCGGCGGCGCAGGAATACCGGCTCGCACCGGGCGCGCAGGAACTGCGTGTCCCGCTCACGTGGACCGACGGGCAGGGACTCACGGTCACCAAGTCGTTCGTGTTCAAGCCCGGGCGCTACGATGTCGAGATCGTCTACGACGTGCAGAACGCTTCGCCGAAGAACTGGGAGGCCGCCTCCTACGTGCAGTTGGCCCGCCACGTTTACTCGCAGAAGCGCTCGATGTTCGACGTCGAGAGCTATGCCTACCGTGGCCCGGCGATCTACGACGGCCAGAAGTACCGCAAGCTCGACGTCACCGACGAGGACGACTCGAAGTTCGCCGCGGCGTTCGCGGGCGGCTGGATGGCAGAGATGCAGCATCACTTCGTGACCGCTGCGGTGCCGCCGGTGAAGGAGACGTTCGACTACACGCTCGGCATGGAAGGCCCGCACTCGGTGATGGGCTTCCGCGGTCCGCTGAAGACCGTTCCAGCGGGCACTACGGGCCAGTTCAGCGAGAAGGTCTTCGTCGGCCCGAAGCTGCAGGAGCAGCTGAAGACCGTCGGTCCGCGCCTCGAGCTCACGGCCGACTACGGCAAGCTCACGATTCTCGCGCAGCCGCTGTTCTGGCTGCTGGAGCAGGTGCACAAGTTCGTCGGCAACTGGGGCTGGTCGATCATCATCGTGACGATCCTGCTGAAGTTGCTGTTCTACAAGCTCACCGAGACCAGTGGCCGCTCGATGGCCAAGATGCGCACGATCTCGCCTCGCATCAAGAGCATTCAGGAGCGCTACAAGGACGATCGCGAGCAGCTCGCGAAGCAGATGATGGAGCTGTACAAGCGCGAGAAGATCAACCCGGTCGCGGGCTGCCTGCCGATCGTGGTGCAGATCCCGGTGTTCCTGGCGTTCTACTGGGTGCTGCTCGAGAGCGTCGAGATGCGCCAGGCGCCGTGGATGCTGTGGATCCAGGACCTGTCGTCGAAGGACCCGTTCTTCATCCTGCCGATCCTGATGGGCGTGGCGATGTTCGGCCAGTTCAAGCTCAATCCGCCGCCGCCGGATCCGATGCAGGCCAAGGTGTTCGCGTTCATGCCGCTGATCATGACGGTGATGATGGCGTGGTTCCCGGCCGGCCTGCTGCTGTACTGGACCACGAACACGCTGCTGTCGATCGCGCAGCAGTGGAACATCAACCGCATCGTCGAGCGCGAGGCGAAGAAATAGGGGACATTCTCCATTTCGCCTAGTTCCGACACGATCGCCGCAATCTCCACGGCTCCGGGCCGCGGTGGCATCGGCATCGTCCGGTTGTCCGGGCCCGCGTGTACTTCGATTGGGCGGGCACTGATCGGCGACCTGCCGCCCGCCCGCCACGCTGCTCTGCGGCCGTTCCTCGACGCGCAAGGCGAGCCCCTCGACGAGGGACTGGCGCTGTACTTCCCGGCGCCGAACTCGCTCACCGGCGAGGACGTGCTCGAACTGCACGCCCACGGCGGCCCCATCGTGCTCGACCTGGTGCTGCGACGTGCGCTCGACCTCGGTTCGAGGCTCGCCGAACCCGGGGAATTCACGCAACGCGCATTCCTGAACGGCAAGCTCGACCTCGCGCAGGCCGAGGCCGTGGCCGACCTGATCGAGAGCGGCTCGGCGCAGGCGGCTAGGGCGGCGATGCGTTCTCTGCAGGGCGAGTTCTCGGCGCAGGTCCATCACCTGACGGAAGCACTGCTGCAACTGCGGATGTGGGTCGAGGCCGCGATCGATTTTCCCGAGGAAGAGATCGACTTCCTCGCAGACCGCGCGCTTGGCGAGCGCATGGAAGATATCCGCCGACGGTTCGCGGAACTCGGCGAGGCGACCCGGCAGGGCGCGCTGCTGCGCGACGGACTCACGCTGGTGATTGCGGGCCGGCCGAACGCCGGCAAGTCGAGCCTGCTGAATCGACTCGCGGGTTACGACGCCGCGATCGTCACGGCGATCCCAGGCACGACGCGCGACGTGCTGCGCGAGCGGATCGAGATCGACGGCTTGCCGCTGCACATCCTCGACACCGCGGGCCTGCGGGAGTCACCGGACGAGGTGGAGGCCGAGGGGATCCGGCGTGCTCACCTCGAGATCGAACGCGCCGATCGAGTGCTGTTCGTCGTGGATGCGTCGGATGCGACCGCGGTTGCGGCGATTGACACGGATCTTGCCGCGCTGCCGACGTCGGCACCGCGCACCGTCGTGATGAACAAGGTCGATCGTGTCGGCGTCGAGGCACGGGTAGACACCGGTGATCGAACCATGGTGTGGCTCAGCGCCACGAATGGCACCGGCCTCGATCTCCTGCGTGCGCATCTCAAGGACTGCGTGGGTTTCCATCCGGCCGGGACCGGCGCGCTGTCGGCGCGCGCCCGTCACCTCGATGCACTGCGGCGGGCGAGGGCGCACGTCGAAGAGGCGCATCGGCTGCTGGTCGAGCGCCACGCCGGCGAACTGGTGGCTCAGGAACTGACAGATGCGCAGCGCGCGCTTGGCGAGATCACCGGCGAGGTGTCGAGCGACGACCTGCTCGGACGGATCTTCGGCAGCTTCTGCATCGGCAAATAGCAGCGGTAGACGCGCCCGCCGCCGGCCAGTAGTCTCGATTCCCCCTCTTACCCAATACGGACCGCGGACTCGCCGCGGCGACAGGCAATGAAACAGCTCTCCGGCGCCGATTCGATGTTCCTGCAGTTCGAGCACGGCAACAACTTCATGCACGTGGCCTCGCTCGCGATCTACGACCCGTCCTCGGCCCCGGGCGGCGGCGTGCGCTTCAAGGACATCCTGAAGTTCTTCGCGCTCGCGGCTAGAGCAGTTCCCGCAGTTCCGGCGCCGGTTGGTCACGGTGCCGCTGTCGCTCGATCGCCCGTACTGGCTCGAGGACCCGTCGTTCGACGTCGAGTTCCACGTCCGCCACGTCGCGTTGCCGCATCCGGGCGACTGGCGGCAGCTCTGCATCCAGGTGGCGCGCATCCACTCGCGGCCGCTGGATCGCAGCAAGCCGCTGTGGGAGGCCTACGTGATCGAGGGCCTGCACAACATCGAGGGGGTGCCGAAGGGCAGCTTCGCGCTGTACACCAAGATGCATCACGCGATCATCGACGGCGAGTCAGGCACGGAACTCCTGAAGGCGCTGCACTCGATCAACCCGGAGCCGATCGACTTCGGCGACGAGGACGACCAGCCGCGCTACCACGCCGACCGCGAGCCCACAGCGGTAGAGCTCTATTCGCGCGCGCTGGTGCACAACGTCGAGCGCATCCCGGGGCTCGCGAAGTTCACGGTCGGCACGGCGCGGCGGCTGGCGACGCTTGGTGCCGGTGCGATCTCGAAGGCCGCCGGTGAGGGCCTGGCCAGCCTCGGCAAGCTGCGCAGCCTCGCGTCGGGCGACCTGGGCTCGCTGATGGGCATGATGCCGCCACAGACGCGCTTCAGCGGTGATGTCTCCGCGCATCGTGTGTTCGAGGCTGTCGGGCTGCCGCTCGCCGAGTTCAAGCAGGTCCGCGCGCACGTGGCCGACGTCACGATCAACGACATGTTCCTTGCATCGTCGGCGGCGCACTGCGCCGCTACCTGAAGAGCAAGCGCGAGCTGCCCGAAGCTTCGATGGCCGCGATGATCCCGATGACGCTGCGCGGTACCGAAAAGGGCGGCGACGTCGGCAACCAGGTCGGCTTCACCGTGATGTCCGTGGCCACGGATATCGAGGACCCGGTCGAACGACTGCTTGCGATTCGCGACGGCGCGAAGACGTCGAAGCGCGTCAGCGATGCGATCGGCAAGGAGCTCGCCCGCGACCTGCTCGAATTCATGCCGAACCTCGTTTCACAGACGATCACGCGCTACGTGCAGCCGCCGCGGATCGGGTTGATCGTCTCGAACGTGCGTGGCCCCGACGTACCGCTGTACATGGCGGGCGCAAGGCTCGTGAACTACGCGCCGATCAGCATCGCCACCAACGGCATGGGCCTCAACGTCACGGGCTTCAGTTACGCCGGTACCATGTGGATCTGCGCGGTCTCGTGCCGCGAGATGCTGCCGGACCCGGCGTTCTTCGCAACCTGCCTGCGCGAGAGCTTCGAGGACCTGAAGCGGGCTGCGGCGCGCGTCACGACGGTCGAGCATCCGCAGCCGATACCGCGGCTGCCGGGCACGACCGCGCGGAGCGCACCGAAGAAGGCCGCGAGAAAAGCCGCGAAGAAATCGCGTGCGCGCAAGACACGCGTGCGCCGGGCCAACGCAAGCTGGCCTCGCGGCTGCGCGCGGAACTGCGGCGATGCCACGCACGCGCGACGTGATGCCGGCCCGTGATCGGGCGGCCCTCGAGGTGCTGTTTGGCGACTCGGTCGACGACGTCGAGATCGTCGAGCACTCGTGGTACGCCCGGCTGCACGTCGGCGCGGCAGCCACGACGCGACGCAACCGCATCCTGCTGCCCGGGTCGGCCCGGGATTTCCTCGCCAACCGCGAGCTCGTGCTGCACGAGTACTTCCACGTGCTGCGACAGTGGAATCGCGGACGGATGAGCCTGCGCAGCTACCTCGCCGAGTGGATCCGGCAGTGGCTACTGGCGCAACCGGTACGAGCGCCAGGCCCGCCGTTTCGTCACGCTGCGGCTCCCGGCCTTCGAAAAGCTGCTCCGCGGCTGAACCCGTACAATGGGCGCCCTTTCCGGATGCGGCCATGCGGTTCGCCGAACAGTTTGACGTCATTGTCGTGGGCGGCGGTCACGCCGGTACCGAGGCGGCGCTCGCTGCCGCGCGGATGGGCTGCCGCACGCTGCTGGTCACGCAGAGCATCGAGTCGCTCGGCCAGATGAGCTGCAACCCGGCGATCGGCGGGATCGGCAAGGGTCACCTGGTGCGGGAGATCGACGCGCTCGGCGGCGCGATGGCCCGGGCGGCGGATCGTGCCGGGATCCATTTCCGTACGCTGAATGCGAGCAAGGGCCCGGCCGTGCGCGCCACGCGCGCGCAGGCGGACCGGCAGCTCTACAAGCGCGCCGTGCGCAGCCTGCTCGAGAACCAGCCGAACCTGAGCCTGTACCAGCAGGAAGTGGCGGATCTCAGCATCGAGGGCGAGCGCGTCACGGGCGTCGTCACACAGGTCGGTGTCGAGTTCACGGCGCGCGCGGTCGTGCTCACTGTCGGCACATTTCTTGGTGGACGCATTCATGTTGGTCTCGACCAGTACGCGGGTGGACGCGCGGGCGATCCGCCGTCGAACCGGCTTGCGGAAAGACTGCGGGCCCTGCCATTTCGGGTCGGGCGCCTGAAGACCGGCACGCCACCACGGATCGACGGCCGCAGCATCGATTACTCGGGCCTCACGGTGCAGCACGGCGACGAGCCGCGGCCGGTGTTCTCGTTCCTCGGCCGGCGGCACGAACATCCGCGGCAGGTGCCCTGCCACATCACGGCGACCAACGAGCGCACGCACGAGATCATCCGCGCCGGGACTGACCGGTCGCCGATGTTCACGGGCGTGATCGAAGGCGTCGGGCCGCGCTACTGCCCTTCGGTCGAGGACAAGGTCGTGCGCTTCGCCGAGCGCGGCTCGCACCAGGTCTTCATCGAGCCCGAGGGCCTCGACACGCACGAGGTGTACCCGAACGGCATCTCTACGAGCCTGCCGTTCGACGTGCAGTACGCCTTCGTCCGCAGCATCCGCGGCTTCGAGAACGCGCACATCACGCGGCCGGGCTACGCGATCGAGTACGACTTCTTCGACCCGCGCGACCTCGAGCCGACGCTCGCGACGAAGTGCGTGCAAGGCCTGTACTTCGCCGGGCAGATCAACGGCACCACGGGTTACGAAGAAGCCGCGGCGCAGGGACTCGTTGCAGGCGTCAATGCGGCGCTCGAGGTCCGGGGCTGCGAGCCGTGGTGGCCGCGCCGCAGCGACGCCTACATCGGCGTGCTGATCGACGACCTGATCACCCGCGGCGCGCCCGAGCCATACCGGATGTTCACGAGTCGCGCCGAGTATCGGTTGAGCCTGCGCGAGGACAACGCCGACCTGCGACTCACGCCGCGAGGCCGCGAACTCGGGCTCATCGACGACGAACGCTGGGCATTCTTCGAGCGCAAGCGCGCGGCAGTGGACGTGGAACTTGCGCGGCTGCAGTCCACGTGGGTGCGCCCCGGCACTGACGAGGGTGCGCGGGCCGAGGATCGATTCGGCGCGCTGACCCGCGAGCAGCGCGCATTCGACCTGCTGCGTCGCCCTGAGGTCTGCTACGAGACGCTGGCCGAAGTGATCGGTCCCGGCAACGGCGACTGGCGCGACGACGAGCGACTCGCCTCGCAGGTGGCGCTGCAAGTCGATGTCCAGGCCAAGTACACGGGCTACATCGATCGCCAGCACGACGAGATCGAGCGGCAGCGTCGCAACGAAGACACCCTGCTGCCGGCGGATCTCGATTACGCTGCGGTGCGCGGACTGTCGAACGAGGTCCGGCAACGACTCGTCGAGCACCGGCCGGCCACGCTCGGCCAGGCGGCGCGCATCCCCGGCATCACGCCAGCGGCGGTGTCGCTGCTGCTGATCCACCTGAAGCGGCGCGAACTCGCCAGCCCGCGGCTGCCGCGGGCGCGGGGTGGCGCCTGAGACCCTCATACAGTGAACAATAAGATCGTGAACACGTCCGTTACCGCATGGCGCGCAGCCCTGGTCGCCGTTGCACTGCTCGGGCTCGCCGCCTGTGACCGCGGCGACAGGAACACCCAGCAGGCCGCGTCCGGGCCGGCCACCAAGGCCGACACCACCACGCTGAAGCGCGGTAACGGTCCCGAGCCCGACACGCTCGACCCGCAGCGCGCCCGGACCGACGGAGCGTTCAACATCCTGCGCGACGTGTTCGAGGGCCTCACCGCCGTTGGTCCCGCCGGCAGCGCCATTCCAGCGGCGGCCACCGAGTGGACCGTGACGCCCGACGGCCTGCAATACACGTTCAGGTTGCGCGAGGGCCTGCGCTGGTCGAACGGCGATCCACTGGTCGCGGGCGACTACGTGGCGGGCATGCGCCGCCTGGTCGACCCGGCAACGGCTTCGCCCTACGCGCAGATCTTCGAGTCGGTCGTCAATGCGTCGGCGATCACCAGCGGGCAGAAGCCGACGTCCGAGCTCGGCGTCACCGCGCCGGACGATCGCACCGTCGTGATCCGGCTGCAGAACCCGGCCCCGTACCTGCTTGGGTTGCTGGCCCAGCCCGGCACGTTTCCGGTGCACGGGCCGTCGCTCGCGGCGAACGGCGCGGAGTACGCGCGTCCCGGGAAGATGATCTCGAACGGCGCATTCACGCTTGCCGAGTGGGTCGTCGGCTCGCACGTGGTCATCAAGCGGAACCGGAATTACTGGAATGACGCCGCGACGCACCTCGAGCAGGTGCATTTCGTGCACCACTCCGATAATGGCACGGAGTTCCGCCAGTACCGTTCCGGTGAGCTCGACATCACGTACGTCGTGCCCCCGCCGCAGTTCAAGTGGATCAAGCACAACCTTGCGGCCGAGCTGCACGTCTCGCCGCAGCTCAGCGTCTATTACTACGGGTTCAACCTGTCGCGTCCGCCATTCAAGGACCAGCCGGGCCTGCGCCGTGCGCTGTCGCTCGCGATCGATCGCGACAAGCTCACGTCCGCGGTGACCGGCCGCGGCGAGGCCCCGGCGTACGGCTGGGTGGCGCGTGGCGTGGCCGACTACACGCCACAGCAGTTCGACTACGCGTCGCGGCCGTATGCCGAGCGCGTGGCCGAGGCCCGCGAGCTCTACGCGAAGGCGGGCTATTCGGAGGTCAGGCCACTCAAGGTCGAGATCCGCTACAACTCCGGCGAGGAGCACAACCGGCTCGCCGTAGCGGTCGCCGCGATGTGGAAGGAAGCGCTCGGCGTCGAGACGACGCTGTACGCCGAGGAGTTCCGCGCGCTGCTGCAGACGATCCAGGCGCGCAAGGACACGGAGGTGTTCCGCTCGAGCTGGGTCGGCGACTACAACGACGCCTACACGTTCCTGCAGCTGCTGCAGACCGGGTTTGGCATCAACCTGACCGGGTATTCGAACCCCCGTTACGACTCGCTGCTCGCGGAGGCGACCCGCCAGCCCGACGCGGCGAAGCGCCGGGCACTGCTCGAGGAGTCCGAGCGAGTGATGCTGGCCGACACCCCGCTGCTGCCGCTGTACTTCTACGTCAACAAGCACCTCGTGAAGCCGTACGTGCAGGGCTGGACCGACAACGTCATGAACGTCCAGTACAGCAAGGACATGCGCATCGGGCCGGCCACATGAGCGGCGCGTCACGAAACGGCTTTGACAATAGGCGGCGGAGTTGAGCGCCAGGGTGGGAAATTGGCAGGATGGCGCCGTTCTGAACCGAAGCCCAACCTATGTTCTGGTTTGCAATCTTCGCAGCGACAGTCTTCGGCCTCTACTTCTGGCGCGAGCACCGCATCCAGCAGCAGGACCTGCAGAGCGCGACAGCCCCGCACCGCGTGGGTGAGCGCTACATCGGCCAGGTCCTGACACTGTCGGACGGCATTCGCGAGGGTGAGGGGCGCGTGAAGCTCGGCAACCGCCGCTGGAACCTGCGCGGTCCGAACGTCCCGGCCGGGTCGCGCGTGCGCGTGACCGGTGTCGACGGCAGCATCCTGATCGTCGACCGCCTGCCCGGCTGACGCTGCCGAATCCGGCGCCCGCTGGGTGCCGAACGGTCCAGCAAGGCGCACCCGCGCCGCTGGCAAGAAAGAATCGATGGCCACGTTCTTCGACTTTGCCGTGACCGGCATCGACGGCGAGCCCGACCTGCTTGGTCCGCTCCGCGGCAAGGTGGTGCTCGCGGTTAACGTCGCGAGTCGCTGCGGCTATACCCCGCAGTACGCCGGACTCGAGCGCCTGCAGGCCGAACTCGCCGACGAAGGGTTCGCCGTCGTCGGCTTTCCCTGCAACCAGTTCGGCGCACAGGAGCCGGGGTCGGACGCGGAGATCCGCGAGTTCTGCTCGACGCGGTATGACGTGACCTTTCCGCTGTCGTCGAAGCTCGACGTCAACGGCGCGGACAGGCACCCGCTGTACTCGTGGCTCACGTCCCCGGCGAACGGGCACGCCGGCGACATCCAGTGGAACTTCGAGAAATTCCTGATCGGTCGCGACGGGCGCGTGCTGCGCCGTTATCCGTCCGGCACTACGCCCGAGGACAACGGCCTCAGGACTGACATCGTTGAGTCGCTTATTACTGAAAATTGATGATCAGCGTGCTTCCTGATTCATCAGAATCAGCATCATACATTTTACCTTGATAGTCTGTTGACTGGTCGCGCCACTACGGCCCGACCATCAGGTCGTACTCCGCGCTCACGCTTGCGCTGAATTTCATGTCGCCTGGCTGGTAGCTCGCCTCCGGTGCCGGCGGCGCCGCGGCGGCATCGGCCATCACCATCTTCGAGCGGTACATCGGGATGACCGGTGGCCCGGATGAGGCGTTCAGCGCGCGCACTGCCCCTAGCTTTACGCCCGCCGCCTGGGCGAGCGTCTCCGCGTTCAGCCGGGCGTCCTGGACCGCGAGCGTCATCGCCTGGCGCTCGAGTTCCTTGCGCTTCGTCGAGTCGAGCGCCGGGTCGCTCACCTGGTTCACGCCCGCGCTGACCGCTCGCTCGAGCAGGGGTCCGAGCTGCTCGAGGTCGCGCAATTCGACCTGCACCTGCCGGCTGACGATGTAGCCGACCAGCACCTGCTTGCGGGTCTGGTCGTTCCACGTGTAGTCGGGCTGGACCTGCAGCCGGGTCGAGTTGACCAGCTTCGGGTCGATCTTCAGGTCCTTGCAGAGGGCCAGCACGCGATCCACGGTCTTTGCGACCTCGGCCCGGGCTTCGGCCATGGTCGGCCGCCGCGCTTCGACGCCGAGGGTCACATAAGCGAGGTCGGGCTCGGCCGAGATTTCGCCCTGGCCGGTCACGCTCGCGGTCCGGGGGCGCGGCTCGTCGGCCTGGGCGACCCCGGCCGGAAGTACGAAGGCGGCCAGCAGGCCGGCCAGCAGCAATCCTCGAATCGACATGGTTGGCTCCTCGTCTCCGCGCCGGGGGTGGTTCCGTGCAGTCTATGACAACGTGCGGGGGGCTTCGGTGCCCGGCCGCCATTCGACACCCGAAACGCTATTGATTAACATGCCGCCCCTTCGGCCTTGGGGAGGCCGATTGCCGCACGGAGTGATCAAATGACCTCGAGATCGGCCTGGCTCGCGCTGAGCCTGACCATCGTGGCGCTCGTCGCGCCGGGCGTGGCTTCGGCTGCGGACGCAGCGCGTGGCGAGAAGCTCGCCTACACCTGCCATGGCTGCCATGGCATCCCGAACTACAAGAACTCGTATCCGATCTACAACGTGCCGAAGCTCGGCGGCCAGCACGCGGCCTACATGGTCGTCGCGCTTAAGGAATACGCGAGCCAGGAGCGCCCGCATCCAACGATGCATGCGCAGGCCGCGACGATGACCGCCGAGGACATGCAGGACATCGCGGCGTACCTGAGCGGGCAGGAACTGAAGGCGACCGGCCGGGCCGTCGGTACCGCGCCCAAGGCGGGCCAGACCTGCGTCGCGTGCCACGGCAACGACGGCGTCGGCATCATGCCGGAGTACCCGAACCTCGCTGGCCAGCACGCCGACTACATCGAGCAGGCCCTGAAGTCCTACCGCGCCGGCCAGCGCAAGAACGCGGTGATGGGCGGCATGGCCGCGGCGCTGACGGACCAGGACATCAAGGAACTGGCGCTGTATTACTCGAGCCAGCGGCCGGGCCTGTGCGCGACCAACGAGATCCGCAAGCAGGGCAAGTGCCCGGGGTTGTGAGCCGGACGCGCTGAAGCTCGCTTGCCGCAGGAGGCCGGGTTCGCCCGGCCTTCTTGTTTTCGGGCAGGCGACACCGCACGCTAATCGGCCCGAAGTCGACACTGGTCCGCCGCCCGAGATGACTTCCGCCGCTCTCGCCGAAAGCAACGATGCCCGACTGGCGGTTCCCGCCGGCGCCGGGGTCTACCTGATCGACACGCTGTACCACCGCCCCGGACTCGCCGGCAGCCACCTGGTCGTCGACGATGGCCGGGCCGCGTTCGTGGATACAGGTGCTGCGCCGGCGGCCCCGCGTCTCCTCGCCGCGCTCGACGAACTGGGCATCGCCCGGGAGCAGGTCGACTACCTGTTCCTGACCCACGTGCACCTCGACCATGCGGGCGGCGCCGGCCAGCTGATGCAGGCGCTGCCGAACGCAAAAGCCGTGCTGCACCCGCGCGGTGCGCCGCACATGATCGAGCCGTCGAAGCTGATCGCGGGCGCGATCCAGGTCTACGGCGAGGACAACTTCAGGAGGCTCTACGGAGAGCTGGTGCCGATCCCGGCCGAGCGCGTCATCGTCACCGAGGACGGGACCCGGATCGTGCTCGGCAGCCGCACGTTCGAGTTCATCGACGCCCCGGGTCACGCGAAGCATCACCACTGCCCGATCGACCTCGATCACCGCGAGGTCTACAGCGGCGACAACTTCGGCATCTGCTACCGGGAGTTCGACACTGCGGCCGGCCCGTTCATGCTGCCAACGACGACGCCCGTGCAGTTCGACCCCGACGCGTTCCACGCGACCATTGACCGGCTGATGTCGTACCAGCCGACGCGCGTGTACCAGACGCACTTCGGGCCGGTGCAGGACCTCGAACGCCTGGCGCGCGATCTGCACGCGGCCATCGTGGAGTGCGTGCGCGTCGCGCGGACCCACGCGACCGCGGCCGACCGGCGCGCGCTGATCGAGGCGGACCTGTTCCGCTACTTCAGCGTGCGCCTGGACGAGCACGGTTACGTCGGAGACCTCGCAGAACGTCACCGCATGCTCGATGACGACATGCGCCTCAATACCGCCGGACTCGAGGTGTGGCTCGACCGTTCCTGAGCACGCGTCAGCGCTTCCTACAATCCCTTATCCCCTGCTCACTATCCCCTATGCCTCCTTCCTTCCGCGCCTTCCGCATCCATGAAGTCGACCGCAAGATCATCGCGCGCTTCGACCAGGTCACGCTCGACGACTTGAGCCCGGGCGACGTCGTCGTCCGGGTCAGTTGCTCCGACATCAACTACAAGGATGCGCTTGCGGCCACCGGTGCCGGACGCATCCTGCGCAAGTACCCGCTCGTGGGCGGTATCGATTTCGCCGGCGAGGTCGTCAGCTCGAGTGATGCGCGATACGCACCCGGGCAGAAGGTGCTGGTCACCGGCTGCGGCTTGAGCGAGACGCACGACGGCGGTTACGCGGAGTTCGCGCGGGTCAAAGGTGACTGGGTGATTCCGCTGCCGCCGGGCCTGACCGAGCTCGACTCGATGAAGCTCGGCACCGCAGGTTTCACCGCGGCGCTAGCCGTCCACCAGATGGAGCGCAACGGGCAGCAGCCTGCGAACGGCCCGGTGGTCGTCACGGGCGCGGCCGGCGGTGTCGGCAGCCTCGCGATCAACATGCTGGCCGGGCGTGGCTACGAGGTCGTGGCCGTCAGCGGCAAGCGCGAGGCAGAGCCGTATCTGCGCGAGATCGGCGCGGCCCGGGTGCTGCTGCGGCAGGACATCGACCTCGGCTCGAAGCCGATGGAGAAGGCGTTATGGGCTGGCGCGGTGGACAACCTGGGCGGCCCGGTGCTCACCTGGCTCACGCGCACCGTGGACCAGTGGGGCAACATCGCGAGCATCGGTCTCGCGGGCGGCCACGAACTGTCGACGACCGTGATGCCGTTCATCCTGCGCGGCGTGAACCTGCTCGGCATCAACTCGGTGTTGACCCCGCGAGACGTGCGGCTCGAGGTCTGGCAGCGGATCGCGACCGATCTGCGACCTGCGAAGCTCGACCGCATCTGCACGAAAGTGATCGGATTCGACGAGCTGCCCACGCAGTTCGACGACTACATCCAGGGCCGCGTGACCGGCCGCACAGTGGTGAGGATCCCGTGACCAGCGCCGACGACAAGAAAATCCAGCCGCACACGCTGACACACCTCGAGCGCCTGGAGGCCGAGGCCATCCAGATCATGCGCGAGGTGGTCGCCGAGTGCGAGAAGCCGGTGATGCTGTACTCGATCGGCAAGGACAGCGCGGCGATGCTGTACCTGGCGCTGAAGGCGTTCTACCCGGCGAAGCTGCCGTTTCCGCTGCTGCACGTGGACACGAAGTGGAAGTTCCGCGACATGTACGCGTTCCGCCAGAAGATGCTGCAGGAGCACGGCTTCGAGCTGCTGGTCTACACGAACCCCGAGGGCCTGGAGCAGGGCGTCAATCCGTTCACGCATGGCTCGGCGATCCACACCGACATCATGAAGACGCAGGCGCTGAAGCAGGCGCTGGACCTCTACGGTTTTGATGCAGCATTCGGTGGCGCGCGTCGCGACGAGGAGAAGAGCCGCGCGAAGGAGCGCATCTTCTCGTTCCGCTCGGCGCAGCATCGCTGGGACCCGAAGAACCAGCGCCCGGAGCTCTGGCGTCTCTATAACGCGCGCAAGCACAAGGGCGAGTCGATACGCGTGTTCCCGATGTCGAACTGGACCGAGCTCGACATCTGGCAGTACATCTACCTGCGCGACATCCCGATCGTGCCGCTGTATTTCGCGGCCGAGCGCCCGGTGGTCGAGCGCGACGGCACGCTGATCATGGTGGACGACGAGCGCATGCCGCTGTACGAGGGCGAGCAGCCCGCGATGAAGAAGGTGCGCTTCCGCACGCTCGGCTGCTATCCGCTCACCGGGGCAATCGAGAGCGAAGCGGACACGCTGCCCGCGATCATCCAGGAGATGCTGCTGACGACGAGCTCGGAGCGGCAGGGCCGCATGATCGACCACGACCAGTCCGCGTCGATGGAGAAGAAGAAGCAGGAGGGGTACTTCTGATGGCCCACGTCTCCGACCTGATCGCCAGCGACATCCAGGCCTACCTGCACCAGCACGAGCACAAGAGCCTGCTCAGGTTCATCACCTGCGGCAGCGTCGACGACGGCAAGTCGACGCTGATCGGCCGGTTGCTGTACGACTCGAAGATGATCTTCGAGGACCAGCTCGCGGCCCTCGAGGCCGACTCGAAGAAAGTCGGCACGCAGGGCGGCGACCTCGATCTCGCGCTGCTGGTGGACGGCCTCGCGGCCGAGCGCGAGCAGGGCATCACGATCGACGTCGCGTACCGCTTCTTCTCGACCGACAAGCGCAAGTTCATCGTCGCCGACACGCCGGGGCACGAGCAGTACACGCGCAACATGGCGACCGGCGCCTCGACCGCCGACCTGGCCGTGATCCTGATCGACGCGCGCAAGGGCGTGCTCACCCAGACGCGCCGCCACAGCTACATCGTCTCGCTGCTCGGCATCCGCAAGGTGGTGCTGGCGGTCAACAAGATGGACCTGGTGGACTTCTCGCACGAGATCTTCGACACGATCGTCGAGGAGTATCGCGACTTCGCGAAGCAGATCGAGCTCACGGACATCGTCGCGATCCCGGTCTCCGGGTTGAAAGGCGACAACATCACGAGCCAGAGCGCGCGCACGCCGTGGTATCACGGCCCGACGCTGATGGCGTACCTCGAGACCGTCGAGATCGAGGACCGGCTGCAGCACCAGCCGTTCCGCATGCCGGTGCAGTGGGTCAACCGGCCGAACCTCGATTTCCGCGGCTTCGCGGGCACGATCGTCAGCGGCACGCTGTCGCCGGGCGAGAAGGTGCGCGTGTTGCCGTCGGCGCGCGACAGCCGCGTCGCCCGCATCGTGACGATGGACGGCGACCTCGAGCGCGCGGTGGCGGGCCAGTCGGTGACGATCACGCTCGAGGACGAGATCGACGTCAGCCGCGGCGACATCCTCTCGACGACGACCGCGCTGCCGGGCGTGGCCGACCAGTTCGACGTCACGATCATCTGGATGTCCGACGAGCCGATGCTGCCGGGCCGTCCGTACTGGATGAAGGTCGGTACGAAGACGGTCACCGCAACGGTCACCGAGCCCAAGTACAAGGTGAACGTCAACACGCTCGAGCACCTTGCGGCCAAGAAGCTCGGCCTGAACGAGATCGGCGTCTGCAACATCTCGACGGACCAGCCGATCGCCTTCGATCCGTACACGGAAAATCGCGATACGGGCGGCTTCATCCTGATCGATCGCCTGACGAATGCGACCGTGGGTGCCGGGCTGATCCATTTCGCGCTGCGTCGCTCGCAGAACATCCACTGGCAGGCGCTCGACGTGAACAAGACTGCACGCGCGGCCATGAAGGGGCAGAAGCCCTGCGTGCTGTGGTTCACCGGACTCTCCGGTGCGGGCAAGTCGACGATCGCGAACCTGGTCGAGAAACAACTGCTGTCGCTCGGCCGGCACACCTACCTGCTCGACGGCGACAACGTGCGCCACGGCCTGAACCGCGACCTCGGCTTCACCGACACGGACCGCGTCGAGAACATCCGTCGCGTGGCCGAAGTCGCCAAGCTGATGAGCGACGCGGGCCTGATCGTGATGGTGTCGTTCATCTCGCCGTTCCGCGCCGAGCGGCGCATGGCGCGCGCGTTATTCGAGTTCGGCGAGTTCTTCGAAGTGCACGTTGACGCGCCGCTCTCGGTCGTCGAGGGCCGCGATCCGAAGGGGCTGTACAAGAAGGCGCGCCGCGGCGAGCTGAAGAACTTCACCGGCATCGACTCGCCGTACGAGCCGCCGGAGAAGCCCGAGATCTACATCGACACGCTTGCGAAGCCGGCGGAGGAGTCGGCGACGCTGATCGTCGAGGAACTGCGCAAGGCGGGCATGCTGGGGCCGTAGAACAGCACCCAGACAGCGAAGTCCACGGACAGCTCTTCGAATCGATGCTCGCGGCCGGCGGCGACGAAGATGAACGCGCCCTCGGCGACTCGCGTGCGCTGCTCCCCGTCGAAGAAGACGGCGTTGCCACGCGCCACCACGTACACCTCATCGCGGTCGTGCGGCTGCTGGCGATCCTCGTGTGCAGGCGCGTACCACTCGACCTCGAGCGAGCCATGACCAAACACCGGCGTGGCGAGGTTGCCCGGTGGCGGCGGCCCAAGCGAAGCGGCCTGTTCGAGCGTGACGACCTTTGCCGACGGACGCCTGGTTGTGTCCATGCCTGTTCCCTTGTTCACGGTGCGAGGGATGCTGCGTACGCCGCGAGCGCGATCATCTCATCGACGTCGAGCTGGGCCACGACTGGTTTCATCGGCGCGGCTGCAGTCGTATCGCGTGCGCCGGTCCTGAACGCAACCAGTTGGCGCATCAGGTAGCTCGGCGACCGCCCCGCAATCGGCGGGATTTCGCCGACGCCGCGCAACCCCGGTCCGTGGCAGCCTGCGCAGGCCAGCGTCCGGTCGGTGTCCGTCGTCGCGAGCTTGCGGCCGCGCTCGATGCTGCCCACCGGCACGTAGGCGACGTACTCCGCTGCCGAATCGCGCAGTTCGTGGCGCTCGAGGTCGCGGGCCACCTCGACGATTCGCGCGCCTAGTAGCTCATCGCCGGCGCCCGGCGTCGGCACATACATCCATCCTGCGACGTGCATCCGGGGTACGCGATCCGTCTCGATCACGTCCGCACGACGCTTGCGCAGCGTCAGTGCAGAAAAATACGCCGCGGCCTCGGCGGTCTCTGAGTCGGTCACGTCGCCGGCGACCGTGGTCATGAACGCAGCCGGCAGGTACTCCGGCCCCACCCACGGAATCCGCCGCGCGTGGCTGGCGATATCCCGCATCTGCCGGATGATGTATGGCGCTGGCAGGCCGGCGAGGGATGCATTCTCGGGGCGTCCCTCGCCGCCCGGCAGGTGACAGTAGCCGCAGGCGTACACGTTGGGCTTACGGCCTTGCGCGACGACCGCCGGCATCGGCGGGTGCTTGGTCGGATGCCAGTCAGGGACGGAAAACAGGTTCGTCACTTCGGCAGGAGTGAACTCCGCCGTGCTGTTCGGGACATGCAACAGGCGCGAGCTGTCCGGTGCTGGCGCGGGCGTGGCGGAAGAGCCGGCCGGCGGATTGATCGGAAACAGCCACGCCGGAACGTCGAACTCCGGTGCCGAGGCATCTGCCGCGAAGATCGCGAGACCCGCGAGAAACAGCGTGACGGCCGAGAACGCATGAGCGGGCTTGGCCAAGCGCGGTTACTCCATCGCCGCAGGAGCGGCGCCGCCGGGCCGCGTCCTGATCATCATCAGCGACCGAACTTTCATGACCGCGACGCCGTGCTGGTTGGCAAGCACGCCGTCGAACGTGACGAGCCCGCGATCCGGCTTCGATTCCGAGGCGCGTCTTTCGACGCAGGTCATCGTGAACGTCAGCCGGTCGCCGGGCCGTGCCGGGTTCGGCAGGTCGATCTCGTGCTTCAGCGACGCAATTCCGGCGACCGGCTCCATGCGACTCAGCAGCAGCGCCGCAATCGCGTAGGTGTGGGCGCTCGACGCCGTAAGTCCTCGCATCGGCGTCTGCGCGGCAGCGACCGGATCCACGTGCCATGGCTGCGGGTCCCACTGGCGCGCGAACGCGATGATGTCGGCTTCGCCGAGCTCGTGGACGCCGGCGGAACGCAACTGGCCGATCTGGAAGTCTTCGAAATACAGCATCGTGTCTCCCTGCTCCGCATGCTACCGGTCAGCCGGGTCGCCACCTATCGAGAGGGGGTCCACCGGCCGCCCACTGCGCTATCATCCTAAGTCCATCTTGCACTGCCAAAAGGGGCCACCCATGCCCGCACCGAACTCTGCTGGCGCCCGGTTCCGGGCCGCCCTGGCCAACGAGCGACCGCTGCAGGTCGTGGGAGCCGTGAATGCGTTCAGCGCGCTGCTCGCCGAGCGGGCCGGGTTCCGGGCGTTGTACCTGTCCGGTGCCGGTGTCGCGAATGCTTCGTTCGGCCTGCCGGACCTCGGCATCACCAGCCTGAACGACGTCTGCGAGGACGTCCGGCGCATCGCCTCCGCCTGCGACCTGCCGCTGCTCGTGGATGCCGATACCGGCTGGGGCGCGGCTTTCAACATCTCGCGCACGATCGCGGACCTGATCCGCTCCGGCGCGGCCGCGTGCCACCTCGAGGACCAGGTGCAGGCGAAGCGCTGCGGTCACCGGCCCGGCAAGGCGCTAGTCAGCTGCGACGAGATGGTGGACCGCATCAAGGCCGCGGTCGATGGCCGCACCGACGGCCAGTTCGTGATCATGGCCCGCACCGACGCACACGCCGTCGAGGGCCAGCAGGCCGCGATCGACCGCGCCTGCCGCTACGTCGAGGCCGGCGCCGACATGATCTTCGCCGAGGCGCTGACCACGCTCGACGAGTATCGCCAGTTCACCAGCGCCGTGAAGGTGCCGGTGCTCGGCAACATCACCGAGTTCGGCAAGACGCCGCTGTTCACCGTCGCCGAACTCGGCAGCGCGGGCGTGCAGCTCGTGCTCTATCCGCTCTCCGCTTTCCGCGCGATGTCGAAGGCGGCCGAGGCCGTCTACGGCGCGATCCGCACCGAGGGCACGCAGAAGAGCGTCGTCGACCGCATGCAGACACGGGCCGAGCTCTACGACGTGCTCGGCTACCACGAGTACGAGCGCAAGCTCGACGAGCTCTTCAGTCGCGAGGGCGGCGTGACGTAAGCCGTGCCCCGGCCACCAGTTCCAACAGTGACGAGCAGCCAACCATGAGCAGCGAATCCACCACGACCCCCGGCTTCAAGCCGAAGAAGTCCGTCGCCCTGTCCGGCGTCGCCGCCGGCAACACCGCGCTCTGCACCGTCGGGCGCAGCGGCAACGACCTGCACTACCGTGGCTACGACATCCTCGATCTCGCGGACCAGTGCGAATTCGAGGAAGTGGCCTACCTGCTGGTGCACGGCAAGCTGCCGAACAAGGCCGAGCTCGAAGGCTACAAGGGCAAGTTGAAGCGGCTGCGCGGGCTGCCCGTGTCGGTGCGTGTGGCACTCGAGGCGTTGCCGGCCGCGAGCCACCCGATGGACGTGCTGCGCACCGGTTGCTCGGTGCTCGGCTGCACGCTGCCCGAGAAGGACGACCACAACGTCGCGGGTGCGCGCGACATCGCCGATCGCCTGATCGCGTCGTTCGGCTCGATGCTGTGCTACTGGTACCACTACAGCCACTCGGGCACGCGCATCCACGTCGAGACCGAGGACGACACGGTCGGCGGTCATTTCCTGCACCTGTTGCACCGTCGCCCGCCGCCGGAGGCCTGGGTCAAGGCGATGCACGTGTCGCTGAACCTCTACGCCGAACACGAGTTCAACGCGTCGACGTTTACCGCGCGCGTGATCGCGGGCACCGGTTCCGACATGCACTCCTGCATCACCGGTGCGATCGGCGCGCTGCGCGGGCCGAAGCACGGCGGTGCGAACGAGGTCGCTTTCGAAGTGCAGAAGCGCTACGAGACGCCGGACGACGCGGAGGCCGACATCAAGCGGCGCGTCGAGGCGAAGGAAGTGATCATCGGCTTCGGCCACCCGGTCTACACGATCAGCGATCCGCGCAACAAGGTGATCAAGGAGGTCGCGCGGCAGCTGTCGAAGGAAGCCGGCGACATGAAGATGTTCGAGATCGCGGCGCGGCTCGAGAGCGTGATGTGGGACATCAAGAAGATGTTCCCGAACCTCGACTGGTTCAGCGCGGTCTCGTATCACATGATGGGCGTGCCGACGGCGATGTTCACGCCGCTGTTCGTGCTGGCGCGCACGACGGGCTGGGCCGCGCACGTCATCGAGCAGCGGATCGACGGCAAGATCATCCGGCCCAGCGCCAACTACAACGGCCCGGAGGACAGGAAGTTCGTCCCGCTCGCGAAGCGGAAGTGACATGAACACCGCGTACCGCAAGGCGCTGCCCGGGACGAAGCTCGACTACTTCGACGCGCGCGCCGCCGTCGAGGCGATCAGGCCGGGCGCGTGGGACCGGCTGCCGTACACGTCGCGCATACACGCCGAGAACCTGGTGCGACGCTGCGACCCGTCGCTGCTCTTCGAGTGCCTGACGCAGATCGTCGAGGGCAGGCGCGACCGGGATTTCCCGTGGTTCCCGGCGCGCGTGGTCTGCCACGACATCCTCGGCCAGACCGCGCTGGTGGACCTCGCCGGGCTGCGCGACGCGATTGCCGAGCAGGGCGGTGATCCCGCGCAGGTGAACCCGGTCGTGCCGGTGCAGCTGATCGTCGACCACTCGCTCGCGGTCGAGCATGGCGGCTTCGAGAAGGACGCGTTTGCGAAGAACCGCGCCGTCGAGGAGCGCCGTAACGAGGATCGCTTCCACTTCATCAACTGGACGAAGCAGGCGTTCAGGAACGTCGACGTGATCCCGCCGGGCAACGGCATCATGCACCAGATCAACCTGGAGCGGATGTCGCCGGTGATCCACGCGCAGGACGGCGTGGCGTTCCCGGATACGCTCGTTGGCACCGACAGCCACACGCCGCACGTCGACGCGCTCGGCGTGATCGCGATCGGTGTCGGTGGCCTCGAAGCCGAGAACGTGATGCTCGGCCGTGCCTCATGGATGCGACTGCCGGACATCGTCGGCGTGGAGCTCTCAGGCAAGCCGGGCCCGGGCATCACCGCGACCGACGTCGTGCTCGCGCTGACCGAGTTCCTGCGCAAGGAAAAGGTGGTCGGCGCATATCTCGAGTTCTACGGTGAAGGCGCCTCCGCGCTCACACTCGGCGACCGCGCGACGATCTCGAACATGGCCCCGGAGTATGGCGCCACCGCAGCGATGTTCTACATCGACCGGCAGACGATCGAGTACCTGAAGCTCACCGGCCGCGAGGATGAGCAGGTGCGTCTCGTCGAAACCTACGCGAAGGAGGCTGGCCTCTGGGCCGACAGCCTGAAGAACGCGGCCTACGAGCGCGTGCTGCGGTTCGACCTGGCCACCGTCGTGCGCAATATGGCGGGGCCGTCGAATCCGCACAAGCGCCTGCCCACGTCCGACCTTGCCGCGCGGGGCATCGCGGGCCCGTGGCAGCAGACGCCGGGGCAGATGCCTGACGGCGCGGTGATCATCGCCGCGATCACGTCCTGCACCAACACCAGCAATCCGCGCAACGTGATCGCCGCGGGGTTGCTGGCGCGCAATGCGAACCGGCTCGGTCTCACGCGCAAGCCGTGGGTGAAGACTTCGCTGGCACCGGGCTCGAAGGCGGTGCAGCTCTATCTCGAGGAAGCGAAGCTGCTGCCGGAGCTCGAGAAGCTCGGCTTCGGCATCGTCGCTTTCGCGTGCACCACCTGCAACGGCATGTCCGGCGCGCTCGATCCGAAGATCCAGCAGGAGATCATCGATCGCGATCTCTATGCGACGGCCGTTCTCTCGGGCAATCGCAACTTCGACGGCCGCATCCATCCGTATGCGAAGCAGGCGTTCCTGGCGTCGCCACCGCTGGTCGTCGCCTACGCCATCGCAGGCACGGTGCGCTTCGACATCGAGAAGGACGCGCTCGGCACCGACCAGAGCGGCAAGCCGATCACGCTGAAGGACCTGTGGCCGAGCGACGCGGAGATCGACGCGATCGTCGCCTCGAGCGTCAAGCCCGAGCACTTCCGCAAGGTCTACGAGCCGATGTTCGCGCCGCAGGCGGCGGCGAGCGGGAAGATCAGTCCGCTGTATGCGTGGCGGCCGCAGAGCACCTACATCCGTCGCCCGCCGTACTGGGAAGGCGCGCTGGCCGGCGAGCGCACGTTGCAGGGCATGCGCCCGCTCGCGGTGCTCGGCGACAACATCACGACCGATCATCTGTCGCCGTCGAATGCGATCCTGCTCGACAGCGCGGCCGGCGAGTACCTGGCGAAGATGGGCCTGCCCGAAGAGGACTTCAATTCCTACGCGACGCACCGTGGCGACCACCTGACCGCGCAGCGTGCGACTTTCGCCAATCCGACGCTGGTGAACGAGATGGCTGTCGTTGACGGCCAGGTGAAGAAGGGTTCGCTCGCGCGCATCGAGCCGGACGGCAAGGTGGTGCGCATGTGGGAAGCGATAGAAACCTACATGGAGCGCAAACAACCGCTGATCATCGTCGCCGGGGCCGACTACGGCCAGGGCTCGTCGCGCGACTGGGCAGCGAAGGGCGTGCGTCTCGCGGGTGTCGAGGCGATCGTGGCCGAGGGCTTCGAGCGCATCCATCGCACCAACCTCGTCGGCATGGGCGTGCTGCCGCTCGAATTCAAGCCGGGCGTGAACCGGAGGTCGTTCGGCATCGACGGCACCGAGACGTTCGACGTGATCGGCGCGCGCAGACCGCGGGCCGACCTGACGCTGGTGATCAATCGTCGCAACGGTGAGCGCGTCGAGGTACCTGTGACTTGCCGACTCGATACCGCCGAGGAAGTGTCGATCTACGAAGCGGGCGGCGTTCTGCAGCGCTTCGCGAAGGACTTTCTCGAGGGGAACCGGGGACAGTCCCCTGTTCCCGCGCGCAGCTAGAGGGGAAAAGGAGAATGTCCCCGTCACCGCAGATCCGCATTCCGGCCACGTACATGCGCGGCGGCACCAGCAAGGGTGTGTTCTTCCGGTTGCAGGACCTGCCGGAATCCGCACAGGCGCCGGGCGCGGCGCGCGATGCGCTGCTGCTCAGGGTCATCGGCAGCCCGGATCCTTACGGCAAGCAGATCGACGGCATGGGCGGCGCGACGTCGAGCACCAGCAAGACGGTGATCCTGTCGAAGAGCGGCCGCCCCGATCATGACGTCGACTACCTGTTCGGCCAGGTGTCCATCGACAAGGCGTTCGTGGACTGGAGCGGCAACTGCGGCAACCTGTCGGCTGCCGTCGGGCCGTTTGCGATCAGCAACGGTCTCGTCGATGCCGGCCGCGTTCCGCAGGACGGCGTCGCCATCGTGCGCATCTGGCAGGCGAACATCGGCAAGACCATCGTCGCGCACGTGCCGATGACGGCCGGCGCCGTGCAGGAGACGGGCGACTTCGAGCTCGATGGCGTGACGTTCCCCGCTGCGGAGGTGCAGCTCGAGTTCATCGACCCCGCCGATGAAGGCGAAGGTGACGGCGGCGGTGCGATGTTTCCGACCGGGAATCTCGTGGACGATCTCGAAGTGCCGGGCATCGGCACGCTCAAGGCCACGATGATCAACGCAGGAATACCCACGATCTTCATCGACGCCGCGGCGATCGGCTACCAGGGCACCGAGCGGCAGGACGCGATCAACAACGATGCGAAGGCGCTCGCGATGTTCGAGACCATCCGCGCGCACGGCGCGATCCGCATGGGCCTGATCAAGAGCGTGGAAGAGGCTGCGCAGCGCCAGCACACGCCGAAGGTCGCGTTCGTCGCGAGGCCCGCGGACTACGTTGCGTCGAGCGGCAAGCCTGTTGCGGCGCGCGACATCGACCTGCTCGTGCGCGCACTGTCGATGGGCAAGTTGCATCACGCGATGATGGGCACCGCGGCCGTGGCGATCGGCACGGCTGCCGCGATCCCGGGCACGCTGGTGAACCGCGCGGCCGGCGGTGGCGCGCGCACTGCCGTGCGGTTCGGTCACCCGTCCGGGACGCTGCGTGTCGGCGCCGAAGCCCGCCAGGTCGACGGCGTCTGGACCGTCACCAAGGCACTCATGAGCCGCAGCGCCCGCGTGCTGATGGAAGGCTGGGTCCGCGTCCCCGGAAAATAGGTGCCATTCACCGAATTACACGGCGGCGCGCACGCGTTCGGCATTGACCTCTCCGAGGCGCAGTGCCGCCAGCTCGTGGCCCACCTCGACCTGCTCGACGAGTGGGGCGAGCGCATGAACCTCACCGCGATCCGCGACCGCCCGTCGCAGCTGACGAAGCACGTGCTCGACAGCCTGAGCGTGCGACCGTTCCTGCGCGGCACGCGCATCGCCGACGTCGGCAGCGGCGCTGGCTTTCCCGGGATCCCGCTCGCGATCGTCGCGCCCGGCATGACCTTCGCGCTGATCGAGTCCACCGGCAAGAAGTGCCGCTTCCTGGAGCACGTCCGCGATGCGCTCGGGCTCGGCAACGTCGAGGTGGTGCAGGCCCGTGCCGAATCCCACAAGCCCACGGTCCGCTACGACACGGTACTCGCCCGGGCGGTCGGTCCGGTTGCCGACCTGGTCCGCAACGCAGGCCCGCTTGTCGCCGGCGGCGGCCGGTTGCTGGCGATGAAGGGCCGCTATCCCGACGAGGAACTCGCGAAGAAGCTGAACGGCTGGAAGGTCGTCGCCGTGCACCGGCTGGCCGTCCCGGGCCTGGAAGAGGAGCGGCACGTCGTGGAACTTGGCCGATCGCACGACAAGACGGACTGATCACGGCTATTCTTGCCGGCTCATGAAGCGCGTCATCGCAGTTGCCAACCAGAAAGGCGGCGTCGGCAAGACGACCACCGCCGTGAACCTTGCCGCGTCGCTCGCTGCGACCAGGCGCAAGGTGCTGCTGATCGACAGCGACCCGCAGGGTAACGCGACCATGGGTTGCGGTGTCGACAAGCGCAACCTCCGCTATTCGATGACCGACGTGCTGCTCGGTGACTGCGAGCTCGCCGCGGCGCTGCAGCCGGTCGAGCCCGGCGGCTTCACGGTGCTGCCCGGCAACCAGGACCTGGTCGCCGCGGAAGTGCAGCTGATGACCAAGATCGGTCGCGAGGTGCGGCTGCGCAATGCACTGAAGCCGGTACGCAACATCTACGACGTGATCCTGATCGATTGCCCGCCAGCGCTGAACCTGCTGACGCTGAACGCGCTGGTCGCGGCCGACAGCGTGCTGGTGCCGATGCAGTGCGAGTACTACGCGCTAGAGGGCTTGTCGGCGCTGATGGGCACGATCGAGCAGATCCGCGCGAGCGTGAACCCGGACCTTAAGCTCGAAGGCATCCTGCGCACGATGTTCGACCCGCGGAACAACCTGTCGAACGAGGTGGCGGCACAGCTGATGATGCACTTCGGCGACAAGGTGTTCCGCACGGTGATCCCGCGCAACGTCCGGCTGGCCGAGGCCCCGAGCTTCGGCAAGGCGGCGATGTTCCACGACAAGGACTCGCGCGGCGCGCTCGCCTACCTGGCGCTGGCCGGCGAACTGATCCGTCGCGAGGAAGAGGCCGCCCTCGGCGCGTCAGGCCACGCTCCGCCAGCCGACGATGACGGTGCGGGTGACGGGGCCGAGTAGTCCCGGCGACGGCTAGCGGCCGCCGCTGATCGGAATCGCGATCACCAGTTCGAGTACCTCGGTGCCGGGGTTGTCCTCGGACAGGCTGGCGTTCGACAGGTGATAGCCCTGCACTCCGAGCCGGTACCGGTCCGCGACGCGCACCGAGATCTCCAGGCCCGTCTTGAACTCGACCGCGTATCCAAGGTCGAGCGTGTCGGTGTTGCGGAAGTACCCGGCGCCGATCACCGGCGTCACGAACCACGACCGGCCGATGTGGAAGTCGTAGTGCAGCGCCGCGTAGCCGTACGCAGCACCGCCCTCGGCAAACGTGACTCCGATGCCGGGGATCAGCCTCCAGCGCTCGAGCGGAGCCCAGCGATACTCGAGGCCGCCACCGAACAGGCCGTCGCCGGAATCAACGAAGTTGAACTGTCCGAGGCTGCCCGCCAGGAGCGGCTCCGTCGCGGCCTCGCGTGATTCCGCGCGTGCGGGCGCATACGCCGCAACCGCACATGCCGCGACCAGCGCAAGCGTCCGCTTCGCTTCAGCCAGCACGACCGCGCTTTGCACCCGGCCTCTTCGGCGGTCGCTTCGACGGCTTGCGCAGCGGCTTCGGCGGCACGTGCGTGGCGGCACCGATACGCAGCATCTGGCCGGCCACTCGTGTCTTCGCGAGCTCCTGCAGGACAGCGTCGGGCATTCCACGTGGCAGCCCGACGAACGTGTGGTCCTCGCGGATGTCCACGTGCCCGATCTGCCGTCCCTCGAGTCCGGAGACGTTGGCGATCGCGCCGACGATGTTGCCTGGCTTCACGCCGTGCGTGTAGCCGACCTCGATCCGAAAGGTCTCGGTGTCTTCTTCCGCCAGCCGCTCGGCTGCGGGCGGCGAAGCCTTGCGGGCAGCACGGCCGTTGTCATCGCCCGCCTCGGCCACCTGGCCGCCCGCCTTGTCCTTCAGCAGCAGCGGGCTGCCGCCCTGCAGCAGCGCCGCGAGCGCCGCCGCGATCTCGATCGCCGGAACATCGTGCTCGCGCTCGAACTCCTCGATCAGGCTGCGAAACGGCTCGCCCTGTCCGGCGGCGATCGCTTCGGTGATGCGCTGGCGGAAGCGCGCGACACGCTGCTCGTTGACGTCGGCCACCGTCGGCAGGTCCATTGGCTCGAGCGGCGAACGAGTCGCGCGCTCGATGTAACGCAGCATGTTGCGTTCGCGTGGCGTGATGAACAGGATCGCCTCGCCGTTGCGCCCGGCGCGTCCCGTGCGCCCGATGCGGTGCACGTACGATTCCGTGTCGTAGGGAACGTCGTAGTTCACCACGTGGCTGATCCGCTCGACGTCGAGGCCGCGTGCCGCGACGTCGGTTGCGACCAGGATGTCGAGCTGCCGGTTCTTGAGCCGGGCCACGGTGCGTTCGCGGTCCTTCTGCTGCATGTCGCCGTTCAGCGCGGCCACGGCAAAGCCACGCGCCTCGAGCCTCTCGGCCAGCTCGACTGTCGACTGCTTCGTGCGCGTAAACACCAGCATCGCTTCGAACGGCTCCGCCTCGAGGATCCGCGTCAGCGCGTCGAGCTTGTGCACGCCGCTCACGATCCAGTAACGCTGGCGGATGTTGGTGGCGGTGCTGGTCTTGCTGGTGATCGTGACTTCGACCGGGTCGCGCAGGTGCTTCTGTGCGATGCGACGGATCGGGCTCGGCAGCGTCGCCGAGAACAATGCGACCTGGCGCGTCGGCGGGATCTGGTCGAGGATCCACTCGATGTCGTCGACGAAGCCCATCTGCAGCATCTCGTCGGCTTCGTCGAGCACCAGCGACGTGATGCCGCCCAGGTCCAGCGTGCCGCGCTTGATGTGGTCCATGATGCGGCCCGGCGTGCCGACGACCACGTGCGCGCCGCGCTTCAGGCTCATCAGCTGCGGTGTGTAGCTCTGGCCACCGTAGACCGGCAGCACGTGGAAGCCCTTGATCCTGGCCGCGTAGCGCTGGAAGGCCTCTGCGACCTGGATCGCGAGCTCGCGCGTCGGCACCAGCACCAGGCCCTGCGGCGGGCCGCTGCGGGCCTTGATGCGGGTCAGCATCGGCAGTGCGAACGCGGCGGTCTTGCCCGTGCCCGTCTGCGCCTGGCCCAGCATGTCGTGCCCGGCGAGCAGCACCGGGATCGTGGCGGCCTGGATCGGCGACGGCGACTCATAGCCGACGTCCGCCAGCGCCTCGAGCACCGCATCGCTCAGTCCGAGGTCGGCGAAGGAGGCAACGGGTAGCTCAGTATTGGAAGACTGCATGGCAAACTGCTGCAAAGCGTCGGTCGGGTTGCCGGCGTATCCTGCAAGACTACGCGAACCAGGCTGTCGCGACGCGGGTCAACGGTTCCAACCGGTTCTGCCGAACGATTGATTTGCTCGCCTCGAGCCGTCTAACGCAAATGACTGTCCCGGGAGGCGACATGAACCCAGCCAGCGAGACACTTCCGCAGCCCGAGCCGCTGGACGGCCTGGCCTCGTTGCGGGTCCGGATCGATGCAATCGACCTCGGCATCCTGCGGCTGATTGACGAGCGCGGCCGGGTGGTCGAGGAAATCCTGCGTCTCAAGCGGTCCGGGGGACGACCGGTACTCGACGAGGCCCGCGAGCGGCAGCTGCTCGATCGGCTCCATTCGCTGCACGAAGGACCCCACGACTGGGCCGATGTGGAACTTGTGTTTCGCCAGCTGCTGGCGATGTCGCGGGGCCTCGCCAAGTAGCGAGTCCGGGCCGAACTACTCGACTGCGCGGCGAGTCTCGCCCCGCCATCCGCTAAACTCGCGCCACTATGGCAACCAAGCGACCTTCGCTCGGCCGGGGCCTCGAAGCCCTGCTGGGCACACCGACCGCGGCGCCCGACCAGGCAAGCGCGGCGCCGAGCCAGGCTCGCGCCGACGGCGACCTCGCCCGCATCCCCGTGGACCTGCTGCAGCGCGGCCGCTACCAGCCGCGCCTCGACATGCGCCCGGAGAGCCTGCAGGAACTGGCCGACTCGATCCGTGCCCAGGGCGTCGTCCAGCCGATCGTCGTCCGGCCGGTGGGCCTGCAGCAGCCGGGCGAGCCAGTGCGCTACGAGATCATCGCGGGCGAGCGTCGCTGGCGTGCCGCCCAGATGGCGGGACTGCACGATGTCCCGGCCGTGATCCGCCACGTCCCGGACGAGGCGGCGGTCGCGATGTCGCTGATCGAGAACATCCAGCGCGAGAACCTGAACCCGCTCGAAGAAGCCCGGGCACTCGACCGGCTGATCCGTGAGTTCGAGATGACGCACCAGACCGCGGCCGATGCAGTCGGTCGGTCGCGCGCGGCGGTCAGCAACCTGCTGCGCCTGCTCGAGCTCGCCGAGGAAGTAAAGTCGCTGGTCGAGCAGCGGCATATCGAGATGGGTCACGCTCGTGCGCTGCTCGCGCTGACGGCCCCGCGGCAGCAGGTGGAAGTCGCGAACCTCGTGTCGCGCAAGGGGCTCTCGGTGCGCGAGACCGAGGCGCTGGTCCGCCGGATGCTCACGCGCAAGGACGACGACACGGAGCGCGAGCCGCCGCGCAAGGATCCGAACGTCAACCGGCTCGAGCAGGAGCTCACGGGGAAGCTAGGCGCCAAGGTACAGCTGCAGCACACGACCAAAGGCCGCGGCAAGCTCGTCATCAGTTACAACAGCCTCGACGAGCTCGACGGCATCCTCGAGCACATCCAGTAGCCGACGCCAGGTTGGCAGAGCGGAGGCCGATGCTCTGATTCGCGGCGGCCTTTAACCGGAGCCGATTGGCCATTTTTTGTGACTAGTCATGCGCCACAGTGGCGCGAATTTGCGAAATCGTGAATCTTGATTTGTCTAATGGAATGGCTCCGGCGAGCCCGGCTGCCACGTGCAGGACGCCGGCGCCGGGCGTGCAGTCAGCCCCAGGACACGCGAATATCCGCGACCGCGGGCGCCCGCGCGATGGCGCGCAATAGAGGTAATCCGCAGACCTCCCCACAATTGCGGCACTGCAAAACGACCAGATATAATCGTCGGCCTTCCGGAGGCCGCGCCGAAGAGTGTGGCCGGCCCGGGTAACGGTACGAATCGCCACCCGTGGCCGGAAGCGCCCGGCACATGACGTGGCTTTTTTGTTGCCCGGAGTTTTTTGAGTGAGGCCTTGAGCAACCTCGACGTGCGGAAAGGCAGGCGCCAGGCGCTCGCCGTCTTGCTGGGTCAGGGGATGCTCGGGGCGATCGTTGCGATCGCCTGCCTCGCCGTCTGGGGCTCCCGAGCGGCGGTGTCCGCGGCGGCGGGAGCCGGGATCGGCATCGCTGCAACGGCCCTGATGGCGTTCGCGATGCTGCGCCACGGCGAAGGGGCAAGCGCGCAGCGGGTGGCCTGGAGCTTCTTCTCAGGCTGGCTCGTGAAGGTGGGTTTCACCATCGCGACGCTGGTGCTGGCGCTCCGGTCGCCGAAGGTCGATGCCGTGCCGATGCTGTCGGCGTACGTGGCGACCTTCTTCGGATACTGGTTCGCGGTCGCCCGCTGCGGCGGGTGGAAGTCGAAACGAACGGTCGGAGTGGCAGACTGAAATGGCCGGCGAAGCTCCCGCAAACAGCACCGAATACATCAACCACCACCTGACCCACCTCACGGTCGGCGAGGGGTTCTGGTCCTGGCACGTCGACACCATCTTCATGTCGGTGCTGCTTGGCCTGGTCACGATCGGTCTTTTCTATTCCGCCGCGCGCAAGGCTACCCCCGGCGTGCCCGGCAAGTGGCAGGCCTTCGTCGAGATGCTGGTGGAATTCATCGACACCACGGTCAAGGAAGTCTTCCACCTCGACCGCCGCTTCCTCGCGCCGCTCGCCCTCACGATCTTCGTCTGGGTGTTCCTGATGAATGCGATGGACCTGCTACCGCTCGACCTGCCGGGCAAGGTCGCGGGCCTCTTCGGCATTCATTACTGGCGTGCGGTGCCCACGGCCGACCTGAATACGACGTTCGCCATGTCGCTCACCGTGCTGGCGGTCGTGCTGTACTTCAGCGTCAAGGCGAAGGGCGCGGGCGGTTACGTCCACGAGCTCTTCACTTCTCCGTTCGGCGCGAACCCGCTGCTCTGGCTGCCGAATTTCTTCCTGAACCTCGTCGAGCTGCTGTCGAAGCCCGTTTCGCTGGCGATGCGGTTGTTCGGCAACATGTACGCCGGCGAACTCGTGTTCATGCTGATCGCGCTGCTCGGCGCGGGCTTCTTCACCTTCACGGTCGCGAGCACCGCCGGCATGTTGGGCCAGGTCGCCATGGGCGCCGCCTGGGCGATCTTCCACATCCTGATCATCACGCTGCAAGCGTTCATCTTCATGGTGCTGACCGTCGTCTACAGCGCGATGGCCACCGAGCATCACTGACCCGAATTCACGTTCAAGCAACCGCACTTCCGCCAGGAGACGACAGATGGAAAACCTCGCGCTCATCGCACAGGTCCAGAGCTTCACAGCGATCGCACTCGGCCTGATCATCGGCCTCGGTGCCATCGGCGCCTGCATCGGCATCGGCATCATGGGCTCGAAGTTCCTCGAGGCGGCTGCGCGCCAGCCGGAGCTGATCCCGACGCTGCAGGGACGGATGTTCCTGCTGGCCGGCCTGATCGACGCGGCGTTCCTGATCGGCGTGGCGCTCGCGATGTTCTTCGCCTTCGCCAACCCGCTGCTCGCCCGCTTCGGTTGACCGCCTGAAACGAGGACGTCGCCATGGAAATCAATGCGACGCTCATCGGGCAGATGCTGGTCTTCGGGATCCTGATCTGGTTCTCCTGGAAGTTCATCTGGCCGCCGCTCACCAAGGCCGTCGAGGACCGCCAGAAGAAGATCGCCGAGGGCCTGGCCGCCGCCGAGCGCGGACAGAAGGAGCTGCAGCAGTCGCACGGCGACGCCGCAGCGATCGTCAACGAGGCGCGCGAGAAGGCGCTGAAGATCGTCGACCAGGCGAATCGCCGCTCGAACGAGATCGTCGATGAGGCGCGGTCCACCGCCATCGCCGAGGGGCAGCGCCTCGTCGGCGACGCGCGGCAGGAAGTGCAGCTCGAGCAGGCACGTGCACGCGACGCGCTCCGCAAGGACGTGGCGACGCTGGCCGTGGCCGGGGCTTCCCGGCTGCTCGAGCGCGAGATCGATCCGAAGGCCCACGCCGACCTGATCGAGAAGCTCGCCCGCGAGATCGAGGGCGCCAGGGCCTGACGGCCCTGGTACCTGCGAGCAGGAGTACCGACTGATGGCCGAAAGAGCCACTGTAGCGAGGCCCTATGCCAAGGCGGCATTCGCGTTTGCGCGCGAAGCCGGCCGCGTGGCCGAGTGGTCCGGCTGGCTTGCGAACGCGCGCAACGTGGTCGCGAGCGAGGAGTTCCAGAAGCTCGAGCGCAGCCCGGGCATCACGACCGCCGAGCTGACGAAGCTCGTCGCCGGCATCTGCGGCGACGGGCTGGACGATCACGGCAAGGCTTTCCTGGCACTGCTGGCCGAGAACGGCCGGCTCGACTACCTGCCCGAGATCGCGAGTCGCTTCGAGGAGTTCAAGGCCGACGACCAGAACGTGGCCGACGTCGACGTCGTCTCGGCGACGTCGCTGGACGACCGCCAGAGAGAGCGGCTCGCCGCGGCCCTGCGCCAGCGGCTGCGACGCGACGTGCGGTTGCACTGCAGCGTCGATCCACAGCTGATCGGCGGCGCAGTGGTGCGTTCGGGCGACCTCCTGATCGACGGCTCGCTGAAGGGCAAGCTCGAACGGCTCTCGACCGAATTGACCGGCTGAGAAATTTTTCCCGGCCCGCCGCGCGAACGGCCAAGGCCCGCAGAGGAACGCAGATATGTCCATCAAGGCTTCCGAGATCAGCGACCTGATCAAGGCTCGCATCCAGAACTTCACCGCCGCGACCGAGGCGCGCAGCGTCGGCACCGTCGTGACCGTGACGGACGGCATCTGCCGCATCCACGGGTTGCAGGACGCGATGCAGGGCGAAATGCTCGAGTTCCCCGGCAACACCTACGGCCTCGCGCTCAACCTCGAGCGTGACTCGGTCGGCGCGGTGATCATGGGCGCCTACGAGCACATCTCCGAGGGCGACACGGTGAAGTGCACCGGGCGCATCCTCGAGGTGCCGGTGGGCACGCCACTGATCGGCCGCGTGGTGAACGCGCTCGGCCAGCCGATCGACGGCAAGGGCCCGGTCGAGGCCACCGAGTTCGACGTCATCGAGAAGGTGGCGCCGGGCGTCATCTGGAGAAAGTCGGTCAGCCAGCCGGTGCAGACCGGCCTGAAGGCGATCGACGCGATGGTGCCGATCGGCCGCGGCCAGCGCGAGTTGATCATCGGCGACCGCCAGACCGGCAAGACTGCCGTGGCGATCGACACGATCATCAACCAGAAGGGCAAGGACCTGATCTGCATCTACGTCGCGATCGGCCAGAAGGCCTCCACGATCGCGAACGTGGTGCGCAAGCTCGAAGAGACCGGCGCGATGGAGTACACCATCGTCGTCGCTGCGACCGCGTCCGACTCGGCGGCGATGCAGTACATCGCGCCATACGCGGGCTGCACGATGGGCGAGTACTTCCGCGACCGCGGGCAGGACGCGCTGATCATCTATGACGACCTGACCAAGCAGGCGTGGGCCTACCGCCAGGTCTCGCTGCTGCTGCGCCGCCCTCCGGGCCGCGAAGCCTACCCGGGCGACGTGTTCTACCTGCACTCACGACTGCTCGAGCGCGCCGCGCGCGTGAACGAGGAGTTCGTCGAGAACTTCACCAAGGGCAAGGTCAAGGGCAAGACCGGCTCGTTGACCGCGCTGCCGATCATCGAGACGCAGGCCGGCGACGTGTCGGCGTTCGTGCCGACGAACGTGATCTCGATCACCGACGGCCAGATCTTCCTCGAGACCGATCTGTTCAACGCCGGCATCCGCCCGGCCATCAACGCGGGCATCTCGGTGTCGCGCGTCGGCGGCGCGGCGCAGACCAAGGTCATCAAGAAGCTCGGCGGCGGCGTGCGCCTCGCGCTTGCCCAGTACCGCGAGCTCGCGGCGTTCGCGCAGTTCGCCTCCGACCTCGACGACGCCACGCGCAAGCAGCTCGACCGCGGCCGCGTCGTCACCGAGCTGATGAAACAACCCCAGTACTCGCCGCTCTCGGTGGCCGACCAGGCCATCACGCTGTTCGCGGTCAGCAAGGGCTACTTCGACGGCGTCGAGGTGCCGAAGGCGCTCGCCTTCGAGTCGGGCATGCGCCAGCACCTGCACGCGAAGTTCAAGCCGCTGCTCGAGCGCATCGAGAGCACGAAGGACCTCACCGCGGACGACGAGAAGGCGCTGGCCGACGCGATCGAGGACTTCAAGAAGAACGGCGCGTACTGACGGGACGACGGGAGCATCCATGCCGGGCACCAAGGAAATCCGCCTCAAGATCAAGAGCGTGCAGGGCACGCGCAAGATCACCAAGGCGATGGAAATGGTCTCTGCGTCCAAGATGAAGAAGGCGCAGGACCGCATGCGCGCGGGGCGACCCTACGCGCAGCGCATTCTCTCCATTGCCATGCACGCGGCGCGCGCCAACTCCGAGTACCGCCACGACCTGCTGTCGCGCCGCGAGACGGTCAACCGCGTCGGCGCGATCGTGATCACCACCGACAAGGGCCTGTGCGGCGGATTGAACACGAACCTGCTGCGCCTGATGCTGAACCAGCACAAGGAGTGGCTGGCGCAGGGCATCGAGGTCGAGTACTGCACCATCGGCAACAAGGGCTTCGGCTTCGTGAACCGGATGGGCGGCAAGATCGTGTCGCAGGTCGTCAACTACGGCGACCGCCCGTCGCTCGAGCGGCTGATCGGCCCCGTGAAGATGCTGATCGACGGCTACCGCGAGGGGCGGCTCGACGAGGTGCACATCTACTCGAACCGCTTCGTCAACACGATGAAGCAGGAGCCGATCCACGCGACCATGATCCCGATCCCGCGGGAGTGGCAGACCCCCGAGGGTGGTTCGCTCGCCGACGAGGAGATCGGCGCGGGCAACTGGGACTACCTCTACGAGCCCGATGCGAAGACCGTGCTCGACGAGCTGCTGGTTCGCTACCTCGAGACCTTCGTGTACCAGGCGGCGACGGAGAACATCGCGTCGGAGCAGTCGGCGCGCATGGTCGCCATGAAGGCGGCGTCCGACAACGCGCAGAACATCATCGAGGAGCTGCAGCTCATCTACAACAAGAGCCGCCAGGCGGCGATCACCAAGGAACTCTCGGAGATCGTCGGCGGCGCGGCGGCGGTGTAGTGCGAAGCAACTCCTACCATCCGCTATCCGCCATTCACTAATCACCTTCTTCCGAGAACGACCATGTCACAAGCTCACGGCACCATCGTCCAGACCATCGGCGCGGTCATCGACATCGAGTTTCCGCGCGACGCGATGCCGAACATCTACGACGCGCTCGTCCTCGAGGACAGCGGCAGCGTGCTGGCCGAGAAAGGGCTCACGTTCGAAGTCGAGCAGCAGCTCGGCGACGGCATCGTGCGCACCATCGCGCTCGGCTCCTCGGACGGCCTGCAGCGCGGCATGAAGGTGCGCAACACCGGCGCGCCGATCTCGGTGCCGGTGGGCGAGGGCACGCTGGGCCGCATCATGGACGTGCTCGGCCGGCCGATCGACGAGGCGGGCCCGATCAAGTCCAAGGCGTTGCGCTCGATCCACCAGCAGGCACCGAAGTTCGACGAGCTGTCGCCGTCGGTCGAACTGCTCGAGACCGGCATCAAGGTCATCGACCTGATCTGCCCGTTCGCCAAGGGCGGCAAGATCGGCCTGTTCGGTGGCGCCGGCGTGGGCAAGACCGTCAACATGATGGAGCTGATCAACAACATCGCGAAGCAGCACTCGGGCCTGTCGGTGTTCGCCGGTGTCGGTGAGCGCACCCGCGAGGGCAACGACTTCTACCACGAGATGGGAAGGATCGTCGAACGTCCTCGACAAGGTCGCGATGGTGTTCGGCCAGATGAACGAGCCGCCGGGCAACCGCCTGCGCGTCGCGCTCACCGGCCTCACGATGGCCGAGAGCTTCCGCGACGAAGGCCGCGACATCCTGCTGTTCATCGACAACATCTACCGCTTCACGCTGGCGGGCGTGGAGGTGTCGGCACTGCTGGGCCGCATGCCCTCGGCGGTCGGCTACCAGCCGACGCTGGCCGAGGAAATGGGCCGCCTGCAGGAGCGCATCGTGTCCACGAAGGTGGGTTCGATCACCTCGGTGCAGGCGATCTACGTGCCGGCCGACGACCTGACGGATCCGTCCCCCGCCACGACCTTCGCCCACCTCGACGCCACCGTCGTGCTCTCGCGCGACATCGCTTCGCTCGGCATCTACCCGGCCGTGGACCCGCTCGACTCGACCTCGCGCCAGGTGGACCCGCACGTCATCGGCGAGGAGCACTACGAGACGACCCGCGCAGTGCAGGCCGTGCTGCAGCGCTACAAGGAGCTGCGCGACATCATCGCGATCCTGGGCATGGACGAGCTGTCGCCCGAGGACAAGCTGGCCGTGGCCCGCGCCCGCAAGATCCAGCGCTTCCTGTCGCAGCCGTTCCACGTGGCCGAAGTGTTCACTGGCTCGCCCGGCAAGTTCGTGTCGCTGAAGGACACGATCCGCGGCTTCAAGGCGATCGTGGCCGGCGAGTACGACCACCTGCCCGAGCAGGCTTTCTACATGGTCGGCGGGATCGAAGAGGCCGTCGAGAAGGCGAAGAAGCTGCAGTAACGGAGCCACCATGTCCACCATCCGCATCGATGTCGTCAGCGCCGAGGAGTCCATCTACTCCGGCGAAGCGGAGTTCGTGGTGCTGCCGGGCATCATGGGCGAGCTCGGCATCTACCCGCGCCACGCTCCGCTGATCACGCAGATCAAGGCGGGCACGGTGCGCATCAAGGTGCCGGGCAAGGAAGAGGAGGAGATGGTGTGGGTGCAGGGTGGCATCCTCGAGGTGCAGCCGAACCACATCAACGTCCTCTCCGACACCGCGATCCGTGCGGCGGACCTCGACGAGGCCAAGGTGCTCGAGGCGAAGAAGCAGGCCGAGGAGGCCGTCCGCGCCCGCACTGAGAAGCAGGAGATTGCGACTGCGGAAGCCGAGCTCGCGGCCATCAGCGCCCAGCTGCAGGCGATCCAGAAGCTGCGCAAGACGCGGCGCTAGCGACGGTCCGCAGCCAGGGACTGTCCCGGCACGAGAAGCGAAGAGAAAGGGCCCGCACGAAGCGGGCCCTGTTCGTTGCGCCCTGCCGCGACGGCGGTCATGCTGCATCGCGGTACCCGACCCGCACGCCGGACGGCTGCGCCCAGGGCTTCGGTACAATGGCGGGCAACCTCAAGAAACAGGCCACCCGATGTCCCTTTCCGTGGTGATCCTGGCCGCCGGCCAGGGCAAGCGCATGAAGTCCGACCTGCCGAAGGTGCTGCAGCCGCTTGCCGGCAAGCCGCTGCTGGGGCACGTGCTCGATGCGGCCCGGGGCCTGCAGGCGACGGCCACACATGTCGTCTACGGGCATGGCGGCGAACAGGTGCTGAACGCATTCCCCGGCAGCGGCGTGCAGTGGGTGCTGCAGGCCGAGCAGCACGGTACCGGCCACGCGGTGACGCAGGCGATGCCGAACGTGCCGGACGATCATCTCGTGCTGGTGCTGTATGGCGACGTGCCGCTGGTGCAGCTCGAGACGCTGGCGCGCCTCGTCGCCGAGGCGGGCGAGAAATCGATCGCGATCCTGAGCGTGATGCTGCCCGACCCGACGGGCTACGGCCGCATTGTGCGCGATGGCGCCGGCAACGTGGTGCGCATCGTCGAGCACAAGGACGCCAACGCCAAGGAGCGCGCGATCCACGAGTGCAACACGGGACTGATGTGCGTGCCCGCCAGTCGGCTGCGCAAGTGGCTCGCCGAACTGAAGAACGACAACGCGCAGGGCGAGTACTACCTGACCGACGTGATCGTGGCAGCCGTGAAGAGCGGTCTCAGGGTGAATGCCGTGATCGCGCCGACCGCGACCGAGGTGCTCGGCGTCAACGACAAGCTGCAGCTCGCGGAGCTCGAGGCGGCGTATCGCAGGCAACGCGCCACCGAGCTGATGCTCGCAGGCGCCACGATCGTCGATCCGGCGCGGTTCGATGCCCGCGGTCCGGTGACGGTCGGGCGCGACGTGTACATCGACGTGAATGCCGTGTTCGAAGGAACGGTGAAGCTGGGGAACCGCGTGCGTATCGGCGCGAATGTAGTGATCCGCGACGCCGAGATCGGCGACGACACGCAGGTGTTCCCGAACTGCGTGATCGAACGCGCCCGTATCGGCAGTCACTGCAACATCGGGCCGTTCGCGCGCTTCCGTCCCTCGTCAGAACTGGCCGCCGGCGTGCACATCGGCAATTTCGTCGAGGTGAAGAACAGCGTGATCGGCGCCGGCAGCAAGGCCAATCACCTGACGTACCTGGGCGACACGACGATCGGTGAGAAGGTGAACGTCGGTGCGGGCACGATCACGTGCAACTACGACGGCGCCAACAAGTGGCGCACCGAGATCGGCGACGGCGCGTTCATCGGATCCGGCGCGATGCTGGTGGCGCCGGTGAAGGTGGGTGCGGGTGCAACCATCGGCGCGGGGTCGACGATCACGAAGGACGCGCCGGACCACCAGCTCACGCTCGAGCGCGCGAAGCAGGTCACGATCGAGAGCTGGAAGCGCCCGGAGAAAAAATAAATCGGAAATCGGTGCCAGGCACCGATTTATTTCACAGGTATTTCGCGAGCCAGTCGCGGACCTCCTGGTAGAAGTGGCGGCTGTTCTCGCCCTTCAGCACCCAGTGGTTCTCGTCGGGGAAGATCACCAGCCGGCTCGGCACCTGCTGCCGCTGCAGCACCATGAAAAACTCGATCGCGTTGTTGCACGGCACGCGGTAGTCGCGCTCGCCGCAGGTGACGAGGATCGGCGTGCGCAGCTTCGTCGAGCGATAGAAAGGGCTCTGCTCGCGCCACAGCTGGTTCGACGTGTCCCAGGCCGGGCCGCCGACGTTGCGCTCGCGGTTGTAGTTCGTGTCGCTGGTCGTCCACTGCGACTTCAGGTCATACAGGCCCGCGTGGCTCACGAGCGCGCGATAGCGACCGGTGCTCGCGGCGAGCCAGTTCGCGAGGTGCCCGCCGTAGCTCGCGCCGCCGGCCGCCTGGCGTGACGCATCGATGAAGCCGTGCCGGCGGATTGCCTCGTCCGCGGCCTCGTTCACTTCATCGGCAGGACCCTTCAGTGGATCGAACTGGATGCTGCGCGCGAAGTCCTCGCCGAAGCCGGTCGAGCCGCTGTAGTTGGTGAGCAGCACCACGTAGCCCGGTGCCGCGAGCAGGTGATAGTTCCAGCGCAGCACCCACTGGTCCTGCCACATCGTATGCGGACCGCCGTGGATCACGACGAACAGCGGGTACTTGCGCTTCGCATCGAAGCCCGGCGGCTTCACGACGAAACTGTGGATGCGCTTGCCGCGCTTCGACGTGAACCAGAACTCATCCGCCGGCGGGAGGTCGAGCCCAGCCGCGGCCGCAGTGTTGAACGACGTGAGCGCCGTCCAGCGCCCGGTCGCAAGATCGATGCGCCCGGCCTCGTGCGGGTTCACGGCGCTCGACCAGATCGCGGCCAACACGGGCTTGTCCGCGGAACCGCCGACGCTCAGCCGCTCGAGCGAGCCGGAATCCGCGTCGCCGATGGGTCGCGGCGCGCCACCCGCAAGCGGCACCTCGAACAGCTTCACGTAGCCCTTGCGCTCGGCGAGGAACAGCGCACGCTGGCCGTCGGGCGCGAGCTCGTAGTCGCCGACCGCGTCCTCGAACTTCACGGTGAGTACCTGCCGATCCGCAAGCGACGGCCAGGCCCAGCGCACGAGCCGCGCGGCCACGTACACCCATTTCTCCGATTTCGGTTGCACCTTTGCGACCAGCATCGAGCCGTCGGGCGTGAACTCCGGGGAGGCGTAGTCGCCCTCGTCCGGTGTCAGCCGGCGCGGCTCGCCGCCGTCCACGCTCACCATCCAAAGCGAGCTGAACACCTCGGCGCGCGCCGATTCGTCGCGCATCGTGGTCGCCGCGAACACGACGCCGCGCCCGTCCGGCGTCCACGTGGCGTCGAGGTCGTCGCCTTCGTTGCCGAGCCGCCCGCCGTATCCGCGATCAGCCCGCAACTGCGTGCCGGCGAGCAGGTCGCGCGGCGGGGCCTTGCCGTCGAGCGACTGGACGACGATCGTCGGGCGCGTCTCGTCGAGCCAGCGATCCCAGTGACGAATCGGATAGCTGTCGAACGCCCGCACGTTGTACTTGCGCGCCTTGCGATCGGCGGCCGCCTTGCGATTGTCCTCGTCCGTGAGCGCGCCCGGGTAAGTCATGCTCTGGAACAGGATCGAGCGACCGTCCGGGCTGAACTGCGGCGACTTCGCGCCCGTCGCCCAGCTGGTGACGCGCTGTGCCTCGCCGCCCGCGAGCTCGAGCAGGTAGACCTGCGACACTTCGTCGCCCTCGCGCTTCGCCGTGAACGCGAGCCGGGTCGAGTCGGGACTCCACACCGGGTCGCCTTCGCCCGCCTTGCCCGAGGTGAGCCGCCGGGGCGGAGCGCTGCCGTCCGCCGGCACGATCCAGAGATCGCTGCCTTTCTGTGCATCGTCGTAGGAAGGCTCGGCCACCGAGACCACCAGCCACCGCCCGTCCGGACTCACGGCGGTGGAGCCGGGGCGCTTCATCAGCCAGAGGTCCTCGTGGGTGATCGGGCGCCGGGCCTGGGTGTCGGCAGCGGTGGCGAGACCCGCGGCCAGGGCCATCAGCCACAAGGCAAATACGCGGAGACCGGTAGCGACTTCAGGCATCGTTCACTCTCGGGGACTGGACAGGGCGCCGGCCGGGGCCGAAACCCGCGGCGGGCCGGCGGAGTTTACCTAATGAACTGTGAGCCAGGCCGCGGCAAAGCGGTCCCCGGGGAGGTCTACAATCCCGCTCGTGCCGATGCGCGGCCCGGGTGGGGGCGCTCGCGCGGCGGAGTTTGCGTAGATCTTTGATCTGACTGGAATTTCTGCTAGCCTCGCCCACCCTGCAATAAAGGAACCACCGCATGTGTGGAATCGTCGGAGCCGTCGCCGAGCGTGATGTCGTCCCCGTCCTGATCGAGGGACTGCGGCGGCTCGAGTACCGGGGTTACGACTCCGCCGGCGTCGCCGTGCTGAACGGGACCGGGACCATCAAGCGGCTCCGCACCGTCGGCAAGGTCCGCAAGCTGCAGGACGCGCTCGACGGTGACCCGACCCACGGCGGCCTCGGCATCGCGCACACCCGCTGGGCAACGCACGGAGTGCCGAGCGAGCGCAATGCGCACCCGCACATCTCGAAGGACGGCATCGCGATCGTCCACAACGGCATCATCGAGAACCACGAGGAACTGCGCGACGAGCTGAAGCGCGCCGGCTACGAGTTCTCGTCCGAGACCGACACCGAGGTGATCGCTCACCGCATCCACTTTCACATGAAGAGAACGGGCGACCTGTTCAAGGCCGTCCGCGCCACCGTCGCAGAGCTCGAGGGCGCCTACGCACTGGCCGTGATCTCGCAGGACGACCCCGACCGGATCGTGCTGGCCCGCGAGGGCTGCCCGGTCGTCGTGGGCATCGGCGAGGGCGAGAACTTCGTGGCGTCCGACGTGGCGGCACTGCTGCCCGTGACCCGCCGTTTCGTGTTCCTCGAGGAAGGCGACGTCGGCGAGATCCATCGCACGAGCTTCCGAATCATCGACCGCGACGGCAACACCGTGCAGCGTCGCGAGTGGCTGAGCGAGCAGTCTGCGGACGCGGCCGAGAAGGGCGAGTTCCCGCACTACATGCTGAAGGAGATCTACGAGCAGCCGCGCGCCGTCGCGCAGACGCTCGAGGAACGCGTCGCCGGTGGCAAGCTGCTCGAGGCTGCGTTCGGCCCGGCCGCGCAGGCCGTGTTCGCGAAGACCGAGGCCGTGCGCATCGTCGCGTGCGGCACCAGCTTCCACGCCGCCACGGTCGCGAAGTATTTCATCGAGCAGATCTGCCGGCTGCCATGCTGGGTCGAGATCGCGAGCGAATACCGCTACCGCAACCCGGTGGTGCCGAAGAACACGCTGTTCGTCAGCGTCTCGCAGTCGGGCGAGACGGCAGACACGCTGGCCGCGCTGCGAATGGCGAAGCAGGCGGGTTACCTGTCGCAGCTCGCGATCTGCAACGTGCCGGAAAGCTCGCTGGTGCGCGAGTCCGAACTCGTGATGCTGACGCGCGCGGGCCCGGAGATCGGCGTGGCGTCGACGAAGGCGTTCACGACGCAGCTGGCCGCACTCGACATGCTGGTGATCGCGCTCGCCAAGTTCCACAGTGCGGACGCCGAGCGCGAGCGCGGGCTGGTACATCGGCTGCTCGGCATCCCGTCGCTGATCGAGAGCACGCTCGAGCTCGACGGCACGATCCGCAAGCTCGCGGAGCGGTTCGCGGACAAGCAGCACGCGCTGTTCCTTGGTCGCGGTGCGATGCACCCGATCGCGATGGAGGGCGCGCTGAAGCTGAAGGAAATCTCGTACATCCACGCCGAGGCCTATCCGGCCGGCGAACTGAAGCACGGGCCGCTCGCGCTCGTGGACGCGGACATGCCCGTCATCGCGATCGCGCCGAACAATGACTTGCTCGAGAAGCTGAAGTCGAACCTGCAGGAAGTGCGGGCGCGCGGCGGCGAGCTTTACGTCTTTGCAGATCCCGAGTCAGGGATGGTGTCGTCCGAAGGCGTCACCGTGATCCACATGCCGCGGCACGTCAGCTATTTCCAGGCGCCAGCCGTGTACACCGTCCCGCTGCAGCTGCTCGCGTATCACTGCGCGATCTTGAAGGGGACGGACGTCGATCAGCCGCGGAATCTCGCGAAGAGCGTGACGGTGGAATAACCGCCTCGTTTCAGTGGCGGGCTCGCACACGCCAAGCTCGTCCGCGGTATTCGCTCAAAGCTTCCTGGTCATCGAGTCATACGCGTCGGCGAGCATGCGCAGCGACTCCGGGCACCGCGTCTGTGTCGACGAACCGTGCATCACTGCGAGCGTGCGGGGCTCCAGTGCGGCGAGACGACGGATCGTCGACGCGGTGACCGGGGAAAGCGCAGTGGCATGGAACAGCTCTTCAGCAGCGAGCGCTGGACCCACGATGTCTCCGTCCGTCAGGGCCGGTCCATCGCCCGCGTGAGTGAAAAGATCGCCGCAAAAAAGCGTGCCGGTGGTTTCTTCAAACAGGACGCGCGCTTCCCAGTTGTGCGGTACGTGCGGCGTATCGATGTGCCGGACGCGCTTGCCGCCGAGATCGATGATTTCGCCATCTGCGAGCTTGCGCGGCGGCCGATCGCAGAGGTCGTCGAGCGAAACCATGCAACCGACCGCGCCGTGCGCTACCTCGGCGCGGGGCGCCGCAGCGAGGAATTCGTTCATCGCGCCGCACTCGTCGGACTCCACGTGCCCGAACGCGATCCAGCGCAGCCGCTCCAGCGGAACGATCCGCGCGACCGCCTGCGAAACCAGCGGATACATTCGCCGCGGTCCGGTGTGGAAGAGCAGCGGCTCGTCGGCATCGATCAGGAACTGGTTGAAGGTAAAGCCTCCCGGCGCCGCGTCCGGCACGCACGTCGAGAAACGATAGATGCGGTCCGCGATCTCATGTGTGCTCGTTTGCATGCGTGCTGTCTCCCGACCGCTTGAAGCGGCGCCTGGTCAGTGTTTTTGGCTGGAGGATCCGGCCCCGAGCAGGTAATCCGCCGCCGCTCGATACGCCGGCAGCGACGTCGGATCGAGATTCATGTTGCCGGCCTTCGGGTGCGACGCGTAGCGCGCGATCACCATCTCGGCCTTCGGGTCGATGTAGATCGCCTGGCCGTGGATGCCGCGCGCCATGAACGCGCCGTGGTCGTCGTGGGATACCCACCACTGGTTGTGGTAGCTCCAACCCGGCAGCGTGGTATAGCCACCGAACTTGAACGCGTCGGGGCTGGCGCCGGCGCGGATTCCGTCGATCACCGCGGCCGGCACGATCTGCTTGCCGTTGTACTTGCCGCCGCGGCGGATCATCTCTCCGAACCGGGCCAGATCGCGGAGCCGCGTGTTGAAACCGCCGGCGGCCATCGGCGTGCCGACGCGGTCGAGCGCCATGTAGGCATCGCCTTCCGCGCCGAGCTGGCTCCAGATCCGTTCCTGCAGCACGACGTCCGGCGCCTTGCCTGTGACGCGCCAGATCAGCCAGCCGAGCACGTCGGTGTTCGGCGAGCGATAGTGAAACTCCGTTCCGTGCGTGCCGTTCTTGGCAATGCCGCGTGCGAAGTCGTAGACGGTCGTCGCGCCCGTGTAGCCGGGCGGCAGCGGCAGCATCCCGCAGGCGCGCGCGTACGGCAGGAAGCTCGAGTTCGGATCCGCGTAATCCTCCGAGTAGTTGATCGCCGTCGTCATGTCGAGCACTTGCTGCACGGTGGCGTCGCCGAAGCCGCTCTCCGCGAGCTCGGGGATGTAGTGCGTGACGGCGGCGTCCGGATCGAGCTTGCCTTCGGCGACCAGCATCGCGCCGAGCGTGCCCATGAAGGATTTCGTCACCGAGAACGCGATGTGCTGCCGCTCCGCCGGCAGGATCGGGAAGTATTTCTCGTAGACGATCTGCCCCCGATGCAGCACGACGATTGCGTCCGTGTAGTTCGCGCCCAGCGATTCCGCCCAGGTCATCGCCTTGTCGCCGCCGATCGGGGTAAACGTCAGGCCGTCGAGGTCGGCCGGCTTGCCGCTCGGGCAGCGCGCTCACCGGGCCCTCGCCGCGCGAGACGTTCCGCGTCGGGAACAGTTCGCGCCAGTGCGAGAACGACCAGCGGGACTGCGGGAATTTGTAGAAGCTGCCGTCCGCGACGCGGATCGTCTTGTCCGCGGGCGGCGGCGAGCCGACCATCCAGCCGAGTGCCACTGGATCAGACTGCGCGGCATCCGGCAGGTCTGCAGCAATGGAGCCCGTGAGCGGGATCGCGATCAGCGTCATTGCCAGGCCCCTTGCGAAATCGAGGATCGTGCGGTGCCGCAGCCGGCGCGGCGAAATGCTGGTTGTCATGTCATCCCCCGGGAGCAACCCGGCCGAGCATACGTCAACGGGCGGCCGCCCGTCCCGGCTCCGGGGTTAAGCTAACGAGCCTCAGCAAACGGAGAGTCGACTGGTGGGCAGGAACCGTCTCGAAGCATTCAGCGATGGCGTAATCGCCATCCTGATCACGATCATGGTGCTCGAACTGAAGGTGCCGCATGGCACGGACCTGGACTCGCTGCGGCCGCTCATTCCGGTGTTCCTGACCTACGTGCTGAGTTTCGTGTACCTCGGCATCTACTGGAACAACCATCACCACATGCTGCACCTGTGCACGCACGTGACCGGCGGCATTCTCTGGGCCAACCTGATGCTGCTCTTCTGGCTGTCGCTGGTGCCGTTCGCAACGGGCTGGATGGGCGAGAATCACTTTGCGCCCTGGCCCACCGCGCTGTACGGCACGGTGCTGATCATGGCAGCGCTGTCTTACACGCTGCTGCAGACCCTCATCATCCGCACGCAGGGCAAGGACTCGGTACTTGCCCGCGCAGTCCGCTCGGACTGGAAGGGCAAGCTGTCGCTCGCACTGTACGCGCTGGCGGTCGCGCTCGCGCTTCGTGCCGGCTGGCTGTCACTGACGATCTACGTGATCGTGGCCCTGATCTGGCTGATCCCGGATCGCCGCATCGAGGGCGTCCTCAGGAGCTGACGCTAGCCGGCGCCCTGCACTCGTGCGCGCATCGCGGCAACGAACAAGGGCATGCCCGCGTCCCGCTTGGCCGCGATCGCCTGCACGTGCGGGTTCTGGCCGAGCTTCTGCAGCAGCGCCTGTGCGCCCGGGATATCGCCTAGCAGGTCGAGCCCGAAGAGCTGCTTGCCGACGCCGGCCGCGACGTCGATGCTGTACAGGAAGAGGATGTCGGCCAGCGTGAACGTGTCGCCGGCGACATAGGGGGCGAACCGGCCGTGACGCTTCAGCGTGGCAAAGCCGGCCTTCAGGTCGTCACGCGCCTTGGCTTTGATCGCCTCGGGCACCTTCCCTCCAAAGAAAGCCTCTGCGAAACAGCTGCGCGCCGGCAGCTCGATATAGAGCTCGATCTCCTTCATCAGCGCGCGGACCAGCGCCCGCGCGTACGGATCCTTCGGCAGCAGCGGCTTGCCCTGCCCGAGTCCTCCAGGTAATCGAGGATCGCGTCGGTCTCGTTCGAGGTAGCCCTGCGGCGTGGCGAGCGCAGGCACCTTGCCGCGCGGGCTCAAGGCCAGGAACTCGTCCGTCTGCGCCGGATAAGTCGTCACGTACTCAAAAGGCAGGCCCTTCTCGAGCAGCGCGAGCTCCACCATGTTGGTGTAGTTGCTGACCGGGAAGCCGTGGAGCTTGAGCATGGTCGGGACCTCGAGGCGCGAATGGGCAAGCAGGAGCCGCAAGGTAACCCACCGCCGCCGGGCTGGCGAGGGGTGGCGGACTTGAGGAACCGCCGGCCGTCCCCCACTCCATTACGCCGCCCGCGCAATCTGACATACTTCGCACCCCCTTCGAGGACCTTCCATGGCAGACCCTCTCCCGCCCGCGGGGACAGCTCCGCAGCCGTCGCTGATCAGCTACACGCACTGGATGTATGCGCTGCATACGTTGAGCGCGCTGATGGGCGTGTTCACGTCCGCGACGGTGATCGGGCAGTTCGTGTTCGGTATCCCGTCGATCGTCGCCGTGGTGATGAACTACGTGAAGCGCGACGAGGCCCGCGGCACGTGGCTCGAGTCGCACTTCAGCTGGCAGCTGCGCACCTTCTGGTTCGCGGCACTCGCTTTCGTGCTGATCGGCCTCTTCTCGCTGCCGCTGGTGCTGCTGCTCGGCCTCGGCATCTTCACCTGGATGCTCGGCGCGTTCGTCGTCGGCATCTGGATCCTCTACCGCATGGCGCGCGGCTGGCTGCGCCTGAAAGACGGCCGGCCCGTCTGACCATCGGAGTTCTCCCCATGCTGATCGCCCAGGACAAGGTCGTACTGATTCATTACACGCTGACGGACGAGGCCGGCAAGGTGCTGGATTCGTCCTCGGGCGCCGACCCGCTCGCGTACCTGCACGGTCAGGGCAACATAATCCCGGGCCTCGAGAAGGCGCTCGAGGGCAAGCAGGCTGGCGACAAGTTGCAGGTGCGCGTGGAGCCGTCGGAAGGCTATGGCGTGCGCGACGATTCGCTGGTGCAGCAGGTCCCGCGCCGTGCGTTCGGCAGCGTGTCGGACGTGCAGCCGGGCATGCAGTTCCATGCGCAGAGCTCGCAGGGGCAGATGCGCGTCGTGACCGTGACCCGCGTGCAGGGCGACATGGTGACCGTGGACGCCAACCACCCGCTGGCCGGCGAGGTGCTGAACTTCGACGTCGAGATCACCGAGGTCCGCGAGGCCACGGGCGAGGAACTCGAGCACGGCCACGTGCACGGCCCGGGCGGGCACCACCACCACGACTGATCTGCCCGCTGGTTTTGCGGACCAGTCCGCAAAGCTGGCCACCGACTGCGGTTTGATCCGTAGCGACGGGCGGGGCCCTCGCCGTACACTCCGGGCATGCGGGCGACTCCGCAGGCGCGCAGCGCTGCGCTGCGCCGGAGCGCGGCAGGGAGTCATGATGAAGAAATCAGCGTTTCTCGCACTGCTTGCGGCAGGCGTCCTCGCGACGTTCGCGGCCCAGGCGGACCAGAATCCGTGGATCGTAAAGGCGGGCCCGGCCTACCTGATGCCGAAGGGCAACCCGGGCAAGGTCGATTTCGGCGCCGGCAAGGTCGGCGTCGACGTGGACGATGCCTGGAGCGGCGTGTTCACGATCGGCTACATGTTCGACGAGCACTGGGCGCTCGAATTCCTCGGGTCCGGTCCGTTCCAGCATGACATCACCGTGCAGGGCGTCGGCGACGCGAGTGCGGACCTGCTGCCGCCAACGTTCAGCGCGCTCTACTACTTCAACCCGGACGGCCGCTGGCGGCCGTACCTCGGTGCCGGCATCAACTTCACCGAGTTCTTCAACGAGGACCCGAGCGACCTGCACCTCGGCGGCTCGGTCGGCCCGGCCGCGGCGGCCGGCATCGACTTCATGTTCACCAAGCACTGGTTCGGCACGCTCGACCTGCGCTGGATCTACGTCAACACCGAAGTGAAGGCGGACGGCAGCCAGAAGGACTACGGTCACCTCGAACTGAATCCAGTGCTTGCCAGCGCGATGATCGGCTACCGTTTTGGCGGCCGTAAGTCGCACTACGTCGAGCCGGCCGCGCCGGTCGCGGCGCCGGTTGCGGCAGCGCCGGTTGCTGCCCCTGCGCCCGAGAAGTGCGCCGACTCCGATGGCGACGGCGTGTGCGACGTCGACGACAAGTGCCCGAACACGCCGGCTGGCGATAGCGTGGACAAGTACGGCTGCAGCCTCGTCTCGCGGCTGGCGGTGTACTTCGACTTCGACCGCGCGGAACTGCGCCCGGAGTCGATCACCGAGCTCGAGCGCGTCGTGAAGTTCATGAACGACATCCCGACGTCCACGGCGCAGATCGTCGGTTACACGGATTCGGTCGGCACCGACCAGTACAACCTCGGGCTCTCCGACCGTCGCGCCAAGGCCGTGTACGACTACCTGACATCGCGCGGCGTGGATCCGTCACGGCTGCAGGCGATCGGCCGCGGCGAGGCCGACCCGGTTGCGACGAACGAGACCGACGAAGGCCGGCAGCTGAACCGTCGCGTGATGCTGATCCGGACGGATGGTGGCCGCTGACCTGACGACACGGACGTACGATTCCTGATCGACAAACCGGCCGGCGGTCCGCGTAAGCGACCGCCGGCCTTTTCTTGGTCTTGCGTCGGCTTTCGCGCGTCGGACTATTGCGAAGGCGCAGAAGCGATTGGCAGGATGCGGCCCTTCCCAGGACAAGGGTTACCAAGTGGTCGCAGAGGTCCGGTTTTCCACCATACGAAGAGCCAGTCGCCACGATGCGCAGCAACTGTCGCTGCTCGCGGAACAGACGTTCAGGGAAGCCTTTGACAGCGTGAATACGCCCGAAAACATGGCTCTCCACTGTCGAACCAGTTACAGCGAGGCTATCCAGGCGGAAGAAATCTCCGACCCGAACATGGTCACATTGCTGTGCGAGCGGGAAGATAGGCTGGTTGGGTTCGCACAGCTTCGCTGGGGTGACGCACCAGGCTGCGTTGCGGCCAAAGCTCCGGGTGAGATTCAGAGGCTGTACGTCGTCAGCGATTGCCACGGGAACGGTGCTGCGCGCGAACTGATGAATGCCTGCATTGATGTAATGAGAGACCGTCGGTCAGACGTGGTCTGGCTTGGCGTGTGGGAGCGAAACCCGAGAGCGATTGCGTTCTACAGGAAGTTCGGGTTCGTCGAGGTCGGTGATAAAGTCTTCCCATTAGGCACCGACCCGCAGCGAGATATCGTCATGGCTCGATCAGTCGCAGGTGCATCGCCCAGCGCTTGATCTGGCTGCGCTTCGGAGGCGTGCCAGAGTGTCCGCCTCGGCTTGTTCTTTCGCCTACGACGCCTGCTTTCGGGAGCAGGGCCTGGTTGCCCGGTATCGTGTGTGGATTCAACCGGTCGATGCAACACCTAGACTCTGATCGTAGAGCGGAGGGTGTCGCAAATGAAGTACCGGACGAGGACTTTCTACACCGAGACAGAGAAGGCCTTGATGTGGGAGCGCTGGCGGGAGGGTGAGTCGCTGCATGCGATTGCCCAGCTGTTCGATCGTCACCACGGATCCGTCAGAGGCATATTGGCGAGGGCTGGTGGCATCCGGCCGCAGCCGCGAACCCGCTCGGCTCGTTCCTTGGAGTTGGCCGAGCGCGAAGAGATCTCCCGCGGTGTGATGGCGGGACAGTCGGTGCGATCGATCGCTCGGTTACTACGACGCGCACCGAGCACGGTGAGTCGCGAGATCCGCCGCAACGGCGGTCGACCGGCGTATCGAGCGAGCACTGCTGAGCAGGCAGCCTGGGATCGGGCGCAGCGGCCGAAGCGCTGTAAACTGGCACAGAACCGTGCGCTGGCACGCACCGTGGCCGAGAAGCTGCGGCTCGAGTGGTCGCCGCATCAGGTGGCCGGGTGGCTCAAGCGCACGTACCCGCAGGACGAGACCCGCCAGGTGTCCCACGAGACCATCTACCGCACGCTGTTCATCCAGGCCCGCGGAGCCCTGAAGAAAGAGCTGTTGCAGCATCTGCGACGCACCCGCGGGATGCGCCGCTCGCGCCACCACACGCAGAAGACCCCTAACCACGGCCGGATCACCGAGACGGTGTCGATCCGCGAGCGGCCGGCCGAAGCCGAGGACCGGGCGTTGCCCGGCCACTGGGAAGGCGATCTGTTCTTCGGCAGCCACAACAGCCAGATCGCCACGCTGGTGGAGCGCCAAACCCGCTACCTCATGCTGGTGAAGGCGCCCGGCAAGGACACCGAGACTGTGGTCGGTGCGCTGATCAAACAGGCTCACAAGCTGCCGAGGGAACTCTACAAGTCGCTGACCTGGGATCGCGGCAAGGAGATGGCGGACCATCGGCGCTTCTCGCTGGCAACCGACATCCAGGTGTACTTCTGCGATCCGCAGCAGCCGTGGCAGCGCGGCTCCAACGAGAACACCAACCGTCTGCTGCGTCAGTACTTCCCTAAGGGCATGGATCTGTCGGATATTAGTCAGAGCAAGCTCAATGCCATCGCTCGACGGCTGAACGAACGCCCCCGGCAAACGCTCGGCTTCGAGACACCGGCAGAACGCTTTGACCAATGCGTTGCGTCGATCGGTTGAATCCGCATGGGAGAGCGGACATCCCGGAACGGGGAGAAGCGGCCACGAGCGGACGCTCGCCCGACACGGGAAACCGGGCGCGGGGCCGGATCTCAGCGAGGCCGCCAATCCCGATACTGGACGTGGGCGGGCACTGGGGGAGTTGCGCTTTCGCGCTCCGCAAACCGCTCCGCCAGCCACTGAAACCACTCCCCGACAGTTTCCCTGCCAGTCTCCCTGCGCTCATCGAAGAAATAACTCTGGAGCTTGCGCCAGGACACAACGATCGGACCGCTGAAGAAATCATCCACCAGGTCAATGCTGACTTCGCCTCGAAAAACCAGCACGCCAATGCTTTCCCAAGTCGTTGTCATTGCATATACGAGATGGAGGTCCTCGCCAAGACTGCTCTCGATCTGCTGTTTCGACAAACCAGCAGGCAACCGGTAGACGAGCACGAGAGCTTTCGCGAACTCCGGCGTCTGAAACGCGTGGAGCAATTCCATCGCGGCTTCGCGATTTCGTTCCCGGCGATACCTCCGCGTCTCGTAGACGGCAAACGCCACACCGACGACCACCGCCGCCGCTTCGATGGCCTGGAACAGCACTTCAGCATTCATAGCGAACTCTGCCCCCCTCACCCGCACGGCCGGACCTAGACTACTCCGGTGTCGGTAGCAAGGGTCATTTCCCGGTCGTTGCTGAGGGTCACTGACCGGTGTCGTGTCATTGCCTGACGCCTTATTGCGCTGCCACGGAATGTCGGCCCTGGGTCGAACGCGGGCCTGCAAGGTCCGCAATCGGGCGCAGGTTCGGGGTGGTTTCGCGGCGGCAATGGAATGCAGCCCTTCGCGTATGCGTAAAATCGGCCATAACCGGCCGCATGGCATCGCCGCCCTGAGCAGTCGTTCGATCTTTGAGCATGTTCGATGTGCGGCGGGACGGTCACGTACACAGGTTTGCGCATTCGTAGCACCGCCACGCATTGGACCACGTACCGGCTGCCCAAACTATTGCAATGCAGCGAGCTTGGCCCAGCCCGCTGGGGTTGCCTCCCTGGTCAATCGGCGTATACAGCCTCAATAACAAGAATCGTTCAGTAAAGTTTCGTCACGCTGCCTGCAGCCAGCGCGGCGGCTGTTGTGATCGGAGACAGGCAACGAGCGTGGTGGAGGCGGCAGTGGACCGAAACCATCGACTGGGTTTGCGGGTCGGCGGGTCGTTCGCCCGCTTGGCGACCTTTCGACCGGAGGAACCCACCATGCTGAATCGCCTCATGTCGTGTGGAGCCGTGCTGATGCTGTTGGCCGTGGCTACACCGGTTGCGGCCCAGGACTCCTCTTGTGGGAACTCATGCAGTGATCGTGACCTGCTCAATCTCCCGAACAGCGGCGGACTCTCCTACGAAGATCGGAGTCGGCTTGACGAACTCAAGGAGGGGGACGCCAAGTACACCGCAGCGGTGGTAGCGGAAGGGGATCTCCGTCAAAAGCTGCTGCGCTTACCGCCGCTTCCGGACGAGCGCAACGGGCTGCTGGGCAGCTGGAGCCAGGAAGACGGCGGCCAGCTCGGAATGCTCGGGCTCAAGGCGAGGAACGGTGACGACATGGTCCGCGAGCTCTGGGAGACGTTGCAGTCGAATCCCGACAAGTTGATGCCTTCGCGCTGCGTCGAGAACTTCGGGAACGGCGTTACTTTTGCGCCTTCAACCTACACGAGCAGGGCACTCGACGGCTCCCGACCTGGAGGGCCCATTGCGTACCGCAGCGGCGGAAATCAAGTTATTTGGGTCATACCAGACAACTTGAAACCAATGCCCTTCAAAATCGTAGGCCCAGATCGCATCTTGCTTGGTATTGATGGATCCTGCGCATTGGTGCGCGTAGGGGCGCAGCCGACGGCTGCACCCGCAACCAAGGCCGCGGCGAACGGGACGACCGGGCCGGGCAACGCACGAACGGCTGCCAAGCCTGCCAGCGCAAACTGCGTGGTCGCTGGGGTCCAGCTCGGTGTCGATACCGTCGCGAGCGTCGGGCGCGACATCCAGGCGCGTGACGGTTCGCTGCCGTCCGGTTCGCTGCCGCCCGTCCGCAGTGGCCGTCTCGGCGCCGTGATAAGTGCGTTGTATGGGGATTACCAGGACGTCGGCACCCACGTCGCCGCGGTCAACTACGAATTCGATGCCCCCGGACCCGCCGGCCGCCTGGTTGCCGTGACGATCGTGAACCACGCTTATACCGGCCCCGAATACGAAGCAATGCTGGCCTCGCGCAAGTCGGCCGCAGCCGCGATCGCGGGTCCGCTGCAGCAGACATCCGCGACCGAACTCGTCGCTTCGGGTCCGGGCTGCCAGCTGCGCTTGCGGCCGAATGCGGGCATCTTCTACATCTACGAGGAGTATCAGTTGCCGAACTGATGGGGCTGGTGCTTGCGGAGGGTGTGGGTGGCGAATTCGTAGTGTGGGGCAATCCGCGCGCGCCTTGGGGTGCGCGTCGAATCGGTGTCGGGTGGCTCGCATCACGAATGTCTGCCGGCGTCCGCGTCGGCGTGACCGAGTTTTTGCGGGGCACTGCGGCAGCGCGCCGAGCTCGCCGCCCGTCCGAAGGACGCACCGCTCGATCTTTCGCCGGTTCACTGAGCTATCCGCTCAATTGACCGGTGCCCACGCGCCCGGCTGATAGCGGACGGTGACGAGCGACCGCTCAGGGTCGATCTATCCCCTACAGCGTCCGCTGTCGGGGTCGGAATCCTGGGCGTTGCGAGAGATCGCGGGATTACGGACACTCCGGTACAGGAACAACCGGCCACAAGCGGACCTTTATCGAGGCGAACGCACTGCGCCACCGCGGAGGGCGGGCCAAGCGCGAAGTCGTCAGGCGAGAGCCAACTCGCCGTACCAGTACGAGGCGGTCACGCCTCCATCCATGAGGAAGTCGCTGCCCGTGATGAACGTGCCCTCGGGCCCCATCAGCAGCGCCGCCAGGTTGCCGACTTCGTCGGGTGTGCCGGCACGACCCGCCGGGCACAACTCGATCATGCGGCGGTAGCCCGCGCCGCGCGGACCGCCCAATTCTTCCCGGGCGAGCGGTGTCATGATGATTCCTGGACTGATGGTATTCACTCGCGCTCCGCGCTTGCCCCAGCGAACCGCCTCGGCCATAACGCGCAACGCGTTACCGCGTTTTGAGATCTGGTAGGCGTGAAGAGGGTCGGTGACGGTGCCGGGCGCCAGCATCGCCAAGCCCAGGATCTCTTCAGTTGGCGTCGTCGCAAGCGCGCGATTCTGCTCGGACGTCAGTGCGGGTAGTCGATGTCCCGACTGCGACGCAATGACGATCCCGGACCCACCGCGGGCTACGACGTTGCCGAACTCCTCGAGCACCAGTGCGGTGCCATACAGGTCCACCTTCAGGATCGTCGCGGGTGAGGCCTGCGTCGGCGATACACCCGCGGCATGAATGATTCGGGCGATGGACCCGTGCGTGCGAGCGTGCTCGGCGAGCGACCGTACGGAGTCGCGCGAGGACACGTCCACGTGGATCGTGCTCACGTCGAATCCCGCATCACCGAGCACCTTTGCCGCAGCCTGCGCGTTTTCCTCGCGCAGGTCTGCAAGGACAACGTGCCGACCGGCGCTGACGCGCCGAGCGATGGCCTGTCCGATCGACCCTGCCCCGATGACAACCGTGACTTCCGCATTCATATCTCGACCTCCGAGTCGACTTCACTCATCGCTGATGCCGAGGCTTTGGCGGACTTCCATGCCCGGCGTGGTTGCAAGCTGCACGATCAAGTCCGACAGGCTGTTGAGCGACACATCGTGCCCGCGAAACGCCTCGCCCTTGCGCGTCAACCGATAATCGATTTTTGGATCGCTCGTGAACCAGCCGGGGCGAAGGACTGTGTACTCGAGGCCTGACGCCTCGATGATGGCGGCCGAATCGCGATACGGATCGAGCACCTTCGAATACTTCTGCTCCGGCACTTCCCCGTAGATCCCCATCGAACTCACGAAGATGAGCCGCCTCAGGCCCGTCGCCCGCATCGCATCGACGATGGTCTGCGCCTGCCGGGCCATGTCGCCGGCGAGGTTCGCGTAGACGACGTCCTGGCCGGCCATGGCCGCCTCGAGCGCTGTCCGATCGGTGACATCCCCTTCAACGACGCGGGCTCGTGACAACTCCGGGTTGCGCAGTCGGTTCGAACGGCGCAAGAACAGCGTCAGCCGGCAATCCGTGCGGTCGAGAAAGAACCGCGTCGTGTTGCGGGCGAGCTGCCCGTTCGCGCCCAGGATCAGGACGTTCGGCATGGTGATCGCCGTCGCGGTCACGGCTTGACCATGACCTTGATCGACTTGCGTCGATCCATCGCCACGTAACCCGCAGGTACCTGTTCGAGGCTTACCGAGCTGTCGAAGACACGACCGGGCTCGATGCGGCCCTCCAAAATGTCGGGCAGCAGGTCGTCGATGTAGGCACGGACGGGAGCCGGCCCGCCACCGACCGCGACGTTGCGATAGAAAGCCTGTTGCGAGAGGGGGGTGGCCGCATAGTGCGGAACACCGACGCGACCGACGGCACCGCCGGCCCGCGCGATACCCACCGACGTCGTCATCGCATCCTCGGATCCGACGCACTCGAGCACAGAGTGCACGCCCTTGCCGCCAGTCAGCGCGCGAACGCGCTCGACGGCCGCTTCGCCGCGTTCGCTGACGATATCCGTCGCGCCAAACGCTTTCGCGAGCGTGATCCGGTCGGGATGGCGGCCGAGCAGGATGATCTGCTCGGCGCCAAGGCGCCTGGCTGCGATGACGCCGCACAGACCCACGGCGCCGTCACCGATCACTGCAGCCGTCTTGCCCGACGCTACGCGAGCAACGACGGCAGCGTGGTGGCCGGTGCCCATCACGTCAGAGAGCGTCAGAAGACCGGGTATCAGCGCCTCGTCCGCGGGACCAGGCACGACGTAGAGCGTTCCGTCGGCGAGGGGCACGCGCACCGCTTCCGCCTGCGCTCCGCCGACCTGCCCGACCCCGAAGAAGCCGCCGTGGGAGCAGGCGGTCTGCAGGCCCTCGTGGCAGAACTCGCAAGTCCCGTCCGAGAACGCGAACGGCATGATCACGAAGTCACCGCGCTTGACCGTTCGCACGTCGGAACCTACGGCCTCCACGACGCCGATGGCTTCGTGACCCATCGGCCGGGCCTGTTCCAGCGGCTCCAGCAGCTTGTACGGCCACAGGTCGCTGCCGCAGATGCACGCTTGAGTGATGCGCACCAGCGCATCGGTCGGCTGTTCGATGGTCGGGTCCGGCACGTTCTCGACTCGAACGTCGCCGGCGCGGTACATGAGCGTGGCACGCATGGTCGGCCTCTGGTCTGTGTGATTGAAGCGTTCGATGGATCAACGGCCGACGAGCTGCTGAAGCTGCTCGGGGTAACGGGCCCCCTGGACAGTGATGCGCGACGATGCGTCGTCGATTTCCCGCAGGTCCTCCGTGGAGAGATCAACGGAGGCGGCGCCCACGTTCTCCTCCAGGCGATGCCGCTTCGTTGTGCCCGGGATCGGCACGATCCACGGCTTCTGCGCGAGCAGCCAGGCCAGTGCGAGTTGAGCGGGGGTGATCCCCTTGCGCGTGGCGATTTCCCCGAGCAAATCGACCAGCGCCTTGTTGGCCTTGCGGGCCTCCACCGAGAACCGCGGCACTATGTTGCGGAAGTCGGAACCGTCGAACTGGGTGGTCTCGTCAATCTTGCCTGTCAGGAATCCCTTGCCTAGCGGGCTGAACGGCACGAAGCCGATGCCGAGCTCTTCGAGCGTTGGGAGAATTTCCACCTCGGGCTCGCGCCACCACAGCGAGTACTCGCTCTGCAGCGCCGTGACGGGCTGCACCGCATGCGCGCGTCGGATCGTCTGGGCGCCGGCCTCCGACAGTCCGAAATGGCGCACTTTGCCCTCGTTGATGAGGTCGCGCACGGTGCCCGCGACGTCCTCGATCGGGACGTTCGGGTCGACCCGATGCTGGTAGAGCAGGTCGATCGTGCCCATCTTCAGGCGAGCCAGCGAGGCGTCAACGACCTCGCGGATGTGCTCGGGCCGGCTGTCGAGGCCGCTCTGCTTGCCATCGACGATGCTGAACCCGAACTTCGTCGCGATCGACACACGGCTGCGGTGCGGTGCGAGCGCCTCACCGAGGAGTTCCTCGTTCGTGTACGGCCCGTAGATCTCGGCCGTGTCGAAGAACGTGATTCCGAGTTCCACCGCGCGGGCGATGACGGAGGCCATCTCGCGCTTGTCGCCGGGCGGGCCGAGCCCGAAGCTCATGCTCATGCAGCCGAGACCGAGCGCGGAGACCTCGAGGCCGGCTTTACCGAGTTGGCGTGTCTGCATCCTGTTCTCCTGTTGGCGTGGCATCGGCGCTCGACGAGCGCTCGTCAGCTGCCTGTGTGGCCTCGTTCACCACACGCAGGCCGTTCAAGGCAGTTGGGTAGCCGATGTACGGCAGCAGCTGAGTCAGCACATCGATCAGGCGTGCGCGGTCGTTGCCGACGCGGACGTTCGCGAGCACGTGCGCCTTCACCTGCGACTCGCAGCCACCGAGCGCGACCAGCATGCTGAAGGTCAGCAGCTCGCGTGTCTGGATGTCGATCTCACCGCGTGACACGTGATCGCCAAAGCAATTGCCCGTCAGGAAGCGCAGAAGGTGGCGCTGATCGGCGGGCGTCGATGCGTGCAGCTGGTCGAGTGCCGCCTGGCCAATCACGGTTCGCTGCACTTCGAGCCCGACGGCCGCCCGCGTCTCGGGCGTGCTCCTGGACTGGGGCGGCAGCGGCAACGCGACGCCTCGCTCCGTCAGGACGACATTCGTGACGTGGAGGAAGTCGAACACCCGCGCCATGCCGACATAGGGCACGGCCTGATACACGACTTCCTTTGCGGCGCTGGGTGTGACGCCGGCGGTCAGCGCGGCACGCAGCATCACTCGGAACTCGCCCACTGCGTGCACCGCGCTCATCGCCGCGAGCTGTGCCATGAGACGCGTGACCACGTCGAGGCGCGTCACTTCGAGTGCCTCGCCGAAGGCGAAGTTGTCGAACACGTCTATCAACTCCGGGTCCGTACGCGCGAGCGTCGAAACATGTCCGGGGAACAGTTGCTCGTGGTTCCTGCGCGCCCGTGCGTTCGTTGCCATCCCGTCCTCCTCACTACTCGAATCGCGCAGACCCAATGGGGGCTGCGGTATGCGTGGAACGATAGGCCGGTTTCGGTCACGCCAGTAGACGGTGTAATCTGCATGAACCTATATCGGAGATTCATCAATGCGCCGCGAAGAACTGGGTGATCTCCTAGCCTTGTCCGCCGTCGCAGAGGCGGGAAGCTTCACCCGCGCTGCAGCGCGTCTCGGTACGTCGCAGTCCGCGTTGAGCCATACCATCCGCCGACTCGAGGCGCGTCTCGGGCTGCGACTGCTGACCCGAACGACTCGAAACGTTTCCCCTACGGAGGCCGGTCAGCGACTGCTCGGCGCCCTGCGCCCCGCGTTTGAGCAGATCGAATCAGAACTCGCGTCGTTGGATGAACTGCGCGACAAGCCAGCCGGAACCATCCGCATCAACACGAGCGGGCATGCGGCATCGACGATCCTGTGGCCGGCACTCAAACAGTTCCTGCCGAAGTACCCCGACGTTCACGTCGAACTGTCCCTCGATTCGGCCCTGACAGACATCGTGGCGCAGCGATTCGATGCGGGCGTACGCCTCGGCGAGCACCTCGCCCGCGACATGGTTGCCGTTCGAATCGGGCCCGACCTGCGCATGGCGGTCGTCGGGGCGCCGTCGTACTTCGACGGGCGCTCGAAGCCAAAGCGGCCGCAAGACCTGACCGGCCACATTTGCATCAACCTCCGACAGTCGACGCTCGGTGGGCTCTATGCCTGGGAGTTCGAAAAGGATCGCCGCGAGATCAATGTCAGGGTTGAGGGATCGCTGATCTTCAACGACATGCGCATGGTGCTGCGCGCCGCGCTGGACGGGTTCGGGCTCGCCTTCGTCATGGAGGACCAGGCACAGTCAGCCATCGAGGGGGGGCAGCTCGTGCGTGTCCTCGCCGACTGGTGTCCGCAGTTCGCGGGATACCATCTTTACTATCCGAGTCGAAGGCAGCCGACCCCGGCGTTTTCCCTGCTCGTCGAGGCGTTGCGATTCGACGGCGCTAAGCGACGCTGACCCGTCGTCGAAGTCCGCTTCGGGTCGATTCTTCCGATACGAGGTCCGCTTTCGGGAACGGGATTTGGGGCGTTGCGACCGACTGCGGGATTGCGGACACTCCGGTACAGGAACAGTCGGCCAGGAGCAGTCGTTTGCGCGCCGCTCCCACAGCAGACGTTCGCGAGTATCGACCTCGCTCCACTTGTCGGAAATTGGGGCGAGGATATCGGCGCGCGCACATCAATTTTCATCCGGATCACTTGTTCTCAGCCGATAGCCGATGCCGGCTTCAGTCACGAGGAACTGCGGGCGCCGCGGGTCCGGTTCGAGTTTGTCTCGCAGCCCCTTGATGCACACACGCAGCGCGCCGGTGTCTCCGACTCGGTCCGGACCCCAAACCTCGCGCAGCAACTGTCGCGCCGTCACGATCATCCCGGACTGGCGCGCGAGGCAGTCGAGGACCCGGTACTCCAGCGGAGTCAGGTGGACCGTGACGCCCGGTCCGCTCGTGACACGACGGGTCAGGTCGATGCGCTTCTCGCCGAGTGACAGCAGCGGCAGGGCACCCGAGCCACGCGGTGTCCGGCGCAGCCCGGCGCGCACGCGTGCCAGCAGTTCGGCCGCGCTGAACGGCTTGGTCACGTAGTCGTCGGCGCCTGCGTCCAACGCCGCAATCTTCTGGGACTCCATCGTGCGGGCTGACAGCACGACCACCGGCACGGGCGACCAGGCGCGGACATGCCGAATCAGCGTCAGGCCGTCCTCGTCTGGCAATCCAAGATCGACTAGCAGCAGGTCGGGCTTGTGAGCCCGTACCTCGATCTCGCCTCGTTCTGCGGTGCCTGCCTCCACGACCCGATAATTCTCCGCCTCAAGCAGGACGCGCAAGACCTTGCGGATGCCCGGCTCGTCTTCGATGATCAGGATCAGGTGCATTGCCTGGGTCATGGCTCCGGCACCGCGACGGGCAGCGTGAACTCGAACCTGGCGCCTCCGT